>NZ_BDJL01000101.1 GCF_001950325.1 Carboxydothermus islandicus
GATCTTAATCTTTTCCGGGGACACTGCGGTAAAGTCAGCAATAAACTTGAAAATTTCCTGCTGGACCGGATGGTCTATTTTTTCGTAACCGCTTAAGGGATAGCCGGAAGCTTTGGCTAAAGCTAACATGCCCGCATGTTTGCCTGAACAGTTGTTATAGAGGGGTGATGGCTCTATTCCTTCTTGTTTAAGCCATAAAGCGGTTTGCCGGTCAAAAGGCTCATGGGTGCCGCAGCTTAGATAACCCTCGTCAAGGCCAATTTTTTGTAAAATTCCTGCTACCGTTTGGGTATGCTCTACGGTTCCGCTATGGGAGGCA
>NZ_BDJL01000102.1 GCF_001950325.1 Carboxydothermus islandicus
GAAGTGCACACAATCCGAGGGATGGAGAAAATGAAACTGAGATGTGGATTGGCGCTGTGTGTCATGTTGGCAATGGCAGTGGGGCGAATTAAAGAAAAACAAGCAGACAAAATGAGAAGTTTGGTGTCAGCAGCTTAGAAAATATCCACACGTAGATAAACTTTCTTTTTAAAAAATATCCACAGTTCAAAACTGTGGATAAGAGGGTAATTCTGTCCATTTTTATGGAAATTTAGAGAGAAAATTATACTCATTAAAAGATTGTTCAATATAAAACGGTAAAATTACTCTATGAGAGTGCCTGGTTAATAACTTAAAAGCAAAAAAAAGCTTACAAAGCAAAAAGCAT
>NZ_BDJL01000103.1 GCF_001950325.1 Carboxydothermus islandicus
GAAGTGCACACAATCCGAGGGATGGAGAAAATGAAACTGAGATGTGGATTGGCGCTGTGTGTCATGTTGGCAATGGCAGTGGGGCGAATTAAAGAAAAACAAGCAGACAAAATGAGAAGTCTGGTGTCAGCAGCTTAGAAAATATCCACACGTAGATAAACTTTCTTTTTATAAAATATCCACAGTTCAAAACTGTGGATAAGAGGGTAATTCTGTCCATTTTTATGGAAATTTAGGGAGAAAATTATACTCATTAAAAGATTATTCAATATAAAACGGTAAAATTACTCTATTGAGAGTGCCTGGTTAATGACTTAAAAGCAAAAAAAGCTTACAAAGCAAAAAGCAT
>NZ_BDJL01000104.1 GCF_001950325.1 Carboxydothermus islandicus
TGGGTAAGGGGTTGAGAATCCCCTGCCACCCGAGCCCGCTTGAGGGAAGGGGTGACGCAGAAGGATAGGTTGAGCGCGCGGCTGGAAAAGCGCGTCCAAGCCTGTAGGGAGTGGGACAGGGAAATCCGTTCCACGTGAAGCCCGAGAGGTGATGGGGAGGGAAGAAAGAGTACCGAAGCAACCGAGTCCAGGCTGCCGAGAAAAGCCTCTACCGAGGGCGAGGGTGCCCGTACCGCAAACC
>NZ_BDJL01000105.1 GCF_001950325.1 Carboxydothermus islandicus
TTCCAGTAACTTTTAATTATAAGAAAATTGAAGTAAAAAATAATAAAGCTGAGGTAATTTTAGTATTGGAAATTGATAATCAGCAAGCTTATCCTCCGTTTATTAGTTCCGGGATAAATAGTTTTGAACTGAAAAAAGAAAAAGGTAATTGGAAAATTATTAACCATGATTATATGAAATTAGAAATGTTTGAAATATCAAAAACGAAGAAATTGCCAGAATTAAATTTGGAGGAAATGCAAAAAAGTATTGATGCAGATTTTGAGAGTAAAAATGGAAAAGAAATTAAATGTTATGATGAAAATAAAGAAAATTTAGTATCTATTTTTAGCTTACCTGCTCAAAATCATAACTATGATTCTTATAGAGCTGTGTTTTATGCAAATAAATATGTAAAAAATCCAAACCCAAAATTTTATACAGCTCCGATAAATGTTGGTGATTGTACTAATTTTGCGTCGCAAGTTTTGTGGTATGGTTTTGGTGCAAATGATACAACGACAGATATTGCTAACAAAGTAATGATGGTACCAGGTTCAAGTTATACGGAGGGGTGGTATGCGGGATCTGGTGGTGGTTCAAGAAACTGGGAAAGTGTTACTTATTTTTGGTCCTACATGACAAGTTACAAATCAATAGATACTCCTGGACCAAGGGTAACTATTGTTACTAGTTTTAGTCAGTTGAATAATGGTGGAATAATGCAAATAGATTTTGAACAAGATGGTATTTATAATCATACTGCAATTTTAGTAGATAAAAATACTCAAAAATTTGCCCAACATACTGTAAATGATTATTTTTATTTTAGTGACTATGGGGGAAATAAGAGATATTTTAACCCAAGCCATTTTAGAGAAATATTGTAGATATGAAAAAATTATGGGGTAATATTATGAGACAAATAAATATAATAATTTTTATTATAGTCATATCAATATTAAGTTTGAGTTGCAGCATAAACGAAAAAGATGATTATGCTCTAATCAAGGAAACAATAGAGAAATTTTATGATACCCAGTATAAAGCTTATTTAGAGTTAGAATATAAAGATATTACACCATTTTTAGATATGACAAAGATTCAAAATCAAAATAAAGTAATC
>NZ_BDJL01000106.1 GCF_001950325.1 Carboxydothermus islandicus
TGCCAGCGGGTATGAGATTACCTGGATAAAAGGGTATCCGTATTCAGGCAAGACCCAGGTATGGGTAAATGGCAACGACATCAGCAAAACCACTTATTATCAAATTGACAACAGCCAGGGGTACACAGTATTAAAGGTAAGCTATCCGGGAACTATAACAACCTTAAAGGTTTACTTCTTCCCCGGTGTGCGGGTAAAGATGAATATCAGCGACTACCTGGGCAATGAGGAAAGTGTCACCCATGTAGCAGGACTAAACTTCTTCTGCGGTGCCTGTCATACCGACTACAACACCAACTTAGACTACAATACCGGTGAAGAAAGAACCAATGGTTCTGCAGAAGAATTAACCGGTAAATACACCGAAGCCTATCGTCACCAGGTAGGATTTGACGCAACAGAATTTACCTCGATTGATGCTGTAAAAGCAATAGGATTAAAGTTTGAAATCAATGAAGGGAAGAACATCATGACCTGTTTAACCTGCCAC
>NZ_BDJL01000107.1 GCF_001950325.1 Carboxydothermus islandicus
GTACGAGAGGACCGGGATGGACGCACCGCTGGTGAACCAGTTGTCCCGCCAGGGGCACCGCTGGGTAGCCAAGTGCGGAATGGATAAGCGCTGAAAGCATCTAAGCGCGAAGCCAGCCCCGAGATGAGGTTTCCCATCTGGAGCAATCCAGAGTAAGACCCCGGAGAGAAGATCCGGTAGATAGGCCGGGCGTGTAAGCCGAGCAATCGGTTGAGCGGACCGGTACTAATAGGTCGAGGAC
>NZ_BDJL01000108.1 GCF_001950325.1 Carboxydothermus islandicus
CAACTAGGATGTTGGCTTAGAAGCAGCCATCATTTAAAGAGTGCGTAATAGCTCACTAGTCGAGTGACTCTGCGCCGAAAATGTAACGGGGCTCAAGCACGCCACCGAAACTTCGGCATACTGGAAGTTGGAGATTAGAGGTTAGAAGTTGGAGAAGGAAGAGAAAAAGAGAAAATAAAGAAATAACGAATAAAAAGCAGAAGGAAAAAAAGCAATCCAACATCCAACTTCCAACCTCCAACTTCCAGTATGGGTAGGGGAGCGTTCTTACCGGGGGGAAGCGTAACCGGGAGGTTGCGTGGACTGGTAGGAAGTGAGAATGCCGGCATAAGTAAGCGAGAAGGCAGGTGAGAATCCTGCCCGCCGAAAGCCTAAGGGTTCCTGGGGAAGGCTCGTCCGCCCAGGGTAAGCCGGGACCTAAGCCGAGGCCGAGAGGCGTAGGTGATGGGTAAGGGGTTGAAAATCCCCTGCCACCCGAGCCCGCTTGAGGGAAGGGGTGACGCAGAAGGATAGGTTGAGCGCGCGGCTGGAAAAGCGCGTCCAAGCCTGTAGGGAGTGGGACAGGCAAATCCGTTCCACGTGAAGCCCGAGAGGTGATGGGGAGGGAAGAAAGAGTACCGAAGCAACCGAGTCCAGGCTGCCGAGAAAAGCCTCTACCGAGGGCGAGGGTGCCCGTACCGCAAACC
>NZ_BDJL01000109.1 GCF_001950325.1 Carboxydothermus islandicus
GTTTTGGTTTAAAGATTTTACTGGCCATCTTTACTTTATGGCTTTTACTTCCCGGGATAGCGTATTTTACCGGAATTTATCTGGAATTAATGGAAAAAAATCTTTTAACAATCATAAGGGGAATTGGCTATGGCGGATGAGCAGAAAGACCAGCGTACCGAGGCTCCCACTCCCCGAAGGTTAGCTGAAGCCCGGCGCCGCGGGCAGGTTTTTAAGAGTCAGGAATTGAATTTTGCGGTAA
>NZ_BDJL01000110.1 GCF_001950325.1 Carboxydothermus islandicus
CTTTTCTACCCATTTCTCTATGTATATTTTTCCGCATCGATTGCAAAATCTGCTTTTGCACGTAAACCCTACTCTCTTTTTCTCTTTCCCGTTACATTTTACACATACATATTCCACATAGCCATACTGAGGATCTCCACATCTCATTGCTTTTTCTACAGCTTCTATTACACTTTCTCTCATCTCTTTGGGAATCTTTTCCCCATACACTCGGAAAAATTCTTCCCAGTGTTCCCTTAATATATCTACTATTTTTATCGTTTGTTTCTTTTCCTTCTTCTCCCGTCTCCTCATACTTCTACCT
>NZ_BDJL01000111.1 GCF_001950325.1 Carboxydothermus islandicus
GAACAAGGTAGACGAATACATTCCGACACCGCAGCGGGATGTAGATAAGCCGTTCTTAATGCCGGTAGAGGACGTATTTACCATTACCGGACGGGGGACGGTAGCAACCGGACGGGTAGAACGGGGACGGATAACCGTAGGAGAAGAAGTGGAGATAGTAGGATTGATGGATGCACCGCGGAAGACGGTAGTAACGGGACTGGAGATGTTCCGGAAGGTATTGGACGAGGCGGTAGCAGGGGACAACATAGGAGCGTTATTACGGGGTGTAGACCGGAAGGAAATCGAGCGGGGGCAGGTA
>NZ_BDJL01000112.1 GCF_001950325.1 Carboxydothermus islandicus
CTTGTATTGGAATATATGCCGGATGAAGAACTTATGAGACAGTTGGAGAAAGAGCGGAACAAAGGCAGGGACGATTATCCAGTGCGAGCCATGTGGAACTCGATCCTTGCCGGAATAGTATATCAACATGAAACGATAGAAAAACTGCGTCGGGAATTGGGACGAAACGGACAACTGCGGTTCATGTGCGGATTTAAAGGTGAAACGGTACCCCCAGCGTGGGTGTATACCCGTTTTTTAAAGAAAATAATCAACCATGCGGAAGAAGTAGATAAAATAATG
>NZ_BDJL01000113.1 GCF_001950325.1 Carboxydothermus islandicus
GCCGAAGTACTGGCGAAAGTGCTGCAGCAAATGGAATACGACCTTATCTTAGCCGGCTGGCGGGCCATTGACGACAGTTCCGCCCAGGTGGGGGTGCGGGTAGCCGAGATTTTAGGTTTACCCCAAATTAACCTTGTTACCAAGCTTGAAGTCGAGGAAGGCAAGATTACCGGTCACCGGGAAATCGAAGGTGGCACCGAGGTGGTTGAAGTACCCCTGCCGGCCCTTGTCACCGCCCAGCGGGGGTTAAATGAACCGCGGTATCCTTCCATGAAAGGCATCATGCAGGCCAAGAAAAAAGAGTTAAAGGTCATAAACGCTGCGGACCTCGGGGTAAATGCCGCACCCAAAGTAGAGATAAAAGAAATCTTTCTTCCCAAAGGCAAGCA
>NZ_BDJL01000114.1 GCF_001950325.1 Carboxydothermus islandicus
CCACACTGCCGTAGGGGGAAGCTTATTGCAGTGGGGTTCGGTGTATGACACCTGTATGGCCTGCCATGATGGTACCATCAGCACTACTTACGACGTAGAAAGAGGGGTTATCGGAACCACTAATAGAGCCACTTATGGCGGAATGTTTGGAACTGGTAGTGAAGGTTCTTTATCCCGGCATAACGTTGTAGGTTCGGTGCAGATATTTGCGGCACCTGGTGGCAACAGCACTGGAAGTTATGAAGATGCAACAGCAGTAGGGCACGAAGCTGCAGCTACCAAGATGTGGGATATTGAGTTTGGCTGTCAATCCTGCCACAGTCCGCACGGACAGGGAGGAAACGCCCGGATTTTAAGTCCCGACCCGAACAAAATTGCGCGGGTCAACTATGTAAACGGTGCGGTATATGCCGAC
>NZ_BDJL01000115.1 GCF_001950325.1 Carboxydothermus islandicus
CAAAACATGGATTTTACTTATCCTGAATATGTTGGTTCTGCTAACTTGACAGTTGCAGGAAATGATGATTTAAATATTGCCCTAAGTACAAATAAAACCTCAGTAAGTAATCCACGCAATGTTGATATATTTGTTTTAGACAAGGACGGCACTTCGACATTTGATGTGGTATATTTAAGTGCATCCGGTGCAGGAGTTGAACTGCCTTATACTCAAATTTCAGTCAATAATGGAGTTTATAATTATGATCTTGCAGGTATTACTCAAGGTGGCACTTTAACTTTAACTGTCAAAGCCAAAAAAGGTGCAACTGAATATGTAAAAACAGCGACAATGTCTGTTGATGGTTATGTGGTAACT
>NZ_BDJL01000116.1 GCF_001950325.1 Carboxydothermus islandicus
GTGGTTCCGATAACCCCTCTTTCTACGTCGTAAGTAGTGCTGATGGTACCATCATGGCAGGCCATACAGGTGTCATACACCGAACCCCACTGCAATAAGCTTCCCCCTACGGCAGTGTGGGTGGCGTGACACGCTGCACAGGCATCGGTGTTCTTCGAATAGTTACTGTGAATCCGGTATTGAGCTGGATTAGCTTCGTTTGGCAGGTAAATTTCGTTGGGATAATAAGTTACTCCGTCTACCGTTAGTTTCTTTACTGTGGGCGCATAGTACCCTTTATAAAGTACTCCGTTTACTGTTTTCCCGGGTACCAACAACTGCGCCGCCAGCGCACTTGTGCTAAACAGCACTATCATCAGCACCGTTAGCCCAAGTATCAATATCCTCTTCCTCAAAATGATACCCTCCTCTCTATTTATCCTTCAGCAACTCCTCCCCTCTCTC
>NZ_BDJL01000117.1 GCF_001950325.1 Carboxydothermus islandicus
ATTGGTGACCGAAGGAGCAATAGATAAGAACAAAATATGGAAAGAAGTGGGGTTTATACCGTACGAATATTTAAGAAAAGCATGGCAAAAAGTTTTACTTGACTTAATAAAACAAAAATACCCTAGAAGTATAAAAGCAAAAGTACTTATAAACAAGTTATACAGACGATATCCGAAAGGATTTTACGTATATGCAAAGCGGCGAATGGAAAGTGCGAAAGGAGCTGCTAAATACATAGGGAGATACTTAGCACGGCCGGCGATAGCGGAATATCGAATAATAGAGTATGACGGGGAACGGGTAAGATTCTGGTATGAAGACCATGAGACCGGTGAACGGAAAGAAGAAGAATTA
>NZ_BDJL01000118.1:0-19390 GCF_001950325.1 Carboxydothermus islandicus
GTGGCGGGTTAATACCATCTTTTCCTTCTGGGGTTTATGGATCTTAAAAAGTCTTGGAATAAACATTGAAAGCTGGAAATTTCTTGGTTTATTGGGCCACCGGCAAATTTACGAAAATGGTTTTTGGGCCCTTGTTTTTAACTTTGTTAATTTTGGGGTTATCGCCGGCGGCTTTTTAGCATCTTCAATCTCAGGTGAATTTCGAATTCGCAAAATTCGAAAACCAATCCAGTTCTGGGGGAGCATTTTTGGTGGTTTTTTAATGGGCATAGGTGCCCGTTTTTCCTTTGGCTGTTCTGTAGGAGCTTTTATCGGAGGGATAGCTTCTTTCTCCCTGCACGGTTGGTTATTTTTTGCGGCTTTACTGGTGGGGGCTTTTTTGGGAACCAGAGGATTAAAATATTATTATCTTAAAGCAGGAAAAAATTAAGATAGCTCGAATATTTATTAGCGTTGCCGATAAAGTGGCTTTTGGAGGGATGGGGTAAGATGAGAGGGCTTAATAAAGTAGTTGCTCTTTTTGTAGTGATTGTGTTAACGATAGCTTTTACTCAGGGTTGTGGTTTAAAGGGTGAAAGTAAGCTTGTAAAAATATATAAGGAGCTTGATTTAAAAGATTTTAAAAGCCAGGAAGTAGTTGCTGATAAGAAAAAGTCAGAACAATTAGCCCGGGAAGTATATGTTGAGCCCCAGCTATCCCGTGCTTTAAAATACTT
Source organism: Carboxydothermus islandicus (assembly GCF_001950325.1). Classification (GTDB taxonomy): domain Bacteria; phylum Bacillota; class Z-2901; order Carboxydothermales; family Carboxydothermaceae; genus Carboxydothermus; species Carboxydothermus islandicus. The sequence continues at coordinate 717 of NZ_BDJL01000118.1, forward strand.
GGAATATTTAAGAAAAAATGATACCAAATTTGTGCTATATAAAGTTGATTATAAAAAAATTGAAATTAAAGAACAAAAGGAGGATATGGCAAAACTTTTAGTGGAGTGTGAAGTTACCGGTGATTTCTTTACCATAAAATATCCCGAGAAAAAATTGGATTCTTTAGTGGCAAAACCTCTTAAATACGATATTACTTTAAAAAAGGTCAACAATAGGTGGTACATTTCCGATGCCAAACCTTTAAGTTAAGGTAAAAGGGCTGAAAGCAGCGCTTTCAGCCCTTTTTTAACAGAATCCTCGTTCTTTGGGAGAATTAATAAAAGCTAAAAACTTTTTCTCCAAAAGGGAACGTTTTTTATTTTTTAAAGTAATGGCTACAAAAGGATGAAGCAGGGATATATCTTTAACTTTGATGGATTTTAGACTTCCGGTTCGAAGTTCTTTTTTTACCGCAAACCGCGGGAGCAGCGATACACCTTTTCCCGATTCCACCGCTACTTTGATGGCATCGATGCTGTTTACTTCCATTACGATGTTTAAATCGGAAATATTAAGTCCTTTTTCCGCCAGAGCTTTTTCGATAGTGTGCCTAATACCCGAGCCTTTTTCGCGAATAATAAAGGGGAGAGTTCTTAGTTCGTCAATGGTAATAATTTCTTTGCTCTTATATGAACTATTATTGGGGACTACTAAGACAAGCTCATCGTAAGTTAAATGAGAAGAGATAAATTCGTTACTTTCAATGTTACTTTCTACTAAACCTATATCAATTTGCCGGTCTAACAGGGCTTCGATAACTTTTTCGGTATTCATAATAGTTAGCTTAATACGGGCGGATTCGTACTTTTCCTGGAAGATGTAAATGCTACAGGGTAAAGCATAACCCCCAATGGTGGAGGCTGCTCCAATTGATAATTCTTCTTCTTCCAGGTTTTTTAAACGCTCAATTTCTTCGTTTAAATTTTTAACTAAATTACAGATTCGCTTGGCGTAGTAAAGTAGAGTTTCTCCAGCTTCGGTTAATTCAATCCCGCGGTTTGTCCGCTCCATTAGTTTAACCTGCAGCTGGTTTTCCAACGCGGCAATTTGCGTGGAAAGGGCAGGTTGGGATAGATGCATTAACTTTGCAGCTTTGGAGATGCTGCCCTGCTCCACGATATTGCAAAAAGCTTCTAACTGGTTTAAATTCACAAAGTATACCCTCCCCTTGTTTAAAAGCCAAATAAGTCTTAAAATTCACAAACCTTTTATATAACTTTTTTCGGCATAAGTTTTTAAATTCCTTCTTTTTCATAAGATTTAGTTATACAAAACGGTGGGTTTTTCTATAATGTTGAAGGGCAAAAAAACAAAAAAGTGGTGTTATAACTTTTCGCTATACCTAAAAAAATATAAAATTCGTAACTTATGAGAAAAATAAAATATTCTATTGCAAATATGCTTTTTTTGGTTATAATAAAAAGTGATGATAAAATTTTTTGAGGGGAAATTGCTGTGGATACGGTAGTTAGCAGGGTTAGCAATTCCCCTCTTTTTTTATGCAAAAGTTGTTGAATTCAGGGTAAAAAAGGCATATAATGAATTAAAGATGTTAATTTGCCGGATGTTGCTGTGAAGGCGGTAATTGGCAGGATTTGGGGAGCAACTTCCGGCTTTTTTATATATTTTTGTAGGAAAGGGTTTTAAAGATGAACATTATCCTGGTAGGACTTCCTGGAGCAGGGAAAACCCATACCGGTAGGATTTTAGCAAGAAAACTTAAAAAAGAGTTTGTAGATCTTGACCGGGAGATTGAAAAAGAGACCGGGCTTACCATTAAAGAAATTTTTGCCCGCTATGGTGAGCGGTACTTTCGCCGCTTGGAAGTAAAGAAACTGCAGGAACTTTTTAAATTGCAAAATGCGGTGATTGCCACCGGTGGGGGAACGGTGGAACGAATGGATGCGCGAAAAAAGTTAAAAAATCTTGGCTTGGTGGTTTATTTAAAGGCGTCCCCGGAAGTTATAATCCGGCGTTTTATTGATTTAGAAAGTAGACCAATACTTAACCACGGAGATCCTCTAGAAAAGCTTTGGGAGCTTTATCGTCGCCGGGATAAATTTTACCGGGAAGTTTCCGATATCGCAATTAATACCGAAGGTAAAGGCTCAAGCGAGGTTGCTGACGCGATCCTAAAAACCCTGACTATTGATGGTTTACGCTTTCCCCGGAAACTTTATATTAATCTGGCTGAAAATGGTTATCCGGTATATTTTGGCGAAAAAGTGGCGTTAAAAGCCGGTGAGTTTTTAAAAGAAAAAGTTAGCGGGAAAAAGATTTTAATTGTTTCCCAGGAAAATATCTTTGGTTTATACGGCAAAACTTTAGAAGAAAGTTTAACAAAGGAAGGTTTTAAAACCGACGTTTTTTTTCTCCCCCAGGGAGAAGTTGCAAAATCTATGGAATATATTTTACAGCTTTACGATAAAGCCATAGAGTTTGGACTGCGTCGCCATGATACCGTTATGGCCTTTGGGGGAGGAGTGGTAGGTGATGCCACGGGATTTTTTGCCGCTACTTACTTAAGGGGTATTAATTTCGTTCAGATACCGACAACTCTTCTTTCTATGGTAGATAGCAGTGTAGGAGGAAAAGTGGGGATTAACCTTCCTCAGGGGAAAAACCTGGTAGGGGCCTTTTACCAGCCCAAAATGGTTTTTATTGATACAATCTACCTTAAAAGCCTTCCCCGAAGAGAAGTGCTGGCGGGCCTGGCGGAAGTTTATAAAGCGTTTTTAATTGCGGAAGAAAGCCTTGCCGAATGGCTTTCCGGTGTAAACCTGAATAAGCTCCGTCCGAGGGATTGGCAAAGGATTATTAAGGCGGCAGTAAAAATAAAAGCAAAGGTTGTATCCCTCGATGAACGGGAAGAAGGATTACGGGCGGTATTAAACTTGGGCCACACCATAGGCCATGCGATAGAAGGGGTGCATGGGTTTTCCGGTATTCTTCACGGTGAAGCGGTAGCTCTGGGAATATTATGGGAAGCAAAGCTTTCTAAGGATTTAGGGTATTTAAGAGAAGATGAATGGGAAAAAATCCGGGAATTTATCGAGAAAAATTATGCTTACTTAAAACTATCTTTAAATCCCGACGGTTTACTTGTTTTTATGGATAAAGATAAAAAAAATCGGGAAGATATCGCTTTTATGCTTTTAAAGAAAATAGGAGAATATCCGGAAAATGTGGAAATAAAGAGAGAATGGTTAAGTAACTGGTTAACCTTGAATTTTTCATAGAGGATTTTCGGTTTTTTTGACGAACTATTACGGTAAAATCCGTTGGGAGTGCGGATTTAAGATGAGTGAAGCGAAAGATGGCAAAAAAATAAAGCGTTTAGGTGATTTTTTAGTTGAAAATGGGCTTATTACCGAAGAACAATTACAGAAAGCTCTGGAGTATCAGAAAAGAACGGGAGAACGCTTGGGACAAGCTTTGATTAAACTTGGCTATGTCTCGGAACAGGACATCATGGGGGTTTTAGAGTTTCAGCTCGGAATTCCCCAGGTTGCTTTATATAATTATTCGTTGGATCCGGCCTTAATAAAAAGTGTACCCGAGTCGCTAATTAAAAGGCACAAGGTAATACCCTTAAAGCGCGAGGGCAACCGCTTAACCGTTGCGATGGTTGACCCTTTAAATGTTGTTGCCATTGACGACTTAAGGCTTGCCACCAACCTGGATATTATCCCGGTCATTGCTTCGGAAAAAGAAATTGATGCCGTTATTAACCGCTTTTTTGGAGCAATAGATTTAAACGAAACGATTAAGGATATAGAAAAAGTGGGCGAAGAGCCGGAAGTATTAAAAAATGAAGAGACAGAAGAAGTTCTGGTTGATGAAGCGCCGGTGGTGCGGCTGGTGAATTCCCTCCTGCTGCAAGCGGTAAACCAGAGGGCATCCGACGTCCATATTGAACCTTTTGAAAATATGGTAAGAGTACGCTTCAGGATAGATGGTTTCTTAAGAGAAATTATGACCTTGCCCCGGGCGATTAGAAGTTCCCTTACTTCAAGGATAAAAATAATGGCCAATATGAACATTACCGAAAAGCGGCTTCCCCAGGATGGGCGGATTAAAATAAAAGTGGCCAAACGCCAGGTGGACATGCGGGTGGCAACAACTCCGACGTTATTTGGGGAAAAGGTGGTCATAAGACTTCTGGATCAGGAAAATGCCCTTTTAACTTTAGATCGACTGGGACTTTCCGGTAAGAACAGCGAAAGATTTAATAAAATCCTTTCTCAGCCCTACGGCATGATTTTAATTGCCGGCCCTACCGGAAGCGGAAAAACCACCACTTTGTATGCTGCTTTAAACCAAATTCACGACCCGGCGAAAAATATCATAACCATTGAAGACCCGGTGGAATACGTGATGCCCGGGGTTACCCAAATCCAGGTAAATCCCAAAGCGGGGCTGACCTTTGCGGTGGGCTTGCGCTCTATCCTGCGTCTTGACCCGGATATTATCATGGTGGGGGAAATCCGGGACCGGGAAACCGCCGAGATTGGGGTCAAAGCTGCCAATACCGGTCACCTGGTTCTTTCTACCATCCACACCAACGATGCGGTATCAACGGTAGGACGCCTGGTAGAAATGGGAATAGAGCCCTATATGGTGGCGGCGTCCCTGTTGGGAGTGGTAGCCCAGCGTTTGGTTAGAAGGCTTTGCCCCGATTGCAAGGTACCGGTAGAGATTGGCCCCGATGACCCTGCTTACCATGCTTTAAATCTCGGTCAGGGCGAGCCGGTGACCGTTTACCGGCCGGTGGGTTGTCCGGTGTGTGAAAATACCGGTTACAAAGGCCGGCTGGGGATTCATGAGGTTTTAATAAATTCCAAAAAAATTCGGAATTTGGTTGTTAATAAAGGTTCCTATGACGAGATGCTAAAAACTGCGATTGAGGAAGGTATGGTTTTAATGCTTGAAGATGGGAGAGAAAAGGTGCTTTCAGGGATTACTTCACCGGAAGAAATTATTAGAGTAGCCAGCACCGTTAATTAAAAAAGTGGCAGGTGAAGTTCTGTGATTAATGACCTTTTACGTTTAATGGTGGAGTTTAAAGCGTCGGACTTGCATTTAACGGTAAACTTTCCGCCGGCTTACCGGATTCACGGCCATATCCGGCCGCTTACGGAACTTGTCCGGGAAAATCCGGGGATACCGCAAAGCTTGACAAGGCTTTTAACCATGAGCGATACCGAAACCATGGCCCGGACGATTATGTCCTCCGAGCAGTGGGAAAAATTTGCAAAAACCGGTGAACTGGATTTTGCTTACTCTCTGCCGGATGTTGGCCGTTTTCGGGTTAACGTCTTTCGCCAGCGAGGAGCGGTAGCTTTAGTTCTCCGGCATATTAATTCGAAAATATTGTCCTTTAAAGAGTTGGGCCTTCCGGAAGTTATTGCCGATCTATCCCGGAAAAATCGGGGGATTGTCTTAGTGACCGGTCCTACCGGTAGCGGTAAATCAACCACCCTGGCTTCAATGATTGATTTAATCAATAGCGAGCGAGCCTGTCATATCATAACCCTGGAAGATCCCATAGAATACCTCCATACCCATAAAAAAAGTGTGGTAAACCAGCGGGAAATAGGCAGTGACACCGAAAGCTTTGCCAGGGCTTTGCGGGCTGCCATGCGGGAAGACCCGGACGTAATCCTTGTAGGTGAGATGCGGGACCTGGAAACTATTTCTATCGCAATTACGGCGGCAGAGACGGGACACCTGGTTTTTGCGACCCTGCACACTTCCAGCGCTGCGGAAACCATTGACCGGATTATAGACGTTTTCCCACCATCCCAGCAGCAGCAAATCCGCGTCCAGCTTTCCACTACCATTCAGGGGATAGTTGCCCAGCAGTTAATTCCCCGGATGGATGGTAAAGGACGGGTAGTGGCGGTGGAGGTCATGGTGGCAACGCCGGCTATAAGAAACCTTATCCGGGAGGGTAAAACCCACCAGATTCCTGCCCAGATTCAAACCGGGGCGAAATACGGAATGCAGACTTTGGATATGGCATTAGCAAAACTTTATCAAAACCGGCTTATTTCTTATGAAGAAGCGATATCCCGGGCCCATGATCCTGAAAGCTTGGCCCGCATGTTATATTAAATTTGGGAAAATTTTTTGTCGAAAAATATTACAATATATTAAAATATAAATAAAAGGAATAATTTTGAGGTTTATAAAGAAAGGAACGAGAGTTATGCCCCAGTACCGGTACAAAGCTAAAGACCTTTCGGGACGAGTGGTTAGCGGCTTGGTGGAAGCGGAATCGGAAATAGGGGCAAGAAACCTCCTCCGGGAAAAACGCTTTTTTGTCCTGGAATTGAGAAAAAGTGATGGAGGGGTAAATTCCGGATTTTCCTTTAGCTTTCAACGAAAGTTAAAAGCCAAGGATTTAGCCTTAATGGCCAAACAACTGGGGGCAATGATAGCGGCGGGTGTTCCCCTTTTGACGGCGGTCAATGTCCTGTCCCGCCAGGTAGAAAATAGAGCTTTAAAAAAAAGCCTCATTAGAATTGAAGAAAAGCTTCGTACCGGTAATACCCTTTCCGAAAGCTTAAGGGAGGAGAAAATCTTTCCCGAACTCATGTGCAGCATGGTGGAAGTGGGCGAAGTAGGCGGTGTTCTTGACAACGTTTTGGAACGCCTCTCCATCCATTACGAAAAGGAAGCTCAGTTAAACGAAAAAATCCGCTCGGCGATGACTTACCCCATGGTGGTTTTATTTGCTGCCATTGCTGCTGTCCTGGTTCTTGTTACCTATGTACTTCCGCAGTTTACAGGGATATTGTTGCAGGCTAATATCGAACTTCCCCTGATTACTCAGATGGTCATAAAGGTAACAAACTTTTTCTCCCGGCATGCGGCAGCTATTTTTCTCACTTTAGGTGCAATTATTGTAGGACTTCTTTACTGGTTTTCGACCCCTCCGGGACGAAAAATCCGGGATCTATTATCCCTTAAAATACCCCTTATTGGCAATTTAGTGTTAAAAGGGATTATTGCCCGCTTTTCCCGGACCATGGCTACCTTAGTCCAGGGTGGAGTGCCCATGCTTCAGTCTTTAAGGGTGGTGCAGAAAACTTTAGGCAATGTGGAACTACAAAAAGTACTGGAGTTAGCAGAAGACAGGGTTAGGGAAGGGGAGAGTTTAGCAGGTTTTTTGGCGCTGAGTCCCTGGTTTCCGCCGCTACTAACGCAGATGATGCTGGTAGGGGAAGAAACCGGACAGCTTGATGCGATGCTGACCAAAGCTGCTGACTTCTATGAAGCGGAAGTGGATGCAGCGGTGGGCAGGCTTTCGTCGATAATTGAACCGGTTTTGATTTTATTTATGGGTGGCATTGTTGGTTTAATTATTGTTTCCATCATGCTGCCGATGTTTAACATGGTAAACGCTGTAAAATAGTTTCTACCCCTTACAGGGGTAGAAATAAATGGTACTTAACGAAAAGGTTCCATAACTTTTGACGGAGAGGAGGTGAAAAGGGATGAAAATAAGACAAGCCCTTAAGAACCAGAAAGGTTTTACTCTGGTGGAACTGATGGTGGTGGTTATCATCATCGGTATCCTGGCCGCTATTGCTCTGCCGAACTTCTACAAGCAGGCGGATAAAGCGAAAGTGGGGAGAGCAAAGTCCGAATTAGCTCAGATGAGGAGTATTTTAATTACTTATAAGAGTGAGAAGAATGCTGTTCCAGATAATAATAATTTTAGCTCTTTACTTACTGAAAATGGCTTTTCTGCAAATTTAACTGATCCTTGGGGATCTCCATATAATTATGCGTATTTGGATTTAATTGGTTCTAATGCTGCATTTTTAGTAATTTCTTATGGTCCAAATAAACAAGTAGGAGGAAACGATGATATTATTGCTAACGTTTATGGGGTTTTTGATAGGCAAAATGCAACAGATACGTCTTCCACATCAAATTTATGGCGATTAGGTGAATAGCGCAAAAATACTTTGTTTTAAAAAAACTGAGTAAAAGGGGATAATATGTTATGGTAGCCTCAAAAAAATTTAATGAAAAAGGTTTTACCTTAGTCGAACTTATGGTTGTAGTAATAATTATCGGAATCTTAGCGGCAATTGCCTTACCCAATTTTTATAAGCAGGCGGATAAAGCTAAAGTAGGTCGGGCTAAGGCGGAACTTGCCCAAATTCGTTCGGCATTAGTCGTATATAAGAGTGAAAACAATTCATTGCCAGCGGATTCTGATTTTAATTCCTTTTTAAGTGATAACGGTTTCACTTCTCCTTTAGTTGATCCTTGGGGGAAAGATTATAAGTATTCTACTAATGGTAGCACTGGAGCTTCAGCTTTGTTTATTGTTTATTCATATGGAACAAACGGTGTTGCTGGAGGTAATGATGACGTAATAGCCAATGTTTATGGAGTGTTTTCGGGTAAAGATATAATCAACTTGAGTCAAAGTGCCTATACTATTACACAGTAAATAAGCCGGGCGGGGTTGTCCCGCCCTCCTATCCATTTTTTTGAGGTGAAGCAGTGGAAGTTATAGTAATCTTTCTTTTTGGCCTGTTAATTGGCAGCTTTTTAAACGTAGTTATTTACCGACTTCCTAGAGGGCAATCAATGCTGTATCCTCCATCGACCTGTCCAAACTGCGGACAGCGGTTAAAACCCCAGCATTTAATTCCGATATTAAGCTATCTGTATTTAAAAGGCCGCTGTGCATATTGTGGAGGGATGATATCTTTTAAATACCCTTTGGTGGAATTAATTACCGCTTTTATCTTTAGCTTAGTGTACTTGAAATTTGGCTTAACCACTATAGCTCTAAAATATCTACTTTTTTTTATTTTCCTTATTCCCCTATTTTTTATTGACCTGGAAAACTATCTCCTGCCGGATAAGCTAACTTACCCATTATTTCTGACAGGAGTTATAATAAACCTAATTACCCAGGAGCTTTCGTGGAAAAGCTTAATTTTTGGTGTTATTACCGGTTTTGGCTTACTGCTCCTCCTGGCTCTTATTTTCCGGGGAGGGATGGGCGGAGGGGATATTAAGCTTGCTGCAGGTCTCGGAGCGTTTTTAGGTTTCCCCCTTATTTTAGAGACGCTATTTTTAGCGTTTTTCTTTGGCGGTATTACTGGTATAATTTTGCTTTTGACGAAAAAAAAGGCTCGCGGTGACATGGTACCTTTTGGACCGTTTTTGATAGGGGCAGCATTTATTACCGTTTTCTGGGGAGAAAAAATTATAAAATGGTATTTAAAAATATTTTTCCTGTAACCGAAAAAGGCTTTACTTTAATCGAGCTCATTGTGGTAATAACTATAGCCGGTATAACTTTTTTAACGGCAGCAATTTGCTTAGATTATACTTTAGCAAAGTTCACATTGGCCAATGAAGCTTATGCTTTAGCCCAAAATTTACGTCAAACTAAAGAATTGGCTTCAGCGCAGGAAAAAGCTTTTACTTTGTACTTTTTTCAGGGTAATAATAGCTACTTAATTTCGGAAAATTATAATTCTAATAAACTGTATGTTTTATCTCCTCGTTTAAAATTTATTGCTGTACCGGTGGACCCAGTTACCATTGACTACAAAGGAAGCAGCCGGGCGTTTTCGGTAGAAATGGCTAATAGTTATGGCGTAAAGGTTCGGGTTTATACTACTCCCAGAACCGACAGGATTTGGATTACTTCTTTTTATTAGGCGGTGGGAGGATGAAGGAAAAGGGATTTAGTTTAGTGGAAACAATGGTTGCCGTACTGCTTTTATTGCTTATTTTAATTCCTTTATTAAATCTATTAACGGTCAGTAGTTTTTCTTATAATGCGGCTGGCAACCAAACGAAAGCCTTAAATGCGGCCCGGGAAATAATTGAAGAGCTACGCCTTAAAAGTTACGACCAGATAAACAATGCTTCCGGAGTAACTCCGGAAGGTTTTAAATATAGCGTAAGTGTAGCAAATAAATCCACTAATCTGAATTTTGCCCTGCCCTATAAAGAAGTGGCGGTAACCGTTTATTACCCAACCGGTACGGGAGAGAAGACGGTAGTTTTAACAACGGTTTTCACCCCGCGAAACAGGTGATTTTATGAAAGATAAGGGTTTTACGTTAGTAGAGCTGCTGGTGGTTTTAGTTATAGGCAGTATAATTCTGCTGGTTGTTTTTAATTTATTTGTCTTTACCTATAACCTGTGGTTTAAGGGTCAAAAAGCCATTGATTACCAGGAACAGCTGCGCTTTGCTATGGATCGGATGGCCAGGGAAATTCGAACAGCCACGGCAGTATATAATCCGTATGTGAACCCTCCGTCACCAGGCACTGCTTATACCCAGGTTTATTTAATAAATACCGTAAACAACGATACCTATCGGGTTTATTACTATTTAAACTCTCTTAATAAAACTTTATACCGCAAGGTTTACTATCCGAATAACAATCAAACAACAGACCCTCTGATAAGCGATGTCAATTTTGCCGTGTATTATTTAGGCTATGATGCGGTTACCAACAAAATTTATAACTTAAAACTTAATCTTAGTTTAATTAATAAACCTTCTGCTACCCTTTCCACTTCGGTGGTAACTAGGTTAAAGAGATAGGTGGTGAAATTTTGTTAAAAGATGATAAAGGTTATATTTTATTAACGGTTTTAGTTATTGGTATTATTTTTGCTATTTTAGCTACCGGATTGTTTAACTTATCTTTAAACGAAAAAAGTATTTCTAATGTAAATTTAGGAAAGGAACAAGCCTACTATTATGCCGAGGCCGGACTGGAGCTGGCGGTATATGCCTTAGAAAAAGATCCACAAAAGTTTTTAAGGCAAAATTTAACCTTAGATGAATTTAGTAATTTGCCCGTAGGTAATGGTAAAATTGAGCAAGTAACTTCCCAAATCAGTTCGGTGAGTGGAAGTGTATATACTATATTGTTAGAAAGTAAGGGCGTAGCTGCCAATGGGGCGAAAAAGACTGTCCAGGCAAAGGTAGCGGTAAGTTTAGGGACAGCGCAAAATTTAAACCTCAACAATTTTACTTTATTCTTAAACAATAATACACCTAATCTAAATTTTAACAAAAAAGCCGAAGTTAGTGGGAATCTTGTAGTTCCTGGAGAAATTGTGTTAGAGGCAGATGATATTGCTGGCGCTGTTTATGGTCAAAACGTTACAGTTTTAAGGGGACAAGGCAATAGTTCCATTACGATTACTAAAATTTATTACACCAATTCCGTTAATACCAATGGCCTTAATATTCCTACGGAAAAAATTGCTAATTTATTTTCAACATTAAACTTAAATTTTGACGATAGTTATCTTAGATCATTGCCCGAAGTTTATATTTTAAATAATAATAAGTTCAGCTTATCCCCTAGCTATAGCGGAAAAATTATCTATCTTATTCCACCTAACCCTAAGGAAGTGGTAGAAATAGATAATAACTCTTCTTATCAATACAACGGAAATTATCTAATTATCTCTCCCAATACAATTGAGATTGAAAGTAGCTATAGTAGAGCGAACAACAATTCTACCCTAACTATTATTTCAATAAATGGTGATATAGAGTTAGAAAAGAAAATAGATATTACCGCTAATTTAATTGCCCTAAACGGAAGTCTTGAATACCACGACAATAGTGGAAAAGCAACGGTTACCGGGGTTGTTTTGGTAAACAACATTAATAAAAAGGAAAATAATAACAATGTGAAAGCAAAACTAATTTATGACCCATATAATAATTTAACCAATATATTAAAACCGTTTTTAAATAAAAATAGTGAAATTAAAATATTAGAATGGAAAGAGCTGTACTCAGTTTATTAGAAAAGGATGGGAAGTAGAGTGCTAACTCTTATCGGTAAATTTATGGGGAAAAGCCGGTATATTTTAGCTTTTGACGCCGGAGTGCGGTATTTTAAAGCGGTTTTACTCAAAGCTGATAAAAAGCAACCGGATTTATTAAAAACGGTAACTTATCCGATGCCATTGGAATTTCATGAAAATGTGTTTCAGGATTCTATTCCCAAGTATTTGCTGGCTGCTAAAAAAGAATTTGGCATAACTAATGCTAAAGTTATAACTACTCTACCGGGCAATAAAATTATCTCCCGCATTATCAAAGTGCCCTTAATGAACCAAAAAGAGTTAAATGCTTATCTTGACTTAGAAGCAGAACAGTATTTACCGGTTCCCGTTAAAGATAGCGTTTTGGCTTCGGTAATTTTGGAAAATGCCGAGGCGGATGATGGAACCAAACAGATGAACGTTTTACTTTCTGCCGCTCCCCGGGAAATTATTATGGATCTTTACGATACCGTAGTTTCTACAGGCTTAAACCTGGATGTAGTCGATCTTCCTTTTTTGGCCTTATACCGGGCGGTATTTTCCGGGATAAATCCGGAAGTGCCGGTGGCGGTAGTGGATATTGGTGCCGGTAGTACCCTGTTAATTATCGTTAAAGACGGAATTTTAAAATTTGTCCGTTCAATTAAATGGGGAGCCAATGCTATCACCCAGATGATTGCTGCTAATATGAACCTTGACTTTGTCAAAGCAGAACAATTAAAAGAAGAAAAAGGTGAGCTCCTGCCGGTAAATGAGCAGATAATTGATCAGGAAAAATTAACGATTGATATCAGCATTCGCCAGGCAACCTCCGAGCTTATCAATGAAATCCGTCGCAGTATAGATTTTTACCGTACCCAGGAGCGGGGCAATAACGTGGAACGAATTTTAATTACCGGAGGGGGAAGCAAATTAAAAGGCTTTGCCGAACTTTTTGAAAGTCAGCTCAATATTGAAACCTTTTCCTTTACACCAGTGGGCGAAGAGAAGCTTGATCCGGCTTTTACTTTAGCCTACGGCCTGGGACTCTGGGGGGTGGAAAAAGATGTATAAAGCAAACCTCCTTCCCCCGGAATTAAAAAAGGATGTTGAAATTGATACAAAAAAACTTGCTATTTTAGCCGGGGCTACCGCTATAGTTACCATTATTATTTTTGCCTTTATTGGTTTTATGGTGCGCGTTTATTATTTGGAAAAAGATTTGGAAGTAAAAAAAGCCAATATTGTCCAGCTGCAAAAAATCGCCCAAAAGGTAAATGAAACGAAAAATGAAATTTCGTTATTAAATAAAGAAAAAGAGGCGTTTTTGGAACTAAAACAAAAGCGATTGGTTTTTACGGTTATTTTAACGGATATTAACTTAAACATCCCTAAAAATACCTGGCTTACCGAAATAAAATATGATCCGGCCACCAGGGAATTATCTTTAACCGGTTCTACCCGGGAGGCGGAGGAAGCGGGAATCTTTGTCTATAATTTAAACAATTTGCCGCATTTCTCCAAGGTATTTTTAGTGCATACGGTAAGAAACAACACGGGAAATTACGACTTTTCCATAAAGGCAATTTTAAAATAAGGGGATGGTTAAATGCCGTTCTGGGAAAAACTTGCCCCGCGGGAACGAATATTGGTGGGTATCGCTCTGGGACTTATAATTTTTTATTTGTTATATACTTATGCCATTATGCCCAACTGGCAAAAATACCAGGAACTTAAAACCGAGCTTAATACCGTTAATGCCGAATGGGAACGCCTGCAGGGAATTGAAAATGTCCTGGCGACTGAAGTGAAAAATAAGGAGAAGCTGGAGAAGGAGCTCAAAAATATTCGAGCGGAATTTGATTTTAACGTAGAAGATGGGGCGGGTTTTACCAAACTCCTTGCTTCGGCCAAGGAGAAAAATATAAGACTACTGGAGTTTAAACCGGCGTCGGTAGTGGACAAAAGCTATTATTTTGAATTTCCCGTTGATATAAAAGTTCAAGGATATTACCCCCAGGTACTGGAGTATGTGGAGTCTCTGGAAAACTTTCCGGACCTTGCGGAAATAAAAAATTTAACTATTTCCTCGGTTCCCGGGGATGTAAGGGGAAATGTGGAAGCAGCTTTTACTCTGGCAATTTACTCTGCTAAAAACCCTGCGGGGTCCATTCTCCTTCAAAACTACGAAAAGTTATCTACCGGGAAGTATAATCCTTTTCGGCCCATGTATATTCCGCCGGTGGCTACTACCCCGGAAAATAATAATAATAACCCGACGGGGAATAATACTGGTTCTGGGGCAACGGTACCCGGAGATACTTACAATAATAATACCGATGAGGAACCTTTAGTAAAGTAACCCTGACCTCGCCTTACAGCGGGGTTTTTATTTTATTTCTTGGAAAAAAAGGATATAATGTTAGTTAAGGAAAATTTCTCAGCAATAGAGATAATGAGGGGGAAAGACAATGGATAAGTTCACAATAAACGAAGTATTACGGGAAGCGGCCCAAAGAGGTGCTCCCTTTGCGGAAATATATTTTGAGGAGAAAAATAACTTTGGCCTTGTCTTAGAAGATGGCAAAATAGAAAAGGTATCTCAGGGTTACGAAGCGGGTGCCGGTATTCGGGTGATAGATGATAACGGCAGAACAACTTACGCCTATACCAATGATTTATCTCTGGAAGCTCTTTTAAAGGCCGTTCGGGTAGCCACTCTGGGCTTAAATGGTTTAAAGGACAGTGTGAGCCTGGAGAATCCCGAAGTCACCTCCGGTAACGTGCAGATTAAGCCGGGAGAAGTGGCAGCGGAAGAGAAACTTAACCTTTTAAAAATCGCCGATGAAGAGATCCGAAGACTCGGTCCGGAGATTCGCCAGGTCCAGGCGAGTTACGGGGAGTTGGAAGCCAAAGTAATTATTGCCAATACCGAAGGCACTTATGTGGAGATGAACAAAACCCGGGTGAGGTTTGCGGTCCAGGCGGTAGCTGAAAAAGATGGGGTTATTCAGACCGGCTACGATGCCATAGGTACTACCAAAGGTTTTGAGACTTTTAAGGAGCAGCAGGTAGATGTTGCGGCCCGGGCAGCGGGAGAACGGGCCCTTAAAATGCTTGTGGCCGAGCCCGCCCCTTCGGGGGAAATGCCGGTGGTGATGGCCGGGGAAGCCGGCGGCACCATGATTCACGAAGCTTCGGGGCACGGCCTGGAGGCGGACATAGTCCAGAAGCGAATGAGCGTTTATGCCGGAAAAAAGGGCCAGAAGGTGGCCTCGCCATTGATTACTGTGGTGGATGATGGCACAATCCCCGGAAAATACGGGACCGTACCGTACGATGATGAGGGAAACAAAACGAAGAAAAATGTCCTCATTGACCGGGGGATTTTAACCGGTTATATGTATGACCGGCTAACTGCAAAAAAAGATAACGTTGAGCCTACCGGAAACGGGAGAAGGGAGTCGTATCAGCATAAGCCGATACCCCGGATGACCAATACGTATATTGCTCCCGGTGAAGATGACCCGGAAAAGATTATCCGGGAAGTAAAAGAGGGTTTACTGGTTAAAAAAATGGGTGGCGGACAGGTGGACACCAATACCGGAGATTTTGTCTTTGAGGTATCCGAAGGGTACCTGATTGAAGACGGCCAGGTCACCGTTCCGGTTCGGGGAGCTACTTTAACCGGCAACGGTCCCGAAGTTTTAAACAATGTGCTGGCCGTTGGTAAAGACTTGGGCTGGTCTATTGGTACCTGCGGTAAAGACGGTCAGGGTGTTCCCGTTTCCGACGCCCAGCCCACACTCTTAATTGGTAACCTGGTGGTAGGCGGCACCGGCCGCATCCGCCGCAAATAGCAAAAATAGGGACGGTTCTTTTTCTTATACTTTAAGTATAATTTTAGGGACTGTCCCCAAATTTATACTTGAGGAGGGTGTAGTATATGCCGGCGTATGATTTTCGCTGTAACGATTGTGGCGAACTTTTTACCGTAAGATGCTCCATTTCCGAAAAAGAAAATGTCACCTGCCCCAAATGCGGTGGCAAAAATTTAACCCAGCGGTTAACCGGGTTTATGATAATGGGTAAGTCTTCCTCAAATGGAGAGGGGGCAATGGCATCCGGTTCAAGCTGCAGCGGCAAAAGCTGTTCCGGTTGCTCCGGATGTTAATGCTTGAACTTTTTTAAAGGAAGATATTAATATGACTTTTTCGGAAAAAGAAAGGAAATATACTTTTGCTGATTATTTAAATTGGCCGGAAAATGAATTTTGGCGTAAGGGAATACTGGTTTATAGAACCTGAAAGTAAAATTGTAAGTGTTTTTACTCTGCAGGAAAACAAAAGATACGGAAGGCCGGAAATTTATACCGGTGAAGACGTAATTAAAGTGTCTATTTTTGAAGATCTTAAAATCGAATTAAAACATGTTTTTAAGTATTAAGGATTTCAAAAAAGTCGGCTTTTGCCGGCTATTTTTTTGCCTGTTAAAAAATTCTTATCAGATTGAAGTAATATCCTGAAAAATTTCTCAATATATATACTCTCGGGTAAAAAATTTGGCTAAAAGACCGGCACCGGGGGTGAAAGGGGGTGAAAAAGGAAACCTCCCGGTGCCAAAACCCGAGAGGAGGAGTTTTTTTTGCGAAATTTTATGTTTTTTCTTTTCTTCGGACTCATCCTGGCGGTTGTAACATCGACGGCTTTTGCTGCCCAGATAAGAGTAGGCCAGGATTACGGACCAACTCCCAAGTACTTTAATGCCGATGATAAAGCCTATTACCCCGCGGAAATTTACCTGCCCAATGAAACCAATCCTGCCCGGTACCGCATCCACTCCAATTATAGCCGGAATACCGATGCCTGTGCTGGCTGCCACGCCACCCATACGGCAGTGGGGGAAACCCTGCTCCAGTGGGGAACGGTATATGATACCTGCATGGCCTGCCACGACGGCACCATTTCCACCACTTATAATGTGCAGGAAGGGGAAATAGGTGCCAGCGGAAAACCCACCTACGGCGGTATGTTTGGCATAGGTAGTGAACCTTTTCTTTCCAACCACCTGGTGACCGGAGCTGTAAAAATCTTTGCTGCACCCGGTGGAAATATCACCGGAAATTATGAAACCTATGATGTACCGGACCAGGGGCAGGGAAAAATGTGGGATATAACCTTTGGCTGTGAGTCCTGCCACAGCCCCCACGGTCTGGGCGGAAACGCCCGGATTTTAAACCCCAATGTTAATGCTTACAGCCTGGTAAATTATAAGACTAATTTTTCTCTTAAAAAAGTTACTGAAGGGAATGAGACTTTCTGGGTAGCATTAAGTAGCGGCAACAGTTTTGATTCCACTGCCAAAAATGCTTACCAGTGGGTAAGAAGTTATCCGTATCTTAAGGGAACAAAAGTTTATTTTGATGGTACGGAAAAAGTAGAGGGAGTGGACTATGAACTTAGTAACTTGCAGGGGTATACGAAAATAAAAGTTTTACAGGGTAATCCTGCTAACATTACGGCATCCTTTTATCCCGCCCTGCAAGTGGCCATGACCATTACCAATTATCTTGATGGGGATAAAACTTCCCAGTCTCCCGACTCCGAAACGGTCATTCACGTAAAAGGCATCAACGCTTTCTGCGGAGCTTGCCATACCGACTACAATACCGAAAACGTCTATAAAGATAGTACGAAATCAGAACCCAACGGCTCTTCCGACCTTTTAAACGGAAAATACACCGAAGCCTACCGCCACCAGGTTGGTTTTAATGTAGCTGATTTTGAGCAGTATCTTCCAAACTCCAATATGGCTTATGAGCTCCGGGATGGTAAAAAATACATGACCTGTCTTACCTGCCATTATGCTCATGGCGTAAGCCAAAGTTTTTGGCAGAAGACCTTAGAAGGGAACTGGTTCCCGGAAGCAAAAAGTTACTGGGGGACCTTGCCGTTAGTTGAAATTGCCGGATCTTCTGCTCTAAAACGGGCTCCCAACATGGCGACCTGCGAAACCTGCCACCGTAAAGGTCCTGCTTCCGAAGGGTATACGGCCAATTCTCCAGGAAGTACGCCGGGCAATGACCGTGTTACTTCTGTAAATCCTTCCTTCCCCTTGACCCGGGTAGACAACACCCTCTGCCAAAAATGTCACGAAAAAATCTATACCGGCTGGCAACAAACTAAACACGCAAAGCTAACGGGAGATAAGGTAGACTGTCAGGATTGTCATACCGGCGGTGGTGAACACGTTAAGTCGCCTTCGGGGGCGTATATGGATAGTATTTCTGAGCTAAATTACCAGGCGCAGGTAGCAAAATGTGCAGGAGCCAATTGCCACGGAAATACCAGTGATACTTTAGCAAACATGGATTATAACAGCGATACCATAAGCTTTGTAGACAGCAGCACTTCCCAGATAAGAGAACATGTAAGCAGTAAGCACTACAATGTAGGTGCGATGACCTGTACTACCTGCCATAATCCTCACGGAGTAATTAAGCACAACAATCAAACCTATGAGTTAAAATACCAGCCCAATTCCCTCTGTGCCTTTTGCCACGATTTAGGCGAATTTGCCGGTGCCTTTAACTGGGAAGATTATATGCCTCCGGTTCCAAGGGCAGCGGTAAATGGTGCCGTCTATCATCTCCACTCCTTTACCTATAAGGAATCTGGTTTTCCTGGATGGCTGGATAGTGATCATTAAAAAATAAAGTGAAAGTGGCGGGGGAGAGTTCCCCGCTTTTTTGTGGCAAATATAACAAATGAAAATAAAAAATATAAAAAATCAGAATAAATATAGCGA
>NZ_BDJL01000118.1:19400-19835 GCF_001950325.1 Carboxydothermus islandicus
AAATTAAAGAAAAATTTGCAAAAGCTTGAGAATTAAAGAAAAATAGCATTTACGGAATTTTTGCAGCAATAAATTTGGTTTATTGATATAAGTAACATTTAAAACAAAGATAAAGGAAATTTTTACCATAACATCTAATTAATAGCATAAAAATAATAATGCCTGTCCGGATAAACTGCCGGGAAAGGAGGGAAGGAGAAATACGGCGCATCCGGACTTAAAGGAAAGGAGGAGGAAGTATTGAAGGGGAAGATTAAGATATTGTGTTTACTGGTTTTAACCCTGCTGCTTTTAGGGACCAACGCCTACGCCGCTCAGCTTTTGACGGGCGACACTTACGCCCCCACGGTAAAGAAAGTATATGATGAGCAGAGGGGCATGGTAAGTAAGTTTAATGCCGATGATAAAACCTATTACCCCAATGAAATTTATTTA
>NZ_BDJL01000119.1 GCF_001950325.1 Carboxydothermus islandicus
GATCTTGCCGCACCACTGACAATCTTCTTTGCCACAGCCACACTCTAATGCCTTTAACGCCGATCCTGCTACCACCGGTACTTCGTCCCCGGGAAACTCATACGTGCTTAAAAGATCCCGCACTTCCATCTCTACAAGCTCCATTAACTCCGGATCGTCTACCATGTCCGCTTTGTTTAAAAATACCACAATGTAGGGAACTCCTACCTGACGGGCTAACAAAATATGCTCCCGGGTCTGA
>NZ_BDJL01000120.1 GCF_001950325.1 Carboxydothermus islandicus
GCAATATTTCTATCCATATCAATTTTTACAACGTTATATCCCTTTTTTAATAAAGCTCTAAAAATTGCGTCGCCGGTACGCAAAGAAACCTCTCTTTCGGAAGAAAGCCCGCCACAAATGACGCCAATTTTCATTTTTTTACCTCCAAAAAATGTTTTATAAATATATTTTATTTGTTACACTATAATCGTATAACATATAGGAATAAATTTCTACCCGCAAACTTCTTCTTGACGATGTTATTTTTTTTTCTTATAATAATCTTGCAATTGTTAAAGGGGAGTAGCTCAATTGGTAGAGCATCGGTCTCCAAAACCGAGGGCTGCGGGTTCGAGTCCTGTCTCCCCTGCCATAAAAATTAAACCTCGCGGTGGCGAGGTTTTTCTGTTTTTTAAAGTTTTTTAAAGTTTGGTGGTGTAAATTTATTGAAGATTGAACTTTTTTGCTTTTTCTTTTATATCTTTAATTTTGGTTAAAAAACGGTCCCTTGAAGGTATAATCCAATCATTAATATGATTTATTCGATGATTTTTGGTCCAAAAGGGTTCATAATTTTCAGCAAAAAATAGTTTACCGTCACGAAGTTCTGCCGGAGCCAGGCAAAGGGCACAGTAAATTTTTGACTCTTCAAATTTAATTAACCTACTTTTACAGTAAGGACACTGATTTTCCTTGGCTTTGGGGGGCTCTATTTCTTTTCTTAGGGCTAAAACCAGCTCTTTACCAAGCCGGTAGGTGCTTTCCAGTAATTCATCATTTAATAAAACTTCGCCCGGTCCCGGAGCGTAACCGGCAAGAAAATCATAAAGACCAAAACCGTAACTTAAAATAAATTGATTTAAGATTTCACTGCCCATGGGATTCCATAAAGGGTTGCCAGCAACACTGATGGTTATTCCTAGCCTTTTTTCAGGGTCCATTTCTTCTAAAAAAGGAGAAATGGTCAGAGAGCGGTCAATCATCGTTTTTACTTTTCCGGTAGGACCAAAAAGATAGGTTGGGGCCCCTGCTACTATGCCATTAGCGCTTTTGACGGTTTCAATAAACTTATAAAGGTCATCGTTTATCGGACATTTTCCTTTGTAAATGCAACTTAAACATCCCCGGCAGTACTCGATGTTTAAATCTTTGGCTTTAATAAATTCGATAGACGCACCTGCCGACGCTGCCCCCCGGAGCGCCGTATTGACCAAAATATCGGTATTACCCTTATCCCTGGCGGAAAAACTAATTCCCACAATTTTCATCTTCCCACCTCACATGAAAAATATATGGTTCTTCTCCAGCCATAGTTAGGCCGAGAAAAAATACTGCCTCTTTAATCTGGTAATCCATTTTTTCCAGCACGATAATTCCCCTGACAATTTCTTTTGGCCCTAATTGGTCTTTTAGCTTTGGATAATCCCGGTTTTGATACAATGCTTCTACGTAAAAGCGATCTCTTTGACTGGCTCTGGGCTCTAATAAATTAAAACTCACCGGATGATTGGAAAGATTTTTTAATGTAATAAAGAGCCTGGTTTCGTTTTTACCAAATTCAATCTTTTCAAAAATAATTTCTTTATCTTTTCGTTTTAAGGTTTGTTTAACATCTACCGTTTTAATTGGAGGATCAAAAAGATGCCAGGGCTCAAGAGGTTTAAAACTTTCCACAATAACCACAGGCTTGGCAGCACCGTTTTCCACTAAAGGAGAATATGCTAAAAAACCTTCTAATTGATAATATTTGGTACCATTAAAAATGGAAAAGGGATCAAGATTTAAGGCTATTGTAAGTTTATTGTCTTTTAACGAAGCCGGTTCTAATAAAAAATAGCATAAGGTGCGGCCGTTTTGGGCGCCAATTATATCAAGAATCCTTCCTGTTATTTTGACTTTAGCTCCTGCCAGGTAATTATTGGCAAAAACTTGATTGAAATTATCATTGGTAAGGGTAATTTGTTCTTTATTTAAAATTTCGTTTAAAGATATAGGAGCACTACTTTGATTTTGCATACTTGTACCTAATGTAAAAAGATATAAAAAAGCAATACCCAAAACTACCAAAGCAATTTTTAAAAAAGTTTTCTTATTAAAAAATAAACCAAGGTTTTTTTGCTCTTGATATTTAATCAAGTCCTGAAGTAGATCACTAACCTTTTGATAACGGTTTTCGGGATTTTTTTCTAAACATTTTAAAATAATTTTTTCAATTTCTAAGCTACAATGACTATTGTAAGTCCGGATAGGTTCAGGATCAAAATGGAGTATGTTATAACTTAATTCGGAAAAATTCGTTCCTGAAAATGGATAGTGACCGGTTAATAAAAAGTAAAAAATTGACCCTAAGGCAAAAATATCTGTTCGCTGATCAATACCCGTTCTTAATATTTGTTCCGGAGCCATAACTACCGGTGTACCCAAGATAAAGCCTTCTTCATTTTCTTCTTCGTTTAGTTGAGCTATACCAAAATCCGTTATTTTTACGATATCGTCGGTTGAAATTAAGATATTTTCCGGCTTTAAATCCCGGTGAACAATGTTATGCTGATGAATATAAGAAAGGGCTTTGGCAATTTGAATCATTATATTAACTGCTTTTTTAACGGAAAGCATTCCACCCTTTTCTTCAAGATACTCAATTAGAGTTTTCCCCTGCACCAATTCAATTATCAGATATATTTTATCGTCAAAATAAAAGGTATCGTAAAGTTTCACGATATTTTCATGATTAATTTTTGCCATTAACTGGGCTTCATTATAGATTTTATCTTTGATATCCACCGGTAGATCAATTAAATTAATTTCTTTAACCGCTACTTCCCGATCCAACTTATTATCGTATGCCCAGTAAACCTTGCTGAAATTTCCCTCGCCAATGAGATCTTCTAACCGATAGCGCCGGGAAAACTGTTCTTGAAGGTTTTGGTAATAAAGTCCGGTTTTAAACATACCGGTTTTTTCCCGTTCATCTTCGGGAATTAAGAAATTTATCGCTTTATCAATAAATTCTGAATCGTAAGAAACCTCTTCCCTGCTTAAAATAAATGCCGGAAGTTCATATAAACTAAGGATTTTAGTTTTACCAATCCTGCCAGGACGGGTAAAGCGAAGCTTAGAAAAGTCAGCTTCTTCGTGAGCAAAGACGACTACAGGGTAAACTAAAATTCTGGTTTCTTCATCAGGGAAATAAAGCCGTAAAAACTCTTTTACAAGCTTGGCATAATGGTTTACCTGAGCGGCAGGATTGCCAATCTTAATTTTTTCTTTCTGCCCTCCTGCCCACTTTTCCTGCCACCAGTTACCCATGGCGCCACCAAAAACCCGGCCCCGCATGTTTTTGGTTTCAATAACAAAAATACCATTGGGGCCAATGACAATATGGTCAATATCCCAGCTGTCACCCTGATAATTTAAACGGTAAGAATTTATAATTTTATAACCATCAGGCAGGTGTTCTTTTAGTACCTCGGCTACTTTTTCTTCTCCTTGTTGGCCAAATACTCCCGATATCCTGGAAACTTCCTTGATGGTTATTCCCATCATAGACCTCTCCTTAAAAAAATAACAAGCTTTTTAAGCTTGTTTATAAAATTCGACACCAATAATAAATTACCTGCCTGCAAGGAAATGGAAATTTCATTCAAGTTTTAATAATGTTTCCTTGCGAAAATCCTGGCATTCGCAGGTATTTTGCGGATTAAAATTTAAAATTGCCTCGGTAATTATTTGCAAATTTGTGAGAGCATCATTATAATAAGTTTCTTTTAACTCCTCATGTTCCCACTCTTTAATAATTCCTTCGGCATAGTTAACTACCAAATCGATTCGGCCGTAGCAGGCACCAATTTCCCGGGCAAGATAAACTTCCGGGACCATACTCTGACCTATTACATCTGCTCCGGCATTTTTCAAAAAGGCAACTTCCGCAACGCTTTCAAAGTGGCGACCATCGGTACAGGCATAAATTCCGCGCTGAAAAACTCTGCCTTTGGCATGAGTTTTAGCACTTTCAAATAATGCGCGATTTATTTCCGGGCAGGTAGGTTTTCTCATAATTAAAAGGTAATTTGAAGTTAGATGGACATCTTTACGCATGGTAAAATCAAGGTAATCGGTAGGAATAACGTAATCCCTTAATTCTAACAAATGATTGACAGCCCCTACCCCGCCTTCAGAAAATACCTTCTTTACTCCCAACTGTTGAAAAACCCAGAATACCTGAAGAGAGGCATCTCTTCGAGAAACCCCGGGGCGCCAGCCGTGCATTTTAACATGAACTACTTTTTTTGTACCGATTTCTAAGAAATATATTTTGGGAGATGGACCATAAGGTGTTGTAAAAGTTTCTTCTTTTATAAATTTAACATCAGGGGGTAGAAACTTTTCCGGAAATCCTATTCCCAGGGTACTGGAGCCACCGATATAAGCGATTTCAACATTCATTACCACTTCCTCCTTTTACAGCTAAATAAAAACTCCTGGTAGGTGTATGGTTTACCGATAAAACCGAAAAATTTAAATCCGCAAGCAGTGTTAAAACCTCTTCCGGCGAAAAGAGGGAAAGCTCGTGCTTTTCATAGGAAGCTTCGCCGGTATTCTGGTTATAAATTCTAAGTTTAATAAAAAATTTATTATAGTTAAATTTACCCGTCCAATTTAATACTAAATTATCTAAAATAATTTCACCAGGTTTATTTTTTAAATCCAAGAGCCATTCTAAACGATTAAGGTCAAAATAAAATAAGCCCTGTTCGTTTAAGTTATTTTTTACTTGAGAAAAACACCGATATAAATCGTCTTTTGAATTTATATAATTAAGACAATCATGAAACGCAAAAATTAGGTCTACTCTTTCCGGAAGTTCTAAATTTAAGATATCTTGACAAAATAATTTTGTATTTTCTAATTTCTTGTTATGAGCAACGGCAAGCATTTCAGGGCTAATATCCACTCCATATAATTTATAACCTTTTTTAGAAAGCTTTTCTAAAATTACACCGGTACCACAGCCTAATTCCGCAATAGTTTTCACTTCATAATTCCAGCGTTTCAGTAAATCTTCAATTAATTGGACCCAGTAATCGCCGGGAACTCCACTTAACAAAAGATCGTAGAAGTTGGCAATTTTACTGTAGGGCATACTTTACCTTCCTTTAAAAAAACTCTCCCCAAAAGGGAGAGTTTACTTTTGGAGAGCATTTTTAATTGAAGCGAATACTTCTTCAATAGATTTTGTACCATCAATATTTTTCAATAAGCCGGTTTTGGCATAATATTCTTTTAAAGGTGCGGTTTGCGCTTCATAGACGTCCAAACGGTTGCTTACAGTTTCTAAAGAGTCATCGCTTCTTTGGTATAATTCTCCGCTACAAGCATCGCAAACTCCTTCAACTTTTGGAGGATTAAATTTTACATGGTAGGTTGCTCCGCACTGGCGACAGACCCTTCTTCCGGTTAACCTTTCAATTAATTCTTCCCGCGGAACTTCAATATTGATCACACCATCTAAGGTTATTCCCATTTCGGAAAGCTTTTTATCCAGAGCTTCCGCCTGAGGTATGGTACGGGGAAAACCATCCAAAAGAAAGCCTTTTGCGCAGTCCGGTGCTGAAATTCTTTCTTCCACCATAGCAATTACGATTTCATCGGGTACCAGCTCACCTTTATCCATATATTCTTTAGCTTTTAAGCCCAGAGGTGTTTGATTTTTTAAAGCAGCCCGGAACATATCGCCGGTGGAAATATGGGTAATACCGAACTCTTTAACAATTTTTTCCGCCTGGGTTCCTTTTCCAGCCCCCGGAGGGCCCATGATTAAAAGTTTCACGCTCCCGCCTCCATTTTAAGAATTTTCTATAAATTGCCATTAACTCTGAACTTAATTTTACTATCTTTTAGGTTTTACTGTCAATAAGCAAAACTTTATACATAAAACGCTGAAAACCAGGCAGGACTTAAGTTGAATAACTTTAACTTAAAATCCATTTGCCATCTCACCTGATTTCAATAACTTTTCCACAAAAGGCAAGTCTGCCGGCGCAAAATCATAAAAATTTAAATCCTTAATTTTAACCCAGCGCGCTTCAGCATGATCGTTTAGCTTTATTTTCCCTGAAACTGGCTGGGCTAAAAAAGCTAATAATCTTATTTTAAAAAAAGGGTACTCATAAATCGATTCACCAAAAAATTGAGTAATCTTGATGTTAAGGTCCAGCTCTTCTTTTATTTCCCTAATAAGACAATCTTCTGGCGTCTCACCCTGTTCAACTTTTCCCCCGGGAAACTCCCATTTTCCCGGCAGGTATTTATCATTAAGTTTACGCCGGGTTATTAAGACTTTCCCCTTGTGTATTATTATTGCTGCTGTAACCGTTTTCATAATATTTTTATTGCCTCCAGCGTTGATCTTTACCGGCTTCTTTATTTTACTATAACTTTACCAAAATTAACAGCGGATAAGCATGAACATAGAAAAAAGCCCCGCAAATCCTTCAAGTTGGCGGGACTTTGTTTTCAATGGTAGAAAGGGACAAATCTTTAGCAATTAAAGATTATACTTAAATAAAAACCCTTTTAAGTAGACTTTTAATCTACTTAAAAGGGTTTAAGTTCCTTACTACTCCCACCACTTATAGGGCTTCACCGGAGGTGTCATATAAGTTAGCCTGCTGTGTTTTAATCCCATATACACATAATTTTTTACCATCATAGCCGCTGCAAAAGCTGGATCTACTACCGGGACATCATAACCAGCCTCTTTTAGGCGCTTCATTAAATTATGAGCCATTCCCATCATTCCTGTACAGCCCAATACAACCACCTGGACATGGTCGTTTTTTATCGCTTCTAAGCTCTGATTAAATAGAGCGTCTTCTAACTTCTTTTTGTCTCCTAAATCCAGAACCGGAATATTAACATAACGGATTGATTTTACCCGTTTCTCTATTCCCATTTTGGAAATTAAATCTTGAAGCATGGAAACAACATTGGGTAAAACTGTAACAATGCCTATGTTTTTCCCAAGGCCTAAGGCAATTTGCATTGCCGGCTCAAAACCACCACATACAGGAATATCTACCAGTTCCCTTGCAGCGTTAACTCCAGGATCTCCAAAACAATCAATAATAACACCATCAAAACCATCTTCCTGGGCTTTTTTAACCTTATTTAAAATATCCGGTATAGCCATAGCTTCATCAAATTCACTCTCAATGGATGCCGGGCCATAATCTAAATTTTCCACATCAAAGCTGTCATGTGGTCCTACATAATGTTTAAACTCTTCCCTGATTTCCTCATTAAAAACATCTGAGGTAATCGGCATAATTACCTTGATTTTCATAAAAACCCCCCCATTTATTTTAATTTAAAGTAAATCCCCGGCAGCCTTTACCCGGATTCTTACCGCATTTCCGGGCAGATACGCAAGCGGAATATCTTCGACATGAACAATGTTTACGGATTCCGGATTAGCTCCTGCCTTAATAGCTTCATTTATTGCCAGTTGTTTAGCATTATTTAGAGCTTCATCCCTGCTCATTTCGCTTAACGAATAAATCCGGTCAACTTCACCGCTAACCTGAGCTATTGCAGCACCCAAAGCATTAGCAACACCAAAATTTTGCGGACGCACAACCTGACTTACGCCGCTAATATTATTGCTTACAATTATGCTGCCTCCCCCAACAAGAACGAGCGGTTGGGGTTCTTTGCTGGTTTTTATTTTATCAATCGCTTCTTCAACCAATTCCTGCATTTTCCGGTAGGCCTTCTGGGCAAATTCTAAGGGTAAATCCTTTACTTTTTCTTTATCACCAACCTCTGCCAATCCCAGGCGTACGGCTATATCGGTAGCGGTAACGGTTTTACCGCCAAAAACTAATGCTTCTTCGGTTATCCGGTAGCCAACGCTATCGGGTCCAATTTTCACCTCACCCTTTTCTTCCCGAATAATCGTGCCACCCCCAAGGCCAATGGAAATCAGGTCGGGCATCCTGAAGTTCGTTCTTACTCCTCCAATTTCTACTGCAATTGAAGATTCCCGGGGAAATCCTTGAGCAATGATACCGATATCACTGGTAGTCCCACCCACATCGAGCACCAAAGCATTTTCTAAGTTACTTAAAAAGGCAGCACCTCGGATACTGTTGGTAGGTCCGCAGGCAATGGTTAAAATGGGATACCGCATCGCATATTCGATAGACATTAAAGTACCATCGTTCTGGCAAAGAAATACTTTGGCATCGGTAACTCCTTCCCGCGCTAATGCTTCTTTAAATCCATTGGCTGTAGTCCGAGCCACATCAACTAAAGCAGCATTTAAAACAGTAGCATTTTCCCGTTCTAAAAGACCGATTGAACCAATTTCATGAGATAGCGAAATTGGAATATCGCCAAGCACTTCTTGCAGTATTTCCCGGGCCCTTAGTTCATGCTGGTTGTTTACCGGTGAAAAAACTGAAACCACTGCAACGCTTTCCACTTTGCCCTTAATTTCCCGGGCAATTTTTCTTAGTTCTTCTTCATTCAGGGGACTGATTTCCCTGCCATCAAATTCATGACCACCGGCAATTAAATAGTAATGATTTCCTACCGCCTCAACTAAATCCTTTGGCCATGCCACTAAGGGAACAATCGCTTCCGTTGCCGGACGGCCAATACGAATAATTGCAGTTTTGCAAAGGCGTTTGCGTTCTACAATCGCATTAGTAGCATGGGTAGTACCGAGCATCGCATATTTAATATTTTTCCGTTCAACTTTACTTTTTTCTAAAACCCGATGCAACGCTTCATATATGCCGGTGGAAACATCTTTTGTAGTTGGTACTTTGATACTTTCAACTAAATTCATATTCTCATCAACCAGTACCGCGTCCGTATTGGTACCCCCAACGTCAATGCCTATCCGATACTCCATTTTTTCCAACCTCCTCTAACCTTTAATCAGCTCTTCAACAGGTACATAATCAACATCGTAACCAAAGTAGCGAGGCCCAACGGTTGCAATTCCCTTTTCACTCCGCCACTTTGAATCACAGGGAATACCGATGACCACTACCCTTTGACCATAACGTAAACCTTCTGTAGTAATAGGCGCTGCTGTATGGGCATCCACTATGCAGATTAAATCAGGAACTGTAGCTACAACCTTCCCGTTCCGCCGGGCAATTAAATTCTCGTTTTGGAAGTCAATTATCATATTTTCCCCTTTATACTGGTCAATTCCGTCAATATGCGCTTCGCCCTGAACAAAGCCACCGGTAGTCCGTCTTTGCACATCGGAAATTTTACCTTTAAAGAGGGTAAAACCGCCGGTTGCTTTTAAAAGCGCTTCAATGGGATCTTCGCCGTTTTTGCGGGCTTCCCGAATAGCCCGACCGATTTTCGCCGAGTAAGTAATGATATTCCGAATTCCCGCCTGTTTCAAATCTCTACCATACATTGGATAAATTGCAATCATTACCGAGCCACCCATAACGACCGTAGCATTTCGGGCAAGACTTTCGGTCCAAAAATTATTGATAGTATTTAAAAGTAACGAATTTCCCTTTTCGTCGGCCAAGACCATAGGAGTGGCCGAGAGACCATATAAATGGAAAGTAACCATTTGTAATTCCGGAAAAGCTCGTCCCATGCCGTCTACATCTACCAGGGGCAGTTTCTTTTCCGCAGCCACAGTAATTGGAATCATGGAGTTAAGTCCACCGGCTTCAATGGGAATAACCGCAAAGATTTCTTTTCCCAGGTAATTTTGCAGGCTATCAAAAGCCTTGAAGATCTCTTTTCCCGACGGTATTTTTTCCACCAATACTGTTGGTGCTCCCATCATGGCTGCAGGGACAACCAGAGCATCATCAGGCACATCATCAACACCAATAAGTTCTACTGGACCATTTTTTTGTAGTGCCTGTATGGCCATAAGCTTCCCTACATAAGGGTCTCCCCCTCCCCCGGTTCCAAGAAGAGCAGCCCCTACTGCAATGTCTTCAACCATTTGCACATCGATTTTGGTCATATTTATACCTCCCCAACCTCTGATTTTTTAATAAATTTTGCATTTTTGGCAGGTGAGAAAGTTATATATACTTTCATTAAAACATAATAGAAAATCATACCGGCAATTAATGAATTTAATGCTTGATTTAAGCCTCCTTTGTAAAAATAACCCACTAAAAACGCTAAAACTAAACTAACAATAGCAATAGGATTCCAATCTTCAACTTCTTTAGGCAAACGCCCTTCCACACGGCTTTCTTCCAGCTCTTTTCTGTATCGTTTTAAAATAAAATAGTCAACCACCATAATCCCACCTACCGGCGGAACTGCAATACCAAGGATAACTAAGAAATTAACAAACTTATCCAGTATCCCCAAAACAGAGCCCAAAGTTCCTAATAAGCCAATAATAATCGTTAAAACTGCTCTACTCATTTTCACTTCAAAAACAGCATCAAGGAAATTAGCAATCCCTAAAGACGCAGCATATAAGTTCAAATCATTAATCTTAATCGTTGAAAATATTACTAAAGCAGCTGAAATCCAACCGCCCAGATTTAACATAATAGTTATAACATCAGCACTTTTTACCGCATGGGACATTAACACAGCTATAAAAGTTATTAAAAGCTCTCCGGCAAAAATACTAAGAAGCGTCATCCAAAAAACATCTTTTGCGTTGCGGTTATATCTTGACAGGTCAGGAGTCACCACTGCGCCCACCATAAAGCCCCCGGCAACCATAGTAACTGCAACACCGAAATTCAAAGCTGGACCAGGGGGTGGTGAAGTTAGCAGCGTATTAAGGTCATATTTGCTTAATAAATGATAGGTAGCAATACCTACTGCCACTAAAAAACCTGGAACAGCAATATTAGCTGTATAGCTTAACATTTTATAACCGTATACAACTAAAAGGGTAATTAATATTCCGGTAATTACCGACATAATCTTGGTACTTACTGCGCCGTTAAACGCTTGACTTAATCCCTGAGCAAAAATCGTATTTTGAATGCCAAACCATCCAATACATGAAATCCCAACAATTAATCCAATTAAACTTGATCCTAACCTCCCAAAACCAGCCCACCTGGTTAAAAGAGAGGTTGAAAGACCTTCCCACGCTCCGGCAACCCCAACTAAAAAACTAATGATTTCAAGCAGCACCGACCCAAGGATCGTAGCAAGTAACGCATCTTTTAAGGTCATCCCATATCCAAGTGCTGCTCCCAGCATAAACTGTGATAAAGTAACGACAGCTCCAAAACGAATCATAAAGACTTCCCACATCGGCCGCCGTTCTTCCATGGGAATTCTTGCTAAGGCATAATCTTCACCTTTTACCATATTGCCATCCTCCCTTGTAGATTTATTTTTTAAATCTTACTGGCTTAAAATCTCAGCAAGTTTAATGCCAACATTTTCAGCAACTTTTCAGGATAAAAATTCGTTATTTTCCCTTGAAAAATTCCCCTTGTCATAGGTCTTTTTTGATTATAAAATAAAAATATATCTAATTTTTCTCACAATTTCTTAATTATTCTTATTTTTTATTAAAATTTCTCGTATTAAATAGCGGTGATAAAAAATGATGAGAAAAGATTTTACGGAAGCACTTAATGAAATTTTCGGACTTGTTACCGATCTTCCGAAAAAATGCCTCTCTTTAATACCACAGCCACAAATTGGTTATCGTGTTTTGTCAACACCCTGTACACCCACTTGCCCGGAAGCTTCTACTTGTCCATACAATTTAATCTTAACCTTTAAACTTAAAGATGAAGGTTTTTGGGTAGCATTCCCCAAAAAACGTGAAAACAACGTGACTATAACACCTGCTCTACTTCTTAAATTTCTTTTGATCGTTTTAGAAAATTTGCAAGCCTTAGAGCAAGCAGTTGACAATTCATTGGTTAAAAACGCTTTGCAATTCCTGGCAAGCCAGTTGGACACAAATATTTTTCTTTTTGATAGCAAAGGTCAAGTAATCGTAAGCCAAAGTACTTCTCCTATTTCACTTTCTACCTTTGACCTTTGGGAAAAATTAAACCGGGCTGGAGAACCAGAGGGTTGGATCGAAACGACGGAAGGAAACTTTTACTACCGTGCATTTACAAAAAACGGCAGGATAGAGGGAATATTGGCTTGGAAAACAGAACCAATTCAACCGGAAGAAACCGACTCGTACTTTTCCAAGGATTCTATTTTTATTATTCCCGGCAAAAACCCCCGTTTTTTAGAAATCAAAAAACTTGTCAGGCAAATTGCAATAACTAACAACACGGTCCTGCTCCAGGGAGAAAGCGGTACGGGTAAAGAACTTTTTGCTCGTTATATCCATTACTTAAGTCCGCGGAAAGATCGACCTTTTATTGCCATAAACTGTGCAGCAATTCCCGACAACCTTCTGGAAAGCGAACTATTCGGTTATGAAGATGGCTCTTTTACCGGTGCCCGTCGGGGCGGCAAGCCCGGCAAATTTGAGCTTGCCAATGGTGGAACAATCTTCCTTGATGAAATTGGCGATATGCCGATTCAATTACAGGCAAAACTTCTCCGGGTTTTGGAAGAAAGGCGGGTAGAAAGAATTGGAGCTACTGTTTCCTATCCAGTCGATATCCGCATTATTGCGGCAACGAATAAAAATTTACAAGAATTAATTGATGCAAAACTTTTCAGGGAAGACCTCTTCTTCCGCCTAAATGTATTCCCGGTTCATATACCACCGCTACGCGAACGGCGAGATGACATACCATTGCTTTTGGACTTTTATTTAAAAAATATTTGTCTGGAGCAAAATAAGCCTTTTAAAATTTTTAGTCCTGAAGCCATACAGATTCTTAAAAATTATCATTGGCCAGGAAATGTCCGGGAATTGAAAAACGTAGTTGCCTACGCCGTGTCCCTTTGTGATGGAGATATCATTACTCCGTCCTTTCTGCCAAAGTATTTATTAAACGGAACATTGGCCGGTACACCCCAAACTCCAGTTATTACTATAGGAGTCCAGAATCTTGAAAGTAAAAAATTAAAGGAGCGCTTAGAAATTCTTTTAGGAGAATACGGCCATTCTACCCAGGCCAAAAAGTTAATTGCTCAAGAACTGGGAGTTAGTTTAGCAACTCTTTATCGCTGGCTTAACAAATACCGTCTAAAGTAGGTGAAAAGATGCAGGAAATTACCCGTGAATGGATTGAACCGCTCTGGTACGGTAGTATTTTCCTTGGTTCCGGCGGTGGCGGAAAAAGCCACCTTTTAGCAATCGAGCTGCAAAAAGCACTGCAAAACCGCAGTATTTCTTTGTTATCCCTTGAAGAATTGCCGGAAAATGATTTTTTTTGCGGCACCGGCCTCTTTGGTTCGCCGGAATTGTGTGAAGAAAACCTGCCATCAGGATTAGAGGCGGGTATAATTATTGAAGAGTTAGAAAAACACACTGGATTCAAATTTAAAGGAATTTCAATTGTTGAAGGTGCTGGTGTTAATATCTTTTATCCACTTTTAGCGGCACTGCAAACCGGCTTACCCGTTGCTGATGGAGACAGTATGGGTCGAGCCTTTCCTGAGTTACAAATGACCACCTATCACCTCGAAAACTTAGCGGCAGCACCTTTAGTGCTAATTGATGGCAATTATCACTTACATTATTTTCTTGATAAACAAGATACTTTTCTTTTAGAGCTAAATACACGCCAGATAATTGGCCAGCAGGGAGGCGTTGGCTACTTTGCAGGCTTTCCTTACCCCGGTTCCGTTTTAAAGCGAGTCCTCCTTCCTGGCACACTGAATTTTGCGCGCGAAATTGGAGAATGTTTCCTGCAGGCTGATAATTACCGGGAGTTATTTACCATGCTCTTGGAAGTTACTTCTAATTCCTTTTACGGCCCTATAATTGAGCTTTTCCAGGGAACTGTAAAAAAAATATCAACCTTTGAATTGGCAAAATGGAAATCTGCTACAATAATTTCACCAAAAGGTGAAGAACTTCAGCTACTCTACCAATATGAAAATCTGCTCGCCTTTAAAAACGGCAATGTTGCTGCAAGCGTACCTGATTTAATATCAGCAATTGATTTGAATGAACTTAAGCCGGTAAATAACAACGAAATTTATGAAGGCCAGCGTTTAGCACTCCTGGGCCTTCCTGCACCGCTAAGGCTTAGAATCAAAAAAGCTTTAGATGTAGTGGGACCACAATGCTTTGGCTACCGCACTACCTACCTGCCCTTAGAAAAGCTATATCCAAACCACTACCGCAACAAGGAGGTATTTTCGTGAAAATTGTATTGGGAATACTTTTCAATGGTCAATCCGGAACTCTTATTGCTGGAGCGGGCAGGCACCTTTTATATGAAGGAAAGTTCTCCGCACAGAGTTTTTTATTTGAATTACAAAACTGTCTTATCCACTTGGGATTATCAAAGGAAGAGGTCCACAAAATTTACCTTACTCCTCCCTTGTCTTTAGGGAATCATAGTAACCTTAAACCAATCTTTCATATTCGTCTTGTACCAGAACAGTTTAATACTTCTTTTTCAGTTCCCAAAGGTATCCAAAAAAATGTAGAAATTTTGCAAGTAACCTCTGAAAAACTTATAAAGACCTTAAAAACCAGGGAAGAACAAATTAAAAAAGCTCAAGTGATTTCCCTTATTTCACCTTTTGCTATGGTTTATCCAGAAAAAGAAAATAAAGCTTTCCGCGTTATTACAAAATTCACTCCAGCAGTAATTTTAAAATCGCAAAATTATCCGCATTTGGGCTTTCGGGAAAGAGAAAAAGCCTTACTGATGGCTGCTGCTTTTACCGCTACCATAAACCCTTATCTTCAACAACTGAGGGAATTCTTTATTCCCTATTCTCCCGGGATATTTTGGGTAGAAAACGAAGCGGTTTGTGTAACCGATAATTTTTTACCGCAAACTTGCGGTAAAGTTTTCGAGCTTGCTCCTTTGGTCCAAATAGCCCGGGGTGCTGCCGTGCTGTTTGGCTACCATTACGCTTTAGCTCTTTTCAAAGTTGGCCAGGCCTTTAAACTTTTTCAGGTGCAAAACTCCGTAGAAGTCAGCGAATTGTCTCCATCTTTTAGTTTTACTACTATCTCTTCAGTGCAACACTTGTTTGCCAGTATTAAAGCAAATTTACCCGAAAATGCCAATGGCCCAGTTCCTATGTTTAACTTTTCTGGTTACTATCTTGCTGACTCATACCCCTACCGGATTCATAAGCTTGCACCATCCCGACAACTTCGTTTTCTTGGCTTACTAACGGCTCCAGCAGAAATAACAATGCTTTCCTTCTGCAGACAAGAGGAAATAGATAAAAACAAAAAAAAATTATTAAAGAGATTGCAACTTTTTAATAAAAAACACAATTTCTTGGAAAAACCTGTAGCTTTTAGTCAAGAAACTTCTCTTCGTTATTTGCCATTTAATCAGACAATTTTAAAGGTAGGTTTAAAAGAAACTGGCATCTGAGGTTGGAAATCCTTGGTCATCCCATCCCCGCAAACGATAGTACTCATTTACCATATAAGAGAGTTCTTCCTCGGAAATAATATTTTTACCTTCATTGATCGGTTCCGAAAAGAAACGTTTTGGTAACGTATCCAGAGATTTTGTTGCCCCTTCCCGGCTGTTAAACACCCTGGTTAAAGTGACAATCCTATTGGCCATTTCTTCCAGTTCCTGCTGGGTGTATTCCCAGCCGGTTATTGCCTTAATTAGTTGAATAAGCTCCGGCCACTGGATTAAATCCCGGAAAAATACACACAAAATTTGGGTATTAAATATCGTTAAACGATTTTCAAATTCTATAAACAACCTGGCTTTGCCCTCGATAGTCGCTGGGTCAATCATACCGCTTAGTTCAGGTTTATAAAAAGTAGCTCTTAAATGACAGGCACCTCTCGTTGAAGTTGCATAGGCTAAACCCATCCCTTTAAGAACTCGAGGATCGTATCCTGGTGGTTCTAAACCTTTTACATGGATGGCCACATCTTCCATCCCCCACTCCTCTGAAGCTTTTTTAATACCCTGGGCCAGGATTGCCCCAATGCCCCTGCCGTAAGCAATATCTTCCAATAAGCGGGCAATGCCATCAGCATTTCCATATTGTAAATCCGCCTTTATCTTCCCTCTATTAACCGCTTCAATAGCAAAAGCAGCTAAATTACCAGCGGTGATGGTATCCAGACCCAACCGATCACATATATCATTGAACTTTAAAATTTCATCCAATCGGTTAATGCAGCATAAACCGCCAAAGGCATAAATGGTTTCATACTCCGGACCCTCTACCGTTAAACCCGCGTACTTCCCTTCTTTCACGGTGGTCAGTTTGCCACAAGCCAGAAAACAATTGGGGCAGCTCCTCGGCTTGACCTCAAAATTGGTGATTAAACTATCTCCACTAATATCTTCCCAATTCTCATAACTACCATTAGACCAGTATTTTGTAGGAAAAGCTTTAGCCCCATTCATAATTCTAACCATTTGGGTGGTGCCATACATCTGGTAAGCCTTAACTCCCGGATTATCTTTAGCTTTCTGGCTAATAGATTTAATCAAGCTTTTCAATAGCTCAGGTTCGGCAATTTCACCTTTGGCCTGACCGTGAAAAACAACGGCCTTAACTTTTTTGGAACCCATCACCGCACCCAGGCCGGTACGTCCTGCCGAGCGCCAGTAGTTGTTTTCAATACAGGCAAAACGTACTAAATTTTCACCTGCCGGCCCAATGACTACCGCTTGAGCCCCCGGAACTCCTACTTCTTCAAGAACTTTGTCTTCAGTATAATAGGTGTCTTTACCCCAAAGATGGGTAGCATCGTGGAACTTTACTGTACTATCCGTTATTTCAAGATAAACAGGTTTAGATGAAGCTCCCTCCAGAATAATAGCATCATAGCCAGTTTTTCTAATGGCAGGAGCTACTTTTCCTCCGGAATATGATTCAGCATATAAACCTGTTAAGGGCGATTTACTAAATACGCCATACCGGCTGGAACCTAACATTCCTGTTCCAGCAGCCGGGCCTGCAGTAAAAATAAGCTTATTATCGGGAGAAAGGGGATCGATCCCGGGAGCGACATTGTTAAGGAGAAGATATGACCCCAGCCCTTTTCCGCCTATTTTTTCAATATCTCTTCACTGATTTCTTCCACACGGTAAGACTTATCAGTAAGGTTAATCCTTAGTATTTTCCCATAGAAACCCTTCATTTACGATCACCCTTCTATGTAATTTCTCAATTAAATTTTACCCGCCAGAAATATAAGGGTAAAAGGCCACCACATCATTTTCTTGCAACTTATAAGCTAAATCTTTGCGTTCCCCGTTAACAGTAACAAAACTTATAAGGTCTTTATTTAATCCTATTATTTCAAGAAGAGTGCTGATAGAAGATAGTTCTGGAACTTCCACTATTTCATGGCAAGCCTTCAATCTCAATGAATTTTTTAATAAAAAGTTATCCACTTTTACTTGCACTGAAATGTTAGACATAATACCTCACCTGCTTTTTTTTCTTGGCTTTTCTTTTTGATTTAGGGAGCAATAAGGCAGGAAGTTGTAACGAGGGCAAACGTTGTGGAACCTTGTGCTGTTTTAAGAATTGTTCAGGTGTCATTTATTTATCCCCCTTCCGACCGTAAATAATATAGTCTAAAGACGTTTTCAGAAATTTTTTCAAGCAGTTCTTCCCCCTTTCCATAGCTTCATCTAAAGTCATTGGGCGGTTAACTATACAGAATAAAGCCGTTATACCCTCGGCATATAATTTTTCGTAACCTGCATTAAGTAATCCGGAAATACATACTACTGATTTGCCAAATTTTCTTGCCAGCCGGGCAACTCCCAAAGGAACCTTTCCGAACATAGTCTGGTAATCCGTCGCTCCTTCTCCAGTAATAATTATTAATTCCACATTTTTACCACCTCAGATAACTGAGTAAGTTCCATAACTCAATTCCCGGTCGGAGTTTAGCATCTAAGAAGGCCAGCATAGCAGCTCCCAGCCCACCTGCAGCTCCTGAGCCCGGAACCCATTATGTTCAACTTCTTAAATAATTTAAGCATAATTTTGAGCAAAGTGATAAAATAAGAAAGTCCAGGACACTTCTCTTTGTAAAATAAAAAAGGGCCGCTCTAAAAGTATTTGTTTCCTTTTAGAGCGAAACCCTTATCTTTTAAATGCCAAACAATTCTTCAGCATTATACCTTGCAATTCGGGCAATAACTTCGGACGATGCATTGTTTAGTTTCAGGTATTGGACAGCTTTGGGAACACTCAAGGGGTCATTGGGCTTGAGGTTACTATAATCACTGTTAAGAACCCCCCGTTGGAATCGTTCTAAATTGTCAAGGAGTATCTTTGGAGTAATTCCATCGGGACGGATGGTAAGTCCAGGAACAGCCCCAAATTCCTCAATTAAATCAAGAATATCCAAATTAGCATGATCAATAATCACTTTTTCTGATTTTATACCGACAGAAGCAGCAATCTCAAGGGTTTCATTGGTTATTTCCATCCTCTTTTGCGGCGGAGTATGAATGATCACTGGCAACTGGAATTCCTTAGCGATAATTAACTGCTCCCGGAGGACATCCTGTTCCAACCGGCTACCCTCATGCAGACCGATTTCTCCTAAACCGATAACCCCTTCCATTTTCAACCAGTTGGGTAAGGCTTCAATTACTCTGGGCCAATCTTTTGGAATTCCCATCGGGTGAATACCAACAGCAACAAAAAGCTTAATGCCGTTTTTATCAGCATTTGTCCGCGAAAGAGTTAACATTTGGTGAAAATGATCAAAAAGTGTCTCCGCATGCTGAGCCCCAAAAAATAAGGAACAGCCAATAATTTTTTTTACTCCGGCCAGGGCCATGTTTTCGAGTCCCTCGTACGGAAGTAATGAAACATGGGTATGAGAATCTACAAATTCCATCATGCGGCGTGCTCCCTTCGTATTTAGCTAAACTAATTATGGTTTAATGTAAGCAAATCCTTCCGTTTGTTTCCTGGCAATTTCTGTTATGCCGGCCGGTACAACTGTTACAAAATCGGGCAAACTCTCTTTAGCAATCGATTGAGCTTTTAGAGCATTCTGGCAAGCAACAAAGTTTACCCCTATCTCAGCAAGCTTCTGCATTTGCTCTAAAAGCATTTCATTTGTTAGTTCATTGCTCTTGAAAGCAGAAACTGCTTCTCCATTAGCTACTACTTCGATGTCAGCATTTCCTTGGCCAACATCGTTTAAAAAATTATTGATATTCATAATTACCCTCTGCCATTTATCAGGTTCGTTAACATGAAAAACAAGCTTAAGCCTATTCATCATTTCAACACCTCAACTTTCATACAGCGAAACTTCCGTAAGTCAGTTCGGCTGATTTTTAATGCTTCCTTTAAAAGTAATGTAGCATAGAAAAATTTTCTTGTCCAATTAGTTTATCTTATGAAAGTTAATAGAAGGAGAGATATCGGTATTTTTCAATTAACATTAGGACTAATGCCCGTCTTTCGTCAGTTCCTTAATCGGAGGTTTTTTTACTAACCCTATATCTTTCTAAAATCTTATTTAGACTATCAATTTTATCTTTAATATCCTCAGCCCCAACAATCTCAGTAACAAGCGCTATGCACCTGGCTCCCAAGTCGAGAACCTCCTGAATGTTATATTCTTTTATCCCACCTATAGCAACAAAGGGGATACTCGAGTTTGCAACTGCCCACTTTAAATATCCTAGCCCAACCGGAGGCATTGCATTATCTTTAGTATTCGTTGCAAAAAGAGGTCCAACGCCTGCATAATCAGCCCCTTCCTTTGCTGCTTTTTCCAGCTGTTCGGGAGAATGAGTAGAAACTCCAATTATATATTCATCCCCTAAAATCCTCCGAGCCTCTTTAACCGGATAATCGTCTTGGCCAAGATGAACCCCATCCGCGTCAACCATTTGACACAAATCCACATGGTCATTTACAATCAAAATTGCCCCATATTGTCTTGTCAGTTCTCTTATTTTGAGGCATTCATAGTATTTTTCCTTCAGTGACTTATATTTCTCTCGATACTGAATTATCTTTACTCCAGCTTGTAGCATCTCAGAAACAACTTTAAGATTTTCTCTACCACGTGAAAACTTCTCGGCAGTTATGCAGTAGATATTATAATCTTCAAAAAGTCTTAACTTTTCCTGCTTACTCATCCTCCACCACCATCCTTAACACCTCATCGGCCTGAATTGCAGCAACGGCCGTTACTTTAGGAGCATAAGGTTTTTTATCTTTGACCGAAGTTGAAAAATCGCCAACAATAACAAAGTTCCTACCTCTTTTGATTTTTATACGCTCACAATCGCCAAAGCCAGCTACCCCGGAAGCTGCAACAACCTTTTTGTTTAGTTTCATAGCTGCTTCGAAAATTAAAGCTTTTGTTGCTTCATCATCTACAGCCTCCACAATAACATCATAGGACATAATTATTTTTTCAACATTTTTATCATCAATTTTTTCAACTGTTATAGCAATATTAGCCCCTGGATTAATTTGGGTAAGAATATCTTTTAAGGCTAATACCTTGGGTAAACCCACCTGCGCCAAAAAATAACCTTGCCTATTTAAATTCTTAAGCTCCACCCGATCAAAATCAACAATCTTCAAGTTCTGGACCCCGCAACGAATTAGCATCCAGGCAATGTGTGACCCAAGCCCTCCACAGCCAATAATTAGTACTTTTACTCTGCTTAGCTTCTGCAACAAATTATCATCAAAATAATTTTTTAGCATTAAATTAAAGGAGTTCATAAGGCCTAACACCTCTTATCCAATTTGTAAACTCTGGCCTCAACCCTTTTTTTCTTATAACCTCAATTATCTCAGTTACCATTCTTCTATCTTCAACTTCAAACTGCCCTTGTGAATCCTCCTTCTTTCCCAAATAACCTCCGACAGTTGTTTTGGAACCGGCTGAGATCTTTGTGATGCAAATGTCCAGAAGAGCATCTCGTAAGTTTGGTCTCTCCCGCGTCGAAAGGTTAATACCAATCCGAGGCAAAAAAAGTCTGGCCACAAGCAAAAACTTAATAAACTCTTTATCGGATACCACATGTTTGGTCTTAAATTCCGTATTGGCAGCCCTTAGTCTTGGAAAAGAAATTGCTATCTCGGCCTGAGGATACTTTTTCATTAAATAGTCAGCATGTAAAATTGCCGCATATACATCCAGTTTGGGCAAAGATAATCCTAAAAGCGGTCCTATACATGCCGTTTTAAACCCCGCTTTTAATGCTCTTTCCGGAGTATAAAGCCTGAATTCATAATCTTTTTTCGGACCAAAAAGATGCAGCTTTTCATAATCTTTCTTTATATACGTTTCTTGATAAATGGTAATACCTATAACCCCAATTCTTGCTAATTCTTCGTACTCTTCTTTGGAAAGGGGATAAACCTCGATTGAAACCTCTGAAAAATATTTAGTGGCAAGTTTACAGGCATTTTTTATATAGGCAAAAGGCGAATTTTTCCTGTCCTCACCGGTTAAAAGTAAAATAGAGTCAATTCCCTCATTTTTTATTTGCAGCATTTCTTCTTCCATTTGCTCTAAACTAAGTTTCTCCCGTGGGTATTTTCTTAGTTTGAAAAAACCACAGTAAACACATCCATTTTCACAGAAGTTAGCTATATACAATGGAGCATATAATAAAATAACTTTTCCAAAATTAAGTTCCGTAATTCTTTTGGCTTTTTTTGCCATAAGCTTTATTATTTCTTCGTCTTCAACATTTAAAAGCTTGACTAAGTCAATTTTATCCAAATAGTCCTTTGCTAAAATATCCAAAGCTTCAGAATAAGAAGGAACATATTGCTCATACCTAAAATAAAGTTCAAAACATTTTTGTAAATAATCAAGCACAGCTAACACCTTCTAACCTTTTTAAATTACCCATTTATCCCTTTATAAAATCATCAAGAGGAGACGATGCCTGAGCATATTCATACTCTTTTAACAGTCCAATCTCGTAAGCAAGCCTTCCCGCTTCAACTGCCTTAGAAAAAGCCAAGGCCATTACCAGAGGATCTTTTGCCGTAGCAATGGCAGTATTGATTAAAACTGCATCAGCCCCAAGTTCCATAGCTTGGGCAGCATGAGAGGGTCGGCCAATACCAGCATCGATTATCACAGGTATCTCAACTTCAGCAATTATTGGCTTTAATAAAACTTCACAACCAATTCCTTTGTTTGTTCCAATAGGTGCTGCAAGAGGCATTACCGCCGTAACACCAATCTGTTCAAGCTCTTTGGCGATAGTTAAATCAGGATAAATGTAAGGAAAAACTTTAAATCCTTCTTTCACCAGAATCTCACACGCCTTGAGGGTCTCATAGTTATCTGGAAATAAGTATTTCGTATCTTTTTCAATTTCAACCTTAACCCAGTCAGAAGAGGTCAACTCTCGGCCAATTTGGGCAATTTTGATAGCTTCCTTATAGTTTGTTGCCCCCGAAGTGTTTACCATAATTACTGCCTCTTTGGGAATAAACTCTAAAACACTTTTTTCATGTTTTGTATTGAGACCAATTCTGCGAACAGCCACTGTAAAAACCTCAACCTTTGCTTCATAATACATTTTGGAAATTAAAGTATAATCCGGTAGCTTGCCTGTACCAACAAAAAGCCTTGATTTTAATGTTTTCCCGCCAATAGTAAACATGTAATCAATCACCCTTTCCTGGCAAATTTTTAAATATTAACCTCCACCCACAAAACTAACAATCTCCACATAATCATCATTTTTAAGCAGGTACTTTTCCCAGTCCTTTCTCTTTATAATTTCGCCATTTACCAAAACAGCACATGAAGATTGGTTGAGTTTTAAGTAATCAAGTAATTCTTTAATACTTCCGGTAAAATTCAGTTCTTTGTCATTGACCTTAAGCATCAAATCCCCCCTTTTTCCAACACCAAATAAAAAACCGCCTTTTTGCCGGCGGTTTATCTATGATGCCATTAAAATACTTTAAACAAAAAAGCCTTTAATGCCGGTTGTACTTAGCATTAAAGGCTTAACTTCGTCCTTTTCCCTTCGCCGGCATTACCCGGAGCAGGTTCCAAGGGTCAAGGCACAGGGTTTTCGGTGCCTACTCTCAGCCGAGCTTACCCCCTCAGCTCCCCCTAAACCCTATTTAGTTTTTTTTAATTTTAACAACTTTTGTTAATCATTTCAAGCTAATTTTTTGATTTTGTTATTAATCTGTGATATT
This sequence comes from Carboxydothermus islandicus, assembly GCF_001950325.1. GTDB lineage: Bacteria > Bacillota > Z-2901 > Carboxydothermales > Carboxydothermaceae > Carboxydothermus > Carboxydothermus islandicus. The sequence goes on from NZ_BDJL01000120.1 coordinate 23,242, forward strand.
GTCACCTTAGAATTATTCTGAGAAAATGTCACCAGGAAGAAGGAGAGAGAGGGACATTTCCGACAGGAAGGGGGCAATTCCTTTTCGTTACCCCTGGTCAATCATACTATTGACGGTGACATTTGAAGAACTTGGAAAGGAGGAAAGTAAATTAGATGAAATTGTGTGTTAACCATAGTCCTGAAGATTCTATAGCATATCATTACCCGGAAGCGGTGCAGTGGCGACGTGCCCTTCACCGTTATCCTCAACCATCCTGGCTGGAATTCTATGCTACAGGTTTTGTTGCGGAAAAGCTATCGGAGTGGGGATATGATCTTCTCCTGGGTAAAGACATCATTTCTCCAGAAAAGCAATTATTACCGCCTTCGCAGGAAAAGCTCGAAACTGAGTATAAGCGGGCAATAAAAGCGGGAATTAAAGAAAAATTTTTGTTTCCGGCTAAAGGCGGGTTTACCGGAGTCGTAGGAGTACTAAAAGGTTCATTGCCAGGACCAACTGTAGGTTTTCGTTTTGACATTGATGCCAATGAAGTAATGGAAGCAAGGGACAATACTCATCGTCCAGTTCGCGAAGGGTTTGTATCTCAAATTCCAGGTTATGCTCACATGTGTGGTCATGACGCACACACAGCTATGGGGCTTTTGTTAGCTTTATATTTTGCGGAAAACAGAGACAAAATTAAAGGTACTGTAAAATTCCTTTTTCAACCTAATGAAGAAAATCTAAGTGGTGCAGCTGCCATGGTAGATAAGGGGCTGGTTGATGATCTGGACTATATCCTCGGGGGACACGTTGGAATTAACTTGAAACAGACCGGACAAATCGCCGTAAACGTTCATAGCTTTATGGCTCTCTCTCGTTTTGAAGTAACGTACTACGGAAAACCGGCACATGCGGCCTTACGCCCGGATGAAGGGAAAAATGCGCTCTTAGGAGCTTGTACTGCTGTTAATAACCTTTATGCAATTGCTAGGCATGGCCTAGGAGCATCTCGAGTTAACGTGGGCATTTTGCATTCTGGAAGCACCTGGAATGTAATTCCTGATAAAGCATACCTTCGTCTTGAAACTAGAGGTGCTACCAACGAGATAAATGAATATATGGTGCAACGAGCTTATCAAATATTAGAAGGAGCAGCCAAAATGCATGACCTAACTTTGGAAATTAAACCAGCTGCTTCTGCAATCAGTACCGAAAATTCTCCTAAGATGGTAGAGCTATCTGTTCAAGTAGCTCAAAATTTACCGTCGATTAAAGAAATCGTTCCGGAATGTGCTTTTAATGCTTCGGAAGACTTCACAGTAATGATGGAACGAGTACAAAAGAAGGGTGGTGAGGCATTATACGTAGTTTTTGGTACTCCTACCTACGGAGGACATCATACTTCTACCTTTGATATTGATGAAACAGTAATTAAGAATGGTGCAGAGTTTTTTGCTGTTATGTACAATGCTTTGGTTGGTAACTAAACAAGTTTTAGAATAATCTAAAGTTAACAATAAAGCCTCCGGATGGTTAGCAAACCCCGGAGGCTTTAGTTTCAATGGTCGGGTTGGCGGGACTTGAACCCACGGCCTCCACATCCCGAATGTGGCGCGCTACCAAACTGCGCTACAACCCGTTGTCGCTATTATATTATGCATCATTTTTTTTTATTAGTCAAGAATATTTGATAAGTATATGCTTTTTGCTTTGTAAACTTTTTTTGCTTTTAAGTCATTAACCAGGCACTCTCAATAGAGTAATTTTACCGTTTTATATTGAATAATCTTTTAAGGAGTATAATTTTCTCCCTAAATTTCCATAAAAATGGACAGAATTACCCTCTTATCCACAGTTTTGAGTTGTGGATATTTTATAAAAAGAAAGTTTATCTACGTGTGGATATTTTCTAAGCTGCTGACACCAGACTTCTCATTTTGTCTGCTTGTTTTTCTTTAATTCGCCCCACTGCCATTGCCAACATGACACACAGCGCCAATCCACATCTCAGTTTCATTTTCTCCATCCCTCGGATTGTGTGCACTTCAAAGCCAAAAGAAACATCTAATCTGCTGTTCACTCGTTCTACGCTGGTACGTTTTTTGTACTCTCTTTCCCACTTGTAGCTTGCCCGATCTATCGGCGTGAAGATCCTTCGGTCTTCCTTTAATGGGATTCGTATCCCTTGAACTACCGGACACGTTTCTTGCCCTTCGCAGGTTATTCCGTACTGCTTGGCTGGACACAATTTCTTCAATGTGTTTCGCTCTTTTTCAAAGCCTCCGTTTGCCATTTCTCTCCGCGTGTTTGTTTTCGGGCAATAACAATAAACGTTACCTTTGTAGTTA
>NZ_BDJL01000121.1 GCF_001950325.1 Carboxydothermus islandicus
TCTTCGCAACTCCACATCCTTCCCCACTTAGCACGCGCTTCGGGACCTTAACTGTCGGTCTGGGCTGTTCCCCTCTCGACCATGAAGCTTTTCCCCCATGGTCTGACTCCCTGCCTCTTTACCTACAGGTATTCGGAGTTTAACTGGGTTCGGTAAGCGGTGAAGCCCCCTAGCCCAATCAGTGCTCTACCCCCTGTAGCTATCAGCAGAGGCTAGGCCTATACCTATTTCGGGGAGAACC
>NZ_BDJL01000122.1 GCF_001950325.1 Carboxydothermus islandicus
TGTCTCAGTCCCAGTGTGGCCGTCCACCCTCTCAGGCCGGCTACCCATCGTCGCCTTGGTAGGCCATTACCCTACCAACTAGCTAATAGGACGCGGGCCCATCTGTAAGCGGTAGCAGCTCCAGCTTAAGCCACCTTTCCTATCAGGTCTCTAAACCTGATAGCGTATCCGGTATTAGCCCCGGTTTCCCAGGGTTATCCCGGTCTTACAGGTAGGTCACCCACGCGTTACTCACCCGTCCGC
>NZ_BDJL01000123.1 GCF_001950325.1 Carboxydothermus islandicus
CCCGAGGAACTTGAAAAACTTGGTGCTGGAAGTTTAAGGCGCTGCATGCAGGAAGGGGATATTGAAGAAGGTTCACTGATGGCGGGACAAATTGCCGGTTTAATAAAAGAAATAAAGCCGGTTAAGGAAATTATTGAAGAAATTATTTCTGAGGCGAAAGAAATAATGAAAAGGATTGCGAGGGAATTGAATGAGTAAAACTGCTTTTGTTTTCCCCGGTCAAGGATCCCAGTATGTTGGA
>NZ_BDJL01000124.1 GCF_001950325.1 Carboxydothermus islandicus
TACGGAAGCAAAAAAGCTTGGATTGACCCTTTCATAGGACCTAACCTGTGCGAAACAGGTTTAGATACCGGGGTCCCCAAAAAATCGGAAGATTTTTTGGGGTAGCACTTCGGGGTCCCCAAAAAATCGCAAGATTTTTTGGGGTAGCACTTCGGGGTCCCCGCAAAAAGCGAAGCTTTTTGTGGGGGTGACTTTATGGAGGGTTTGATCCTGGCTCAGGACGAACGCTGGCGGCGTGCCTAACACATGC
>NZ_BDJL01000125.1:0-32446 GCF_001950325.1 Carboxydothermus islandicus
AAAAACGCCCTCTCAAACTGTTAAATTTTAACTCTTATGTATCTTTTTGTGCTGGCAATGGCCAATATTTTTTCTGCATTTTTCTTTGCCGTTTTATGCATTTTTATATTGCCAAACACACTTCAAAGTGAAAAGGAGTACCAAAAATACAAAAATGTTTTACCTTTGTTTTACAATATAAAAAAAGAAGGCGTGAAGCTATATGGATGATGAAAGAAAAGAATTAATTCTTTACCGACTTCAAAGGGCTTTTGAGGATTTAGAAGTTTCCCGGTTTAAACAGCAGATCATTGATGCTGAAAAATTTATCAGAGAAATTAAAGAATACATAAAAAGGACTTATGGCATTACGCCCTAAGTCCTTTAACTTTTAAGGTAAATTTGGTGGGCGATAACTTCCGATACTGCAAAGCGTAGTTCGTGGGGAGTGAGATTTTCGCCAAAGATTTTCAGGGTAATTTCATAAGGGTTTAGCCCTTCCGAAGTAAGTTGTTTAATTTCTTTAAGTCTTTCCTCATGGTGGGCAAAAAGTTCATCAATTCTTCCTAACATATTAGAAAAGGGATTGCCGTGACCGGGGAGGACTAAATCTACTTTGAGATTTTTTAAGGCTTCTAAGCTCTTTAAATAATCTTGCAAAGGATTTTGACCGGTGTACATCGGCCAGTAGCTTATGTTAGATGATATTTTTTCCAAGAGATGGTCTCCGGAAAATAAAAGCCCTAACTCTTCTAAGTGCAGGGTAAGGTGCGAGGGCGAATGCCCCGGATGAAAGTAAGTGGTTAATTGATATTTGCCAAAGGGTACTTTTTGCCCGGGGGCCAGGAAAGTTACTTCCGGATGGGGAGAGGTCATTTCCCGGTTTCTGGTTGTGTGGAAAAGTATTTCCCGGCTTTTTTCTTCGGGTACTCCAGCTTGTAAGTAAAATTCGGCAAATTTGGGATAAATCTCCTGCGGGTCTTTTACGAAAAAACCCCGGGCTGCGGTAAATTCCTGCGGTGCCATGTAGACCCTGGCCCGGGATTTCTGCTGCAGGTAGCCGGCAAGGCCGTAATGGTCCGGGTGGTAGTGGGTTAAATAAATGGTTTTTAAATTTTCCCACTTAAACCCTAAATCGGTAACTGCTTTTTCCCAGGCGGCTTGAGCCTCGGGATAGTTGATTCCGGTATCGATAACATACCAGCCTTTTTCATCAAAAGTAAGGTAGCAATTAATATACTTTAGTGGAAAAGGCACAGGAATTTTTACCCGGTAAATCTCTGTTTCTAAAATTTGTTCTACCATGCGCATCCCCTCTTTCTATCTGATAACTTTATTTTATGCCTAATAAATTTTTTTTGCAAAATTTTTTTAAGACCCCCCTAAAATTTTAAAAGCTTACGAATGTTATAGTGAAGCAAAAATTAAAAGGAGGTAGATACCATGAAAAAGCTTTTAGCAGTGGTATTAACTTTATCCCTGGTGATGGCCTTTGCCGGGTTTGCTCTGGCGGAAGAGGTAACTATCACTACAGTTACTGATGCTACTTATAATAATACGGTTACCGATACTACATATAATACGGTAACCAATACTACTTACCAGCAGCCGGTGGTTAATGAAGCGGTCTACAGCTACGCTGGGATTGTGGTCTACAACCAGGACGGAGTTTTTACGGTAGCTAAGATGGCTTACGTAAAAGGAAAAAATCAAACTCTGTATAAAACTTTTGCAGTGCTTGATCCCGCCGCCATAAAAGTAAGTGGGATTAAAGGCCTAAAAGTATTTACTTTAGTTGAGAAAAAATTAAGAAATCGAACTATCCAGGTACCTAAATTTAATAGTTACAAAGTTTCCGATTTGACTTCCATTCCTGTTGGAGCAAAAGTAATTGCCAAATACGATGCATCGGGCAATTTAAAAGAAGTAAAAGTTGTTGGTGGAATAATTAATAAAAAAGAAATGCAGGATTTAATGAAGATGAAAAAGGATTCGGCCAAAGCTTTTGCTGCAATGAAAGCTAAAGTAAAAGCCGAAAAAGCGAAAATGATGGTTCAAAAAGCTAAAGGAAAAAAATAAACAGGAAAAATTAACCCCCTGCGGTTTTGCTGCAGGGGGTTAAACTATTTTTTCTTCGAAAGTTTTTTCTTTATCTCATAAATCTTCTGGGCAAAATCCCGGGACTCGGCAAGGAATAGTTCGCTTAGTAGATTATTAAATTCAGGCTCAAGTTCTTCTATGGTTTTATGGTGCAAAGCTGCTAACTTTACCGCATCTAAAAAGATTTTTAACTCTTTTTCTTCCCCCTCTCCTGCCAAAAGCTTTTCCACCGCCTTATATGCTTCCTCAGGAAGTTTTGCCTTCCGGGCCAGGTCCTGGCGGGTGTTGCTTTCGGTAATTTTATGAAAATATGCCGCTACTACCGGCACCAGGGGAGACACCTGGAGCTTTTCGGCCAGTTTTTCGGCGTATTCACCCGCTTTTAGGGATAAACCAAGAAGTTCCGGCTGGTTAAACAGGTATTTCCGGACGTTAACTTCTACTCTTGTTTTAACTATTTCCGGCTGACTTTGGATCTCATAAGCTACCGCCCCTAAACATTTATCGGCGTAATTACACCAGGCGGCGCAACCCGGGTTAAATTTAGGATTGGTGATAAAGTTTTTGCAGTGCGGGCATTTTATAGTGATGTCATCTTTCCAGAACTCAATCATTTCCCCGCAGTGCGGACAGGGCGCTTCAAAGATATCATCGATCTTCCAGAAACTCCTGTCCTGCCCGGGACATTTCCACATACCCATAATCCCACTTCCTTTCCTTACTACCATTAAACCCTAAAAATCAAGAAAATTCTGTGATATTGCCCACAAAAATCCATAGAAAATACAATATACATGAGAAACGGTGCTTTCATTAATTAAAGTAGAAATATATACTTTTAAAAGGAAAAAATAAAGGGAGGGCGAGATTATGGTGAAAAGAGGCGTTAGTGCAGGAGCGGTTTTAGGGGCAGCGTTTTTAATGGCAACTTCGGCTATTGGTCCCGGATTTTTAACCCAAACGGCGGTATTTACCGAACAACTTCTCACCAGCTTTGGTTTTGTTATCCTCATGTCCATCTTACTGGATATCGGAGCTCAGCTTAACATCTGGAGAATTATCACCATGACCAAAAAGCCGGGGCAGGAGTTGGCCGATCAGGTGCTGCCGGGGCTTGGAGTTTTTATTACCTTCTTAATTGTATTAGGGGGTTTTGCTTTTAATATCGGCAATATTGCTGGGACTGGTCTTGCGGTTAATGTCTTAACCGGGATTAGCCCCGAATGGGGAGCGGTTATTTCGGCGGCTTTTGCCATTTTAATTTTCTTATCCAAGGATTTAGGTAGTAAAATTGATTTAACGGCCAAGATTTTAGGTGGGCTTATGATTTTGCTGACAGCTTATGTGGCGGTAACTACCAAGCCACCGGTAGGAGAAGCGCTTTACCGGACTTTTGTTCCGGCTAAAGTTGATTTTTTAGCGATAGTAACTTTAGTAGGTGGAACGGTGGGCGGCTACATAACCTTTGCCGGAGGACACAGGCTTTTGGATGCCGGGGTAGTGGGAGAGGAAAATTTAGCGGAGGTAACAAAAAGTTCGGTTTCTGGTATAATAATTGCAGGACTAATGCGGGTTTTATTATTCCTTGCGGTACTGGGTGTGGTGGCCAAGGGCCATGCTTTAGACCCCAGTAACCCGCCCGCGTCGGCTTTTAAAATAGCTGCCGGTACTGTTGGTTATAAACTTTTCGGCCTGGTGCTGTGGGCGGCGGCGATTACTTCGGTAATTGGTTCTGCTTACACCTCAATGTCATTTTTAAAAACTTACAGCAAAAAAGTACGCGAAAACTACAATATTGCCATTATCGTTTTTGTGCTTTTATCCCTGGCGGTATTCGTAACTGTTGGTAAACCTGTAAAGCTTTTAATTTTAGCCGGAGCTTTTAATGGTTTGATTTTACCTGTTACTTTAACGGCTATGCTTTTAGTTTTACGCAAGAAAGAACTTTTTGGGAACTATCGCCATCCGGTATGGCTTACTATTTTTGGGGTGGTGGTAGCTCTGGCGGTAGGTTACTTTGGGATAGTTAGTTTTAAAGACCAGTTTTTAAAGCTATTAAGTTAAAAGGAGGAAATATGTATAAAATTTACTCCCTGGGAGAGCGTTGTCTTGGGGTTTATTTTGCAAAGGAAATAAGCCGGGAAGTAAACCAGAAGGTTATAGCTTTAGACCGGAAATTGCAGGGAATTCCCGGAATCCTGGAAACGGTACCCACCTACCGGGCTTTAGCGGTATATTTTGAGCCGGCGGTAATAAGCTTTTGGGAGTTAGAAAAATTGGTGAAAAGATTAGCGGAAAATCTTAGGGATGGGGTTGGGCAAGAAGAAACTCCCCGCTTATACCGGATACCGGTAGTTTATGGCGGGGAGTTTGGTCCCGACCTTGAGGAAGTAGCAAAGGTTAATAATTTAACTCCCGAAGAAGTTATAGCTATTCATACGAAAAACCGCTATTATATCTACATGCTTGGCTTTACGCCAGGCTTTCCTTATCTTGGGGGGTTAGACCCGCGAATTGCCACTCCCCGTAAATCATCGCCGCGACCACGGGTGGAAGCGGGCTCGGTAGGGATTGCGGGGATGCAAACGGGGATTTATCCGGTAGCATCTCCCGGTGGCTGGCAAATTATCGGAAGAACCCCTTTGCGACTGTTTAATCCGGAAAACCCTGAGGCTCCCTTTTTACTGGAGCCCGGAGGGTATATTGAGTTTTATCCGATAAGCGTTGAGGAATACTTCCGGCTGGGAGGGGAAGAAGTTGAAGTATATTGATTTAAACGCCGATATAGGGGAAAGTTTCGGCAACTTTAAAGTAGGTGAAGATGAAGCCATCTTGCCACTGGTTTCCAGTATAAATGTAGCCTGCGGCTTTCATGCCGGGGATTTTATGGTTATGGCTGAATGTTGCAAGCTTGCCCGGGAATATGGCGTAAACCTGGGAGCTCATCCCGGATACCCGGACCTCTGGGGGTTTGGCCGCCGGAGCATTCCTTACACCAAAGAAGAAATAACCAATATGCTTTTGTATCAGCTCGGGGCTCTTTCGGCTTTTGCCCGGGCGGAAGGGGTAAAAATTACCCATGTAAAGCCGCACGGAGCTTTGTATAACGATGCGGTGGTAAAACTCGAAGTGGCCGAAGCAGTAGCCCGGGCGGTTTGGGTTTTTGATCCGGAAATAGCTATTGTGACTTTACCCTACGGCAGACTTTTTGAAATAGCCGGTGAGATGGGGCTTACTGTTATCCGGGAAGGATTTGCCGACCGCGGTTATTTACCCGATGGCCGGCTGGTACCGAGAAATCAGGAAGGGGCCAAAAAGACGGGAGATGAAGCGGTAGCTCAGGCTTTAGCGTTAGCCGAGGGCTGGGTAAAAGCTGTGGATGGTACGGTTATAAAAGCGGAAGTGGATACCATTTGTGTACATGGTGACAATATCGAGGCGGTAAAACTTGCCCAAAAAATTAATCAGGAATTAGAAAGCAAAAATATCCACGTTCAGGCCTGGAGGAAAAAGCGTGCTTAAAATACTAAAACCCGGAAATTTAACGACGATTCAGGATGGCGGGCGCTTTGGCTATCAGCGATACGGCCTTGGCCCCGGAGGGGCAATGGATTTAAAAGCATTTTCGATTGCCAATAGGCTGTGCGGTAACGATGACTTAAAAGCGGCTATAGAGTTTAATGCGGGAATTACGGTGAAGTTTTGCCGGAGCACGGTATTTGCATTAACCGGCGGTAAATACCGGGCTTTTTTAAACGGAGCACCGGTTCACTTCTGGCAATCCTATTTTGCACCTGCCGGAAGCGTTCTGGAGATTACCGGCCCTTATGAAGGTAACTGGGGATATCTCGCGGTAAAAGGTGGTTTTTTAGTACCGGAAGTACTGGGAGGTAGAGGAACCAATCTTTTAGCGGGGTTCGGAGGTTTTTTGGGCCGGGCTTTAAAAAAGGACGATGAAATACCCTTTGCCGAATTTGAGGAAAAGTTTAAAAAGCGCTATTTTTTACCAGAAGGACGTTTTGCCCTGTATGAAAATGATCAAATTTATTTTATTCCGGGTCCGGAGTGGGAATATTTATCTTCGGATAGTGTAGAACAGTTAACATCACAACCTTTTGCCTTAAACCCGGCGTTTAACCGCATGGGCTACCGTTTTTCAGGCCCAAAACTAACTCTTACTGAAAAGGAAATTATTTCTGCGCCGGTGCCCTTGGGTGGGATGCAGGTAACTAAAAGTGGGGAACTCATTGTCTTGCTTGCCGACCGGCAGACTACCGGTGGTTATCCCCTGATAGGTGTAGTTGCGGGAGAAAGCCTTTCCCGATTGACCCAGAAAACTTCCAAAGAGAAAATTTTCTTTAAACCAATCCCCCTACAGGAAGCCGAGGAAAAGCTGTATAATTTAAATAGGGTTATTGAGGAAAATTTCTGGGAGGTTTAATCTTTTGAACTTAGATAAAAATAAACTGTTTTCTTTGGCCGATAGCATTCGAGCCCGGGAGAAAGGGGACAAGGTATATCTTCGGGGAATCATTGAGTTTTCCAACTACTGCCGGCGAAACTGCCTTTACTGCGGTCTTCGCCGGGATAATACAAAGCTTAGCCGTTACCGGATGAGCCCCGGGGAGATAATTAAGCGAGCCAAAGAAATTGCTGCTCTGGGGATAAAGACGGTGGTGCTTCAGAGTGGTGAGGACCCCTATTACCGGCTTAAGGACCTAACAGGGATAGTTTCCAGGGTTAAGGAACTTGGGGTTTACGTTACTTTAAGTATCGGGGAACTCTCTGCCGGTGCGTACCGGGAATTAAAAAAAGCCGGAGCGGATCGGTACCTTCTGCGGCATGAGACGGCAAACCGTAAACTTTATGAAGTACTCCATCCTGACGGAAGTTTTTTTAACCGGGTGCGCTGCCTTTATGTTTTAAAAGACCTGGGCTACGAGGTAGGTGCGGGGAATATGGTAGGCCTTCCGGGGCAGACGGATGATATGCTCTGGGAGGATTTATTGTTTATGGAGAAACTGCAACCGGAGATGGTGGGGATTGGCCCTTTTATTCCCCATCCGGATACACCTCTGGCCAAGGAAAAGGGCGGAACTTTAGAGCAAACCCTGACCATGATTGCCCTGACCCGGATTATACTTCCTAAAGCTAATATCCCTGCCACTACGGCCCTTGGTACCATCCATCCCGAGGGCCGGGAGCTGGGCTTAAAAGTGGGGGCCAATGTGGTCATGCCCAATATGACCCCGCAACCTTATCGCCCTCTCTACCAGCTTTATCCCGGTAAAATCTGCGTAAACGAAGACCCCGACGCCTGCCTTCCCTGCCTGAAAAGGAGAATCGAGGGAATAGGGAGAACAATTATATAGGTGGTCAGTGGTAGGTGGTAGGTGGTCTGTAAATTCTTTTTTCTTACCTGCCATCTATTACCGCCGGACGACTGGTTACAGTTTTTCTGGAGGGCCGTCCCTTTTAGAGGTTTGAGGTTGGAAGTTAAAAACTGGAATAATTAATGAAAGGGGACATAATATTGGAAATATTTATTTTAGTCCTGCTTTTTATCGTCCTTATTTTCCAGATCCTCCTTTTTACGAGAACCCGTTCTCCGGAAAGAGAAAGCCTTCTTACCGGCATTAACTTTATTAAGGAACTTTTAAGCAGTCTTAACAGTACTCTGCGGACGGAAGCTGCCCAAAACCGAAAAGACCTAAGTGACAGCTTAAGAGATTTTCGCGATACCATGCTTGGGTCTTTAAGTCAAATCGGGATTTTACAGAAAAATCAGTTAGAGGCGATCGAAAGACAGCTTTCCGGGCTTATGCTGCAAACCGAGCAGCGGTTGGAAGCGGTGCGAAAAACGGTAGAGGATAATCTTCACCGTTTGCAGGAGGATAACGCCAAAAAGTTGGAGGAAATGCGGGCTACCGTCGATGAAAAGCTTCAGGGTACGCTGGAACGAAGGCTTTCGGAATCCTTTCGGCTTATTAGCGAGCGGTTAGAACAGGTACAACGGGGCTTGGGGGAAATGCAGGCGTTGGCGGCGGGAGTGGGAGACTTAAAAAAAGTTTTGACCAACGTTAAAACCAGGGGAACTCTTGGAGAAATTCAGCTCGGTGCAATTTTAGAGCAGATTTTTGCCCCGGAGCAATACGAGAAAAACATTGCTACGAAAAAAGGTTCGGAGGAGCGGGTAGAATTTGCCATTAAACTTCCCGGCCAAAAGGATGGCCCGGTGTGGCTGCCCATTGACGCTAAGTTTCCTACCGAGGATTACCAGCGATTACTGGATGCTATCGATAAAGGAGATGCGCTTTTAGCCGAAGAAGCTGCCAAAGCGCTGGAAAATAGAATCAAGGATGAAGCCAGGAAAATTCGGGAAAAATACTTGGATCCTCCCCATACCACCGATTTTGCTATTATGTTTTTGCCTTCGGAAGGCTTATATGCTGAGGTATTAAGAAGAAATGGCCTGGTAGAGCGGCTTCAGCGGGAATATCGTGTTGCGGTAGCCGGACCTACTACTTTAGCGGCTTTTTTAAATAGCTTGCAGATGGGCTTTAGAACCCTGGCTATTGAAAAGCGCTCCCTTGAAGTATGGACCCTGCTGGGGGAAGTAAAAACCGAATTTGCCCGTTTCGGGGAAGCTCTGGATAAAACCCGGAAAAAACTTGAAGCTGCTACCAATGAAATCGACAATGCCGTAAAGAAAACAAGAACCATCGAGAAAAAGCTATCCCAGGTTCAAGAACTTCCCCGGGAGGGACGGTTCTGAGAAAGAGTCAAGCGAAAGGTCCGTCCCTAAAACTACCGTTAAAGTATAAAAATGGGGACTGTCCCCAAATTACTACTTGACAAAAGGGAGTTAGATGGTTTATTTTAAAAAAAACAATACTATTTTAGTATACTTTGGAGGAAGAGATGAATCTAACTCAGGCAACCGATTATGCATTTCGGGCGGTATTGTACCTGGCGAGAAAAGGGAAAGGGGAGGTGGTAGAAGCCCAGGAAATTGCCGGGCGGGAAAATATTCCCTTAAGGTTTTTACTAAAAATCCTGCGACAGCTGGGACAAGCGGGGATCGTAAAATCCTACCGCGGGGTGGGGGGCGGTTTTAGTTTAGCTAAAGCTCCGGAAGAAATAACGCTTTTGGATGTGGTGGAAGCGGTGGAGGGACCGGTAAAGATTAACCGCTGTTTAATCGATCCCCAGTATTGCACCAGTCAGCGGGGTGGCCGGTGTGCCATTCACCGGGAGCTTTCCTTAATCCAAAATGATATTATTGCCCGGCTGGGAACGGTGAGTTTTAAAAAAATTTTGGAAAGGGAGCAAGCCTTTTAAAAAATTTTTGCCCAAAACTATACCAAAAAAGTATACTTTTGAGGAGGGTGGATGATGGATTTAACCGCATTATCCCGAATGCAGTTTACTATAACTGCTATTTTTCACTTTTTCTACGTACCCCTTACCCTGGGTTTAGCGGTGCTGATCGCTTATATGGAGTACAAGTACTGGCGCACCAACGATAAGGTTTGGGACAAAATGGCCCGGTTCTGGACCAAGCTTTTTGCCATTAACTTTGCGGTGGGAGTAGCTTCCGGGATTACCATGGAATTTCAATTTGGCACCAACTGGGCTGACTATTCCCGGTTTGTGGGGGATATTTTTGGAGCGCCTCTGGCGGCGGAGGGTGTATTTGCCTTCTTCTTGGAGTCCACGTTTATCGGTCTTCTGCTCTTTGGCCGGGATAAGATTTCCCGGGGAATGCGGTTTTTAAGTGCGGTTTTGGTTGCTTTTGGGACCAACCTCTCTGCCTTTTGGATTATTGCTGCTAACTCCTGGCAGCAAACGCCGGCGGGTTATAAGGTAGAAGGTGGTCGGGCTATACTTACCAGTTTTAAAGAAGCGGTGTTTAACCCATCTACTTTGCCGCGCTTCTTGCATACTCTGGATGGAGCGTATGTTACTGCTGCCTTTTTTGTCATGGGTATAAGTGCTTATTATATCTTGCGGAGGAAAAATCTGGAGATTGCCAAACCGTCTTTAAAAATTGGTGTAGTATTTGGACTTATTTTTGCCCTTCTGCAGATTTATTTTGGCGATATTCATGCCAAGCAAGTAGCGGTAACTCAACCGGCAAAGTTAGCTGCCTTTGAAGGCCTCTGGGAGACCAAAGAAAAAGCTCCCCTTCTTATTTTAGGTTGGCCGGATACCGAAAACGAGAAAAATGTCTTTGAAATCGGAGTTCCCGGGCTTTTAAGCTATCTTGCCCATGAAGACTTTAATAAACCGGTTACGGGCTTAAAAGAATTTCCCAAGGATGAGCGGCCACCGGTTCTACCCACCTTTATATCCTTCCACGTGATGGTGGGTCTCGGGTTTTTAATGGCAGTAGCACTTTTGTGGGCAGTTGTGGAGCTTTTCCGGGGTAAAATTTACAGTAACCAGTTGCTTTTAAAACTCCTCCTTTACTTTATTCCCCTTCCCTATATTGCCAATGAATTGGGGTGGATAACCGCCGAGGTCGGGCGCCAGCCCTGGATTGTTTACGGTCTTTTAAAAACTTCCGATGCGGTATCTAAGTTAGATCCCTGGCAGGTTTTACTTACCAATATTCTGTTCCTGGTAGTTTACCTTTTCTTAGGCGGCCTAATGATTTATTTAATGGTACGTACCGTTAAGTCCCACGATGAAGCGGCGATTGCTTTAAAGGAAAAGGAGGTGGCGTAGGGTGGATTTAAATACCATCTGGTTTTTGCTGGTGGGGGTATTGATTATCGGGTATGCCCTTTTAGACGGCTTTGATTTAGGGGTAGGTAGTTTATTTTACGTCCTGGGGAAAACCGATAGGGAAAGAAAAATTTTAATCAATGCCATTGGGCCGGTGTGGGACGGCAACGAAGTTTGGCTTTTAACCGGCGGTGGAGCGCTTTTTGCTGCTTTTCCTCTGGTTTATGCGTCGGTGTTTAGCGGTTTTTACCTCGCGATGATGTTAGTTCTGTTTGCTTTGATTTTCCGGGCGGTTGCTGTGGAGTACTACTTTAAAGTAGATACTCCGGGACTGCAAAAGCTAATGGGCGGTTTATTTTTCCTGGGAAGTTTTATACCGGCCCTTCTTTTTGGAGTGGCGGTAGGCAATGTGGTTTACGGTATACCTTTAGATGCTGAGCAAAATTATGCCGGTACCTTTTTGGGTCTTTTAAAACCTTTTGCCCTGTGCTTCGGTATTGTTGGGCTTTTTGCTTTCCTGTTACAGGGGGCGACGTATGCTGCTTTAAAAACCGAAGGGGAGCAGCAAAAAAGAGCTCAGGAGCTCAGCAAAAATTTTGCCGTGATTTTACTGGTACTGTGGCTAATTGGCGGGATTTACAGCAAAATGGCAGCACCGCATTTGTGGGAAAATTATCAAAAATTACCCCTTTTATATGTTTTACCGCTTATAACCCTGCTATCCCTGATCCTTATCCCGGGCTGGGTGCGGAAAAACGCTTACCAGAAGGTGTTTGCCGCCTCATCTGTAGCTTTTGCCACTATGATTTTAACCGTAGCGGCGGGGCTTTATCCCAACTGGGTAATTGCTACTGACCCGGCCAAAAATCTTACTATTTACAATGCTTCCTCCTCGCCCTTAACTTTAAAGGTCATGCTCTTTGTTGCGTTAATCGGAGTACCGATCGTCCTTTTATATACTATCTATACTTACCGGGTGTTTCGGGGTAAAGCTTCACCGGAGCGGAACGGATATTAAAAATATTGCGGTGGCTGTAAAGCTGCCGCTTTTCCTTTGTTATGGTAAAATTTAAAGAAAAAACCGAGGGTAGCTATGATAGAAAAAAGATTAAATCAAGAAGCGCTAAAATATAAAGGGGATTTAGTTAAAATCGCTTTAATGTCGTTTATAAGCGGCGGTGCGATTATTGCCCAGGCTTATTTAATAGCGTATATCATCAACGGGGCCTTTTTAGCTAAAAAAGGGCTTGGGGAACTTTGGCCGTTTTTCCTGGCATTATTTCTTATCGTTACATTAAGATTTAGTTTGGGTTATTTTGGAGAAAAGGTAGGGGCTAAGCTTTCTTCTAAAGTTACCGGGGATATACGAAATATGCTTTTGGAAAAAATAGCAGCATTAGGGACAAAAGTCATACTGCCGGAAAAAACGGGAGAGCTTTTGACTTTGGTGTTGGAAGGGGTGGAAAGTCTCGAGGTTTACTATTCCCGGTATCTTCCGCAACTAATAAGCGCCGGAATCATTCCTTTAATGATTTTGGTAGTGGTTTTAGCCCAGGATCTTATCTCCGGGATAATTATGCTGCTAACCGCTCCGTTAATCCCCGTTTTTATGATGTTAATTGGAAGTTTTGCCGAGAAATTAGCCCGGAGGCAGTGGACAACTTTATCCCGCTTAAGCGGCAAGTTTTTCGAGCTTTTACAGGGGATAGCGGACTTAAAGGCCTTTGGCCGGAGCAAAGAGCAGGTTAATGAGCTTAAAAAAAGCGGTTTAATGTTTCGGGATGCCACCATGGAGGTGTTAAGGGTTGCTTTTCTTTCAGCCCTAACATTGGAAATTTTAGCCACCATCAGCACCGCGATGGTGGCGGTAGAAGTGGGGTTAAGGCTTTTATACGGAAAAATGGAGTTTTTACAGGCGTTTTTTGTTTTACTGTTAGCGCCGGAACTTTATTTACCTTTAAGGAATCTTGGAAGCAGTTTTCATGCGGGCAGAACGGCGATAGCGTTTTCGCAAAAAGTGTGGACAATAATCGAGGAAAAAGAAAGCCGGGTCTTTTTAAATAAGCGGTCTGTTACCTTTATTTCTCCACCGGAAATTATCCTTAGACGGGTAAGTCATAGTTATATACCGGGTAAAGAAGTTCTTAAAAATATTAATCTTACGATAAAGCCTTTGGAAAAGGTTGCGATTGTTGGACCCAGCGGCGCCGGGAAGTCTACCCTGGTAAAGCTTTTGCTGGGGCTTATGCGACCGGCAGAAGGAGAAATATTAATAAATGGGGTTCCCCTCTGGGAACTTAAGGAAAAAGACTGGTATGATCAGGTGGGTTATCTTCATCAGACGCCCTTTATTTTTCCGGGAAGTATAGCGGAAAATATTGCTATTGGGAAAAAAGGAGCAAAGGGCGAAGAAATTAAACGGGCGGCGACTTTAGCCGGGGCCCATCAATTTATTGCCGAACTCCCGCAGGGTTATGACACCAGGGTTGGCGAAGGAGGACGGGGGTTATCCGGGGGCGAACGCCAGCGAATTGCATTAGCCCGGGTGTTTTTAAAAGATGCGAAGATTGTAATTTTAGATGAGCCAACTGCAGGCCTTGATGATCATACCGAAAAACTTTTAGAAGAAGCCTTTGCTGAGCTTTTCCAAAACCGGACGGTAATTATCATAGCCCATCGGCTTTCGAGTCTTTACCGGGCGGATAAAATTGTTTTATTAGACCATGGCGAAATCCGGGGTACAGGAAGGCACGAACACCTTTTAGCGGAAAATGAATTATACCGGCAATTAATAACATCTTTCCGGGGGGAAGTATGAAACAATTATTCAAAATTTTACAAAACGATTTTAGGGGAGTTTTTCTAGCGGTAATTCTCGGGACTCTTACCGTGGTAAGCAGTGTTGGCTTATTTGCCACATCGGCGTATCTTATTTCCAAAGCAGCGCTTAAGCCTTTGGCGTATACTTTAACGCTAACCATTGTGGGTGTGAGATTTTTCGGGCTTTCCCGGGCGGTCTTTCGGTATTTGGAACGGTACTTTTCCCATAAGACCACTTTTAATTTTTTAGCCGAAATCCGTAAGTTTTTTTACGAAGAAGTAGAACCCAAATCTCCGGCAATTTTCCAAAAAGCCCGCAGCACCGATTTACTGTCCCGGATGGTGGCGGATGTGGAAAGTTTACAAAACTTTTTCTTACGGGCGGTTTACCCGTACCTTGTAATTTTGTGGGTTTTAATTTTAGTTGGGATATTTTTATGGAGATTTTCTTTCTGGTTTTCCTTTCTTCTCTTTTCAGGATTTATAATAGCAGCTCTTTTTTTACCCGTTTTCCTGGGAAAGAAAAGTTTGGAGTTTACCAAAAAGTATCGTACTAAGCGAGCTTTTTTAGCCAACGGCCTTGGGGAACTAATCCTGGGGTATATTGACTTAAAGACCACCAATAGTTTAGAGGAAAAGGTTTCAGGGCTACAAAAGCTTTCTCAAAAACTTATAGCCCTGCGTAAGATGGCGGCTAATTTAACTGCTCTCTCGGATAGCAGTGTTTTATTTTTAAGTCATTTTTCCGGCTTTTTAGCGTTAATCCTGGCAGTTTATTTAAGTTCCCAGGGAAAACTTTCCGGAGTGCTTATAGCTCTTGTGGTTTTAGTGGTGCAAACTTCTTTTGAAGCAGTATTTCCGGCAGCTGCGGCCCGGCAGTACTGGGAGGAAAGTAAGGAAAGTGCCAGAAGGATTTTTTCCATATTAAACGAGCCCCCGCAGGTAATTGAGGGAGCCGGGCGGACTAATTTACCGGGGGAATTCTCGTTAGAGTTTAAAAAGGTGACGTTAATTTACCCGGGAAATGTTGAGCCTTCCTTAAAAGACGTGAGCTTTTTTCTAAAGGAGGGGCAAAAGATAGCCTTGGTTGGCCCCAGCGGTTCAGGGAAAAGCAGTATTTTAAAGCTTCTTTTGCGCTTTTATGATTATGAAGGGGAAATTTTCCTCGGAGGTGAAGAGCTAAAGACCTTTTCTCCGGAGGCGGTGCGGACCCTTTTTGGGGTGGTAAGCCAGGAAAGCTTTATTTTTAACACTACTCTTGAGGAAAATTTACGGATTGCCAAACCTGAGGCCCTGGAAGAAGAGCTTTTGGCGGTACTCGAAAAAGTTAAGCTTTCTCATTTAAAGCTTTCCTTTGAAGTAGGAGAGCGGGGAGAGCGTTTGTCTGGCGGGGAGCGCCAGAGGCTTTTAATAGCCCGGCTGCTTTTAAAAAATGCCCCTATCTGGCTTTTAGATGAGCCAACGACCGGCCTTGATAGTATAACGGAAAAAGAAGTTTTAGATAACATTTGGGAAGTAGCGGGGGATAAAACCCTGGTTTATATAACCCACCGTTTGAGGGGGTTAGAAAAGATGGATGAAATTTTGGTAATGGACCGGGGAGAAATAAAAGAAAAGCTCAACTTTGTTGAGTTTAAAAAAAGGTATTTAAACCATGACGGGGGTTAAAGGGGCGAAAAAGCACTCTGCACCGATGTTATCCGGCGGAGTTTGATTTTGTTAGATATTAGCGATTTTCCAAAAGTTTTTCAAAATATTGCAGGAAAAAGTTAATTTTTGTCAAAATGCTTTTAACAATAATGCCCTCTACCAAAATCTCTGCTAGAGGGCATTTATTTTGGGCAGGGTAATTGCTCCTTAGCTAAAGAACGGTTCGTTACTTTTCCCGGTAATCTGACCAATTTCTTCTTCCTGAAATTTTTCTATATAATCGATATTTTCTTTTAAAAGTTTTACTGCTTCCGGGTCTACTACTTCCTTTTGGGCCATGTTTTTCAGGATATCGAGAGCATTTTCAATACTTAAAGCATCCCGGTAAGGCCGGTTTTCCCTTAAAGCGACCCATTTATCGGCTACCGCGAGAATGCGGGAAGGAAGGTCAAGCTGGTCTTTGGTAAGCTTAAAAGGATAACCCTGGCCGTTGGGCTGTTCATGGTGGTAACCGGCCCACCGGGCGACTTTTTCAAAGCCGGTAACTTTTGCAAGCAAATAATAAGTGTAGTAAGGATGGGTTTTAATTAGCGCATACTCTTCATCGTTTAGCGGACCGTTTTTTTCAAGAATTTTATTGGAAACGGAAAGTTTTCCGATATCGTGCAGGAGCCCGGCGATTTCAATTAAGGATTTTTGTTCGGTAAGACCGGCAATTTTGGCAAGCTGGCCGCTTAGAGCTGCAACTTTTAAAGAATGCATTTCGGTAAAAGGGCTTTTCGCGTCGATAAGCCGGGCAAAAGGGACGCTTAAAAGTTTTAGTTCCCGTTCACCGGCTAAAATTTTGGTTTTTGGTCTTAAAACTTTTAATCTATCCTCGATATAATAAGTAGTAAGGTCAAGCCAGAAACTTTCCTTTTGAGATAAATCCAGGAAAGCTTCAACTATATCTTCATTGAAAAGGATTTTAACATTTTTCCTAAAAAAACGCTCAATTTCATTTCGTTGTAAGAGGGCAAGCCGGTTTGGTTTTAAATATAAATCTATCTGGTCGGCAGCAAAGATAATTTGGCTTAAGAAAGCAAGGGGTGAATTTTTTTCAGCGGGAGTAAAATTAATATATTTGGTATGGTGATGTTTTATTACCTGAGCGACTTCGGTAAAAAACGGTACATCTTTTAAAAGTTCATAGCCGAAATTAGCATGGACAGTATCGTATTTATCTAAATTATGAATTTCCCTGTCGACTAATTCTGCTCCGGCGCCCAAATCGTGCAAGTAGGCAGCCCAGAACAAAGTTTCATAATCTTTTTCCGGGAGATTGAGTTTTTTCCCGATCGATGCGGCGATGTAGGCAACCCGTTCGTGGTGATATCCCAGGTCTTCATTGGTAAATTCTAAAGCTTTGGTTAAAGCTATAACGACGTCGGTTAAATCTATCTCATACATCCCTTATCACCCCTCGTTGATAAAAATGATTAGAATAATTTAAAACCGACGTAATTATACCATACTTCGACAATTTATTGAATGGACAAAGCTTTGAGGATTTTAAAAAGAGAAGAAAGTAGAGGCGACTTTAATGGATATTTTACAAACGGTAAAAGAAGTCCTCCAGGACTCCAAAACTTACTTTGTGGGCGGTAGTGTCCGGGATATGCTGCTTTCCCGCCCGGTCAAAGACGTAGACCTGGTTACTTTTCAAAAGCCGCGGGAAGTGGGCGAGAAACTTTTAAAAGCTTTAGGGGGAAACTTATTTCCTCTAAAGGAAGAACTTTTAATTTACCGGCTGGTGTTTTCTGCTGGGGGCGAAACTTACCAGGTGGATATTCTGCCGGTTTTTGGGGAAAGCTTGGAAGAAGACTTAAGACGCCGGGATTTTACGGTAAATGCCCTGGCTTTGCCGGTTAACGGTGAATTTCCCCGAAAGGTTATCGACCCTCTTGGAGGTAGAAACGATTTACAGGCCAGGATTATCCGGATGATTTGTGCGGAAAACATCTTAGAAGACCCGGTGCGAATTTTACGGGGAATGCGCCTGGCGGGAGAGCTTGGTTTTGCCGTAGAGCAGGAAACAATGGTTGTATTTAAACAATATATACAATATATAAAGAAGATGCCCGGGGAGCGGGTAGCGGAGGAGCTTAAAAAAATTTTTACCTTAAAACCTGCCGCGCCAATGGTGGATATGCTGTTTCAAACGGGGTTTTTCGAGGTGTTTAATCTTGGAATAGAAGAAGGGTATGAACTTTACCAAAATTATCACCACTCGGAGACGGTTTACCGGCATTTAATAGATACGTTAACTCGAATGGAAGAGCTTTTGGAAGATAACCCTCTGGGGATTAGGAGCGATTATCCACCTTATCTCTTAAAAATGGTGGCGTTTTTTCACGATATCGGTAAACCAGGGACATTATCTTATGACAGAGAGGGGCGAACCCGCTTTTTTGGCCATGAAAAGGAAAGTGTAAACAGGCTTAAACCGTTTCTTGATTATCTTAGCTTTTCCCACCGGGAAAAAAGGGTTTTAACTGTTTTAATTCAAAACCACATGCGGCTTTTATCTTTAAAAACGGCGGCAAAAGTAAGCGGTGAGGCAATTTTACGGCTCGTAAACGATACCGGAGATTTGTTTTTAGAGTTAATTCTTCTGTATCTTGCGGATAAAGGGGAAAAAGCCCGGGAGGATTTAGAATTTTTAAAGGGGTTAATAAATTTTTATTACGGGTATCTGGAATTTAAGGAAAAGCTTTCGGGAAAAGAGATTATGAAAACTTTAAACCTTTCCGAATCTCCTGCGGTGGGGCAAATTAAAAATTATCTTTTAAAAGCCTGGGCCCGGGGGGAGATAAGGGATAGCGGAGAAGCAATGGATTATCTGCGAAGAAAGTTAAATAAACAATCTTTCTTAAAGGAAAATACCGAAAAATAGCGAATAAGGTATAAAAAATGAAAAATACAGGCGGGATTGGTATGGATGAAAAAAATATGATTTTTGCTTTAGATATAGGGACGCGGACGGTTATCGGGGTTGTTGCGGAAGTTTTGGCAGATGGAAAAATAAAAATTTTAAAAGAAACCATGCGGGAGCATAACGAACGCTCCATGTTAGACGGGCAGATTCACGATATAGCTAAAGTGGCAGGGGTTGTAACGGAAATCAAGGAAGAGTTAGAAAAAGAGCTCGGAACAAAACTTACCAAAGCGGCGATAGCAGCGGCCGGACGAGCCCTTTATACTGCCACCGCTTATGCCGAAAAAGAAATTGCCGGGGGCGAGGTGAGCGCCCGGCAGGTTTTTGAATTGGAAAGCCAGGCCATAGCAGCGGCAACCGAAGCTCTTGGCAATCAAGGGGATGTAAGATACGAACTGGTGGGTTACAGCATTATTAATTATTATTTAGACGGCTATCCTTTTAAAGCACTGGAAGGACACCGGGGAAAAAAGATAAGCGTTGAGCTGGTGGCCACATTTTTGCCGGAAACGGTTACTGCCAGCCTGCAAACGGTTCTTTTACGGTCGGGGTTAGAACCGTTAAGCTTAACCCTGGAGCCTATTGCGGCTATAGCGGCTACCGTTCCCGAAAGCCTGAGGTTACTTAATATTGCCCTGGTGGATATAGGGGCCGGAACTTCGGATATTGCTATTGCCCGGGATGGTGCGGCGGTAGCTTACGGGATGGTACCGGAAGCGGGCGATGAGGTAACCGAAGAAATTATGCGGCAACTGCTCGTGGATTTTCCCGATGCGGAAAATATCAAAAGGCAATTGAGCTTAAACAAAGAGATAGTCTTTTACGATATTTTAGGACAGGAGGTTAAATTACCGGCGGCAGAAATAATTGCCAGAATTGGGCCAACGGTGGAGCGGATAGCTGGAAAGGTAGCCGAAGAAATCAAACGGCTTAACGGGGGAACTCCCAAAGCGGTATTTTTAGTGGGAGGAGGGGCTAAAACTCCCGGTCTTACAGAGAAGCTTGCCGAACTTTTAGGGCTTGACGTTAGCCGGGTGGCGGTTAAAGGATGTGACTTAAGGGAGCAAAAATTTTTAACGGTACCGGAAAGGCTAAAGGGGCCCGAAGGGGTTACGGTTCTTGGCATACTGCTAACGGCACTAAAAAAATCCGACCTCGGTTTTATTACCGTCTTTTTAAACGGGAGAGAGGTTCGGTTATTACATCGGCAAAATTTAAATGTTGGCGAGGTTTTAAAGCTTTCCGGAGTAACACCGGCAGAAATCTTTGGCCAGGAAGGAAAAAGCTTAATGTTTTATCTTAACGGAAAGAGGCGAGAAGTAAAAGGAGAATTACCCCGGGTTTGTGAAATTTATGTGAATGGCCAAAATGCCTCCTTAAAAACAGCCGTTGGAGCGGGAGATTCCATAAAATTTGTACCTGCCCGGGATGGCATTGATGCAAAGCTTACGGTAAAAGACCTTTTAAACGAGTATAAAAGTATTGTCATTAAAGTAAATGGAGAAGAGAAAGCTTTAAATCCCGTGGTAACCTTAAGGGATGAGGTTTTAGCCGATGATTATTTAATTAAAGAGGGGGATAATCTTTTTATCTGTTCCCGGGAAACGGTGGGGACATTGTTCGCTGAACCCGGAAAAATTTTGGTAAACGGAAGAAAAGTAGATTTAGACTACCGCTTTTTTCCGGGAGATGAGGTGGTTTTAGGGGAAGAGGGTTTTTTCCCGAATAATGACCCGTTGGCAATAGAAATTACCTTAAACGGCAGGACGGTGAAACTTGGCGGAAAATCAAGCTACATCTTAGCCGATGTATTACCCTACTTGGAAGAAATTCCTCCCCGGGTTAGTGCTTTGAAAATCTTATTAAATGGCCGCGAAGCCGGGTTTACCGATGAGATTAAAGACGGAGATATGATACAAATTCTTTTTTAGAAAATGTGTTTCTTTTTTTAAACAAAAAATAAAAATTTTCAAAAAACAA
This sequence comes from Carboxydothermus islandicus, assembly GCF_001950325.1. Lineage (GTDB taxonomy): Bacteria > Bacillota > Z-2901 > Carboxydothermales > Carboxydothermaceae > Carboxydothermus > Carboxydothermus islandicus. The sequence goes on from NZ_BDJL01000125.1 coordinate 20,237, forward strand.
TTTTGTTGTCCCTTTATTTTTTTTAAAAATTTGCATATAATAAATTTAAATAAACTTTTCACTGAAACAACATTATTTTGACATTGGAGTCTAAAATAGGGGGAGAGAAGGAATGTTTTTATACGTTGATTACGATGCCTGCCAGCATGAACCAAGCTGTAAAGCTGCAGAGTGCTGCCCGACCGGGGCGATCACATATAATACCGAAACCCGAAAAATTAGTGTTAATAAAGGTTTATGCAATTTTTGCGGTGAGTGTCTAAAAACTTGCCCGTATGCGGTTTTTCATATCGTAGAAAATGAAGCGGAAGCAAAACGTCTGGATGAAAAGTTGCGCCAGACCAGAAATACTTTTGAATACTACTTGAAGAAGTTTTTTCAGGTTACCAAGAATATTATTCCCTATCGGGAGTTAGAAGGATACCTGGATGATTTTCCGGGGATTAAAGATATTGCCGTATTATTGGTGGACGATGAACTAAAAATCTTTATAGTACCGGAAAACGGGTTTGATAAAATTAAATTTGTGGAGTTTGCTAATAAGTTTACGGAGCAGCCGGTACCGGCTAATAACGTTATCCTTTTAGAACAAATTCCCCGGACAAAAACCGGAAAGATACATTTTAGCCAGATATTGGGGCAAACTTAATCCTGTAGCAATACAGGATTTTTTTGTTTTTTATTACGAAAAAGGAGGTTTTACAATGAAAAAGGTGGGGTTGGTTAGTACGTTATTGCTTTTACTGCTTTTTTTTGCTGCGGGGTGTACTAAGAAAATTCCGAAAAAAGATCCAACCAATTCGCTGGAAAAACCGGCGGAAGAGCTTAAGATGGCCGATTACTTTCCGGTTGCCCCAAACTTCTACTGGGAGTATGAAGGGATAGGAAACGAGTTTGCCGGGGGAAGGGTGGACACGGAATTTATTGAAGGTAAAAAAGTGCAACTTTCGCAGCAAAACAGCGGGACTACCTTGGCCAAGATTTTTACTGTGCAGGAGGACGGGGTAAAGCTTGTCTATACTAAAGAAGAAAGTTACTGGCGAATTAATTACTTAGATGTTACAGGGCAAGAGGGGGAGTATTACTTAAAAGCTCCTCTAAAAGTTGGAAGCACCTGGCAGGCGGGTGACACTGTCTGGATGATTGAAAGCCTTGCGGAGAAAATAAAGGTTCCGGCGGGAGAGTTTACCTGCATTAAAGTGGTGGGTAAGTCTAAAAACAACACTATTGAAAGGTATTTTGCCAGGGGGGTTGGGCTGGTAAAGCAGGTATTTATCTTTGGCGGCGATGCGGTAGTGGAAGATAATCTTATAAAATACGGTAATGGAGAAAAAGATGGCAATTTACCGGTGAAAAAAATTACGATTTATTATCCCGCGCCGGATATTGAAAAACTTTTAACCGACGTTCGAACCGAGAAATTTAAAACCGGGGAAGGACTGGCGGAAAGAATAACCGAAATTCTCAAAGAAGATAAATACAAAGTACTTGGGGCAAACGTCCGTCTTTTAAACTTTGTCCGGGAGGAACAAACTCTCAGGTTAAACTTTTCCAGGGAATTAATTACGGAATTAAATGCAGGATCAGCTTTTGAAGCTTTAAAAATCGACAGCATCGTTAATACTTACGGTCGGAACTTTGGCGTTGAAGGAGTTATTATAAATGTGGATGGTAAAGGGTACGAGTCAGGACATTTTGCTTTTGGCAAAGATGAAATTTTAAAAGTCAAGAAATAATTGACAGTTGAAGAATATAATAGTACAATAAAGCGATAATCAAAAGTTTTATTTTTTAAAGGAGGAGAAGTTGTTGAAAAATTATTTTCCTCTGCGCGAGTTTTTACTCCTTTTTGAGGATGAGCGGGAAGCGCAAAATTTTCTCCAGTGGTTGAAGAACTTAAAGGAAAAAGGCAAATTTAGCGGCAGGGTGATTGAAATTTTCGAGCCTCAAGAAGGAGCGGTGTATGAACATCTGGTAGAGGATGAAGAACTATATCTCGATAACGCTCACCTTTTAGCCGAATATATTAATGACGGTTTAGGGAAGTTTTATCAGGAGTACCGGCGGCCAACAATGAAAGACTTGCCTAAAAAGCGGGCTTTTTCCTGTAAAAACTGCATTCATTTTGAACGGGAGATGCCGGTGGAAGTAAGAGATGATTTTTTAAGTAAAATAACGTTTTACTCGTATCAGGGGCAGGATTTAACTACCGTTTCGGCAAAGACTATCGGGCTTTGCCGGGAAGTGTACGGTTTATTTGATGAAACCGATGAGTTTTTTGATCCGGATTTTGATGTAGATAAATTTGCAGTACTGCCCGAAGGAAGTTTTTGCCAGAACTTTAAGCCCAAGCCGGAAGTTTTAAAACGATTTATTGAAAATGATGAAATTTTGTCGTTAAACGAAGTTGCGGTAAACTTAAAAATCAGCTTGGCGCGTCTTAAGATTTTAATTGCCAGCGGCTGGTTTCGGGTAGCAAGTTTAGATGAGTCGGGAATGAAATACGTGCACCGTAAGGATTACGAAAATGTGAAAAAGAAAGTTTTAAGCCGGGGGTAGACCCCGGCTTTATTTAAACAAATTAAGGGCGGTAGTTATCATAAGATAAGCAAGATAAAGGGCGTATAGTTGGGCGGCCCAGCTTAAAACGGTAAAAATAAGATCTAAGTGAAAAAGATTGAGCCAGGCCAACCCCTGGGGTAAAGCAGAAAATAGTATAAGTTCCGAGTAACCCAGTAAAAACCGCTGAAACAGTAAGTCCGGATCGATTTTTGTAATATTTTTGCTGACAATAATGGCAGTAAGGTAAGCTACAATAAGATTAACTACAGCCAGAAGGGAAAAAAATAAGATAAAGATACCCAAAAAAGTTAAAATTATTGCTGGCTGTTTAAAAGAAAGAATTTGGTAAAAGTAGTCCGAACTTTGTGAAAAAGGGAAAAACATAAGGCCAATTATTAAGAGAAAAGATGCTATAAAATAATTATAAAATGCTTTTTTGCTTCCGGGATAAAGTAACAGCTTTTGCATCGCCGCCCGGGGTTGGCGGATATAGGAAACAAAAGACATGGTTAATCACCTCTTGAGGAGTATTTATAATATTATAACAAATTATCAAAAAATTATGAAGGTGAGGGGAAACAGTGGATTGGATGGAGCGTTTTAAAGAAGACCACTTAAAGGTATTGCAGCTTTGCGATAAATTGGAGGGAATAGTAAAAGATATTAAAGTAGGAATTGCCACGCCAAATGTAATGTACGATTTAAAGGAGTTTTTAGAAATAATCGAGAAGATGATAATACCCCATTTTCAGAAGGAAGAGGAAAAAATTTACCCCGAAATTGCTCAAAAGACCGGAGAAGAGGCGTACATAAACGAGATGTATGAAGACCACCGGAAGCTCTATCAACATTTTTCCGCGTTTCAGGAGGGTATTGAGAAAAAGGACTTTTCTTTAATAACGGCGGCGGGTGCGGAAATAGCGGAGCTTTTACGGCATCACATCTACAAGGAAGAAAAAGAACTACCGAATCTCAAAGACTTGTCAAAATAAGGTAGAATTATTATAATAAGAGATAGTTAAATGTCGCAAAGGGGAGTAGCCGCCCGGTTATCCGGGAGAAAGAGCCGACAAACCCGGCGAAGAGCCCGGTTCTTTCACGAAAGGCAAGACCTTTGTACCTAAGAAGTTATTTTTTAGGTATAAAGGTCTTATTTTTTTGTAAACTAAAAATTGTTAGAGAAAGAGGTGAGGCAAATGACTGTAATCTTACTTTTTGGCAGTCTGCTGTTTATTTTGGGGGGAGCGGTTTTATTTACCAATGGAGTAGAATGGCTGGGGAAAAAATTTAAGTTAAATGAAGGTACGGTAGGAAGTGTATTGGCGGCGGTGGGGACTGCTTTACCGGAAACGATGATACCCATAATAGCCATTCTCTTTGGTACCGGTGCCGATGCTCATGCTATAGGGGTGGGGGCTATTTTAGGGGCTCCCTTTATGTTAAGTACCCTCGCTTTATTTTTAACGGGCTTGGCGGCCCTTTCATTTAAAAAACGGGAAAACCGCCGGGAACTTATGGTAAACGGTGAGGTGTTTAAACGGGATTTAACATTCTTTTTACCTTTTTATGCTTTAGCCCTCTTAGCTTCATTTTTACCTTACGCAGGCAAAATTATGGTGGCTATTGTGCTGGTGGGTGCTTATGCTTATTACCTAAAAATAACAATTACTGCCCCTGCCGGTGAAGAAAACTGCCACGAGTTGGACCGGTGCTACTTTGCTCCCCGGCATGAAGATCCGCCAACTTTTGCTATTATTGCTCAGGTAGTGGTTGCATTGGCAATGATAGTTTTAGGGGCCGATGAATTTGTAAAAGGGATTGAAATGGCAGCGAAAGCAGCAGGGATTTCACCGCTGGTGCTGTCACTGGTAATTGCTCCTGTTGCTACCGAACTTCCGGAGAAGTTTAACTCAATAATCTGGATTCGGGACCAAAAAGATACCTATGCCCTGGGAAATATTACCGGCGCAATGGTGTTTCAGAGCACTTTAATTCCAGCTTTTGGTATCGTATTTTCCGACTGGCACCTGGATTTTTATGCTGGACTATCGGGAATACTGGCCTTAACGGCAGGTTTATTAGTTTATCTTGGTTACCGGTGGAAAAAGAAATTATCTGCCAGGCTTTTACTGGTAAATGGTCTTTTATATGTAGTGTTTATCTATTTTGTCGTGAGGGGTTAGTCGGCTAAAGACTGGTTTAAATAAGTTTTAACTACTTTGTTTTGCCTGTCAAGTTCAATTAATACTCCAAATACATAATGCCCTCGAAAATGGTAACGGGGTTCTAAAAGATAAATTTTTCTCCCCTCGGGTGTATCTTTAACTTTAACGTAAGTAAACTTGGCAAAATTTAAAAATGCTTTTGCTTCGGGAGTGGAAAGGACAACCCTTGATTCTTCTGGGATTTCAGAGGATTCAAGGGTTTTTGTTTCAATTATTTTACCGCTTAAAAATTTAGCTTCTCCTTGATGGATTGTTTTGCCCTCCTGGGCAATATAACGCCAGGAGAAAAGGTCGAGGGGATCGGGATAAACGGTTATTTTTGCTTCAGGGTAGAGAAAAGCTACCTTTTGCCAGAGATGGTGCTGGATTTGCCAGCGGGCGCCGATATAAATAAGAACTAATAAAAGGGTGGAGAGAAATACCTTCTGGGGTGATTTTCCCAGCCAGAATAAAAGAAAACCACCGGCAAATATTAACAATATATACAGGTCGACTATCATTAATATATCATAGGAGTAGAGCTTTTTTGATAAAGGCCAGAACAAAGCTGTTCCGTAAGAAGTAAGCAAATCCATGCCCACATGAATAAAGCCGGAAACGAGGGCTATACCAAAGAGATAGCCAAAATTTGCTTTGGGGTTTAAAAAGTAAGCGATAACGGCTGAAAGAAAAGATAAGGTCACCACTCCCCAGGGGGCATGGGTCAGAGTACGATGGTACTCAAAATATTTCAAAGGCCCCCAGGCCCGGGTGACAAAATCTACGTCCGGGGCTTCGGAAGCTAATACCGAAGCTATAGTTATTGCTTTGGCTAACGCCGGGTCGGTACCCGCCGGTAAAACGGCTTTAGCCAGGGCGTAACCAATAAGTCCATGGGTCAGGTTGTCCATCTTGGACCTCCTATAGTGGTGGTATGTCGTAAGTGGTTGGTGGTCGGTATTGAGTGGTCGGTAAAAAATTCGGATTACTGACCACATACCACCTACCACTTTTTTCGTAGGGTCGTCTCCAGCTAATTAAAAAATTACTGTAGGGGCTGCTCCAACAATATATTTGATAAAATTATAACAAAAATAGCGGGGGTTTCCCGCTATTTTCGTAAGTCATGCAGCATTTCTTCGTATTTTTCCTTACTAATTTCACCTTTTGCATATCGCTCTTTTAACAAATCTTCTGGTGATTTGGTTATACTTAATTTAGTAATTCCGTTATTTTTAGCTAATAGTTGAAAGGCGATGTAAATAATTAAAGCTAAGAATAGTAAGCCAAAGATCATCATAATAAAACCTCCTATCATATTCCAGGGTCCTAAAGCTTGATTCCAGCAATACCAAAACATGATAACCACCCGCTATTTTCGTAAATCTTGAAGCATTTCTTCGTATTGTTCTTTGGTTATTTCTCCTCGGGCGTATCTTTCCTTTAAAAGTTCTTCCGGAGATTTTCCGGAGGTAACTTTACTTATAATATCGTTTCGGGTAAGAAGTTTGAAGATGAAATAAATCACTACCGCCCAAAAGAGAAACATTAGGATCATCATAAAGATACCTCCAAGCATGTTCCATGGAGTTAGCCGATCCCAGAAATACCACATCATCGTTATCACTCCTTATTTTTTAAGATCTTCTAAAACTTTTAAATAATCTTCCCTAATTATTTCCCCGCGAGCGTACCGCTCTCTTAAAATTTCTTCTGCCGAAGAGCGGTGGTTTGTATGGGAAACATGATGGCCGCAGCTGCCCATGGGAAAAAAGATGCCAAACCGGCGGAAAATCAGGGCTGCTACCACTATAACAGCTAAAAACAAAAGCAGGTTTATTAGTAAACTGCCGGGGTAATAACCGTAACCGTAGCCAAATCCCGGGAATCTTCCCATCATTAATATCGCCTCCTTTTAAGTTTATTATAAAACCTAATTGTTACCAAAGTGTTTCGTGTTTATTGCAGATTAACGGAGAAAATATTTCTTTGGCTGTCACAAATTAGGGGTTAAAATCGTCTTAGAGGTAGAAAAAGCGGTAAAGGAGGGAGAGGGTGGAGCACAGTATAGTTGAAACCCTTTATAAGGAAATGTATACCAAACTTACCTTCAGGATTAATAGTATTGTAAAAAGGGTAGATATTGCCGAAGAACTGGCTCAGGAGTGTTTTGCCAGGCTCCTCCGGGAAGATATAAGCAGTATAAGTAATCCTGTCGGTTGGCTTTTTAAAGTGGGAGAAAATCTTGCCTATGATTATCTCAGGAGTGCCCGGGAGATTCCGCTGTTAGAAGGAGCGAAAACTTCCGGAATTAATTTTATTGATGAGGTGGAACTGGTGAAAGAAGCTCTGGCAACCCTTACCGAAGAAGAACAAAAACTATTACTTTTACGGGAGAAGGGCTATAAATACAAGGAGATAGCCCAAAAATTAGGGATTAGGGAAAGCTCGGTGGGCCAGAAACTCTGCCGGGCGCAGGCCCGGTTTAAAAAAAGTTATTTAAAATTATCCGGAGGTGATTAATTTGAAGGGCCGTTGTTTGGATGAGGGGATTTTAATGGCTTATGTGGATGATGAGCTAAATTTAGGGGAAATGAGGAAGGTAGATGAACACCTTGAAGAGTGCTTGAAGTGCCGGGAAAAGTTAAACGAAATTAAAGCTACCAGAAAATTTACCGCGACAAAGCTTTCGCATTTGACTGACGGCGAAAAGGTTAATGCGGCAAGCCTTAGGAGAAAATTCTGGCAAAATGCAATTTTACCCCGGGTGGCAGCGGTAGCGGCGGCCGCTTTAATCCTGATCGGGGCGCCAACGATAGCCGATGAACTTTACACCTTTTTCCGGGCTGAAAAGGTCGAAGTAGTCTCGGTTAATGCGGCGGACCTGGAGAAACTTTCCGATATTTTTAATAAGGTGGGGGAAAGCAAAATAGAAGGACTTATCGAGGTTAAAAGAGAGATGACTTTAAAACCGCGGGATTTGGCTCCCACTGATATTAAAAATATCCCGGCATCTTTAAATCCCGTTCCGGAAAATTTACCTTCAACTTTGGAAAAATATGCGCAATTGAATAATTTATACCAAGGGGAAGGATTTAAATTAACGGTGAAAGTTAATGTTAAGGAGATGAACAGGCAGCTGAAGTTTTTGGGAGCCAAAAAGCTATTTCCGGAAACCCTGGAGGGAAAAGAGTTTAACATCAGCGTAAACCCTGGTTACCGGGCCAATTACAACCTGACAGGTGGCGGTAATAATGGTGGTTTTCTTAGCATTACCCGTCAGGCAGTACCGGAAATAAAAACCCGGGCCAGGATTACGCCGGAAGAAATTGCCGAAGTTCTCTTAGAGCTGCCGGGTATCCCCGGAGATCTAAAAAGCTCTCTGGCAGGACTTGTCGGTGATTTAAACAGCGCCCTGGTGATACCGGTTTACAAGGGAACATCGGTGGAAGATGTTAAAATCGCCGGTGTAACCGGAAAGATGCTTGAACAATCGGGTGGAAGCTATCGGGTGCTGGTGTTTTTAAAGGGGGGAATTCTTACCGTAATTGAAAGCTCTCTTGATAAAGAAACCCTTTTAGAAGTAGCAAGGGGGCTTAGCTGGTAACATGGTATTAGAAAGTGTCGATTTAACAAAATATTATGGCCGGGAAATAGGGTGCCGGAACATTTCTCTGGGGGTTTCCTCCGGGGAAATCTTTGCTTTTTTAGGGCCAAACGGTGCCGGGAAAAGTACCTTTGTGAAAACTGCCCTGGGCTTATTAAAACCTACCTCGGGGACGATACGGCTTTTTGGGAAAAGCCCGGAAGACTTGCATGTCCGCCGTAAGGTAGGCTATCTCCCGGAAAATATTCGCCTGCCGGAGTGGATGACGGCAGAAGAGCTTTTGCGCTTTCACGGGAAACTCCTCTACCTTCCGGAGAAAAAGTTAAAACGAAGAATAGAAGAGGTTTTAACCCGGACCAAACTCTGGGAGCGGAAAGATAGTAGAATCAAGACCTACAGCCAGGGGATGCGCCAGCGACTGGCCCTGGCGGTGGCCTTATTAGGGGAACCGGAACTTTTATTTTTGGATGAGCCAACTTCGGCTCTGGATCCGGTAGGCCGGATTGAAGTCCGGGAAATTATCACCGACCTTAAAAGACAAGGAGTAGCGGTATTTTTAAACAGCCATCTTTTATCTGAGGTGGAAATGGTAGCCGATAGTGTAGCGATTATTAACCGCGGGGAAATAAAAGCCCGGGGAAAACTTGCGGAACTTTTATCCGGACGCGGGATTTTAATCCGCGGGGAAATTCCCGAAGCTCTTCTTAATAAACTAAAATCCCGGTATCAAACCGGGGAAGCCCCGAATGGGTTAAAGCTTTTGGGGGTAAGCGAAGAAGAAGTACCGGCAATAATGCGGGAATTGGTCCTCGGGGGAGCTAATATTTATGAGGTTCGGCCGTTTAAGGCGGCGCTCGAGGAATTATTTATCCAGGCGGTGGAGGGCAAAAATGGGGCAGATAATTAGTTATACCTTAAGGGAAGCGGTGCGCAGGAAAACTCTTTTGGTAATTGTCATTTTAGCGGTGGTTTACCTTATTCTTTTCGGTACCGGCCTTTATTTTATCAGCGATGATTTAAAAATTTATAAAAGCCCTACTCCTGATATGGCGTTACAGCGTTATATTCTCTTAAATTTTTTCTTTTCCTTTGGCTTGTTTTTCGCCTCCTTTGCAGTAAACGTGATAGCGGTATTTAGTGCGGTCGGGGCGATTTCCGGAGAATTAGAAGCGTGGCTTTTACAGCCGCTACTGGTACGTCCCGTTAAAAAGTGGGAGGTATTTTTGGGAAAATTTATTGGTTACGGTCTTTTGGGCATTATTGCGGCGATAATTTTAATATTGGCGCTGGTAGCCGAGTTTTACGTTATTACAGGTTTTATCCCCCAGAATGTCTGGCTTGCAGGACTTATCTTAAGCGGAATGCCGCTTATTTTAACGGCGGTGACGTTGACCGGGTCGGTGCGGTTGTCGCCGGCGGCTAACGGTTTTTTTGCTTTTACCCTGTATATGGCTTCGCTGGTTGGAGGGATGATGGAGCAGGTGGCAAGCTTCTTTCCCGGACAAACGAAAATTTTGCAAGAAATCGGCCTTTTAACCAGTATTATCCTTCCTACCGACGCTATTTACCGCAAAGGGGTGTCGTATATTTTTTCTGGAGTTAGCAACTTTGCCGGACCTTTAACCTTATTTGGCAGCGCCAGCCCCCCGAGCTTGTACTTTCTCGGATATACCCTTCTTTACCTGGTGGGGGTAGTAATTCTGGGAATATATCTTTTTAATAAACGGGAGGCAGCGTAGAAAATTTAAAAAATTAAAACTTTTTCAGAGGGACTTGACAGGTGGTAGTTTCGAATTTAAAATCAAATTCAGTTTAATGCGAACTAAATAGCGGCGATGACATAGATCGCCTCTTATCAAGAGTGGCGGAGGGACTGGCCCAATGAAGCCCGGCAACCGGCCTAAAATTTAGGCAATGGTGCCAATTCCTGCGGATTAAATTCCGGGAGATAAGAGGAGGAGTAAAAACCCTCTTCTAACCGGAAGGGGGTTATTTTTTTGCAAAAGAGGTGGTAACAGTGATTATTATTAAAAACCTGGACATTACGTATCCGGGGAAAAGAAAGGTAAAAGCGGTGGATAATGTCAGTTTAGAAATAAAAAAAGGTGAAATTTTTGGCATCATCGGCTTATCGGGCGCCGGAAAGTCATCGTTACTGCGGGCAATAAACGGGCTTGTCCGGCCTACTTCCGGTGAAGTTTGGGTGGATGGCGTGGAAATCACACGGCTATCAAGTAAAGAACTTCTAAGTTTGCGGCAAAAAATCGGGATGATCTTTCAGCATTTTAACCTCTTGGATTCCCGCACTGTTTTTGGGAACGTAGCCTTTCCCCTTGAGATAGGGGGCTATCCCAGGGAACGGATAAAGAAGCGGGTTATGGAAGTCCTGGAGCTGGTGGGACTTTTGGATAAAGCGGATAGTTATCCAAGAGAACTTTCCGGGGGTCAAAAGCAACGGGTGGGAATTGCCCGGGCGATTGCTGCAAACCCCAAGATTCTTCTCTGCGATGAACCCACTTCTGCTCTGGACCCGCAAACGACGGGACAAATTCTTAAGTTACTGGCAGAAATTAACCGAAAGCTGGGGATTACGATAGTTATCATTACCCATGAAATGCGGGTGATTACCGAAATCTGCGACCGGGTGGCGGTAATGGACAACGGACGGGTGGTAGAAGAAGGGGTAGTAACCGATGTCTTTTTAAACCCCTGGCACCCCATTACCAAAGAATTTGTCAATACCGTAATCAGCAAGGAATTACCGGAAGAAGTTTTGTTACAAGCCCGGACCAAAAGACCCGACCGGGAGGTGCTCTTGCTGCGCTTTGCCGGCAATACCGCCAATGAGCCGGTGGTATCCAGGATAATCAAAGAAACGGGTGTGGAGTTGAGTATCCTTTACGGCAATATCGGACATTTAAAAGACGTTCCCTACGGAATTTTGGCGGTAGAGATTTTCGGGGATGAAAACAAACGAGACAAGGTCCGGCAAATTTTGCACGAGCTTTCGGTGAAACTGGAGGTGGTGTAGAAGTGGAATACTGGCCTGAAATCATAAAGGCTACGTATGAAACCCTTTATATGACCGGAGTATCTCTTTTCTTTGCAGCGGTAATCGGTATTCCGGTGGGGGTTCTCTTAAATGCCGTTTCAAATGGTGGGATAATGCCCAATCCTGTAATTTATAGCATTCTGGGCTCGGTAGTAAATGTCCTGCGCTCGGCGCCTTTTGTAATCCTGATGCTGGCGGTAACTCCTTTGACCCGGCTTATTGCCGGAACGTCTATCGGTAGCAGCGCAGCGATAGTACCTCTAACAATTGGGGCAGCGCCTTTTGTTGCCCGGTTAATAGAGGCCAATCTCAGAGAAGTTGACCCTGGAGTGGTAGAAGCGGCCCGGGCCATGGGGGCAAATAACCGGCAGGTAATTTTCAAAGTACTGTTACAGGAAGCCCGAGCCGGAATTATTTTGAGTTTGACCAATACTGCTATAGCCATAATCGGTTATTCGGCCATGGCCGGAGCCATTGGGGGTGGAGGTCTTGGTGATCTCGGAGTCCGGTATGGTTATATGCGGTTTCAAACGGATGTGATGCTTATAACCGTTGCTATTTTGGTAGCTCTGGTGGAAATTGTGCAGGCTACGGGCAATTTTTTAGCCCGTAAATATAAAACAAAATAATAAAGGAGGAGGAGTTAAAATGAAAAAATTTTTGGTAGCTTTAGTGCTAATTTTAACCCTGGGCCTTTTTGGCTGCGGAAGCCAAAAAGCTGCAGAAAAAGTTTTAAAAGTTGGGGCGACCCCGGTACCCCACGCGGAAATTTTACGGCAGGGACA
>NZ_BDJL01000125.1:32474-51211 GCF_001950325.1 Carboxydothermus islandicus
GAAAAAGAGCTGGATGCCAACTATTTTCAGCATGTCCCGTATTTGGAGCAGTTTAACAAAGACCGGGGACTTAACCTTACCTGGACCGTGAAAGTTCACTTTGAGCCGATGGGGCTTTATTCCAAAAAGGTAAAGAGTATTGACGAGTTTAAACCGGGAGCCAAAATTGGTATTCCGAACGATCCTACCAACGGTGGGCGGGCTTTGGCTCTCTTAGAAAAAGCAGGGCTAATTACCCTAAAACCGGGCCTGGGGATCAAAGCGACGGTAAAGGATATAACTTCCAAGAAAGTGGAAGTGGTAGAATTAGAAGCAGCCCAGCTGCCGCGGTCTTTGGATGACCTTGATGGAGCGGTAATAAACGGTAACTATGCCCAGGAAGCCAAGCTTACTCCTAAAGATGCGTTAATTGCCGAAGATGCCAATTCGGAGGCGGCCGATACTTTTGGTAACGTCTTAGCGGTTAGAAAAGGTGATGAAAATCGCGAGGAGATTAAAAAACTGTCGGAAGCATTAAAGTCCGAAGAAATTAAGAAGTTTATCAATGAAAAATACAATGGTGCGGTGGTGCCTTTAAATTAATTTCGTATAAAAAATAAAAAAGCCTCCATGCTAATTAAATGGAGGTGAGAAAATGCTAATACCTTTTGATCCCTGGCGGGAAATGTTAAATTTTAAAAACCAGATGGAAAGGTTTTTTGAACGGGGCGATTTTTTGGAACCCTTTAACCCTGCAAGACTCTTTAGCCCGCGGGTGGAAATTTTTGAAGAGGGTAATGATGTGGTAGTTCGGGCGGAAATACCGGGACTTAATGCCAAAGAAGATCTTGAAGTAATCGTGGAGCCCGAAAGCCTTACTTTAAGAGGCGAGATCCGGAATGAACGGGAGAGAAAGCAAGAGCGGTTTTACCGAAGCGAACGTTATTACGGCAAATTTTCAAGAACTATCGCTCTACCGGCGGAAGTTGAACCGGATCATGCCCGGGCTTCTTACCAAAACGGCATTTTAGAGGTGCGGATGAAAAAATCCGGCAAAAATAATCCCCGGGCCCGCCGCATAGAAATACAGTAAACGGAAGGGACGGTTCTCAAAGCATCCATTTTGCTGCTCTGAACCGTCCCCTTGTTTTTAATAAGTCACCAGTAAAGTCCCTTCCCCGCTGTGGGTGGCCAGAACCGGACTTAATTCGGAAAGGATAATTTTTTTCGGCTTTAATCGCTCCAGGAGTTTTTCTTTTAAGAAAAGCGCCTCTTCCAAAGCACCGGCGTGAGTTATACCGACAATTTTTTGTTCAAAATCTTTACCGTGTTGTTCGGCAAGCTCAATTAGCCTTTGGATGGCTTTTTTTCGCCCCCGGACATTTTCTAAATGAGCTATTTCGCCTTCAGGCGTCCGGTGAAAGATTGGTTTTATATTTAAAAAATTAGCAACCCTTTCTTTCATCCGGGAAATCCGCCCGCCTTTAACCAGATTTTCCATGGTTTCCACGGTAAAAAAGAGCCGATGCTCTTCTTTAAATTTTTCTACCCGGTGTAAGAGTTCTTCCCGGTTGATGCCTTCTTTTAACCATTCCGCAATCTTTAAGGCTAAAATCCCAAGTCCCAAGGAACCGGTTTTTGAATCAATAACGGTGATTTTTTTGCTGACCATTTCGGCAGCCATTTTAGCAGTTTGAAAGGTGCCGGAAAGCCGTGAGGATAGCCCTAAAAACACCACTTCGCCGGCATTTTCTAAATTATGGACGGCGTTTTTAAAAGCTTCTAAAAAGTGATGGGGGGATGGTTGACTGGTTTTAGGTAATTCGACGTACTCCTTCATCCTGGCTAAAAACTCTTTTGCGGAAATTTCCAAACGGTCAAGATAGCTCTTGCCGTCGGGGAAATGAACGGAAAGAGGAATAATTTCAATTCCCTCTTCTTTTAAAATTTCTTCGGGTAAATCCAGGGTACTGTCGGTGAAAATTTTAAACTTGCGCAAATCGCCAAACCTCCAACAAATAAATTTATCTTAAATATACAAAAAATATCGAAATATGTCAAAAATTATTTTATTTTGGCGTTAGATAGGGAAATTTTTTGAAAATAAACCACCGTTAAAGCGGAGATAATAAAGGGAAGCACCACCAACAGTTTTAAAGAAAAAGCAAGACTGGTATAATCAGCAACCGTACCGGTAAGCATAGCACCCATACCGCCAAGACCAAAAGCCAGCCCCATCATCATCCCGGAAACCATTCCGGCGTTTTCCGGGATTAAATTCTGACCCATAACGATGGTGGCCGGGAACGACATGTTTAAAAGAAAGCCGGTTAAAAGCATGCCAAGATAAGAAAAAGGTGGTGGAGTGAAAAACATCATTATTAACGTAGCTCCGGACAAAAGGAAAGTAGCAAGCAGGGTAAATTTCTCCCCGTGCTTTTCACTTACAAAGCCACCGGCTACCACTCCTGCTGTTCCGGCCAAAAGATAGGCCGAAAGAAGGATGCTGCTCTGGTTGGCCGAAAGCCCCTGGTGCAGGAAATACTGAATGGAATAGTTACCAAGGGCTACTTGAATCCAGGCACGGCCCCAGACGATTAAGTTTAAAAGCAAAAGTCCGGTAAAGGCGCTTTTAATCGTGGCCCGAAAGGAGGGGAGTGTTTCTTTACGCTCTTCGTGAGGTAAAGGCAACTTATGGCTTTTAGTTAAATAGAGAAATATTAGCGCTAAAAACATGGGCAGAGAGAAAAGTAAAAGCCCTTTTCGGCCTAAAGCTTCTACTACCGGTACCAGAATTACCGGGGCTATGGAGTAGCCGATATTGCCCCAGGTGACGTAAAAGGACACAGCGGTGTTTTTCTTTTCGCTGATGCTGGTTGTAAGCACGGAACCTAAAGGGTGGTAAAGGGCTGAGCCTAAGGCGCCCAAAGTAAAAAGAATTAAAACAGCATAAAAACTTTGGAAAAGGCCGGTGGCGGTAGTAAGTAATCCCATTACCAAAAGGCTTAATAAAAGATAAGCGCTTTTTCCTCTTTTATCCACCAGATAACCCAGGTACGGTTGCATAACCGAACCGGCAAATGAAACAACCGCCACTAAAATTCCCTGGCGGGTAAGGCTTAAGTGTAAATCCCGGGCTAAAAGGTACATGGTAGAAGCTAACACATTGGCGTAAAAATCTATCCAGAAATGGCCGAAAGCAATCGCATAACGAATTTTGTTATTATTCAAATATTCTCCCTCCCGTCCAACATTACTATTAAAACATATTTTTTAAAAAGAAAAAACCCCGAAGCGGCAAAACTTCGGGGAAGTAGGGAGGGGGGGATTAGTTGATATCCACTTTAAATCCCTGGGGGTTACCCTGGGCTTTTTTAAGCTTGATGTTTAGGATGCCGTTTTTATATTCAGCAGTAGCTTTGGCAGGTTCCACTTCTACCGGCAAGTAGACTACCCGCTCAAAACTACCGGTAAATCTTTCTTTGCGGTAGTACCGGTCGGTTTTAGCTTCGGTTTCATCCTGAACCTGACCTTTGATGATTAAGTAATCGTTTTGCACGTAGAGTTCGATCTGGTTCTTATCTTCGATCCCTGGAAGCTCTGCTTTAACTAAAAGCTCATCTCCGTTATCCAAGATGTCAACTCTTGGCAGAGAAAGGCTTCGGTTAATAGGGGTAAAGGCTTCGGCGAACCAGCGGTTTAAATCAAAGATTTCTTTGAAGGGATCAAATCTCATGAGCATACCAACCACCTCCAGTTATCTTTTTTATATTTTATTTTAACTTTCTTTGACCTTTCTGCTTATAATTATTGACCATTTCTGACTAATGTGCAAAAGTCAAAAATAGTCAAAAAAGAGCAAAAAGCACCAATAATAATGGTTAAAACTAAAAAATGAATTATTGCTAAAAATTTCTTTAAATTTCACTTTTGCAAAAGAAAAAGGCGGCATCGGCCGCCTATACGGGATATTTTAAGTGGCTTGTGAGGGATTGGTTAAGATTTTACCAATTCCATAAATACCTATTGCTAACAGAATCCCCTGAACAATCAAATTTTCCAAGGTGGGGAAAAAGCTTATAAAACTTATGCCAAAATTACCTATCTTCGTTTCCGAAATCCAGCCTATCTCTGCCAGCTCATGAACACCATAACCGGCAAATTTAATGGTTAGATAATAGAGGAGGATTCCGGTAGACAGGAAAAAGGGGCGAAGCGGTATCTTTACCCCGAACTTAACGATGGCAAAAACTAACACGGTAAGACCAAGGGTACCGGAAATAAGCCCGCTCCAGAAGCCCGAGGGGCTTACCTGGTGGAAGAGAGCGGTGTAAAATAGTACAGTTTCAAAACCTTCCCGAAATACGGCCAAAAACGAGACGCCAAAAAAGGACCAGTAGCTTTTCCTGAT
This sequence comes from Carboxydothermus islandicus, assembly GCF_001950325.1. Taxonomy (GTDB): domain Bacteria; phylum Bacillota; class Z-2901; order Carboxydothermales; family Carboxydothermaceae; genus Carboxydothermus; species Carboxydothermus islandicus. The sequence continues at coordinate 36,865 of NZ_BDJL01000125.1, forward strand.
TAAAGCCTGGTTTGCAGTATTTTTAATAAACTCTTCCCACCGGTGGGTACTTGCTTTGGAAAGAAGCCAGAAACTTACATAAAAAAGAAGAGCTGCTGCGATAATTGAGGATAAACCTTCTAAGGCTGCTGGAGGTAGAGTTTTACCGGCAGCGGATAGAAGGAAAAAAGCTACGACAACGCTACCGGCGATTCCTGTGACTGCACCAAGAACAAGACTTCCTTTAAGTTCTTCCTGTCCGGCTTTTTGCAAAAACGCCCAGAGCGCGCCTATGATTAGGAATGCTTCAAATCCTTCCCGGAGAATTATTAAAGCGCTATCAAAAAGACCGGCAAAGCCTTCTTTCTTTTCACTGGAGGGAAAAGCTCCGATTAATTTCTCATAATACTCGGAAAGCTCTTCCATGTCTTTTTCAGACGTGTACTTTAAAACTTTTGGCAAATATTCTTCCGATTCTTCATAAAGTTTTGGGTTTAATTCTTTAATTTCCTTTTCCGCTTTTTCAAAAAAAGCCTGGAGTCGATAAGCGAGTTCCTGAGCTTCCCCCCATTCACCTTCTTTGGCTTCTTGATAAAGGCTTTCCAAGAGATTTTTGTACTCTCCGATAGGGGTTCCGGCAAAAGAGGTAACGGTAAAAGCGAAAGTAAGTACCACAAGTAGGGCGATAACTAATGAAAGTTTTTTTAGCATACCACAGCCTCCTTGAAATTGAAAATCATTTTCAATTTAATTATAAGTAAAAAAATCGGAATAGTCAAGAAGGTGAATAAAATTCAGCGGCGAATTTTAGGTTAGCAAAAAAATTAAAGAAAAGAGGGGGAAAATGCAGGGGGATTTGTTAAAACTTTTGCGGGACGACACTTTTTGGAGTTTTATGGGGATGGAACCGGTGAAGGTAACGCCCCAGGAAGCGGAACTAAAGATTAGTTTAAAACCGCATCACTTCCAAACTTTTGGGGTGGTGCACGGAGGAGTATTTGCTTCAATTATTGATGCGGCTGTAGGCGCAATGGTGGTGGCGCAAATGACCGAGGGACAAAAAATGGCTACCATTGAACTCAAAGTAAATTATTTAAAACCCGGCCTTGGCGGCGATATTGTAGCTCGTGCCCGGAGAGTAAGTACTGGGAACAGGGTTGTAGTTGGCGAAGTAGAGGTGTATAATGATCAACAAGAACTTTTAGCTATTGGCATAGCTACATACCTGGTGTGGTAAGTTAAAAAGATTGGGGTGAATTGGATGACTCAGGTGGGCCAGATTTATTTATGCGAGATTTGCGGGAATAAAGTGGAAGTTTTGGAAAGTGGCAAAGGGCAGCTTGTATGCTGCGGCAAGCCGATGGTTTTACAGGAGAAAAAGTAGTTTTCTTACCGGGAGATTTCCCGGTTTTTTATTTTTTAATAATTTAGAAGTCGATTCATGTCGATAAAAAAATGAGCATTCATTCAGTTAATGGGTTAAATATTGGAGGAGGATGGGTTATAATATTTATCGAACAATACAAAAATTCAAAATTTTAAAAAAAGAGAGAAAAGTAAAAGGAGGAGAAAAGGGATGGGAGATCCTATCTGGCTTAAGTCTTATGAGGAAGGAGTGCCGCATTCTTTAAATTACCCCGATAAGACGATAGCCCAAATTGTAGATGAAATAGCAGCGAAAATGCCGAATCACAAAGCGCTAATTTTTTACCAGAAAGAAATAACTTACGGGGAGTTAAAACTTTACACAGACCTCCTGGCAGCAGCTCTGGCCCGGGATGGAGTGAAAAAAGACGACCGTGTAGCTTTAATGTCTCCCAACACCCCGCAGTATGTGATTACTTATCTTGCGGTCCAAAAAATTGGAGCTATTTTAGTGCAGGTAAATCCCATGTACGTGGAAAGGGAGCTTTTGCACATTTTAAACGATTCCGGGGCTAAGGTTATTGTGGCAATGCGTAACCTCTACCCCCGGATAAAGGCGGTACAAAACCAGACAAATTTAGAGAAAATTATATTATTTGATTTTAGCCCTTATGATGTTCCTGATGATGCGGTAGATTTTGAAGCTTATGTAAAATCGGCGGCAGGTTATCCTGTGGAGTATCCGCCTATTGACTATCTTAATGACCCGGCGGTATTACAGTATACCGGTGGTACCACTGGCATTGCTAAAGGGGCAACTTTAACCCACCGTAATATCCTGGCGAATCCCATGCAGGTTACGGCCTGGATGACTTCCTGTGAATTTGGCAAGGAAGTAGTTTTGGGAGTATTACCTTTTTTCCACTCTTACGGTATGAGTGTGGCCATGAACTTTTCCCTGATTAATGCGGGAACGCTAATACTTTTACCACGCTTTGAAATAAATGAAGTAATGAATACCATTAAAACATACCGGCCAACAGTCTTTCCCGGAGTACCTACCATGTATATTGCTATCAATAATTATCCCAACGCTGGAAGCTACGGGATAGACAGCATTAAAGAGTGCATATCCGGTTCAGCTCCCCTTCCGGTGGAGGTGGCTTTAAAGTTTGAGGAGCTTACCGGCGGCCATTTGGTTGAAGGCTACGGTTTATCCGAGGCATCGCCGGTTACCCACTGTAATCCTTTAGGGGGTAAGAGAAAAGTAGGGTCTATTGGGCTTCCTTTCCCGGATACCGAAGCCAAAATTGTGGACCCTGAAAATTACGAACGGGAACTTCCGATTGGTGAAATTGGAGAGCTGGCAGTTAAAGGCCCGCAGGTAATGAAAGGTTACTGGAATATGCCTGAGGAGACCGCCCGGGTGTTAAAAGACGGCTGGCTTTATACCGGTGATATTGCCCGAATGGATGAGGATGGATATTTTTATATTGTTGACCGGAAAAAAGATATGATTATTGCCAGCGGTTATAACATTTATCCGCGGGAAGTTGAAGAAGTGTTGTTTGAGCATCCCAAAATTAAGGAAGCGGTGGTAGTTGGGGTTCCCGATGAATACCGGGGAGAAACGGTAAAAGCTTTTGTGGTCTTAAAAGAAGGAGAGACTGCTACCGCTGAAGAAATAATAGCTTTTTGTAAGGAGAGACTTGCTGCTTATAAGGTACCGAAGAAAGTTGAATTTAGAGAGGAACTTCCCAAGACTGCTGTAGGTAAGATTTTGCGGCGGCAATTAAGAGAAGAAGAATTACGGAAGTAATAAAGCGGGGACAGTCCCTTTTACTATACTTTAAGTATAATTTTAGGGACTGTCCCCAAAATTATAAATATCACAAATAGTGGTATTTATTTTTTTTATAGATAGTTACCAATGTCACAAACAAAAGCGGGAAAAACCGGGATGTTTAGGAATGATTTTGAAATGTGGAAAGGGATTTAATGAGAAAAATAGTGTAAAAATTAATAAATTAAAATAACGCCATAAGTTTATCAAATAATAAACCTAATTGACCAAAAATGTTAAAAAAATTATGATTTTGATAGAGAGTAAATGAGAATATATTCACAAGCAGGAGGTGCCGAATTAATGGCCAACGAGGAAAAGAAGACTCCTCTTTTGGACCAGTTAGAGGAGGGGCGTTGGCCCAGCTTTGTCAAGGAAATTAAAAAAGCTGCGGCCAAAAACAAAAAAGCCGAAGCGCTGTTAGGACAGCTTGAGCTTTCTTATCGGGAAAAGAAAGTTCACTGGAAACACGGCGGAATTGTGGGGGTAAAAGGTTACGGTGGCGGAGTAATTGGCCGTTACTCCGATGTTCCGGAGCAGTTTCCCGAGGCAGCGGAATTTCACACTATTCGGGTAAACCAGCCGGCAGGTTGGTTTTACACTACCGAAGCCTTGCGGAAACTTTGCGACATCTGGGAAAAGTATGGAAGCGGTTTAACTAACTTCCATGGTTCTACCGGGGACGCAATTCTCCTGGGTACCGACACCGATAAACTGCAGCCTTGCTTTGATGAATTAGCGGAGGCAGGTTTTGACCTGGGAGGATCCGGTTCGGACCTAAGAACACCGAGTTGTTGCGTTGGTCCTGCCCGTTGCGAGTTTGCTTGCATTGATACCCTGGATGTTTGCCATGAGATTACCATGGAGTTTCAAAATGAACTTCACCGGCCGATGTGGCCCTATAAGTTTAAGATCAAGATTGCAGGATGCCCCAACGATTGCGTTGCTTCAATTGCCCGGGCTGACCTTTCGGTTATCGGTACCTGGAGGGATGCAATCCGGGTAAACCAGGAGGAAGTAAAAGCCTATGCCGAGGCGGGTTTTGACATCCAGGGACTGGTAGTGGATAAATGTCCGAAAAAAGCGGTGAAATACAATGCTGAAACCCGGGAAATTGTTATCGATAATGAGTCCTGCACCCGCTGCATGCATTGTATTAACGAAATGCCCAAGGCATTGAGGGTTGGTAAAGAAGGTGGAGCGACTTTATTAATAGGTGCCAAGGCTCCGATTGTTAAGTCGGCCTTTATGTCCTGGGTTATCATACCGTTTATGGAATTAAAACCGCCTTATACCGAACTTAAGGATTTTATTCGGACCATTACCGATTGGTGGGATGAAAACGGCAAGACCCGGGAGCGGATTGGCGAAACCATTTACCGTCTGGGTATGCCGAAGTTTTTACGGGATACCGGAATTAAACCGGTGCCGCAAATGGTCACAGCTCCTCGTGCTAACCCCTACTACTTCTGGTACCCAGAGGAGGTGAAGTAAAATGTCCAGAACCGATTTTGGACCTCCCCATTACAGTACGCTTATTCCTGATATTATCAAAGAAAATTACGGCAAGTGGCTGTATCACGAACAAATTCGTCCCGGGGTTTTAAAGCATGTATCGGAAACCGGAGCCGAGCTGTATACGGTTCGGGTTGGATCACCAAGACTTGCCAGCATTGATTTTATCCGGGAAATTTGCGAAATTGCCGACAAATACAGCAAAGGGCATTTAAGGTTTACCAGTCGCCATAACATTGAGTTTTTACTGGATGATAAGGAAATGGTTGAGCCCCTTTTAGAGGAGCTTGCCCGAAGAGGTTTACCGGTGGGAGGTACCGGCCATTCGGTATCCAATATTGTGCATACACAGGGCTGGGTGCACTGCCATTCGGCGGCTACCGACGCTTCCGGACTGGTAAAAAGCTTAATGGATGGGCTTTACGATTACTTTGTGGAAAACAAGCTCCCTAACATGGTCCGGATTGCTGTGGCCTGCTGTCTTAATATGTGCGGGGCCGTGCACTGCTCGGATATTGCTATAGTTGGTATTCACCGCAAGCCGCCGAGAATTGATCACGAAAGGCTTCATAAGGTTTGCGAGATTCCGTCGGTAATACAGAGCTGCCCCACCGGTGCTATTAAGCCGAATCCCAAGCTAAAATCGGTGGATGTAAATCCGGATAAGTGTATGTATTGTGGCAACTGCTATACCGTTTGTCCGGCCATGCCAATTGCCGACCCGGAAAACGACGGAGTAGCTATTTTCGTGGGCGGAAAAGTTTCCAATGCCCGGACGGCTCCGAAGTTTTCGCGGCTGGCAATACCGTATCTTCCCAACAATCCACCCCGGTGGACGGAGACGGTGGAAGCAGTAAAGCACCTTTTAGAAGTATATGCTGAAAATGCTCTGCCAGGAGAAAGATACGGCGAATGGATTGAGCGGATTGGCTGGGAGCGGTTCTTTAAGTTAACCGGTCTTCCCTTCACGGAAAAACACATTGATGACTTTATCTTTGCGCCGACCACCTTTAGAACCACCACTCAGTTTAACTGGTAAGGGGGTCGGTAGGGTGGAAGAGTTAAAACAAAAAATCCTTGATTACTTAAAAACGGTCGATAAGGCCAAAAACAAAGAAGTGGCTCAAGCATTAGGAGTTTCCAAAGGAGAAGTAGATAAAGCAGTTACCGAATTAGCCAAGGAAGATAAAATTGAGTTCCTTTATCTTGGGACTTCTTATATCAAGCTAAAAACTTAACATTACTCCCCTTTTCTCCCCTGCCCCGGGCCGCCCGTCCGGGGCGGCCCTAAGATTAAACAAAGGATGAAGTCTATGCCTGGTTTTGTGTACCTCGTGGGTGCTGGCCCGGGAGATCCGGATTTGATTACCGTTAAAGGGTTAAATTTAGTCAAAAAAGCGGATGTGATAGTTTATGACCGCTTGGTTAATCCGGTTCTTTTAACCTATGCCCGAAAAGATGCAGAACTTATCTATGCCGGAAAAGCTCCCGACCGCCATGAATATTTGCAGGAAGAGATTAACAAGCTTTTGGTGGAAAAAGCTTTAGCTGGGAAAACGGTGGTCCGCTTAAAAGGCGGTGATCCCTTTGTTTTCGGTCGGGGTGGGGAAGAAGCATTAGAGCTTACCCGGCACGGGATTCCTTTTGAAGTTGTGCCGGGGATAACATCGGCTATTGCCGTTCCGGCGTATGCAGGGATTCCGGTAACCCACCGGGAAGTAGCGGCTTCTTTCTGCGTAATAACCGGTAACGAGGACCCGACCAAAAAAGAAAGTCAAATTAACTGGGAAAAAGTAGCTTTAGCGGCGGATACATTGGTCTTTTTAATGGGAAGGAAAAATCTGCCGCAAATTGTGGCCAATTTGCTGAAGTATGGCCGCTCACCCCAAACCCCCGTTGCCGTAATCAGGCTTGGGACCCGAGCGGAACAAAGGACAGTAACCGGGTGTCTTCAGGATATTGAGGAAAAGGTAAGAAAAGCCGACTTAAAGCATCCGGTAATTATTGTGGTGGGGGAGACGGTTAGGTTCCGGGAGCAGCTTAACTGGTTTGAAACAAAAAGGCTGATGGGCAAACGCATACTTTTGACTCAAAGTAGTAATTCCGGTAGACTTTTGGCTTGCCGGTTAAAAGAACTTGGAGCAGAAGTTTGGCATTTGCCCCAAGTGGAATATTTAAAATTTGAGAGCTACCGGGAAGTAGACCGGGAACTCCAGAGGCTTAATGAATACAAGTATATCTTATTTACAAGTCCAAACGGTGTGGAGTTTTTTTTGAACCGTTTAAAATGTCTGGAGATATCGATAAATACTTTGCCGGATGTAATTGCTATTGGCGATAAAACCAAAAAGGTTTTGGAAACATGGGGGATAAAAATAGCCTATAAAACTGACCGGTTTTTGCCCCATGAAGTGGTAAAATTCATTGCCGAGTGCCTTCAAGATGGAGAAAAAATTCTCTTTCCCAAAAGCGAAAAGGCCTCAATTTTAGAATCAAAACTTCGTGAGGAGCGTTTACCGGTAAAGTATCTACCGGTGTACAAGGCTGTCAGGGCAAAGGTTGAGGCAGACCATCTTTTGGAGTTAATTGATGGTCGAAAAATTGATTTTATTACCTTTGTAAGCCCGGCAGCAGTGAACAATTTTTTTGAAAGCTTAACGGACGAAAAGCGAGAGAGATTAACGGATATAAAAATGGTTTCGATGGGTCCTAACACGACGGCGGAGATTAAAAAATACGGGAACTTTGAGATTCTTGAAGCTAATCGGCCGGGCGGTGAGGGCATTTTAGAAAAGATATTGGAGGCAGCAATTTAAATTGCAAATAGCAAAATAAAAAACGCGAATTTTACAGAGAAGTCGATAAGTGTTACGGTTAAATTGAAAAAATGAAAAAAATCCTCAAGATAAAAGGGGTAAAGCGATGAGTACCCAAAAAGCAGTGGATTTTCTAAAAGGCAGGTTAAATAAAAAATTAATTGCCAGCCTGGAAGTGTGTGCTCACTGTGGCATCTGCAAGGATAGTTGTCACTACTATAGGGCTTCCCAGGATCCCGTTCATACGCCGGCTTATAAAGCGGAAAAACTTAGAAAAATCTACCGGCGGTATTTTACACCGACGGGAAAACTGTTTCCCGGCCTGGTAGGGGCTCGGGATTTTGATGAGGAGTACGCCCGGGAGTTAAAGGATATTGCTTTTGGTAGCTGTACAATGTGCCGGCGGTGTACCATAAACTGCCCGATGGGTATTGATACAGGATTAATTGTTAGAACCGCCCGGGCCATGCTGGCAGCAATTAACATGGTTCCTGCCAGTTTAAAGGCTGGAGTGGATTTAACCATTGAATCGGGGAATAACATGGGGGTTACCCGGGAGGAGTTTTTAGAAACGATAGAGTGGCTGGAAGAGCAACTTCAAGACGAAGTTGGAGACTCCAAAGCCAAAATCCCGGTGGATAAAAAAGGTGCCCGGGTGTTGTACATGACGATACCCCTGGAAGTAAAGGTTTACCCCCTTTCCTTTATTGCTCTGGCAAAAATCTTCTATGCTGCCGGCGAAGATTGGACCGTTTCCAGCAAAATGTTTGATGCAACCAATTTAGCATTATTTTCCGGGGAAGATGACTTGGCAAGACTTCATGCCCAAAGGTTAAGGGATGCCACTGTAGAGCTCGGGGTAAAAGTTCTGGCGATGACCGAATGTGGGCACGGGTTTCGGGCAATGCGCTGGGAAGCCGAAAACTGGCTGGGCGAAAAATTCCCCTTTGAAGTAAGGCATGTGGTGGAATTAATCCATGAGTACGTTACGTCCGGTCGCATAAAACTTGATCCCTCACGCAATACCAAGCCGGTGACCTACCATGACCCGTGTAATTTAGCACGAAACGGTGGCATTTATAAAGAGCCAAGGGAAATCCTGGCGAGAGCTGTAAGTGATTTTAGAGAAATGAGCCCTTCGGGGGTTGAAAACCTTTGTTGCGGTGGTGGCGGTGGGATGCTGGCCATGACCGACTATGCCAAGTCCAGGATTGCGGCGGGTAAACCAAAGGTAGACCAAATAATGGCCACCGAAGCTAAAGAAGTGGTGGCACCATGTCACAACTGTATGGTTCAGCTCCAGGACCTTAAAAAGCATTATAAAATGCCCGTAAATATCACTGCTTTATCGGAAATCGTTGCTAATGCCCTGGTATTGCCCGGGGAAGAAAAAAATAACTAAAGGGGTGTGAAAGCTATGTATATGGTTAATTTGGATCTGGATAAATGCACCGGCTGTGGTTCCTGTGCCGAAGCCTGTCCGGCGAGGTTGTTTGAAGTAAAAGGTGAAAAAGTTGAACTTGTTTCGGATCCCTCGGAGTGTATGGGTTGTGAAACTTGTACTACTTCCTGCCCAACCGGGGCCGTTACCATTCAAGAACTATAATAGGGGGAAGAACCCTTGAAGCATTTTGTTGTTGGCGTACTTCCTTACCTAACATTTTTAATACTGGTGTTTGGGCTTATCTACCGGATAAGAGGCTGGTATGCCTCAAAAGTAAAGTATCAATTAAACCTTTTTCCGGCTCCCGATACCCCCGGTGGTGAAATTCTGAAAGAAATCCTTTTCTTTAAAACCCTTTATCGCTTTGAGCGCCCGCTCTGGGTGATGTCTTATGGATTTCATCTCGGAATTTTTCTGATATTTATCGGGCATATAGCAGGAATAGCCTTTGCCGGGCACCAGTTTACCCTGTTCGGAGCAACTCCGGAACAGAGCGAAAAGCTGTCCTTTGCTTTTGGGATGCTGGCAGGTACCTTGGCCTTTTTTGGAGCATTAGCCCTTCTTTTAAGGCGGCTCTCCGGCCAGGTTAAACAAGTTTCCGACCCCTGGGATTATATTGATCTACTGCTAATTTTAGCGATTGTCACCACCGGAAATGCAATGCGGACGTTGGCGCCGGTAGAACTTTTTGCTGTGAAGAAATATTTTGCGGATTTGTTTAGTTTAAGACCAATTAACTACGAGCTTCCTACAGCCTTTGTCATTCATTATTTCTTTGGACAAATCTTATTGATGTACCTTCCCTTTTCTAAACTTTTGCACTTAGCGGGCGGGTTGATAAATAAAGCAATTATTTTAACCGGTGATGGCAAGGCAAAGCTTTTAAAGCTATAGAAAGGGGGAAGCAATTGATGAATGCCCCGCAGAAAGCTAAAGACCTCGCCCCGCTGCCATATCGCATTTTGGACGATGAGGAAAAAGTGCGCAAAGCGGTGGCAATAATTCGCGAAAAAGCCGCCGAAAGTCGCATGTTTAAACTTGCTATGGAATGCTGCACCAAATGCGGTGCGTGTATAAATGCCTGCCATTCGTATCTGGGAACTGAGGATCCTTATAATATTCCGACCAAACGAGCCGATTTAGTCCGAAGTGTTTATAAACAGGAAATAATGCCACTATCAGGGGTTTTAGGAAAAGTGGCCGGAGGCATTGGAGTAAGTGCCGAGCTTCTGGAAAAATGGTTTACTTATTTTTACCAGTGCAACCAGTGCCGCCGTTGCGCCTTAGTTTGCCCCTTTGGAATCGATACGGCCGAAGTAAGCATCATGGTCAGGCAAATATTAGCAGAGCTTGGAATGGTGCCACGATTTACTGTCGGTATTGTCAAAAATATGGCTAATACCGGCAACAACATGGGAATTGCCAAACCGGCACTGTTAGATAGCTGCGAATTTCTTGAAGAAGAAATGTATGAAGAGACGGGTATAAAAATCCGCATTCCGGTAGATGAAGAAGCGGATATCATGTATGTGCCTTCCTCAGCGGACTTTTTCGTCAATACCAACACGATGATTGGTGTGGCAAAAATGTATCATGCTGCCGGTATTAAGTGGACTATTCCCAGTGAAATAATTGAAGCTGCAAACTTTGGCCTTTTCTTTGATGAAAAAGTGATGAAAGAGCACAATCGCCGGCTTTTAGATTGTGCAAAGAAATTAAAAGCTAAAAAAATTGTTCAGGGTGAATGCGGTCATGGCTGGCGGGCAGCCCGGATGTATACCGACGGGCTAAACGGTCCCGTTGATGTGGAAATTCGTCATATCCATGAAGAAGCCGCGTACTTTATTGCCAGGGGAATTATAAAAGTTGATCCGGAGAAAAATGGCGATATCGTTTACACTTACCATGATCCATGTAATTTAGCTCGCGCAGGGGATATTATTGAAGAACCGCGCTTTATCCTGCGCCATGTAGTTAAAAATTTCGTTGAAATGACTCCTAACCGGGAAGAAAATTTCTGCTGCGGGGCCGGTTCCGGGCTATTGATGGAAGAAATTATGGAAACCCGGATGAAGCTTGGTAAAGTCAAAGCCGAGCAGGTAAAAAAGACCGGAGCGGACTATGTAGTGGCTCCCTGTTCCATCTGCAAAGCTCAACTGCCATTGGTTTTTGAGTACTATAATCTGCCGGTGGAAATGTCCGGGCTTATGGATTTGGTTGGAAAAGCTATAATCTTATAAAAAAATTTTTTAAGGAGGTAGGTAAATATGCCGCAAATTGAAATTGACGGGTTGGTTTTAAATGTGGATGAGGATGGTTTCATTGAAGATCCTACAATTTGGAATGAGGAGATAGCTAAAGCTTTAGCGAAGACTGAGGGTGTAACGGAGCTTACCGAGGATCACTGGAAAGTGGTTAACTACATCCGCAACTATTATCTTCAGTACCAAATTGCTCCGATGATCAGAAAGCTTTGTAAAGATACCGGATTTAGCTTGAAAGAGATTTACGAACTTTTCCCATCCGGTCCTGCCAAAGGGGCTTGTAAAATTGCTGGGCTTCCCAAACCTACGGGGTGCGTGTAAATGAAAACTTTTTTACTGGTGGCGTTTTTTGTTGCGGTAGCGGGCATTGTTGTTAAAATGGCCGGGCTTTTAAAGGCTAATCCCCCCCGGGATTTAGCCCCTCCCCGGGGGGATAGTTCCTATGGAGTTTTATACGCTTATACTTTAGGGATGGCTCCCTGGGCCAAAGAAAGTACCCGCAAACATGTTATGCCTTATTTGCGAGGGGTAGTTTTTCATCTGGGAATCTTTGCTTCCTTTATTATCCTGGTCCTTGCTGTCTTTAATATAGAGTTTTCCGGTCTTGTCAGGGATACTTTAGTAGTACTGTCAGGAGCGGGCCTACTGGCAGGAATTATTGGTATCATTGAGCGGTTGACGAAATCGGAAATGCAGAAGCTAAATACTCCCGATGATTATCTTTCGGTTTTACTGGTGACTTTATTTATTGCCGGAGCCTTTTGGTATGTTTTAAATTTCCAGGTGCAAAACTGGTTTTATTTCGTAACCGGGTTGATGTTTTTATACCTGCCCTTTAGCAAAATTACCCATTTTATCTACTTTTTCTTTAGCCGTTACTTCTTTGGCTTTGAGTTTGGTAAAAGGGGCGTTATAAAGCATTAGGGATTTCCCTAATGCTTTATAAAAAAACAAAATTGTGAAAGTAAACACAAACAACAAGAAGGGAGGGGGTTTGAAGGCGCGAAATTCAAGGGTTCCAGGAAATAAAACTATAAGAAAAATTTATGACGAAAAGGGGGAAGGGATTTTATGGCTGGGAAAAGCCAAAATTTGTCTTGGCTTCCAAAGCGAGAAGCAGTGCCCGGGATTATCATTTGTGTTGTAATTGCTGCGCTGGCATACCTGACCAATACTTATATTTATGGAAAAATTAGTCCGTTAATGTATGCTTTTCTTTATTCAATTATTTTAGGAAATATTATTAAATTGCCACAATCATTTAGTGCGGGTATACTTTGGTGTTCAAGCAGTTGGCTACGTTTTTCTATTGCCATGCTGGGTTTTACAATTAGCGCTTTGGCATGGTTGCAACTGGGTATTGTGGGTGTAATTCAAGTGCTTATTGTGATTGCTTTTGCCCTTTTCTTTGGAGTTTGGTTTGGTCGTAAAATGGGGCTAAGTCCCGAGTTATCCATTTTAATGGGAGCTGGTTGTTCTATATGTGGTGCTACTGCAATTGCGGCCGTTGGACCAGTAATAAAAGCTAAAGATGAAGAACTTGGTATTGCCGTAGCAGCTGTTACAGTTTTTGGATTAATAGCGATGGTCCTTTACCCATTTTTGTTTCAGACTACTGCATTAGGTGATTTTTTGCATAAATCCCAAATTGCTTATGGTATGTGGGCGGGCACGGGAATTCACGAGACAGCTCAGGTCATTCCTGCCGGGGCGCAAGTCGGGGAAGAAGCTGCGGCTATGGCCATGGTTGCCAAGTCAGTACGTATTTTTTCTATAGGGCCTGTAGTATTATTGTGTGCTTATATTTTTAACCGGATTAAAGGTAATAGTGCTGCGGGAACGGAAAAAGTGAAGTTAAATATTCCTTCCTTTGCTATATTTTTCGTTTTATTTAGTTTAATTAATTCCTTGCTTCTTTACCTTCCTTCCACCAAGACGGCATGGAAGAATTTTTACACCGCCATTCATTATGCCGATATAATCAAAGTATTTTTGGCGGTGGCTTTTGCTGGCGTTGGTTTTAAAGTTCATTACAGTTCGATTCAAAAACTTGGAGTTAAATCGTTTGTGGTGGGGATGATTGTTTCGGTTGTGGTAGGGGTACTGGCTTTGTTATTAGTTAAGTTCATTTACATGCCTTATAGTGGTATTTAACATATTGCAAGTTATGGGAGCAAGCAAAAAAATTGGGGCTGCTAAAATGCGGCCCTCTTTTACCCTTTATAAAGGACGGGAGAAAAAATGAATCCAAATGGTATTGTTGTAGCAGCGGCAAGCGGAAGAAGCGGAAAAACCACTTTGACCCTGGGAATTTTACGGGCCCTTTCACGGAGAGGAATTAAGGTTCAGCCTTTTAAAAAAGGTCCGGACTATATTGACCCGGGCTGGCATACTTTAGCCGCAGGGGTGCAGTGCCGAAATTTGGATCTCTTTTTGCACAGCCGGGAGGAAGTGGTCAGGCATTACCGGTATTATGCAAAAACTGCTATGCTTTCGGTTGTGGAAGGAAATATGGGGATTTTTGATGGCGTTGATGCCCTGGGAACGAATAGCACCGCAGAGCTGGCAAAGTTGTTAAATTTACCGGTTTTGCTGGTGGTAGATGCTACCAGAACCACCAGAACCCTGGCAGCGGTGGTAAAAGGGTTAATGGAGTTTGACCGGAATTTAAAAGTTTTTGGCGTAATTTTTAATAAAATAGGAAGCCGCCGTCAGATTAAGCTTTTAGAAGAGGTATTTGCCCGTTACTGTCCGGTTAGAATTTTAGGTTATATGCCCAAAACAGGAGAAAAAGGGACAATAATTGAACGGCACCTTGGACTTATTACTTCTGGAGAAGTTGAGGCTTCTAATGAACTGTTAGATTATCTATCCCGGATGGTAGAGGAGCATATTGATTTGGACCCGATTATTAGTTTAGCCACTAAAAACATTGAAACAGTAGGGCGAAGTCCATTGGGAAAAGCCGAAGTTAAAATTGGGGTTTTTAAAAATGAAGCGTTTTGCTTTTATTATCCTGAAAATTTAGAGATGCTGGAGAAAGCAGGGGCTGAAATAGTTTTTATAAATCCTTTTTATGATGAGTTACCCGAGGATTTAGGCGGGTTATATATTGGAGGCG
>NZ_BDJL01000125.1:51221-51933 GCF_001950325.1 Carboxydothermus islandicus
GTTTCCGGAACTTTATTTGGAAAAGCTTGCCCGGAACCAGAAATTATTAACTCAGGTAAAAAAATATGCGCAACTGGGGATGCCGATTTATGCCGAGTGCGGCGGACTTATGTATTTATGTGATAAAATTAGAAATAGCGGGAACGAATATTATATGGCCGGCGTAATTCCGGCGGAATGTCAGATGACGAATAAATCCCAGGGGCATGGTTATACCGAGGGGGAAATTGTCAGGGAAAATCCGTATTTTCCGGTTGGATATTGCCTGAAAGGACATGAGTTTCATTATTCCAGGTTGAATTTGACTGAGGAATTAACCTTTGGGCTTAAGCTTCATAAAGGTCAGGGGATAATTAAAGGTCAGGACGGCTTTTGCTATAAAAATGTTTTTGCAGCTTACACCCATTTTCACGTGTTAACATACCCCAAATGGTCCGAGAATTTTGTTAATGCAGCTAAAAACTTTCGGATAAAAGGTGGGGGTTTTAATGCTTCACTCGCAGCTTGTAATTTTTAAAGTGGTAGCTGAAACCAAAAATATTTCTACGGCGGCAAAAAGATTGCACATGAGTCAGCCGGCAATAAGCCTGCAAATTCAATCCCTGGAAAATGAAGTAGGAGTAAAACTGTTTGAGCGGTCAAATAAAGGGGTACGTCTTACAAAAGCTGGAGAAGTTTTTTACCAGAAAGTTCAGGATATTATTGATAAAAT
>NZ_BDJL01000125.1:51943-80710 GCF_001950325.1 Carboxydothermus islandicus
GAATTCAATCCCTGGAAAATGAAGTAGGAGTAAAACTGTTTGAGCGGTCAAATAAAGGGGTACGTCTTACAAAAGCTGGAGAAGTTTTTTACCAGAAAGTTCAGGATATTATTGATAAAATCCACGAAGCATATGAGTTAGCCAGAGATGCGGGAGGGGAAAGTAAAGGAAAACTCTACATCGGAGCTACCCTGACTATTGGTGAGTATGTTCTTCCCAAGCTTTTAGCGTATTTTTATAAACTGTATCCTGAGATTGAAATGCGGGTGAAGATTGCCAATACCGACACTATTTATCACGAATTGGTGGAAAAAACTATTGATATTGGACTCATTGAGGGACCTATAGATGATAATGATTTTAAAGTGGAAAAGTTTTGGGAAGACGAGTTAGTAGTTGTAGTGCCTTATCATCATATCTGGGGCAGCAAAGAAAAACTGCCGGTAGCGGAATTGTTGAAAGAACGGATAATTTTACGGGAAGAAGGTTCAGGAACGAGAAAGGTGCTGGAAATGGCCTTAAAGGAACTGGGGCTTAATCTTAATGACTTAAACGTCACCATGGAGTTTAGCAGTACGCAAGCTATCAAGGAAGTTGTGGCAGCAGGCTTGGGTGTGACCATAATTTCCGAACTTACCGTGCGGCGGGATTGTGATTTGAGAATGTTTAAGAAACTAAGTATACTGGAAGCACCAATTAGAAGGCCTTTATCCTTTGTTTTGACGAAAAGCACTGCCCATGAGAAGCAAAAACAACTATTTATCAATCTTTTAAGAAATAATGAACTTGTAGCTAAGCTTATAAGCCAGGACATTTGCGATTACGTTCAACCTGTTTAGACCGGGGTTAAATCCCGGTCTTTTTCTTTGCAGGAGTTTTTATAGTTTGTAGGGAATAAGTAATAAAGGTAGAAAAAGGTCTGTCCCTAAATATATGCTTAAAGTAGTAAGATAGGGACTGTCCCCAAAATTATACCTGGGAGGAAAAGGGATGAAAGTATGTGTAACGAAATGTGATAATTATCATTACCCGGAGGTAGAAGCGGCAGTAGCAGAAGTGTTTTCCGAGTTTGGTGGAATTGAAACGTTTATTAAGCCCGGGGAACGGGTTTTGGTTAAACCCAATATGCTGGAGGGGCTTCCGCCGGAGAGGGCGGTAACGACCCATCCGGAGGTAGTGCGGGCGGTGGTTCGTATGGTAAAAAAAGCCGGGGCTATTCCGCTGGTAGGGGACTCTCCGGGGACCGGTAATACCGAACGGGTAGCCGCCCGGTGCGGCATTGCCCGGGTGTGCCAGGAAGAAGGGGCAGAGTTGTTACCTTTTGCCGAAGCTAAAGATTATTCGTATCCTGAGGGGCGTACCGTAAAAAGGTTTACTCTGGCCAGGGAACTTTCCGAAGTAGATAAGGTTATTTCGGTGGCAAAAATGAAAACCCACTCGTTTATGGGGGTAACCGGTGCAGTAAAAAATTTATTTGGGTTTAACGTGGCAACTGCCAAAGCTCAATATCATTTACGGATGCAAAAAAGGGATGATTTTGCGGCCATGCTCTGCGACTTGGCTCTTTTAATAAAACCTGTGTTTTTCATTATCGATGGGGTAGTGGGGATGGAAGGAAATGGCCCCCGCAACGGAACTCCCAAAAAAGCAGGGGTTATTATCGGTGGAGATAACGGCTTTGCGGTGGATATGGTGATGACACAAATGATGGGATTTGAGGCGGAAAAAATGCCGGTAGCCAGAGTAGCTTTAAACTGGGGCGTAGTGGTGCCGTTAAAGGAAATAGAAGTTACCGGCAGCGGGAAAGGTTTAACGTTTAATTTTGTTCCACCTAACAACATCGAGTCGTTGGACGGACGGATTCCTGCTTTTTTAGTTCGCTTCTTTCAAAACCAGTTTACCGCCCGGCCGGTAATGAACGAACGGTGCGTCGGTTGCGGTCGCTGTGCCCGGCACTGCCCGCCGAAAGCCATTAAAATTGAGAATCGACGGGCGGTGGTGGATTATAATAAGTGTATTCGCTGTTATTGCTGCCAGGAACTCTGCCCGGCCAATGCGGTGGAATTAAAAGAAGGATTTTTAATGCGGCTGTTTTCCCGGAAAAAGTAATAAAAGTCTGGCCTTCCGGAAACAATAAAGGAAAACGGGAGGCGGTTTTATGGCTTACGATGACCGGGTGTACCATATTATGGATAGTTTTATGCAGGGACTATTAAACCGGGAATCGGTAATACATATGCTGTCAGAGTTTTACGGCTATGAAATGGCTGATGAGATATTTAATAATTATTTTCACACCTTGGAAAATTTTGAGCCGTAGAGAATTTGCTCTCTACGGCTTTTTTAGGACTACAATACTTTATTTTCCTTTAAAACTTTTAGGGCCTGACTTAAGTCGTCCGGGGCTACAAGGATAATGGGACCGGTGCAACCCATACCGGTTTCGGCATAAATACCGTGTTTCCATAAAAGCTTCTGGGCATTTTCCAATTCTAAAACATCAATTCCGGCAATTTCTTTATCTACCGGTTTTTTCGGGGGCATTTTTACTTCTTCGACTGCTTCTTTTTTCTCTACAGGTTTTACTAGTTCAGGAAGTCCTGCTTTTTTAGCGGCAGCAATTTCTGCCTGAGCAACTTCTATAAGTCTACCCTGGGCCATGGTGGCGGCGTATTCAATAGCGCCGGCAATTACCGGTGCGCCTGAGGCCCTGGAAATGATATTAATTATTTTGTTAAAGCCTTCTCCTATTCCCGGACCGTAGCCGTAGCCTAAAGCTTCGTAACTACCTCCGGTGGTGTAGGCGGAGAAGATTTTAATTAAGAGGTTGCCGGTCAAGCTATCGCAAATCATGACGTCGGGAGTACCGGCAAGTAGGTCGTTACCCCGCATGACTACACCGCCGTCGGAGCGCTTTGATTCGGCAAAATCAATTTGGTAGCCGCGACTTTGGAGTTCTTTTAAAATTCTTTCTACCTGCCGGGCGCCGTCCACATTTAAAATTCCAACTTTAGGATTCTTAAGGCCGTAAGCTTTGGCAGCGGCAATGCCGTAGATTGCGTTTTTAACCATTCCTTCCACCCGGTCGGGGGAAGAGGTGCCGGTGGTTGTGGCAATAAACATTTTCCGGCCCTGAGCGGGGGTTACTACCAAACCTACAGTAGAGGTGCCGATGGGGAAGTTGTAATGCATCGTAACGGCCGCATTTAATTCACCGGAGTCTAACATTTTTTCCATTACCCGGTGGCCTTCTTTTTCATTGGTGACAACGACTTTAGTGAGCCTGGTTTCTACATCTTCCGGACCAATTACTACGACTTCAACATTGGTAAGGTTTTGGGCGGCCATTTCGGCACCTTTTAACACTTCAAGCACACCGTGTTCACTGCCCAGAAGGGTGATACCTACCCGGATGTTTTTAAGAGCTCGCCCGGTGGCAATAACATCCGCTGCTTCATTTAACACTTCCGCAATTAATTTTTTTACCTGCTCCATTTATTTTTACCCCCTTAGGAAAGAAGGCCTTTGGCCATTTCCCGTAAGTACTCGGCAACCATTTCCCGAATAGCTTCTTTTGTAAGGCCGGTAGTTTCTTCAGTCTTACCTGGGTTCTTTTCAATTAAAAGGGATAAACCGTCAAACAGGTTGGTCATCCGGGCAAGGAACAGACTACCCTTGCCAATAACCATGGCCGAAGAAATTTTGCCTTCCAAGAGAGCATCTCTAAAGAACCCAAGGGCCGGAACTCCGGAAGGAATATGACCTTGAGTGGGAGCAAAGCCTGGTAATCCGTGTTTTTGCACGAACGTGGGTATATCGGCCCGGCCAATCTCTCCTGCCATAACCGCCAGCGCGCCGATCATCTTGTAGTTAGCTTCCGGTACGTTGCCGGCGCCGGCCGGTTCGGTAAGTTCCGGGTTTTGCATTTCTACCGAATAGTAGTCAATTTCGGTGATTTTCCGTCCAAGTTTGGCCAGGGGTTCGGCAACCAGGGCTTTCATTACCTGTTGCGGGGAAGCACCGCTACCAATATTATGTTTGCCAATAACATCCAGGCGGATGATGGGGTTAAGGCCATCGTTTTCCGAGACCAGTACCGCAAAAGCTCCCAGCATGTCTTCTAAAACCGGCATTCCTTTATTAACGTGGTCTTTTCCGTTCATTCCGAGTTTGGCAACGGCACCGCCACCTACAACTACAACGTTTTTAAAGGTACCGGATTTTACCAGGGATGCAGCCTGCAAAAGGGCGTGGGCAGGACCAGCACAAAAGCCGCGCACATCGGAGCCGTTGGCGTTTACCAAACCGGCAATTTCACCAATAGCTTTAGCAAAGTTACCGCCACCCCTTTGGTTCATGTCACCGCAGGCTTCTTCGGAACATTCGATAATGTAATCTACTTCCGCAGGATTTATTCCGGTATTGGCTAAAAGATGGAGGACTGCTAAAATGCCCGATGCTTTTACCACAAGGTTTTCTAACATAATATGGGCCGATAAATTTTCGTCAATTTCATGGGCCTGCCGCACGCAACCTACTAATTTTTCCCCAAGGTATAAACCTTCCGCTGTGTGGGAGGCTACTAACTTTTCAATTTCCCCCAGGGGTTTGGCGTTTGTAAGGCGGGCAAGCAGTTGTTCGTTAATCAGCTTATGTTTGGCAAGTTTTTCCTTGACCTCTTCCTGAAAACTTTCTTCCAGGATAACGAGGTCAAAGGCGTCGGCTATTTTTAAGAGTCCGTAAAATTCGTCTTCCGGCATGATTTCACCGTACTTGCCAAAACGGGAAGCTCCATTAATGGAGTTTGGATACCAGGGACGGGGAATGGTTTTTAACTCCTCAAGACTGATATTACCGATGTATGCCTGGTTTGGGGCGTAAGCTACAGCATCGTCATACTTCCGTAAATGTTCGGGAAGTTTTTTCAGGTATTCAGAGTCAGGGTTTTTTAGCCTTTCAACCGTCTGGGTGGTTCCGTTGTGGTACAAAAGGTTGGGGGCATGAATGAGGCACTGGCCAACACCTTTTAAGACCGGCATAATTATAACCTCCATTTGTCAAAATTATTTTTGTATCTTAAGTCCGGATAATGGGCTTGCTTTCTAAATTTTGGGGAGCAGGCTTATGACCTGCTCCCGGGATTTTTTATTCAAATACCGTTTGGCCTTCTATTTCGGTGGTAAGAGCCTTTAATGCTTTTTCCACGAGTTTTCTTCTTAAGGCTTTTTCCTCATCCGCCGGGAGGGCAGGATTGCCGAGGGGGTGAGGAATAGCAATGGTTGGAACGATCCGGTTAGCCCCAACGGTTTTACTGATGGGGACGATGGTGCACATGTGAACTACGGGAATACCGGCCCGTTCAATTTCCTTGACCATCGCTGCACCGCAGCGAGTGCAGGTACCTCAGGTGGAGGTAAGAATGACCGCATCCACTCCGGCAGCTTTTAAATCGGCAGCGATAGCCTGACCGAATTTAGCAGCATTGGCCACAGAAGTACCGTTACCGACGGTAGCATAGTAGTAATCGTGCAGCTTTCCGATTTTGCCTTCTGCTTCCAGTTCCCTTAAAACGTCGACCGGTAAAACCCGGTCGGCGTCTTGGTTGGCGTAAACCGGGTCATAACCGCCGTGAGCCGTCTCAAAGGTATCGCCGGTTAAGTCTTTTACACCAGCGATAGAGTATTTACCGAACTTTGAAGCTGACGACGATTCAATCCGGTCGGGATTGCCCCTGGGAACAATACCGCCGGAGGTTACCAGAGCTATGGTAGCGTTGCTAAGGTCTCTTATGGCGGGATTGGGAGGAACCCGGTCAAAAGCAGGCATAGGAAGTTCGGTGGTAAAGTTTTCACCCTTAATCTTGGCGATAAGCATATCTACCGCCCGCTTGGCTCCTCTTTCTTTCGCAAAGTAATTTTTCCGAATTCCCCGGGCAATGTAGCCTTCCTGTTCGGGAGTACCGATTTCTTCTTTCTTTAAGAGCTTAAGACCCAGAGCGGCCATTTTTGGGATGGCGTTCCGCATACCAATGGCCGAATCGGCGGTAGCTATGATGTAAACGGATTTTTTATACATTTCGACCCCGGGATTTTCCGGATACATGCCGGTTACCGCAGGGATCCCAAGATTTTTTACTACCGCTTCGGCAACCGCCCCGCAGGCGGTACCGTAGCGGCCGGCGTTAAAAGCGGGACCGGCAACCACCAGGTCAGGATTATATTCCTTGATCATTGATAGAATTTGCTTAAGGGCTTCTTCCATATTTTCGGCAAAATAGCTATCCCCGCAGATAACGGTACCGACAACTTCCGCTTCTCCTTTAAAAGCTCCATTTAAGGCAGTACCGGGTCCCACCGGACCGTCTTTTTTCAGTGGAACGGTATCTGCTTTTTCTTCGCCGCCTATTTGACCGAAAAACTGGTTTAAGTAATGGACTACACGGAATTTAGCCACAAAATTACCTCCTTTGCCAAGCAAGGACTAATACTTGCTTCCCTCTTCTCGCATTTTGGATACTTCGGCGGCTAAGGCATCAACATCTAAAACCATTTCCATCATGGCTGCCTGCTCTTCATAAACGGCTGGATCAATTTCAGCCCTAATCTCGGGTTCTAAAATGTGATAAACCTTGAGTCCCAACGAGACTCCTGCTAATGGACCTGCAAAAGTGGGATCGCCCAGAGTTACGGTTTCTGCAGCCAGTGATGCGGTATCGGGTTCGGCTGCTCCTAAAAGGACAACGATATTTTCACCGCCGAGTTCTTCAGCAAGTTCCTTAATACGGGCCTGGTTTTGCAGGTCCATGGTGCCGGCAGCAGTTCAGACGAAACACTCGGTGGTAGCAAATACCACTTCCGCACCGGCACTCTTGGCGCATTCAGCTATAGCGGGACCGGGGACACCGTCACGGTCGCCTACAGCAATGACTTTTTTACCGGCCAAAATTGCCATACTAAAACTCCTCCTTTAGTTTTTATAGTAGGGACAGCAATCACGGTGTTTAGTGGTCTGTCGTTAGTGGTTGAGATTTTCCCACCACCAACCTCCTACCGCAATAATGTGGTCGGTGGTAAGTCGTTGGTGGTCAGCATAAAGAATTTTTTACTTACCACTTACCACTTATCACTTACCACTTACTACGATTAATATCCTTTTGCGGATAGTTTATTGAAGCCAACTTCCGAGGTAGCACCGGTTATTGCTTGAATTTCAACTTCGATGCTGCCATCGGGCCGTAGTGACCCGGCAAAACCTCCGGCAATAACGTTGACAACTTCCACATGGCCAATGACAGTATCTAACTTGGGTAGCACAATGGTTTCGTTGGCGTTACCGGCGGTAACCACGGCATTGGCTTCTGGAGTGGTGTCGGCCAGCGATTGGGAGCTACCATCGCGTCCGGCATATTCGTCGGTAATCAGCACCGTTTTAATACCTTTTTGTTCTAACTTCCGGCAGTTCATAACCAGATCGGCATCGGGGTTACCAAAACCTTCCTCGGAAATAATTGCTGCATCAATGCCGAGCATTTCAGCAAGCTTAGCGGTGTAGCTGGAGGAACGTTCTTTATCGGCTAAAGTAACGTTTTCGTTGGTGATAATAACGCCAACAAAGTTTATATCCTTGCCGTGACGGGCAAATAATTCTTCAATTACCGGGTTATTCATGTGCACGTAAGTAGTGTTTTTGTCACAGGCCGAAACACAGTTACCGCTAACGATAGCACCGTCAAATACTTCGGTAGGGGAGATGAGGGTCGGTAAAATGTGCTTGGCATCTACCCCGTAAACGTAAGTATCATGCAGTAAACCCTGAGTTTGGAGCATGTAAACATAAGCTACTTTTGGAAGTCCGGGATACTTTGAAGCGGCTTCTAAGAGCGGTACCACTTCATAAGTTACCTCTTCATCGGGGGTAATGTTTTTACCAGCTTCCCCAAGGTAGGCAGCGGCTTTAAGTCCTGCTAACCGAACTACACTTTCATGCTCATGCTGAGAAAGGCCTTCAACCGGTTCAATTTTAACTACAACGTTATAGGTTTTGGAAAAAGGAGTATACTCGGCTCCAGGACCGGTCATGTCAATGATCCCTTCCTGGAATCCTACAATCTTTCCAGTAGTGACCACTGCAGTACCTTTTAAAACGTGGGTCCGGCCGCTGCCCACCATCTCTACCTTACCGAGAAAACCGGGAAAAATATTTCCTGGGCCTTCCACCTTCACCCGGGGTTCAATGACATCTTTTACCGGTACGATTCGTACCGATTCGCCCGGGCGTGCCAGGAAAACCTCAACGGAACTAATCCGATTATCCTCTTTCAATAAGGATGTTAATTCGTCTTTATTAACGTAAAGAACTCCGTTTTCAACCCGGGTACTGGGGCCAAATTCCAGGCCTTTAATGTTAATTTTCCCAAGGGTAAGCCGCATTTTATCCCTCCTTAGCCGATAATGGCACGAATTTTTTCTTCAATTTCCTCGCGGCCAAAATTACCTTGTAGCTGGTCTACAAGTTCGCCGTTTTTGTAAAACTGGAAGGTAGGAAGGCTCATTACTTTAAGCTGA
This sequence comes from Carboxydothermus islandicus, assembly GCF_001950325.1. Lineage (GTDB taxonomy): Bacteria > Bacillota > Z-2901 > Carboxydothermales > Carboxydothermaceae > Carboxydothermus > Carboxydothermus islandicus. The sequence goes on from NZ_BDJL01000125.1 coordinate 60,508, forward strand.
ATAGCCAGCCTCCGGTTTTCGGCAGTGTTTAATTTGGTAAACTTCATTTTACCCGCATAGATTTCCGCCAATTCTTCCACTACCGGCATTAAACCCATGCACGGTACGCAACGGGGACCCCAGAAGTCCACCAGAACCGGAAGCTCGCTTTTTAAAACTTCTTCTTCAAAATTGTCTTTGTTTAGTTCAATTACATTTCCCGCCATGTTTATCACCTCCTTTACCCGGTACATTCTTCAATGTATTTTTCCGCATGGTAAGCGGCGATAGCACCATCAGCAGCGGCGGTTACTACCTGCCGCAAGAGTTTCTGACGGACATCGCCGGCGGCGTAGATTCCGGGAATGTTGGTGCGCATGTTTTCATCGGTAATAATGTACCCCTGTTCGTCCATGTTTACTAAGCCTTTGACAAACTCGGTATTGGGCTTAAGGCCGACATAGATAAAGATGCCGTCAATTTCCCTTTCAAAAACTTCAGCGGTGACCACGTTTTTTAAGCGCACTTTTTCCACAACGTCGGTACCGATAATTTCTTCCACCACGGTGTTCCAGAGAATTTCCAGCTTTTCGTTGGCAAAGGCTCTTTCCTGGAGAACTTTGGTGGCTCTCAAGGTATCGCGGCGATGGACAAGGGTTACTTTATTCGCAAATTTGGTAAGATAACAGGCTTCTTCTACTGCCGAGTCGCCACCCCCTACAACCATGACATTGGCACCTTCGTAAAAAGCGGCGTCGCAGGTAGCGCAGTAGGAAACCCCCCGAGCTCTAAATTCTAACTCTCCCGGACAGCCAAGGAGTTTAGGTGCAGCACCTGAAGCGATAATTACCACTTTCGCAATAAAGTCACCTTTGGTGGTTTTGACGATCCGGTCAGCCCCCGAAAGCTCAATTCCCTTTACTTCGGCCAAAAGTTTTTTGGCACCAAAGCGCTTTGCCTGTTCCTCCATTTGGGCGGTGAGCTCAGGACCGGAAATCCCATGAGCAAACCCAGGATAGTTTTCGATTTCATCGGTTGTGGCAGCCTGTCCGCCGGTGGAAAGCTTTTCAATATAAAGGGTGGAAAGCTTACTCCGGGCGCTGTAAAGAGCGGCAGAAAGTCCAGCAGGACCGGCGCCGATGATGATTACATCGTATCTCTCCATACGATATTCCTCCTTTTAAAGGGAAAAGTTATAAATTAAAGTTTTAAACTTATTTAATAAGACCCACGCTGTAAAGAAAACTTTTAAAAAAATCCAGGTCTATCACAGCAAAATCTTCCAAAAAAAGCTCGATTTTCTTGGGACGAGGCCGTTTTTCTAAAAATTCTTTGGTTTTTAAATAGCTAATTTCAGCCGTTAGGATGGAATCGTAATCGGATTCTTGCTCAAGCTTTTCTAAAACTACGGTTTTATAAGGTGTTTGATTTGGTTTAATACTGCCGGTCAAAGGGTGGGTTAAAAGTTTATGGCCTGAATGACAGAGATCACGAACTTTTGCTAATACATCTTCGGTATAGCCCTCCACCCAGACAATCGTAAAGCGGGGTTCCAAGTTAAATCTTTGAATATAGTCTTTGACTTTCGGGTTATTTGTAATCACCAGCATGAAAAATTCCTCCTAAAAGAAAAACAGAGGCCGAATAACTTTTCCGGCCTCTGTCCCTAAAACCTGAGAGATTCCCGAGTTCAAAGCTTCGGGTTTCTCCTTCGGTGCCGCATTTTGCGGGCTCTCCAGAGTTCCGTCCGGTGGCGGTCCTTTTGCCTGAGAGTTTCGGTTGCCCTTGCTCCTTCGGCGCCCCATTCGGGGTCTCTCCCGCAACCTTCATACGGAAAATTACATTATTAATTTTGGGGGGATGGAAGAAAAATATGCAGGGGGAGAATGAAAAATTTTGCTTAACTTTTCAATTTCTATTATATACATTCGTGATAATTTACACAAGTCCTGCTCCAAAAATTTAATTTTTTCGACAAATTTAGAAGTTTTTATCTTGCGAAAATTAAGAAAATGGCGAATATATGAAAAAACATTTATTTTTAATGTGACAAAAAGTGCATATAAAGGGGTTTGTATACCAATGCAGTATACAGCTTAATTTACTTAAAATTAACAATATTTTTTTTATGGGTTAATAATAATAAGAGGAAAATTAAGAGGAAAAAAGAATAAAATTAATAAGCTCGGGAAAAAGTGGGGTGAGAGGATGGCAGGAAACCTTATCGAAGGCCTGGAAGGGACGGCCAGAACTACCGTTTCTCTGGAAAAGACGGCCAAGGTAGTTGGGAGTGGGAGTTTAGAAGTTTTTGCCACTCCAATGATGGTAGCTTTAATGGAAGAAGCGGCGGTAAATGCTGTTGCTTCTGCCTTATCCCCGGAAGAAACTACCGTGGGTACAAAAATTGAAGTTTCTCACATAAAAGCTTCGCCCGTCGGTGCTCTGGTTGAAGCTAAAGCTAAGTTGATTTCGGTTGAAGGGCGAAAACTTACGTTTTTGGTGGAAGCTTTTGATGAGCAGGGGAAAATAGGGGAAGGACGGCATGAAAGGGTACGGGTGAACATTGAGAAATTTTTAGAGAAGGTCGGTAGAAAAGAAAATTAAAAAGTATTAAAGAAAGAAAAAGCTAAAGAAAGTAACTACATTAACATGTGCGGAAAATTAAAAAATTTCAAAATTTATGCAGGATTTTTGTTTCTTGAAGAGAATAATTTTATAATTGATGCTCAAAATAGTTTAGCAAAGGTTATTTAAATACAAAAAAATTTAAGGGAAAGGAAGGGAAAGGGCATGAAAAGCGATATCGAAATTGCCCAGGAGGCAAAGTTAGAGCCCATAGTAAAAATAGCGGAAAAGTTAGGGCTCACCGAAGATGACATTGAACTGTATGGCAAGTACAAGGCAAAAATTGCTGCTCACGTTTGGGACAGGATCAAGGACCGTCCCGACGGCAAATTGATTTTGGTAACAGCAATTAACCCAACACCCGCCGGGGAAGGAAAAACTACAACAACCGTTGGTCTGGGGGATGCTTTGTCTCGCTTAGGAAAGAAAACTGTTATTGCCTTGCGGGAACCATCCTTAGGTCCAAGCTTTGGGGTGAAGGGTGGTGCTGCCGGTGGAGGTTATGCTCAGGTCGTGCCGATGGAAGATATTAACCTCCATTTTACCGGAGACCTGCACGCAATTACTACGGCGCATAACCTTTTAGCAGCGATGATTGATAACCACATTCATCAAGGAAACGAATTGGGGATTGACCCCAGGAGAGTTGTTTGGCGCCGGGTGGTAGACTTAAACGACCGGGCTCTTAGAAAGGTAGTAATCGGTCTTGGCGGTCCGGCTCAAGGGGTACCCCGGGAAACGGGCTTTGATATTACCGTTGCTTCCGAGATTATGGCTATCCTTTGCTTAGCATCGGACCTCATGGACTTAAAAGAGAGATTTAACCGGATATTAATTGGTTATACATACGACCAAAAGCCGGTTTATGCCAGAGATTTGAAAGCCGCTGGAGCAATGACTGTTTTAATGAAAGATGCAATTAAACCTAATTTAGTGCAAACCTTGGAACACACTCCGGCTTTCGTGCATGGCGGTCCGTTTGCTAATATTGCTCATGGTACTAACTCTATTTTGGCCGATAAGATTGCCTTGAAGCTTGCAGATTATGTGGTAACCGAAGCTGGCTTTGGTGCTGACCTGGGTGCTGAGAAATTCTTTAACGTAGTTTGCCGGTTTGCCGGGTTTAAACCTTCGGCAGTAGTTATCGTGGCAACGGTTCGGGCCTTAAAATACAACGGTGGTGTACCGCGGGCCGAACTCAATAAAGAAAACCTTGAAGCCTTAGAAAAAGGTTTTGCTAACCTTGAAAAACATATTGAAAATATCGGTAAGTTTGGTTTACCGGCGGTAGTTGCCATTAACCGCTTCCCCACCGACACCGAAGCCGAGCTCAACAAGCTCCGGGAGCTCATTGAAGCTACAGGTGCTGAGTTTGCTTTATCGGAAGTTTGGGCCAAGGGCGGTGAAGGTGGAATCGAATTAGCTCAAAAGGTGCTTAAAGTGCTCGAAGAAAAACCTGCTAACTTCCGCTACCTCTACGATCTCGAAATGCCGATTAAGCAGAAGATTGAAACCATTGCCCGGGAAATTTACGGTGCCGATGGGGTTGTCTTTACCGCAGATGCGGAAAAGACCCTGGCCAAGTTTGAAGAAATGGGCTTTGGCAATATGCCGGTTATTATGGCCAAAACTCAGTACTCCTTATCCGATGACCCGAACAAACTTGGAAGACCGACCGGCTTTACCATTACGGTACGGGAGCTCCGGGCGTCTGTGGGAGCGGGCTTTATCGTGGCCATTACCGGCGATATCATGACTATGCCTGGGCTTCCCAAACGACCGGCAGCAGAGGTCATTGATATCGATGCTGACGGTAAAATTACCGGCTTATTCTAAGGGGGCTAAAGGGGGAGAAATCCCCCTTTTTCCTTATTATACAAAGGAAAGTTTGGGGTAACCTATGCAGAGATTCTGGCGGGTTTTTAGGGATGAAGAAGTGGTTAGGCGCTTTAGAGAGATAAATTATTTGGAGAGGGACCGGGAGTTTTGCAGGCACGATTTCCAGCACTTTTTAGATGTGGCAAGAATTTTAGCTATTTTGTGTTTTGAAAATAAATTTTCCTTTCCAAGGGAACTTATCTATATTACTGCCCTTCTCCACGATTTAGGGAGGGTGGAAGAGTATCTTTACGGTTTAAATCACGCGCTGATTGGTGCTGAAGTTGCCCGGGAGATATTAGAAAAGTATCGGGAGTTTGGTCGGGAGGAAATTTTCCGGATAACGGAGGCAATAAGGGGACACCGGGAACAAAACTCGGAAGGTTTTACCCATTTACTATACCTTGCCGATAAGCTTTCCCGGCCGTGCCTTGCTTGCGGGGTTATCGACAACTGCTGGAAAAAAGAAGAAATGCTAATACTTCACCGGGAGAAGTTTTATTAATGGGGGTTTATGCTATGGAGCACATCTTATGGGCAAGGGAATTTTCCAATATTGAAGAAGTAAAAAAGGAAATTTCTTTAATCGGTAGTACTTTGGCCGGGGTAAATTTGATGGCCCCCAAGGGGGTTCTAAGATGTATTAAAATTAAAGAGCTATCAACAAAAGCTGCCAATATTTTAAAACAGGAGCTCTTAGCTAAAGGAGGAGATTGTGCTACTTCCTGGGGGAGTTTGGATTTAACTGTTCCCACTACCGATGTACTATGTTTTGCTACCGAAAAAGTATGGCGGCAGGTAATACCCAAGTTAAAAATGCAGCCCTTTGGCCTAAAGAGTTTGGCGGAAGAAATTGAAGAAGTTTTAAAAAATTTAAATGGACGGCCCAAATACGAACTGGATTGCCGGGGCCGAAAAATTACCCTGGGCGAGAGAACCCTCGTTATGGGGATTTTAAATGTAACTCCCGATTCCTTTTCGGACGGTGGACAGTACAACGATATTGAAGCGGCGGTAAAGCGAGCGCGGCAAATGGTTGCCGAGGGTGCGGATATTATCGATGTTGGCGGGGAATCAACCCGACCGGGAGCGGAGTACGTTCCGGCGGAAGAGGAACTGCGCCGGGTATTGCCGGTAGTGGAAGCTTTGGTGCGGGAAATAAATGTTCCCATTTCGGTGGATACTTACAAAGCAGAGGTAGCGGAAAAAGCCTTGGAAGCGGGGGCCCATATCATTAATGATGTCTGGGGGCTACAAAAAGATCCCCGAATGGCTGAAGTGGCTGCCCGCTATGGGGCACCGGTGGTAGTGATGCACAATAAAACCGAGGCCGAGTACGATGATTTAATGGCAGAAGTTATAGCTTTCTTAAAAGAAAGCATCAAGATCGGTGTTAAAGCCGGGATACCGCGGGAAAAGATTATTATTGATCCGGGAATTGGTTTTGGCAAAACGTTGGAGCACAATCTTTTATTAATGAAGCGCTTACAGGAATTAAATAGTCTTGGCCAGCCGATTTTACTGGGTACTTCGCGGAAATCAATGATTGGTAAAACTCTGGATTTGCCGGTGAACGAACGGGTGGAAGGGACGGCTGCTACCGTAACTTTAGGAATAGCTAAGGGTGTAGATATCGTGCGGGTTCACGATGTGAAAGAAATGGTGCGGGTGGCTAAAATGACCGATGCCATGGTACGGTAGGTGAAAAGATGGATAAGATTGTCATAAAAGGTGTGGAATTTTATGCTTTTCACGGAGTTTTACCGGAAGAAAAAGCTTTGGGGCAAAAATTCATTCTTGACCTTGAGCTTGGTATTGATTTAAGGGATGCGGGGCGCGGTGATGATTTAAGTAAAACCGTTAGCTATAAGGAAGTTTTGGATTTCACCGAGGAGATTGTTACAAAAAACCGCTTTGATTTAATTGAAGCTTTAGCTGAAGAAGTAGCAGGGGGAATTTTAAACAAATTTTCCTTGGTAAAAGAAATAATGGTGCGGGTTCACAAGCCAGGGGCACCTTTAAGGCAGAAATTTTCCGATGTTTATGTGGAAGTAAAAAGGGGCAGATAGCGTGGCTTTAGCATATATTGGAATCGGTACAAATCTCGGAAATAAAGAAGAAAACATTAAAATGGCTTTAAAGGAAATTAAGTCCCTTCCCGGTACCAGGATTAATAAAGTTGCAGCTTTATACGAAACGGAGCCCTGGGGATATGCCGAGCAGGACTGGTTTTTAAATACAGTATGCGAAATAGAAACCGCTCTTACGCCAGAAAGTTTGTTGGAAGCTCTTTTACAAATAGAAAATAAAATGGGTAGGGTAAGAAACACCAGGTATGGTCCGCGGGTGATTGACTTGGACCTTTTGTGGTATGAAGGGGAAAAGAGGCAGGAGGAGAAACTAACCCTGCCTCATCCCCGGATTACCGAAAGGGCTTTTGTGGTGCTGCCCCTTCTGGAGCTCTGGCCCGAAGCGGAGATAAACGGCATTTTTTTAAAAAATTTAGCGGAAAAATTACAACGGGTACAGGGGATAAAAAAATTCAAAAATTTGTGAAAAAATTATTTTAATTTCTTGTACCAAAATTTATTGTAAAGAATTCTTGGACTTGTTATTATAACCTTGAGGACACCGTTATGGGTCCTACAGAGGGGTTTATTTTGTAAAAAACAATATGACCGCTTGGATCCACAGGACCGAGACGGGAGTTAGTAAAAAAGCCTTCCGTTCGGAAGGCTTTTTTTATCATAACCCAAAGAGGGGGAGCTTAGGTGATTAATTCCATTGGAATTATCGGGGCAGGAAGAGTTGGGGGAGCGTTAAGTTTACTCCTGCGCGAAAAAGGGTTTAATATCAGCGGGGTCTACAGTAAAAGTCTATCTTCTGCTGAGAAGCTTGCTTTAAAAATAAACAGTTTTGTTTACCGGGATCTGGAAAGTTTGGTTATGGAGTCGGAACTTATTTTTATCACCACTCCCGATCGAGAAATTGCCCGGGTTGCCCGGGAAATTGCTAAAATTCCCAATTTAAAGGGAAAGTATTTTGCTCATACCAGTGGCTCCCAGTGTTATAAAATTTTAAGCCCTATAAAGGAAAAGGGCGGGATAACTTTTACCATGCATCCCCTTCAGGCCATAGCTTCTCCGGAGATGGGCCGACAGGTGATGCCCGAGGCTTATTTTTCTTTGGAAGGGGATCCGGAAGGAGTTAAATTAGGGGCGTATTTGGTGCGGGTATTGGGAGCCAAGGTGCTGTACCTCAAAGAAAATCAAAAAAGCTTGTATCACGCCGGAGCGGTAGTGGCTTCCAATTACCTGGTTACCCTTATTGATATAGCTTTAGAGCTTCTGGAAATTTCGGGAATTGATCGGGAAGAGGGTTATAGAGCGTTAAAACCGCTAATTTTGGGAACGCTAAATAATATTGAAAAGTATGGTACGGTAAAGGCGTTAACCGGGCCTATTGCCCGGGGAGATACGTTAACGATAGAACAACACCTGGAGAAATTACAGGACTATCCGAAATTAATGGAATTCTACCGGGTGCTGGGCAAGCGTACCTTAGAAATGGCCCAAAAGCGCGACGATTATAATCCGGAAAAAGGGCAGGAGATTTTAAAACTTTTTGAGGGGGAAAAATTTAATGGATAGGGTTACCGTTAGCAGTTTAAAGGAGATGAAAGAAGCGGGTCACAAAATTGCCATGATAACGGCTTATGATTATCCTTCCGCCCTCTTTGCCGAGGAAGCTGGAGCGGAAGTGCTTTTAGTAGGGGATTCGCTCGGTATGGTGGTTTTAGGTTACGACAGCACTGTCCCCGTTACCATGGAGGAGATGCTCCATCATGTCAAAGCGGTGGTACGGGGGAGCAAAAGGAGCATGGTAGTTGCAGACATGCCTTTTATGTCTTACCAGGTTAATTACACCGATGCCCTTTATAATGCCGGCCGCTTTTTAAAAGAAGGAGGAGCCCAGGCGGTGAAACTTGAAGGGGGCAGTGAAATAGCTGAACTGGTGGCGAAGCTTGTAACTGCAGGAATACCGGTAATGGGACATATTGGCCTAACCCCCCAGTCGGTTAATGCCCTTGGGGGTTATAAAGTTCAAGGTAAGGACTTAAAAACTGCCCAAAAACTTTTGGATGATGCTAAAGCTTTGGCGGATGCGGGAGCCTTTGCCATCGTCCTGGAATGCGTGCCGGCGGCTTTAGCGGCAAAAATAACCGAAAGCATACCAATTCCAACAATAGGAATTGGCTCGGGAGTAAACTGCGATGGACAGGTTCTCGTTTACCACGATATTTTGGGCATGTATCCCCGGATGTTACCCAAGTTTGTAAAAAGATATGCCGATCTTTCAAGCTTAATTAAAGAAGCAATAAGACAATATGTGCAGGAGGTAAAGGAGCAACAATTTCCGGAAGAAAAGCATAGTTTTACCATGGCTCCGGAGATATTAGAAAGAATCTATTAGTTGCTGTAGTGAGGAGGGAATAATGTGCGTTTTTTTACGGAAATAAAACCTCTTAAAACCTACGTTGCCGAACAAAAGCGGGAAGGAAAAATTATTGGCTTTGTTCCCACTATGGGCTATCTTCACGAAGGGCATCTTTCCTTAGTTCGGAAAGCTAAACTGCAGGCGGATGTAGTAATTGTATCGATATTTGTTAATCCTTTGCAGTTTGGCCCCAACGAAGATTTTGCCAAATATCCCCGGGATATCGAGCGGGATTTAGCCTTATTGCAGGAGGAGGGAGTGGATAGTGTATTTGCCCCTTCTGCCGAAGAGATGTATAAGGAAGGTTTCTCCACCTTTGTTGAAGTAAGTGGGGAAATTACGGAAGTAATGTGCGGGAAATCCCGTCCCGGACATTTTAAAGGAGTGGCTACTGTAGTTACCAAACTTTTTAACATTGTGACGCCGGACTTAGCCTTCTTTGGCCAAAAAGATGCTCAGCAGCTTTTTATTATAGAAAAATTAGTCCGGGACTTAAATCTTAATGTGGAAATTGTCAGCGTTCCTACCTGCCGGGAAGAAGATGGACTGGCAATGAGTTCAAGGAATACTTATTTAAATCCCGAGGAGCGAAAAGCTGCTACTATTTTGTATCGAGCTTTAAAACGCGGGGAGGAGCTGGTTTTGGCGGGGGAAAGGAATCCCGAAAGGCTAAAAAAAGTTATAGAAGAATTTATTAAAACTGAACCTTTGGCACGGATTGATTACGTTGAAGTACGTTCGGTTCCCGATTTAAAAGCCCTGGATGTAATTAAAGGTAAATTTATAATAGCTCTGGCAGTTTACATTGGCAGTACTCGCTTGATAGATAACTTTATTTTGGAGGTAGATTAAAGTGTTTTTGACCATGATGAAAGGGAAAATTCACCGGGCTACTGTTACCGAAGCTAATTTAAATTATGTAGGGAGCATTACCATTGATGAAGAGCTGTTAGAAGCTTCAGGAATATTACCCAACGAAAAAGTACAGGTAGTTAATATTAACAACGGTGCACGGCTTGAAACATATACTATTCCTGGAGCAAAGGGTAGCGGGATTATAAGTTTAAACGGGGCTGCAGCCCGGCTTTGCCAGGTGGGGGATAAGGTTATTATTATTGCCTATGCGTTAATGGAAGAAAAAGAAGCAAAACAATGGCAACCCAAAGTAGTTTTTGTTGATGAAAACAATAAAATAGTTAAAATAAAAGAAAAAGAGATTCACGGCCAAACAGAATAGGAGTGAAACGAATGTTTGATGAAAAAACCCAAAAAATTATGGATGAGGTGGTGAGGCTTAAAAAAGAAAAAAAAGCCATTATCCTTGCCCACCTCTATCAGCGTCCCGAAGTTCAGGAAGTAGCCGATTACGTTGGCGATTCCCTGGGGCTTGCCCGGACTGCAGCTAAGACCGATGCTGAAGTTATTGTTTTTGCCGGTGTTCATTTTATGGCTGAAAGTGCCAAAATACTTTCACCGGATAAAATCGTTTTGCTTCCGGAAATTGAAGCGGGATGTCCTTTAGCCGATACCATTACCGCTGAAAGTTTGAGGGCAAAGAAGGCTGAACATCCCGGGGCTATTGTGGTTACCTATGTTAATTCTTCAGCCGAGGTTAAGGCCGAGAGTGACATCATTTGCACTTCGGCTAATGCGGTGAAAGTCGTAGAAAGCATTCCTCCGGAGAGGGAAATTATTTTTACTCCGGACCGCAATTTAGGTGATTATGTGGCCAAGAAAACCGGGCGAAAGTTAATACTGTGGGACGGTTATTGCAACACCCATCAAAGGCTTACTCCCGATGATATTCGGCAGGCTAAAGCAGAGCATCCTAATGCTAAAGTAGTGGTTCATCCCGAATGCCGGCCGGAGGTGGTGGCTTTAGCCGATGGTGTCTTTAGCACTACCGGTATTATAAACTACGTGGTAAGTGACCCGGCGGATGAATTTATCATCGGAACGGAAGCGGGTATCATGCATCAGTTAGCGAAAAAGGCTCCTCAGAAAAAGTGTTATCTGGCTTCAAAAAAGCTAATTTGTCCCAACATGAAACTTACCACTATCGAAAAAGTAAAGTTAGCTCTGGAAACTTTAGAGCCGCAAATTGAGGTTGATCCGGAAATTGCCAAAAAAGCCCTTCAGGCTTTAGAGAGAATGTTGGCTATTGGTTAGGGGGAGAAGAAGTTGCGCCGGTATTTAATTGACTTTGATTTATCCGGCGTTCCGGTTTATAAATCCGATTACCTGGTAATCGGCAGCGGAATTGCTGGTCTTTATACTGCTTTAAATGCTGCCCGCTATGGTGAGGTAATCGTCTTAACCAAAAAAAATTTGGGGGATACCAATACCGATTTAGCCCAGGGCGGGATTGCAGCGGCGGTAGATACCGAGGAGGATTCTCCGGAACTTCACTATCAGGATACGATTGCAGCGGGAGCAGGTTTGTGCAATCCAGAAGCGGTAAGGGTTTTGGTGGAGGATGGCATCGAGAGGGTCCATCACCTGGTGGAGTTAGGGGCTGATTTTAACCGCAAAGATGGTAAATTGGCCTTGAGGATGGAAGGAGCCCACCGCCGCCGGCGAATTTTATACCGGGGCGATACCACCGGAGAAGAAATTCAAAGGGTTTTATCGGCGGCGGTAAAAAATTATCCTAATATCCATATAATGGAAAATCATTTTACCCTGGATTTAATAACCGAGGACCGGGAGTGCCTGGGGGCTTTAGCCTGGGATGAGAAGGGCAGCTTACGTTTATTTTTAAGCAAGTTTACGGTTTTAGCTACCGGTGGAGCCGGACAGGTTTACCGGGAGACCACCAATCCGGATGTGGCTACCGGTGACGGAATAGCTATGGCCTACCGGGCGGGAGCGGGAGTTATGGACATGGAATTTTTTCAGTTTCATCCAACCGCTTTAAATTTGCCCGGACGGCAAAAGTTTCTTATCAGCGAAGCGGTGCGCGGGGAAGGGGCCAAGCTGGTAAACGCTGCCGGCGAGTATTTTATGAAAAACTACCACGAGCTTGCCGACCTTGCACCGCGGGATGTGGTGGCCCGGGCCATATGGGACCAGGCACAAAAAGGCCAGGTATATTTGGATATCAGGAGCTTTACCGACGAACAATTAGCAGGAATACCGCGAATAGTACAAACTTTAAAGGAAAATGGTTTGGACCCCAAGAGAGATTTAATACCGGTTTTACCGGCTGCCCATTACTTTATGGGTGGTGTGAGGACCAACATCTGGGGGGAAACGGATTTAGCGCGGCTTTATGCCTGCGGGGAAGTAGCGTGCCAGGGGGTACACGGAGCTAACCGTCTGGCTTCCAATTCCCTTTTAGATGGGCTGGTGTTTGGTTACCGGATAGTTGAACGAACGAAAAATATTTTAAAATCCACACGGATAAATTACCCAGAAATGTCAAGTTTCAAAGGGGATAATACGGAAGGTATTGAAGCTAAGGAGGCTATTGCCCGGATTAAAGATTTGATGTGGGAAAATGCCGGAATCATTCGTAACGGACAGGGATTAAGGGTGTTACTAGAAAATTTACGCAAACTTAAACTTTCTTATCCGGCGAAAAGTATTGAAGAAGCGGTGGCTGCGAATTTATACCAAACGGCTATTTTAATTGCTCTGGCTGCTTTAATCCGGGAGGAAAGCCGGGGAGCGCATTTCCGTTCCGATTATCCCCAAAGGGATGATTTTCTCTGGCAGAAACACATTGTTTTATCGAGGTGATAAGGTGCTACCTTTTTACGTACGGGAACATATACGTCTGGCTCTTGAGGAAGATATTGGAATGGGAGATATTACTACGGAAGCCATTGCGGTTGGTGATGAGCATACGGTGGGATTTGTAAAGGTCAAAGAGCCCGGGGTGGTTGCCGGGCTTTTTGTGCTGGAGGAAGTTTATCGAATTCTTTCGGATAAGGTACATATTGATTATTTTGTAAAAGATGGTGATGAGGTCACTTCGGGGCAGGTTATTGCGAAAATTTATGGCCCGGCAGCGGTAATTTTAATGGGGGAAAGGGTAGCTTTAAATTACCTGCAGTTTTTATCGGGAATTGCTACCAAAACCCGTCGGATCATCAACCTGGTGAAGGATTACCCGGTTAGGGTAGTGGATACCCGAAAAACCGTTCCCGGTCTTCGCTGGCTTTCTAAATATGCCGTGCGGGTGGGCGGGGGCCATAACCACCGGTTTAATTTAAGTGATGGAATTTTAATAAAAGATAATCACATTAAGGCTGCTGGAGGAATAAAAGAAGCGATTAAAAGAGCGCGTAGATATGCTCCCCACACGTTGAGAATTGAAATAGAAGTGGAAAGCCTTGAAGAATTAAAAGAAGCTATTGCGGCAGGAGCGGATATAGTAATGCTTGACAACATGTCTCCCCAGAGGGTAAAAGAAGCAAGGAAAATTGCCGGAGATAAAGTTTTATTGGAAGTTTCCGGTGGAATAAGTGAAGAAAATATCTTGGAGTATGCCCGGGCGGGTATTGACGTTATTTCTCTGGGAACCCTTACTCATTCGGTCAAAGCCCTGGATATAAGCCTTGACTTAATAAGTTTAAAGGAGTCTGGTTTATGAAAGATGAAATTATTTCGATGTTAGTTAAAAGTCAGGATTATGTATCCGGTGAAGAAATTTCTCAAAAACTTGGAGTGACAAGGACGGCTATCTGGAAGCATATCAAGGAGCTTAAACGGGAAGGGTATAAGATAACCGCCCATCCCAGGAAGGGTTATAAGCTGGAGCATTATCCTGACATACCGGCGTATTATTTATTAAAACCGTTCCTTAAAACCAGCTATTTGGGGCATACCGGGGAATACCACGATTTAATAGGTTCAACCAACGACCGGGCCAAAGAGCTGGCCGCCAGTAAGGTTCCTGAAGGCTTTTTGGTGTCGGCTAACGGTCAGACCGCTGGCCGCGGCAGACTGGGACGCAGCTGGAATTCACCTTCGGGACAGGGGTTGTATTTTAGTTTGGTTCTCTATCCCAACTTACCTCCTGTGGAGCTTCCCGGGTTAACGCTGTTAGCTGGCCTTGCCCTTGCTCAGACCTTGGAAGTTCTCGGGGTTAATGTGCAAATTAAATGGCCCAATGACCTTTTAATTAATGGGCGGAAGGTTGCCGGTATACTTACCGAAATAGCCGCGGAAGCGGAGAGAACTATTTATGCGGTGGTGGGTATAGGTATAAATATCGAACCTTTAGCTGAAGAGGTAAAAAGTAGCTTTGCCTATCCCGCTACTGCCTTGAAAGAACATCTGCCGGAGGTTTCCCGGCAAAGCTTATTAGCCTTATTCTTAGAAAGATTTGAGAAACTATACGAGGAATTTAAAAAAGGAGAATTTTCCTGGAGTTTGACGGAATATAAAAGAAGAATGGCTTTTTTAGGGGAAGAAGTGATGATAATTACCGGCGACCGGGAGTATAGAGGTGTACTCCACGACCTTGGAGAAGATGGAAGTTTAATAATAAACGATGGAAAGACTATTAAACGATTTGCAGCAGGAGAAATAAGTTTGAGAAGAAAGGAGGAGGGCGAAGATGTTTTTAGCGGTTGATATTGGGAATACCAATATAGTTTTAGGGATTTATGATAGGGGAAACCTAATTAAAACCTGGAGAATGGCTGCGGATAGAAACAAGACCGTTGATGAATATGCGGTTTTAATTAAAAATTTCTTTTCTTTTATTAATCTTGATTTTAAAGATATTGAGGGAATCGGGATTGCCTCAGTAGTACCGCCGTTAACTCCTGTTTTTGAACAGCTGTGTTATAACTATTTTAAGGTAAAACCGTTGGTCATAGGTCCCGGGGTGAAAACCGGTCTAAAAATAAAATTTGAAAATCCCCGGGAAGTTGGGGCGGACAGGATTGTCAATGCGGTGGCGGGCTATCATCTTTATGGTGGCCCATTAATCGTAGTAGATTTTGGTACCGCTACTACCTTTGATGCAATTAATGAAAAAGGAGAATATCTTGGTGGGGCTATTAGTCCGGGGATAGGAATTTCTACCGAGGCGCTCTTTGCCCGGGCTTCTAAGCTTCCGCGGATTGAACTTGTAAAACCTTTGAGCGTAATCGGTAAAAATACCGTTTCGGCGATGCAGGCCGGTATTATTTACGGTTTTATCGGTCAGGTGGATGAGATTTGTGCCCGAATGAAAAAAGAACTGGGAGTTACGGCAAAAGTTATTGCTACCGGTGGTTTGGCTGAGCTTATTGCGACCGATTCCCGGCAAATTGAGAAGGTAGATCAGAACTTAACACTGGAGGGTATTAGACTTATTTATGAGCGCAACCAGGCGGGAAATTAAGCTTAAAAACCCGGTAATTGTAGCACCAATGGCGGGGGTTACCGATAAAGCTTTTCGGCTTATTTGTCAGAGTTTTGGAGCAGGTCTTACCGTTACCGAAATGATTAACGACTTAGCTTTGCTGCACGGCAACTCTAAAACCCGGCAGATGATTGATTTGCAAGGGGAAATGATGCCGGTAGCGGTCCAGATTTTTGGTAGTGACCCGGAAAAAATGGCGGAAGCGGCCCGCATAGTTGAGCAAGCTGGAGCCAGCTTAATTGACATTAACATGGGGTGTCCTGCACCGAAAATTGTCAAAAATGGTGAAGGCGCGGCTTTAATGTTAAAGCCAGAATTGGCGGAAAAGATTGTAGCGGCGGTAAAAAATGCCGTTTCCGTTCCCGTTTCGGTAAAAATTAGAAAAGGTTTTGATGAAAATTCCGTAAACGCCGTTGAATTTGCCCAAAGAATGGAAGCGGCAGGGGCTGATATGATTACGGTTCACGGACGTACCAGGGAGCAATTCTATTCGGGAAAGGCGGACTGGGAGGTAATTCGCCGGGTTAAGCAGGCGGTGAAGGTAAAAGTTACGGGGAATGGGGATGTGGATTCTCCCCGGAAGGCAAAGGAAATGTTAGAACAAACGGGAGTCGATTTTATTATGGTTGGGCGGGCGGTTATGGGTAATCCCTGGCTTATTCAGCAGATTATTGTTTATCTTGAGCGTGGAGAAGAAGTTCCGCCGCCGTTGCCCAAGGAAAAGGTGGAAGTTGCTTTAAAGCATTTTGAGAATCTTTTGCAATTTAAAGGCGAGTACATTGCAGTGCGGGAAATGCGAAAACACGGGGGCTGGTATTTTAAAGGTCTTCCCGGTGCTTCCAGGTTAAGGGAAATATTAAACCGGGCGAAAACTCCAGAGGAAGTAAGAGAAGTACTTTTAATGATGGAGAAAAATTAAAAGAGTTGCATTGACGGAATAAAAGTGTTAAAATATGTACACAAAATTGTGTACATATTTTTCTTTTTTATAGGATGTATTTTTTAAGGGGTAGCGCCTATGAAGATTGTGCGAATTGGGGATAAAGTTATTTCCAGGGACAAAATAGACCGGATGGTGGACGAAATTTTAAGGCTGCGCTCGCAGGGTTATTCCCAGCAGGAAACGGCCAATATTCTGGGGTTGGAGCGGACGTTTATTTCACGACTCGAAGGGATTGGGGAAATACGCAAAGGTACGAAAATTGCGGTATTTGGTTTTCCTTTAAAAAATGTTGAGGAGCTCAAAAAGGTTTGTGAAGAAGAAGGGGTCGATTTTACCTTATTGATGACCGATAAAGAACGCTGGGAATTCATTGAGGGAAAGAGCGCGGCGGAGCTGGTAAACCTTTTAATGGAATTAATTGCGGCAGCGCAGCAGTTTGATGCGGTAATCATGATTGGTTCGGATATGCGGGTAAAGGTGGCTCAGGCGATTGTTGACCGGGAAGTGATTGGTATTACTATTGGGCATACGCCTATTGAAGAAGATGTTTATCTTGATCCAGAGGTTTTAAGGGAAGCAATTAAAACGGTGCGGGGAGGTAAATAAAGATGGATAAATTTGCTTTTATCATACATCCTTTAGAAGCCAAGGATGTAGCAAAAAAGTTTGGCCTAGCCAAATATCTTCCGGATTGGCTAATTGAATGGGGCTTAAAAAAACTACCGGCCTTTAAAGCTTCCCACATAACCGGAGTGAAATCACCATATAATGAAGTGGAAGGTTATTTTATCACCTGTCCGCTAACTACCCGGCAGATGGTTGAATTACCCGAAGAGTTTGTTTTAGGGAAAATAATTGAAGCGGGAAAAGTTGCGGAAAAGTTAGGGGCCAAAATTGTTGGCCTTGGAGCTTTTACTTCGGTAGTGGGTGATGCAGGGATTACTGTGGCGAAAAACCTCAATATTGCGGTAACTACCGGAAACAGTTACACGGTTGCGACCGCTCTGGAGGGGACTAAAAAAGCAGCGGCGATTATGGGACACGATTTAAAAAAGGCCAATGTGGTGGTAATAGGAGCGGCCGGTTCCATAGGCAAGGTGGCGGCGCGTTTTATGGCAAAAGAGGTAAAAAATCTTACGTTAGTGGGACGTAACCTTGCAAAGCTTGAGCCGGTGGCGGACTTAATTTTAAAAGAATCGGGGTTGGCGGTTGCCATTACCGATAATGTGAAAAAAAGTTTAAAGGAAGCTGACATAGTAATAACAGTTACAAGTTCGGTGGATACTATTATCGAGCCCGAAGATTTAAAACCGGGAGCGGTGGTATGCGATGTTTCACGCCCCCGGGATGTTTCGAAGGAGGTAGCCAAGCTGCGGGATGATGTTTTAGTTATAGAGGGTGGAGTGGTGGAAGTTCCGGGAGATGTGGAGTTTAACTTAAACTTTGGTTTTCCTCCCAAAACTTCTTATGCCTGTATGGCGGAGACGATGATTTTAACTTTAGAGGGACGCTTTGAAAACTTTTCGTTGGGGCGGGACATGGAATTAGAAAAGGTGGAAGAAATAAGCAGGTTGGCTCAGAAACATGGTTTTAAGGTTGGAGGCTTTAGAAGCTTTGAGAGAGCAATATCTTCCGAAGAAATAGAAAAAATTAGAAAAAATGCTCTGAAAAAGTCTGTTTTTGCTACTTAAAATTTCTTGACAAGCTTTAGTTCCTCTTTTATAATAAACTGCGTTTAAAGAAATGAAGCACTGCTGTTACCAGCAGTGCTTTCGGTATAATTTATGGAAGTTATTAAAGTTATTAAGCTTGAAGGAGAGAGAAATATGAAGGAAAAAGAAGTTATCTTAACCCGGGAGGGGCTTAAAAAATTAGAACAAGAATTAGAAGAGTTGAAATCGGTTAAACGGCGGGAAGTAGCCGAAAGGATTAAGCAGGCGATAGAATTTGGGGATATAAGTGAAAACTCCGAATACGAAGATGCCAAAAATGCACAGGCTTTTATCGAAGGACGGATAATTACTTTAGAAAAAATGTTAAGGAATGCTAAAATTATTGAAAACGAACAACAAAAAGATGTGGTTACCTTAGGCTCAAAAGTCGTGTTAAAAGATTTAGAATATGGCACGGTAGAAGAGTATTATCTTGTAGGTTCGGCGGAAGCCGATCCTTCGGCCAATAAAATTTCCAACGAATCGCCCGTTGGGAGTGCTATTTTGGGACAGAAAAAAGGAACTGTGGTGGAGGTAAAAGTACCTGCTGGTACTTTGAAATACGAGATCGTCGATATCTTAGAATAAGGGGGAGCCAAGTTGGAGCACCAGGAACTAAACGAACTTGTTAAAGTGCGGTTAGAAAAACTTTCTGAGTTACGGAAAATTGGTATTGAACCGTACGGCGGCAAGTTTGAGCGAACCCATACTGCAAAAGAAATTCTCGCTAACTTTGAACAATTGGTTGATAAAACGGTGAAAATAGCCGGGCGCATTATGGCGAAAAGGGGTCACGGGAAAGCTTCCTTTGCTCATATCCAGGATATGTCCGGTAAAATTCAAATTTATGCCCGGCAAAACGAATTAGGTATTGATGCCTATAAATTATTTGAGAAACTGGATATTGGCGATATCATTGGCGTTACCGGTCATGTTTTTAAAACCCAAAAAGGTGAAATTACCGTCTGGCTCTCCGGTTTTGAAATATTAGCCAAATCCTTAAGGCCGCTTCCGGAAAAGTGGCATGGGCTTACCGATGTGGAACTTCGTTACCGGCAGCGTTACGTTGATTTGATTGTCAACCCTGAAGTTCGGGAAACTTTTATCTTAAGAAGCCGTATTATCAAGACTATTCGGGAGTTTTTAGACCAGAAAGGTTTCTTAGAAGTGGAAACCCCAATGATGCATCCCATTGCCGGGGGAGCAGCGGCGCGGCCGTTTATTACCCATCACAATGCTTTGGATATGAAATTGTATTTGCGGATTGCGCCTGAACTTTATTTAAAGCGTCTTTTGGTAGGCGGCTTTGAAAAGGTTTATGAGATTAACAGAAACTTTAGGAATGAAGGTATTTCTACAAAACACAATCCGGAGTTTACGATGTTAGAGCTGTACCAGGCTTATGCTGACTACCATGATATGATGGATATTACCGAAGAATTAATTACCCATGTTGCCGAAAAGGTGCTGGGAACTTTAGAAATAACTTACCAGGGGACACCAATTAATTTGCAAAGACCGTGGAAGCGAATTCCCATGTTAAAAGCTGTTGAAGAGGCTACCGGTGTGGATTTTGCCAGTGTCAAAGACCCGGCCCAGGCTTATGCCAAGGCCAAAGAGCTGGGGGTTCCGGTGGAAGAAGGCATGGGCTGGGGTGAAATCATTACAGCAGTTTTTGAGGAAAAGGTGGAACCTACCCTTATTAACCCAACATTTGTGATTGATTATCCTGTGGAAGTATCACCTTTAGCTAAACGGCAAAAGGAAAATCCTGATTTAACTTACCGGTTTGAGCTGTTTATCTATGGGCGGGAAATGGCCAATGCCTTTTCCGAGTTAAACGATCCCATTGACCAGAAAGAGCGCTTTTTAAAACAGTTAGAAGCCCGGGCCAAAGGAAATGAAGAAGCACACATGATGGATGAAGATTATATCACCGCTTTAGAGTACGGAATGCCGCCTGCCGGGGGGCTGGGAATCGGTATTGACCGTTTGGTTATGCTTTTAACTGACCAAGCATCAATTCGGGATGTTATTTTATTCCCCCTGATGCGTCCCCGGGATTAAGGAGGCAGAGGGAGAATTTGCTTTTGAGTAAATTGCTAAGTTGAGAGAACCGCGCCAAATAAGGTATAAACACAAACCCAAAAATAAAATTACCCCAAAGTAGGGCGAAAAACAGCGGTTTTAAGGAGCAGGAACAAAAGA
>NZ_BDJL01000126.1 GCF_001950325.1 Carboxydothermus islandicus
AGATTACAAGGGCAGAAAGTCCAGAAGGATAAAGCACAGTTTTAGTTATCGAAAGTTAATTAGCAGAATAAAGACCCTTGCCCAGAGGTACGGCATAGCCATAAGAGAAGTAAGTCCGGCTTATACAAGCGTGATAGGGATGCTAAAGTACGCACCGCAGTTTAATTTAACCAAAGATACTGCGGCAGCCTATGTGATAGCACGAAGGGGATTGGCTTTAAGGGAAAAAATTCCCTTGAAGTATAAAGAGCTTTTGAAAAGCCTACAAAGCAAGTCACGGTCGGTATCTTCAGCAACCGAAGGAAGGAATGAAGGTACTGCGGTAAAGGGGAAAACCTTACCGTACAAACCGTGGCGAGTTTTGCGGGTAGCCCTCCTGACCGGAGCTCTCCTTGACAGGCCATTATATCGTGACCTGTCA
>NZ_BDJL01000127.1 GCF_001950325.1 Carboxydothermus islandicus
GATCTTGCCGCACCACTGACAATCTTCTTTGCCACAGCCACACTCTAATGCCTTTAACGCCGATCCTGCTACCACCGGTACTTCGTCCCCGGGAAACTCATACGTGCTTAAAAGATCCCGTACTTCCATCTCTACAAGCTCCATTAACTCCGGATCGTCTACCATGTCCGCTTTGTTTAAAAATACCACAATGTAGGGAACTCCTACCTGACGGGCTAACAAAATATGCTCCCGGGTCTGA
>NZ_BDJL01000128.1 GCF_001950325.1 Carboxydothermus islandicus
GGTTCTCTCGCGCGCCTGTGGATCCTCTCCTCGCCTACCTGTGTCGGTTTGCGGTACGGGCACCCTCGCCCTCGGTAGAGGCTTTTCTCGGCAGCCTGGACTCGGTTGCTTCGGTACTCTATCTTCCCTCCCCATCACCTCTCGGGCTTCACGTGGAACGGATTTGCCTGTCCCACTCCCTACAGGCTTGGACGCGCTTTTCCAGCCGCGCGCTCAACCTATCCTTCTGCGTCACCCCTTCCCTCAAGCGGGCTCGGGTGGCAGGGGATTCTCAACCCCTTACCCA
>NZ_BDJL01000129.1 GCF_001950325.1 Carboxydothermus islandicus
TAATTCTTCTTCTTTCCGTTCACCGGTCTCATGGTCTTCATACCAGAATCTTACCCGTTCCCCGTCATACTCTATTATTCGATATTCCGCTATCGCCGGCCGTGCTAAGTATCTCCCTATATATTTAGCGGCTCCTTTCGCACTTTCCATTCGCCGCTTTGCATATACGTAAAATCCTTTCGGATATCGTCTGTATAATTTGTTTATAAGTACTTTTGCTTTTATACTTCTAGGATATTTTTGTTTTATTAAGTCAAGTAAAACTTTTTGCCATGCTTTTCTTAAATATTCGTACGGTATAAACCCCACTTCTTTCCATATTTTGTTCTTATCTATTGCTCCTTCGGTCACCAAT
>NZ_BDJL01000130.1 GCF_001950325.1 Carboxydothermus islandicus
ACTGGAAGGTGGTGACGGCGTACTTTTTGTAGAACGGGCCGGCGAGTTGCTGTACGTAGCGAGGTTAAGGCTTATAAGGCCGGAGCCGAAGCGAAAGCGAGTCCGAAGAGGGCGGAAGTTGCGTGCAGCAGACCCGAAACCGGGTGATCTACCCATGGCCAGGGTGAAACCTGGGTAAGACCAGGTGGAGGCCCGAACCGACCGTCGTTGAAAAGGCGGCGGATGAGCTGTGGGTAGGGGT
>NZ_BDJL01000131.1 GCF_001950325.1 Carboxydothermus islandicus
GTATTTATTGTTTTTTCTTTGAAGGCGAATACTGTAAGGACAGGAATTTAGCATTGCTTCTGCAAACTTTCTCCATTTCTTATGAGAACTTTTAAGCTGGATAAACAACCATTTCCTGTTTCCTGTATTTATCCTTAGAAAAAATTGACCGTTTTCTTCGATAACTCTTAAATTTAAGTTCCCCTGCTTGGTTTTATCCCCTCTGGAGAAAAGAGTTCCTTTGCGTTTATCTTCCCACTCTTTTTTGTACTTTTGCCTTTGTTTG
>NZ_BDJL01000132.1:0-232414 GCF_001950325.1 Carboxydothermus islandicus
TCATCGGAAATGCCAGTTCTTGAATGCCCTTACTGTCCAGGTGGTATGGTGTATAAAGGAAAAAAAGAGTAAACATTGCTGCTTACTCTTTTAAGTCGCCCGAAGGGCGAATTTGTTCCTTCTGCTGTTTATTATGACAACAATACTATTGACAACACGGTGGGTAAAACTGCTAGACAGGACTGCAGAGTTTGCCAGCAGAATAGCCGAAGGTGACATGACAGTATCAGTTGTCGCTGGAGGAACGACTGAACTGCAAAAAATGTAAAAAGCACTAAACAACATGATTTCCAGTTTAAGGCAAACTGTTACGGTTATAATGGATAACGCAAATAAACTGGTAAACATTGTAGAGCAGCTTTCTCAAAGTACTAATCAGTCTGCGGCTGCAGCAATAGAGACTGCTTCTACTGCCAGCGAAATTGCTGCTAATGTTGAGCGTGTTGCCACTAATTCTGAAAAAGTATTTGGGGAAGTTAAAAATGTTAGCGATGATGCCCAAAAAAGTTCTATGTTGCTATCAAATGCTAAAATTCAGACCAAACAATTGCAAAAATCTTTTGATGACATAGCAACTGCTGTCCAGCATTTGTCTGAACGTATGAATAATATTGCTCAGGTCTCACAGGCAATAACCGATATTGCCGAACAGACAAACCTACTTGCGCTTAATGCAGCAATAGAAGCAGCACGGGCCGGTGAAGCTGGAAGAGGGTTTGCTGTAGTAGCAGAAGAAGTACGGAAATTAGCTGAAAATTCAGCTGGTGCAGCTAAAAAAATAATGGACACCGTTTTTGAGCTGGAAAAAGAAATGACAGAAGTTGTTAATACTGCTGATAAAAATGCTATTGTCGTAGGAGAAAGCGTAAATGTTATTAATACTGCTGTAGATTCGCTTACTACTATCATAGATAGGGTAGAAAACCTTGTGGATAAAGTACAGGAAATTCAAGAGACAATAACGCAGGTTAATACTGCAGTTCAGGGTATAGCTGCCGCGGCTGAAGAACAAAGTGCTATTAATGAAGAAATATCTGCTTCAGCCGAAATGCTTAACAAGATGGCGGCAGAACTGAATGAGCAGGTACAAAAATTTAAGGTTTGACTTTGAAGACACCCCGCTTTTTAGAACGGGGTGTCTTTTATCATTATAAACTTTGCATGGGCAGTAGCCATCCGGCTGTCTTCTGATAGTGTCCACCGGGTTCCCAGTCGCTTTATCCCTGTAATTTACAAAAAACTTTATGTTTCGTACTTTAAATGGTGAGGTCTCTAATAGGTTAAAATTTTTTCGCGGTAAGTTTCTACATAATCTTGACACAAACGGGTCTTTTTTATTTCTTGACAGGTTTTTTAGTGATGTTTTACCATAAACATAAAAGGGTTGCAAAATTTACAATTTTTCAAATATTAAAACAACGCTTTGTGAAGGGCAAACCCGGCGAAAGCCGGCGACGCAAAGCTACAGGGGCTAAAGCCGTAAGGCTATGCCAGCCAGCTGCCGAAGGTGTGGATTTAGAGTTAAGCCTCCGCCTTTGGGCAGGAGGTTTTTATATTATTTCAAGGGAGGGGATGGAGAAATGAAAATAAGTAAAATCCTGGAAACTGTTTCTGATTATCAAAAATTATTTACCGAAGACACAACGTTTATAGTTTCTGATCTGGAAAAGTATTTATATTATCGTCCGGGGCGAATTGATTTTGGGTTTAAGCCGGGAGATAAAATAGTTGAAGGAACATTAATGGAGAAAGCAATGAAGCAAAACAAGAAAATTGTTGCCAGGGTTGAAAAAGAACAAAGCAAATTTGGGTTTCCGTATATTGCAACGGCAATTCCTATAACTGATGAGGAAGGCGTTGTGGGAGCAATGGCGGTAGCTTTCAGTACGGAAACCCAGGATATGGTAATTAATATGTCAGACAATTTAGCTCGAGTTACCGGCGAAATTAGGGAGTCGGCTACGGAATTTAGTACTTCAGCTGCGGAATTGGCAAATACAAACCAGCGAATTGCCGGTGAATCAACAGAACTGCAAAATGAAATAGCAGGTATTCAAGAAATTGTTAATTTAATCAATAGTATATCCGATAGAACTCATATTTTAGGCTTAAATGCTGCGATTGAAGCTGCCCGAGTAGGAGACAAAGGTCGGGGCTTTGCGGTGGTAGCGGAAGAAATAAGAAAACTTGCCCAGCAAACCAAGTATTCGGCCCAGGATATTAGAAAAAAGATAAATCAAAGCTTACATAGCCTCAATGAATTAGTACAGAGCATTCAAAACTTAGCAGCGATAAGTGAGGAGCAAAGTGCGATGGCTCAGCAATTAACGGCAGCGATTGAAGAAATTTCAGCGGTGGCTGAGGATTTAAAGAATATTGCTTTTAAGTTAAAATAAATTAAGAATTTTGCTTTATTTTAAAATTTGACCCGTTATCCATCCTATCTTTTCTATTTTAAGACAAAAAATTTTTACCATTCTGGCGAACGGAGTTTTTGTTAACTATAAAATAAGAAATGTTGACAAAGATAAAATTCAACATATATTATAAACTATAAACCGGGAGAGGGGGTAGAGCCATGTTGAACCGGATAGTAGCCTTAACCCAAAAAGTACTGGACGGTGGACAAATTAACCAATCTGAAGCGCTGGAGCTTGCGCAGGCTGAGGGAGCAGATATTCTGATACTGGCAGCAATGGCGGCCAAGATCAGGGAAAAGTACGTGGGGGATAAGGTGGAGTTATGTGCAATCATCAGTGTAAAAACCGGTCATTGTTCTGAGGACTGTGCCTTTTGCGCTCAATCGGTCCATCATCATACAGAAATTACACCAACTGAAATGCTCGAGGAAGAAAAAATCTTAGCCAAAGCCAGGGCGATGGAAGCGGCCGGGGCCCATCGTTTTGATTTGGTAACGGCCGGTCTGGGAATGACCGAGGAGGATGAGGATTTCAAAAAAATTTTAGCTATTTATAAACGTTTGCGCCAGGACGTAAAAATAGAATTATGCGCTTGTCTGGGGACATTAACAGAAAAAGCAGCTATGCTGCTGCGCGAAGTCGGAGTTACCCGGTATAATCACAATCTGGAAACAGCGCGTAGTTTTTTTAGCAATATCGTTACAACTCATACTTATGATGAACGGATAAAAACCATTAAAAATGTCAAAAAAGCCGGAATGGAAGTATGTTGTGGCGGCATTATCGGTATGGGAGAAACGATGGAACAACGGATTGAGTTTGCATTTACGCTAAAAGAATTGGATGTAGATGCCATACCGATAAACGTGCTCAATCCCATTAAGGGAACAAAATTGGAAAACCGGCCGCTTTTATCGCCCCTGGAAGTTATCAAGACTTTTGCCATTTTCCGCTTCATTTTGCCGGATAAAAATATCCGATATGCCGGTGGTCGGGAGGTAAATTTGCGGGATATGCAGGCTCTGGGGTTAATGGCGGGGTTAAACGGCATGTTAATCGGGCATTATTTAACCACTAAAGGCCGGGAAGTGGAAACAGATTTACAAATGATTAGAGATTTAGGTTTAAAAATTTAGGAGAGGTGGCCACTGGCCAAGAAAAGCAGGGGGGATAAATGTAGCTGCGGAAAAAACGGTGGACGTTACTTCAGGATTGCTTGCTTTGCTGGTAAGGCTGAGGGTTTGGAGGGTTTAAAATGGGCTCTTTTAACTTTCTCTTTAAAGCCAGTGACGGAAAGGAAATTTATTGCTACCGCTGGGTTCCGGATAAACAGCAGAAACTTCGGGCAATTGTTTATATTGCCCATGGTATGGCGGAAACCGCAGCCCGGTATGAGCGATTTGCTTTGGCTTTAACAAAAGAAGGTTATCTTGTCTTTGCACACGACCACCGGGGGCACGGGAAAACGGCGAAAAGCATTGAGGAAATAGGCTATTTGGGTCCCGATGGATTTAACCGGATGGTTCAGGACATGAAGGAACTCATTGGTTTTGTTAAAAATGAAAACCCGGAACTTCCAATTATCTTATTTGGTCACAGTATGGGCTCTTTCCTGGCTCAGCGGTATATTACTCTTTATGGTGAGACCTTAGATGGTGTGATTTTATCGGGTACTTCCTGCGCTCCCGGGCCTATTGTTAATCTTGGCATCTTTTTGGCCAAAAAAGAAGTCGAAAAATACGGCCCTAAACATAGAAGCGTTCGCTTAACAAAGCTTAGCTTTGGCAACTACAATAAAAAGTTTAAACCAAACCGCACCGAGTTTGACTGGCTTTCCCGCGATGCCGAAGAAGTAGATAAATACATTAATGACCCTTACTGCGGGGGAGTATTTACCGCAAGTTTCTACTACGATTTTTTAAGAGGGTTAAAGGAAACTTTCCGCCGGGAAAACTTGGCTAAAATCCCTAAAGAGCTTCCTATTTTTATTTTTAGCGGCGATATGGACCCGGTAGGTAACATGGGTAGAGGTGTTTTAAAGTTAATAAAAACTTACGAAAAATTAGGTTTAAAAAATTTAGCATACAGGCTCTATCCCGGAGGCCGGCACGAAATGTTAAACGAAATTAATCGGGAGGAAGTGGTCGGGGATATTATAAACTGGTTAAATAAATTGTTTTAAATTGTAAAAATTCATTATGAATTTTCGGGCATTATTCTTCTGATTATTTGCAATTTTAAAAGATAAAAAACTTGTTGTTTAAGAACAAAGGGCAAAAAAAGAGAGAGCATTTCAAAAAACAAAAAATGGATTGAACAGAACTCTAATATATAAAATTTAACAGGGGGGTATTAATTTAATGTACGGCTGGCGTTTAAGAATTGGTTTAATGGTGCCCGCATCAAACACCACGATGGAAAGTGAATTCTGGCGGATGGTGCCGGAAGGAGTTTCAATTCATGTTTCCAGGATGCTTTTAGAAAATGTAACTGAAGAAGCACTTATTAAAATGGAAGAACATGTAGAGCGAGCAGCAAGAGAGTTAGCAACAGCTAAGGTTGATATAATTACTTTCGGCTGCACTTCTGGAAGTTTGGTAAAAGGAAAAGGCTATGATATGGCAATTTCCGACAAAATAACCTCAATTACCGGTATTCCCAGCATTACAACTTCAACGGCAGTTTTAGAAGCACTGCAGCTTTTAAATATTAAAAAGGTTGCTGTAATAACTCCCTATATTAACGCTATAAATAAGCGGGAAGCGGAGTTTTTAGAAGCAAACGGCATTAAAGTTCAAGAAATTGTTGGGTTGGGGTTAGTTGATAATACCGAAATAGGCAGACAGGAATATTATGTGCCGTACCGGATAGCCAAGAGTTTAAACTTAGCTGATTGTGACGGTATTTTTATCAGCTGCACGAACTTCAGGACAATCGAAATAATCGAAATCTTAGAAAAGGAGTTAGGGATACCGGTAATAAGTAGCAACCAGGCTACCTTTGCAGCAGTGTTAAGAAGGGGAGGAGTAAATTTAGATTCGGTAAAGGGATATGGGAGTTTATTTAGTAAGGGAAATTAACAATCTAAGTAAAAATTAAAAACCCCCTTGAGATTGGCGGATATGAAACCAATACAAGGGGGTGTAATTATTTTACATAAAAAATTGAAAGCTTTAAAAAAATGGTGGGCACGGCAGGGTTCGAACCTGCGACCTCTTGAATGTGAGTCAAGCGCTCTCCCGCTGAGCTACGCGCCCGCATTTCGTAAATTTATTTTAGCATGGACTATTAAGAGTGTCAATTATTCCATTCTTCAAATCCCTGGAGGTGTATGGTAAAATTAAGGAAAAGTTAGAAGGTGATTTTGATGATTGAGACTACTATTAATGCTCAGACGAAAAATTATCTTTCGGAAGAAGAATTAGTTCGAATGCTAAAAAATATGGAGTTTAATGATGAATATGCTGTCCAGATTTTTAATTTTTTCACCGATGTGCCTTTTGAAAGTATTTATCGCTTTTTAATTAAACATAACCTTTCGGAAAAGGAGCTTCTTAAATATTACCGGACGTTTGTTAAAAAGTATTATCCCAATCCTGAGTTTGAGGGGACTTTTGGCTATGGAATTTCCGTGGGCTAAACTTTTTAAATTAGCGGTAGACTTTTTAAATGATTCCTTAATTCCTACTACTGATTGGACTTTTGGGGGAGGAAGTGCCCTATCTTATTATTTTTATCACCGGGAAAGTAAAGATCTCGATATCTTTTTTACCGATGCTCAGTATCTAACCTGGCTTACTCCAAGACTAAATAATTTTGTTGCCCAAAGGATTGAAGATTATGTAGAAAGTTCAAATTTTCTAAAGTTACAATTGAACGATGGAGAGATTGATTTTATTATCGCTCCCTATTTTACCCCAGATCCGTTTAAAAAAATGAAATTATTTGGTAATGAAATTCAAATCGAAACTCCCTGGGAAATTGTTTTAAAAAAACTTTTTTATCGTTCACTAACTCTTAAAGTTAGAGATGTTGTTGATGTTGCTGTGGTATATAAAAATCACAGGGAAACGCTTATTAGGTATGCAAAAGGGCTTGGAAGGAAAAAAGAGGTTATTGAAAAAAGGTTTCAAAATTTAATAGAAATTTATCCCAAAGAAATTGAAAATTTAAAGATCTTGGATGAAAGTTTAAAAGTTGACGCGTTAGATATTTTCAAAAAATTTCTGCGAGAAATTTAACATCCTGGAGGAATAAAAATGGCGGTTATTGAGGTAACCGGACTTACCAAGCGGTTTAAAGAAGTAGAGGCAGTAAAAGGGGTAGACCTTACCGTTTATGAAGGTGAGGTCTTTGGTTTTTTAGGACCCAATGGGGCCGGGAAAACTACTACCATTTCCATGCTTTGTACGATTTTAAAGCCCGATGGAGGCCAAGGCCATGTTGCGGGTTATAACCTGTGGCGGGAAAAGGATAAGGTCAGGCAAAATATTGGGTTAGTTTTTCAGGATCCCACGCTGGACCGGAATTTAACGGCCTACGAAAACCTCTGGTTTCACGCTTTAATCTATAGCATTCCCGCCCGGGAACGCCGGGAACGGATTGAAATGGTTTTAAAGATGGTGGAGCTTTACGAACGAAAGGACAATCTGGTACAAACCTTTTCCGGCGGGATGAAACGAAGACTGGAAATTGCCCGGGGTCTTTTACACCATCCGAAAATTCTTTTTTTAGATGAACCGACGGTAGGACTTGACCCCCAGACCCGGGTGCATATCTGGGAGTATATCCACAAAATCCGCAAAGAAAAAGGAATTACCATTTTTCTCACTACCCACTACATGGATGAGGCGGAAAACTGCGACCGGATTGCGGTAATTGACCAGGGAAAGATTATTGCATTAGATACCCCGGACAATTTAAAGCAAATGGTTGGAAATAATATCGTTTACATAAACTCTCCGGAAGCAGCGGGAATTGTTCCTTTTATTAAAGAAAAGTTTAATTTTGAGGCGAAGCTTGTAAAAAACCAGGTGGTGGTGGAAGTCAAAGAAGCGGAAACCTTTATCCCGGCCCTTTTACAGGATCTTCCTTTTCCGGTGACTTCGGTGGCTATCAAAAAACCGACCCTTGATGATGTGTTTTTAAAGCTTACCGGGCGGGAAATACGGGATGAATTAGGAGAAAACCATAGAACACCGGGATTTAGCCGGCGCAGGAGGTGGCGTTGATGGCGGCTCTCTGGGCGATTTTTTACCGGGAGTTAATTCGCTACTGGCGGGAAAAAATCAGGATAATTACTTCATTAGTACAGCCGGCTATCTGGCTTTTTGTCATGGGCGGTGGAATGGGAGCGGCTTTTAACGGACCCGGTGATGTTAGCTATCGTACTTTTATTTTTCCTGGAATTGTGGGGATGACAGTTTTGTTTTCTGCAATATTTTCGTCAATTTCCATAGTCTGGGACAGGGAGTTCGGGTTTTTAAAAGAAGTGTTGGTATCCCCGGCTTCCCGCGAAAGTATTGTTTTGGGGAAAGCTCTGGGTGGTGCTACTACTGCGGTTATTCAGGGGATGATTATATTAATTTTTGCTCCGGCTGTTGGAATCAATCTTACTTTTTCCATGGTGGTAAAAGCTTTTGTTACCATGTATTTTATTGCCCTTACCATGGCGGCTTTTGGAATTGTGATTGCCGCCCGGATGCAGTCGATGCAGGGGTTTCAATTTGTCACGAACTTTATTGTCATGCCCTTATTTTTCTTAAGCGGGGCTATCTACCCTTTAAAGGGAATTCCCGGGTGGCTTGCTGCTTTGGCTGCGATAAACCCTCTGGCTTACGGGATTGATCTTTTAAAGCACGTGTTTCTGCCCTATCATGAATATAGCTTAACTACTGATATTGCTGTGATGGCCGGATTTTGTGTTTTGTTTTTATTTTTAGGGATACTTCTTTTTAAAAAAGATGGATAAAATTTAATAACCGGCAGGAAAAAATTATCTTATGTTGAATATACTAATTATCCTGGAACCGGAGGGGTCTAACTTGGACGAGTATACCGGGGTTATGATAGAGGAGTTTAAAAGGTTAGTCCAGTTAGTTGCCGAGGGTGTGGCCGATAACAGCCGGCAAATTGCCGATTTATCCTTAGAAGTGCGGCAGGGTCTTACCGCTATTACCGAGCTGAAATTCCGGGACGAACTGGCGTTTAACCGCATTGATGAAATCAGCCGCCAGCTTACTTCTGGTTTACAGTACATGGAAAGCATTCAGCAGCAGTTAATTGAAGTAAAAGCTAACCAGGAGCGGGTGCTCCTGGTAACCAGGCAGTTGGAAGAAAGCCTGGTCAAGATCAATAAGAAGCTTGCTGAGTACGACAATCGCTTAAAACTTCTTGAATTAAAAGCCTTTTAACCCCCATAGACCGGGGGTTTTATTTTTTCTGTAAATTCTGTTAAGATAAAAGAAAAAAGGTGACGAAAATGGAAAGGTATTATTCTTATACTAAGTATTTAAAGGAGAAATTTGGCGGTAAAGTTTATAAAATCCCCGTGAATCTTCCCCATACCTGTCCAAACCGCGATGGTACGGTGGGAACCGGAGGTTGTATTTTTTGCGAAGACTCGCCCGGGGGGTTTGTTTGTCTGCCCGATACGCGGGCTATATCCCAGAAAGTAGAGGAGTTAAAAAAATATTTTCAAGATAAGTTTAAAGCTCAAAAATTTATCGTTTATTTTCAAGCCTATACCAATACCTATCATCCGCTAGCGGTTTTCCGGGATTATATTTTATCAGCGGTGGATAACACCGATATTGTTGGCCTTTCCGTTTCTACCCGGCCCGATGCGGTAAACGATAAATACCTTGAGGTGCTGGCGGAGGTTAAAGCTGAGAAAAACTTGGAAGTTGATGTGGAGCTTGGTTTGCAGACGGTTAACTATAAAAATTTAATTGCGATAAACCGGGGCCACACCTTGGCCGAATTTATCGATGCAGTCTTACGCATAAAAAAATATGGCTTAAATGTTACGACCCACTTAATTTTGAACCTGCCCGGGGAAACGTTAGATGATGTCATTGAAAATGCCAAGATCATGTCAGCATTAAAGATAGATTTTGTAAAGCTCCATACCCTGTTTATTCCTGAAAAAACAGTTTTAGGGGATATGTATCGTGCGGGGAAAATTGAGATTATACCCTTGGAGGAATATGTCCATTGGGTGGTAACTTTTTTGGAGTATTTAAGTCCGGAAGTGGTGGTGCAGCGGTTAATTGGAAAAGGTCCCGATGAAGGGGTACTCTTTTCCAACTGGGGGGTTAGCTGGTGGAAAATTAAACATTTAATTGAGGGAGAGCTGGAAAAAAGGGATACCCGGCAGGGGGCAAAATGCGATTATTTAAACGGGAAAGCGGTGCAAAAGTTTTTGAGATAAAAGAGGAGGGACTATGGCTAAGTTTATTGATTTACGCAGTGATACGGTAACAACTCCTACTCCAAAGATGCGTGAGGCCATGTTTTCTGCCGAGGTAGGGGATGACGTTTACGGCGATGATCCTACGGTGCGGGAATTAGAAGAGTTTGCGGCATATAAGATTGGCAAAGAAGCAGCTCTTTTTGTTCCCAGCGGGACCATGGGCAATCAACTGGCTCTTATGACCCATACCCAGCGGGGCGATGAGGTGATTTTAGGAGAAGACTGCCACATTTTTAAATATGAAGTTGGGGCACCGGCAGTATTATCCGGCGTGCAGCTCCGGGGGCTTAAAACAAACGCTGGTATGATGGATTTAGAGGAAGTAAAAGCTGCGATACGACCCAACGATATTCACATGCCAAGGACTTCCCTTATTTGTCTGGAGAATGCTTACAGTAGCGGAGAAGTAGTGCCCCTTACCTATCTGGAAAAAATCCGGAAGATTGCTGAAAGCCACGGTCTTAAAATTCACCTGGACGGGGCGAGAATTTTTAATGCTGCTATTTACCTGGGGGTTGATGCCCGGGAAATTGCCCGTTATGTCGATTCGGTCATGTTCTGCCTTTCCAAAGGACTGGCGGCCCCGGTAGGGTCGATTCTCGCCGGAAGTAGAGAATTTATAGAAAAAGCCCGTAAATACCGGAAACTCTTAGGAGGTGGTATGCGGCAGGCGGGAATTTTAGCGGCAGCGGGAATTGTAGCTTTAAAAGAAATGGTGGAGAGGCTTTATGAAGACCATGAAAATGCATTATATCTTGCCCAGAAGTTAATTGACCTTGGCTTTGAAGTGGATTTAAAAAAGGTGCAGATTAACATGGTGTGGGCCAAAGCAAAAGACAACTTAAATATAGAGAACTTAGCTTATAAACTACTCCAGTATGGCATAAAAATTAATCCCCCGATAAACCGCCTCTTTCGTTTTGTGACTCATAAGGATTTGACCAAAGACGATTTAGATTATTTTCTTAATACGCTTCAAAAAATATTAGAGGAGGAGAAATAGCATGTTTTTTCAGAAAAAAGACCAAAATAAAAATAAGGAAAAGCAAAAGGATGAACTGCTTAAAAAGATAGCTCCCAAAGCGGCTGAAGCTTCTTATTTAACTGCAAGTCAAAATGTTATAGCTTTTGAAGTATTAGAGCAAATTAAAATCGCCGATGAGGAAGCAAATAGCTTAACTACCGCTTTAGAACAGGTTAGTGAAGCTGTTAATGAGGTAGCTTTATCGGCGAATCAAACGGCAGAAACTTATAGTGAGATTGAGGAAAAAGTCAATAAAGGTTTAGATAATGTTAACGAAATGGTAAAGGAAATGGAGCAAACTCGTGAAAATATAGAAGCTCTTTTACAAAATATTGTACTTTTAAACGAAAAAGCTAAGGAAGTGCTAAATATAGTTGATATCATCCAAGATATTACTGATAAAACTAACCTTTTAGCATTAAATGCTGCGATTGAAGCAGCCCGAGCTGGGGAAAACGGCCGTGGTTTTGCCGTTGTTGCCGATGAAGTAAGAAAACTTGCTGAGCAGACTAAGAATTCAGCCAATGAAATTAGAGAAGCTTTGACAGGTATTACTAACGGAATTCAAGAAATAGTAGGAAAAGCGAATATTAGTGGTGAGAAGGTGAGAGTAACTTCAGAAAAGGTTATGGAGGTAAATGGAATTTTCACAGATATTTATGGAATGGTGAAAAATGTGGCAGATATGATAACCAGAATTTCTGCTGCAACTCAGGAACAAGCCAGCACCACTTTAACGATGGCTGAATCGGGTAAGACCTTAAGTAACTTTGTCGAAAAAGTTCGTAAGGTTATCGAAGATATTACCGAGTTTTCGCGTAACTCCCAAATTGAAAGTTTAAATATCTGTCAAACAATTGACAATGCTGATTTAGGAATTTTAAACTTTATAACCTGTCGCATCACTGACCATGTTAACTGGATGATGAAACTGGTAAATATATTAGAAAATAAAGCTTTTGCTGAGAAAGTAAGTACCCATCAAGAATGTGCTTTAGGCCGCTGGTATTATACCAGCGGGTTAGAGGAAATAAAAAAATATGGAAGAGAAGTGGAAGAATTGTATTATGCCTTGGAAGAGCCTCATAAAAAACTCCATGAAGCAGGGATCAGGGCTGTAACTTCTTATAAAGAGGGGAATAAGGAGGAGACGTTTGCTTCATTAAATGAAGTCTTACACAATTCCCGCCAGGTAGTGGACATTTTGTTTAAAATATACAATAAGATCGAAAATTTTTAACTTAAAAAAAGTATTGACGAAAAAAATAAATAGTATTATTTTAAAATTTGTAAATAATTAAAGGAGCGTGAGAATATGGAAACAAGAGAACTGGTGATAATTGGCGGAGGCCCTGCGGGTCTGGCAGCGGCAATATACGGAGCCAGAGCGGCTTTAAATCCGCTTATTCTGGAACGGGGTGTACCCGGCGGACAGGCTGCTACTACCGAATGGATTGAAAATTATCCGGGTTTTGAGGACGGGATTGGCGGTTTTGAGCTGATGGTACATATGCACCGGCAGGCGGAAAAGTTTGGGGCCGAGTTTAAAAATGCCGATGTAATGGGGATTAAAAAAGAAAACGGAATTTTTATTTTAAATACTTCAACCGGTGAAATCGGAGCGAAAACGGTAATTATAGCTACCGGAGCCGAACCAAAAGAATTGGGCGTCCCGGGTGAACGGGAGTTCAGGGGCAGGGGCGTTTCCTACTGTGCTACCTGTGACGGCAATTTCTTTAGAGGAAAGACCGTGGCAGTAGTGGGCGGCGGTGACTCTGCCTTGGAAGAAGCGATTTACCTTACGAAATTAGTGGAAAAAGTTTACCTTATCCACCGCCGGGAAGGTTTTAGAGCGGCCAAAGTGGTCCAGCAAAGGGCTAAAGCTAATCCCAAGATTGAATTTGTTTTAAACACCGTAGTGGAAGAAATTGCTGGCGAACGAAAAGTTGAAAAAGTGGTAGTAAAAAATGTACAGACCGGGGAAAAGTCCGAGATTCCCGTGGACGGTGTGTTTATTTATGTTGGTCTAAAACCAAACACCGCTTTTTTGGAAGGCTTTTTGGAGCTGGAAAACGGCTATATAAAAACCGATGAAAACATGGCTACCGCTATTCCCGGGCTTTTTGCTGCCGGGGATGTTCGGCTCAAAGATCTTCGCCAGGTAGTTACCGCCGTTGCTGATGGTGCCCAGGCTGCCGTTTCGGCGGAAAAGTATTTGGAGGAAAATAAATAGCCATGGAAATAATTAAAATTAGAAGCTCAAGAAAAATTGAGCTGATTGATATCACAGCCAAAGTAGCTGAGGAAATTTGTAATTTTCCCGAAGCAAAAGCTGTCTTGCTTTATGTTCCCCACACTACTGCCGGGATTTTAATTAATGAAAATGCCGATCCCGATGTTAAAAGGGACTTAGAAATGTATTTTGCCAGGGTTGTTCCCGACCTTCCTTTCAGGCATCTTGAAGGTAACTCTCCGGCTCACATCCTGTCTTCTTTGGTGGGGGTATCGTTGTATGTGCCAATTAATCAGGGAAAGCTTGGTCTTGGAACCTGGCAGGGGATTTACTTTGCGGAATTTGATGGCCCCCGGGAACGCAAGGTATATTTAACTCCACTTTAAAATTTTAAATAAAAAAGCCGCAAAACTTTTATAGTTTTGCGGCTTTTAAAATATATATAGAGAAAAGGGAGAGGAGATTAGGCTTCGATATAAGTATAACCAAAAACCACTAAAGATAAACAGTAAAAGTCGGTGAATGGTAAAAAATTAAGTGTAAACGGCAGTTAGAAAGATTTAACTGAAAAGTATTTACTTTTCAATCGAACATATGTACTATAAAGTAAGGGGGGATTTTAGTGGAGTATTTGGTGGTAGACCAGGAGCAAAAAGCCGTTAAATTATTGCCGGAGGTGAATGTTTTCTGTGGTCCGTATTTTCTTGGTTTAAAACGGGCGTATGAAAAAATTAAAGAGCAGCAGGAAGTAGTGGCTCTATCTTACGGGGAGATTTACGAGATTAATCCGGAGGCTTATTTAAACCGGTATTTAAAGCAAAAACTTTCTTCTAAAAAAGTGGAAGTTGCGGAAAGTTGCAGGCAAATGTTAGAACTAAATGAACAAATTTTTACCAAAAAAGAAGAGTTTTTAGAATTAAAACAAAATCTTTTAAAGCTTCCTCAAGGGGATTTAAGTAAACTTGACCCGGAAAAGCTAAATCTTTTAAGACAGCTTTTAAAGGAACAGGAAAGGCGCGAGATAATAAAAAAGCGAACCCAGAAAGAATTCGAGCATTTTTTCCGGCAACTTGAAAAATTCTTGTCTACCCTCCGGGAGCTGGTGAAAGAAGGATATATCACGGAAGGTGAAACTTTTAGCCTTTGGGAAAAAATCAATTCTTTAAAAGAAGAAATGGACTTTTTTCGAAAGGAAACCGAACAGGAAGAAACGATTGATGAACAGCTAATGGAATGGGTAAAAGAGCAGGAAAATTTGTGGGAAATATTTATCCTGCGGGAAAACCTGCAAAAAGAGTTTAAACTTTTGTCTTTGGAGTTAAAAGAGCTTTTAAAACAGAAATTTTTAGCAAAGAAAAATTTAAAACAAAAACAAAAAGAATTTCTAAAACTTCTTTTAAAAGAATTAGACGAAATTTTGCAAAAGACGCTTAACTTTTTTGAATGTCAGGTGCAGCTTAACGGAGATACCGGTGAATACCGGGCTTTTCTTGAACGGGTTTTGAAAAGCGCTTCTCTTCCCCTTAAAAAGAAAATTGGGCCCTTATGCGAAACAGTTCCTCCCCGAAAACTCATTCGCTTACTAAATCATCCCCGGTTAGAAAAGCAGCCAGAGTATCAGGTCTATTCCGATTTATTTTACTGGTTAAAGGGAAAGCTTAGTTCCTGGGAAAAATTTTTTTTAAAAAATTTAATTTTAGGGGAACGGGTAATTTTAAAAACCAGGACAAGCTCCCAAAAATTAGAGGATGAAGAACCGGAAATGCAAAATTTAGCGTTAGTTTTATTCCTGTTGGCGTTAGAGAAAAAGCCGGTAGCCCTTTATTATCCGGAAAGAGCAATGGATACGGCTAAAATTGCTTGCTTTTTAATCCCGGTTTTAAAAACAAGGCGCGCTCAAACCATTATTATTACCCAGAATCCGGTATTTATTTCGACTTTGCAGCCGGAAAACGTGGTTTTATTTGGTTATAAAGATAAAAAGCCGATATTTTTGCAGGGAAGGGCGGACAACCCGGAAATAAAAAAGTGGCTTTTACTGTTTCTGGAAGGAGGCCAGGAAAACTTTGCCCGGCGCCAAAGTTATTATCAAATATAAGGAAGAAAAAGTTATCGTGGATGCTTTTTATGAACAGTACCAGCACTACTTTGCCGACAAAGCAAAGATTAATTTAAAAAATTATTTAACTCCCACCGAATATCGCTTGCTGGGTTTCCTCTGGGAAAACCGGGGCAGAATTGTTTTAAAGGAAGTAATTATGGAAAAGGTTTTAGCGGATTTTGCCGGAGTTAGCGATGAAAGCCTTAAATGGCATTTAAAAAATCTAAGAAAGAAGCTTCGGGATTTGGGATACGAAAATATTATTCTCTGTCATAAAGGTTACGGGTATTCCTTTAATAAGGAAACCCTTTTTAATTTTGAATTTGATTAAAACTCCCTTAAATCCTCCCTTTATACTACCCGAAAACCTCCCCCGGGCAAAAGTAAATTGTTGGGCGGAGGTGTTTTTATGTTGATAAAGTATAACGAAGTGATTGGCTTTTATCCAAGTTTAAAGCCCGGAGTTGGCGAAGGAACGATAGTGGTGATGAAAGGCGGGGATGAGGTGTTTCTCCGGAAAAGTATTAAAAGCTTTCGACGAGAAATATTGTGGTATTATTTTGTGGATTTTAAAGCCTTAAGGAGTATGGCCAGAGAATTCGGGGAGCCGGTACCTTTGGTTCTGGGGGAGCGGGTGTTCGTTCCCTTAAAATTTCGCCACCGTGCTTTTGCCGGGGATTTTTGCTATGGTTATTTTTCTTTGGAGGAAATTGTTTTTTGCGGTGGGAAAGAGAAAGCAGCAATTATTTTAAGTTGCGGTAAAAAATATAGTTTAGCTTGCAGGGTAAAAACAGCAACTACTTCGTTAATAAGGGCAAAAATCTTTCGTTTGGAGATAAGTTTCAGGAAATAAGTTAATTTTTTCACCAGGCAGGAAAAAAGGATAATAAAAAGAATAAAATGAATAATAAGAAAATTAAGAATATAGGTAATTTTAATAAAAAATAAAATTGTACATTGTATACAAAGTCAATTTTTACTTTTGCAATATAAAATTTTTTAACAAGGAGGGAAGGTAGTGAAACTTTTCGAATACCAGGTAAAGAAAATTATGAGGGAGTTTGGAATTTTAGTACCTCAGGGTGAAGTTTTTTTTGATTTAGAGCAGGCCAAAAACCATCTGGAAAAAGTTGGCGAAGGAGTAGTCAAAGCGCAGGTATTAACCGGTGGCAGGGGTAAAGCCGGAGGGGTAAAAATCTTTTCCAATCCGGCAGAAGGTTTTAAACTGGCGGAAGCCATCCTGAAGATGACCATTAAGGGCGAGAGAGTTCGGGCAATTTTAATTGAAGAAAAAATTCCCATTGAGCAGGAGCTTTATTTATCAATTTTTGTGGATGGACGGATTAAAAAGCCGGTAATAATTGCTTCAAAAGCAGGGGGCGTGGACATTGAAGATGTGCCGGAAGAGGAAATTTTAAAGCTTCCCGTAGACCCTTTAATTGGAGTAAGAAATTATCACGGAAACATAGTGGCACAAAAGCTGGGGCTTTCGGGAGATTTAGGAAAACAGCTCACTGCTTTGTTAATTAACTTATACCGCATTTTTGAAACTTACCAGGCGGAGCTGGTGGAGATAAATCCCCTGGTGATTTCCCGGGAAAAGCTTATTGCTGCCGATGGCAAGATGACTGTTGATGATGATGCGCGTTTTCGCTGGCCCGGGGACCTTCCCTTTAATGAAGAAAAAACTCCGTTGGAAAAAAGGGCTGAGGAAATTGGCGTATCCTTTGTAGAACTGGATGGGAATATAGCGGTGATGGCTAACGGTGCTGGAATTACCATGGCTACTCTGGACTTAATTGCCTATTTTGGCGGAAGGCCAAAGAATTTTATGGATGCCGGTGGTGGGGCCAACGCCGAGCAAATGGCCAAAGCGCTGGACCTTTTAATTTCCACCAATCCCAGGGCAATCTTAATAAATATTTTTGGCGGTATAACCCGCTGTGATGAGGTAGCAAAAGCTTACTTAACGGTGAAACAGCAAAGGGAAATTACGGTGCCGGTGGTGATTCGACTGGTGGGAACCAATGAAGATATCGGGGTAAAAATGCTTCAGGAGGCAGGAGTGGAAAGCTTTTCTTCCCTGCGGGAAGCGGTGATTAAAGCGGTGGAGCTTGCCAGAGTTGGGGGGGACAATTAGTGGCTATCATTATTACCGAAGAAACGCGGATAGTTGTTCAAGGCATTACCGGTAATCAGGGACGGTTTCATACCGGAAAGATGTTAGAGTACGGGAGCAAAGTTGTGGCCGGGGTAAGTCCCGGTAAAGGGGGGACAGAGGTTTTAGGGGTACCGGTTTTTAATACGGTACAGGAAGCGGTAAAGATTACTGGGGCTAACACTTCAATTTTGTTTATTCCAGCTCCTTTTGTCCTGGATGCCGCTTTGGAAGCAATGGAAGCGGGGATTAAAACCATTGTTATTATTAGCGAGCACGTACCTTTACACGATGCTTTGAAAATTATGCGGGTGGCACAAGCCTACGGAGTTACCGTTGTTGGACCAAACACTTTTGGAGTTATCTCTCCGGGAATTGCCAAGGTTGGAATTATGCCCAATACCATTTACCAGAAAGGTCCGGTAGGGATTGTAGCCCGAAGCGGTACTTTAAGTTACCAGATTGCTTATGAATTAACCCGGGCGGGTTTGGGCCAATCGACAGTAGTGGGATTGGGGGGAGACCGGGTAGTGGGACTTTCCCTGGCCGAGGTAATCTTAAGTCTTGCCCGGGATGATGAAACCCAGGGAATTGTGGTGGTGGGGGAGATTGGCGGTACTGCCGAAGAAGAAGCGGCGGAAGTCATTCGCCACATAAATAAGCCGGTAGTAGCTTTTATTGCGGGAAAGACAGCTCCACCGGGAAAAAGAATGGGGCATGCCGGGGCAATTATTGAGAGGGGCCGGGGCACCTACCAGAGTAAAATTGATGCCCTCTGGAATGCCGGCGCTTTGATTGCGGAAGTGCCCTG
This sequence comes from Carboxydothermus islandicus, assembly GCF_001950325.1. Classification (GTDB taxonomy): domain Bacteria; phylum Bacillota; class Z-2901; order Carboxydothermales; family Carboxydothermaceae; genus Carboxydothermus; species Carboxydothermus islandicus. The sequence goes on from NZ_BDJL01000132.1 coordinate 18,222, forward strand.
GGAAGTGCCGGTGTTGATGAAATCAGCTCTGGTGAAATAGGAGGGAGTGGCATGGAAAAGGAAGAGAAAAAAGTTGTCCTGGATTCGGGGATTGAGGTTAAAACCGTTTACGGTCCCGATGATCTTGCAGGCTTTAACTACCATGAGAAACTTGGTGAACCGGGGCAGTACCCGTATACCCGGGGCATTCAGCCCAATATGTACCGGGGAAAGTTGTGGACGATGCGCCAGTATGCGGGATTTGGTACTGCTAAGGAAACCAATGCCCGTTTTCACTACCTTTTACAACAGGGGCAGACGGGTTTATCGGTAGCCTTTGATTTACCCACCCAGATTGGCTATGATTCGGACCATGAGCTGGCCCGGGGAGAAGTAGGTAAGGTTGGCGTTGCTGTGGATTCTCTTTTGGATATGGAAGAGCTCTTTTCCGGAATACCCCTTGATAAAGTTAGTACCAGCATGACCATTAATGCACCGGCGGCAGTCTTACTGGCAATGTATATTGCGTTAGCCAAAAAGCAGGGGGTGGACCCCAAAAATTTAAACGGCACCATCCAAAACGATATTTTAAAGGAGTACGTGGCCCGGGGAACGTATATTTTTCCACCGGAACCATCGATGCGCATTATTACCGATATTTTTGCCTTTTGCAAAAAAGAAGTGCCTAAATGGAATACCATCAGTATTTCCGGCTACCATATCCGGGAAGCGGGCTCGACTGCAGTGCAGGAATTAGCCTTTACCATCGCCAACGGAATTGCTTACGTTGAAGCGGCAATTCAAGCGGGCTTATCGGTGGATGAATTTGCACCGCGGCTTTCCTTCTTCTTTAACGCCCATTTAAACTTTTTTGAGGAAATTGCCAAGTTCCGGGCGGCCCGGCGGATTTGGGCCAAAATCATGAAGGAGCGGTTTGGCGCGCAAAATCCAAAGAGCTTACTTTTGCGCTTTCACACCCAAACGGCCGGCTGCACCCTTACTGCTCAGCAGCCCAAGGTAAATCTTATCCGTGTTGCCTATCAGGCTTTAATGGCGGTGCTTGGCGGTACCCAGTCGCTGCATACCAATAGTTACGATGAAGCCCTCTGTCTGCCCACCGATGAAGCGGCTCTCCTGGCTTTAAGAACCCAGCAGGTCATTGCTTATGAAATTGGCGTTACCGATACCGTTGACCCCCTTGGCGGAAGTTATTACGTGGAAAGTTTAACCGATGCCATTGAAGAAAAAGTGTGGGAATATCTAAAGAAAATTGAGGAAATGGGTGGGGCGGTCGAAGCGGTGAAAAATGGCTTTATGCGCCGGGAAATTGAGAAAAGCAGTTACGAATACCAGCGGGCCATTGAAAAGGGTGAGAAAACGGTTATTGGCGTTAATCGTTTTGTAATTGAAGAGGAGCCGCCAAAAGACTTATTAAAGGTTAATCCGGAAATTGAGAAGGTGCAGCTGGAAAAACTAAAAAAATTAAGAGCAAATCGGGACAACGAACGGGTGGCAAAAGCCTTAAAGCGCTTAAGAGAAGTTGCCGAAAGTAAAGATAATATAGTTTACCCCATTTTAGAAGCGGTGGAGGCTTATGCGACTTTAGGTGAAATCTGCGGGGTTTTACGGGAAGTCTTCGGTGAATACCGTCAGGAATAGGGAGGGTTATGATGAAAAAAATTCGGGTTTTAATAGCCAAACCGGGTTTGGATGGCCATGACCGGGGAGCTAAAGTTATAGCTCAGGCGCTCCGGGATGCAGGTATGGAGGTTATTTATACGGGGATTCGCCAAACCCCGGAACAAATCGCCAAAGCGGCGGTGGAGGAAGATGTGGATGTGGTCGGGCTTTCCTGCCTTTCGGGAGCGCACAATGAGCTTTTTCCCCGGGTAGTGGAATGTTTAAAAGAGCTGGGAGCCGGGGATATTCCGGTAATCGGGGGAGGTATTATTCCCCATGAAGATCATGCTTACTTAAAAGAGAAGGGGGTTAAAGCGATTTTTGGTCCTGGAAGTTTGACGGCGGATGTGGTGAAAGTAATAGAAGAACTGGTAAGAGAGGAGGGGAAAGATGTTTAAGAAAATTGACCATATTGGGATTGCGGTAGCGAATTTGGAGCAGTCGGTAAAAACTTTTGAGCTTTTTGGCTTTCAAGTTGCGGGAACGGAGGAAGTACCGGAACAAAAGGTTAAAGTAGCTTTTTTCCCGGTGGGCGAAACTAACCTTGAGTTATTAATGCCCACCGATGAAAAAAGTGCAGTTGCCCGGTTTTTAATGAATCACGGGGAAGGAATTCATCATATTGCTTTTTTAGTGGAAAATTTGGAAGAAATACTGGCCGGTTTAAAGGAAAAAGGCTTTAACTTAATTGATGAAAAACCGCGCATTGGAGCTCACGGGAAAAAAATTGCCTTTATTCATCCAAAATCAATTAACGGCGTTTTAATAGAACTTTGTGAGGTGGTGGACGATGGAGAATAAGTTACAGGAACTTAACCGGAAAAGACAGGAATCCCTTTTGGGGGGCGGCGAAAAAAGGATAAAACGGCAGCACGAAGCGGGTAAACTTACAGCGCGGGAAAGGATAAACCTGTTGTTGGATCCCGGAAGCTTCGTTGAATTGGACATGTTTGTGCGGGGGGAACAGAGGGAGTTTGCCAAGAGCGACATGGAAAACTACGGAGAAGGGGTGGTAACCGGCTACGGTACCATCAATGGACGCACGGTTTACCTCTTTTCCCAGGATTTTACCGTTTACGGTGGATCGCTGGGGGAACTGCATTCGGCGAAGATCTGTAAGGTAATGGATTTAGCCATGAAAGCGGGAGTTCCCTTTATCGGGCTTAACGACTCAGGCGGAGCCCGGATTCAGGAAGGGGTATATTCCTTAAGTGCCTACGGTAATATTTTTTACCGGAATACCCTTGCTTCGGGAGTTATCCCGCAGATTTCGGTGATTATGGGACCGTGTGCCGGGGGAGCGGTTTATTCGCCGGCAATAACCGATTTTATTTTCATGGTTGATAAGACCAGCCAGATGTTTATTACCGGTCCTCAGGTAATTAAATCGGTTACCGGTGAAGAAGTAAGTCCCGAAGAGCTCGGCGGTGCTATGACCCATAACCACATCAGCGGCGTTGCCCATTTTGTGGGGGAAAACGAAGAAATCACCCTGAGTATGGTGCGAAAGCTTTTGGAGTACCTTCCCCAGAACAACATGGAGGAACCGCCAATTAAGGAGCCGCTGCCACCAAGATATTCGGCGGAAGAGCTCCTGGATATTGTGCCGGAAGATCCTAACAGGCAGTATGATGTCCGCGATGTAATTTTACGCATTGTCGATGACAGTGAATTTTTTGAAGTGCATAAATATTTTGCAGAAAATGCGGTGGTGGGTTTTGCCCGTTTAGCGGGAAGGGTAGTGGGAATTGTAGCCAACCAGCCCAAGTATTTGGCGGGCACTTTGGACATCAATGCTTCCGATAAAATTGCCCGTTTTGTGCGTTTTTGCGATTGCTTTAATATTCCGCTTCTAACCTTTGTCGATGTACCGGGCTTTTTGCCGGGAATCAATCAGGAGTACGGTGGAATTATCAGGCACGGAGCCAAGATACTGTATGCTTATTCCGAAGCTACCGTTCCCAAGCTTACGGTGATCCTGCGGAAAGCTTACGGTGGGGCTTATGTGGCCATGTGCAGTCGTTCTCTGGGAGCCGATGCGGCTTTTGCCTGGCCGACCGCGGAAATTGCGGTGATGGGCCCTGACGGTGCTGCCAATATTATTTTCCGGGATGAGATCGCCCAGGCGGAAGACCCGGCTAAGATGCGGGCAGAAAAAACGGCGATGTACCGGGAAAAGTTCTGCAATCCCTATGTAGCGGCTGCCAAAGGGATGATCGATGACGTAATTGATCCCCGGGAGACCCGGGACCGTTTGATTAAAGCTCTTTTGGCTATAAGTACCAAGAGAGAAGCAAGACCCATGAAGAAGCACGGAAATATTCCCTTTTAACAACCCCCGGGGAGGTGATTGGGGTGCAGGAAAAAATCTTAATAGCCAACAGGGGTGAAATTGCCCTTAGAATAATCCGGGCTTGCAAAGAACTGGGAATAACTTCGGCGGTGGTTTATACCCCGGCAGATAAAGATAGCCTTCCGGTTAAAATGGCCGATGAAGCTTATCCTTTAAAAGAAAATAAAAGTTACTTAAATATTGAAGAAATAATCAATACCGCATTAAAAAACCAGGTTACCGCTATTCATCCCGGTTACGGCTTTCTTGCGGAAAACTCTAAGTTTGCCAAAAGCTGCTTGGATGCCGGAATAAAATTTATCGGGCCTTCGGCTAAAGCGATAGAACTTATGGGGGATAAAGCGGTAGCCAGGGAAATAATGAAAAAAGCCGGTGTGCCGGTAATTCCCGGGTCCGATGGCGAGATTGATGATTTTCGGGAAGCCCTTAAGGTTGCCGATGAAATTGGTTACCCGGTAATTGTCAAAGCTGCCGGCGGAGGAGGTGGCCGGGGAATGCGGATTGTTCACACTCCCAAGGAATTGGAAGAAGCGATTCAATCCGCGGCCCGGGAAGCCGCCTCCACCTTTGGTAATTCCAAATTATATTTAGAGAAGTATCTTCAGGACTGCCGGCACGTGGAGTTTCAAATTTTAGCCGACCAGTACGGAAACGCGGTTTATTTGGGAGAGCGGGACTGCTCCCTGCAGCGGCGCAACCAAAAGGTAATTGAAGAAGGACCGTGCCACGTCTTAACGGAAAGAATGCGGAAAAAAATGGGCGAACTGGCGGTGCGCTCCGCCATGGCCGTTCATTACGCCGGAGCCGGTACGGTGGAATTTTTGTTGGATGATCGGGGAAACTTTTATTTTATTGAAATGAATACCAGGATACAGGTGGAACATCCGGTAACGGAAATGATTACCGGCATAGATATTGTCAAAGAGCAAATAAAAATTGGCCTTGGAGAAAGGTTAAGCATTACCCAGAAAGATGTGAAAATTTACGGACACGCCATTGAGTGCCGGGTAAATGCGGAAGATCCGATATCGTTTATTCCTACCCCGGGGGAAATAAAAAAATTAATGCTGCCCCAGGGGCCTTTTGTCCGGGTGGATACGGCGGTTTACGAAGGTTATACCATACCGCCTTATTATGATTCGATGATTGCCAAGTTAATAGTATGGGGAAGAAATCGGGAAGAAGCGATTATCAGGATGAAGCGGGCGCTGGAGGAGTTTGTCATTGGCGGTGTTACCACCAACTTACCGTTTTTACGCAAGGTGATGGATAATGCCTTTTACCGGCGGGGTGAGGTTTATACCAACTTTATCAAACGCCGGATGGAACCTTTAACCGAAGAAGACCTGGAAACCTACCGGGATAAACAGATATTTGGTGCCGAAGGGGAGCAGGAACAACCTTTAGAGGAAATAATTGCCGCGGTAGCCGCCGCCTTTGCTGCCAATCAAGCTTCAAAGAAAGAAACGCGGGAGCCGTATTTAACGTTATCTCCCTGGAAGATCGGGGGGCTTTTGGAACAAATGCAGCGTCGGCTTTTTAAAGGAGGTGTTTAAGATGGTAAAAAAATTTAAAATCCGGGTAAACGGCCGGGAATACGAGATAGAGGTGGAAGAAATCCACACCGAAGGGTGGGGAGTTTTACCCAACACCCGAGATATAGAACGAAAAGCGGTTGGTTCGGAAATGAAGAGCCATTCTTCACCTGCACCGGCGGTAAAGACCAACGGGGTTTCCGGAGGAATTAAAGCTCCGATGCCCGGAGTGGTGGTGGCTATTAAGGTTAAACCGGGTGACACGGTTGGACCCCAGGACGTGGTGATAACCATTGAAGCTATGAAAATGGAAAATGAAATTACTGCCGGAAGGAGCGGTGTGGTGGACCAGATTTTGGTTGCCGAGGGAGATACGGTTCAGGCGGGGCAGGTTTTAATAACCTTAAAATAATAGGGCCTTTTGGCTCTTTTTTCTTTTAATTAAGAGGATTTTGGGTTATCATAAAGAAAATATATAAATAAATTTTGTGAGTGAAAATGGAGGGGATGAAAGTGAAAATAACTTTTCTGGGTCATGCCGGTTTTTTAGTAGAGGAAGAAGGGCTTAAGTTTTTATTTGATCCATTTTTAACGGGAAATCCGCTGGCCAAAATTCGCCCCGACGAAATTACTGCCGATTACATCCTGGTAAGTCACGGCCACGGTGACCACCTGGGGGATACCGTTGCTATTGCGCAAAAGAGTGAGGCAACCGTAATTGGTGTTTTTGAACTTTGTAATTTTCTTTCCCGCCAGAACGTTAAGACCCATCCCATGCATATAGGCGGCAGATATAACTTTGGGCGGTTTACGGTAAAGCTTACCCCCGCCTGGCATGGAAGCTCCTTTGGAGAAGGGCCAATGGAATACCTGGGAAATCCCTGCGGTTTTTTACTATCCGTTGGCGGGAAAACATTATACCATACCGGAGATACCGGACTCTTTTACGATATGAAGTTACTTGCCGAAATAGACCCGGTAGATATTTTATTGGTACCGATTGGTGGCAATTTTACCATGGATGCCAGAGATGCGTTAAAAGCTCTGGAACTTGTTAAGCCCCGGTATGCCATTCCCATGCACTATAACACCTGGCCGGTAATTGCGGCGGATGTACGGGAATTTAAAGATAAGGGCCGGGCACTGGGAGTAGAAATCTACCTTTTAAATCCCGGGGAGACGGTTGTTCTTTAAAAGAAATAATGATAAAATAATCTTTAGATTTTCCACTGGAGGAGTTTATGAACGAGCCACTGATAATGTACCGCGAAGGATTATGGTATTTGGTTATATTAGGGGTTCTGACAGTAGCGGGTGCTGTTTTTAATTTATGGCTTGGGGCTTTTGTTTTTCTTTTGTTTCTTTTTGTGGTTTTTTTCTTTAGAAATCCGCAAAGAACAATTCCGGAAGATGAAAAAGCAATTATTTCACCGGCGGACGGTGTGGTTCTGGATGTAGCTGAAGTAAATGAAAGCTATTACTTAAAAGGTCCGGCGATAAAAATCAGTATTTTTTTATCAATTTTTGATGTTCATGTAAATCGGGCTCCATTAGCAGGAGAGGTGGAGTATGTGCACTACCGTCCCGGAAAATTTCTTCCTGCTTTTAAATCTCATGCCTCGGAAATCAATGAACGAAATTACATTGGGATAAAAAACCCGTATCTTCAAGTGTTGGTGGTACAAATTACCGGTTTTATTGCCCGGCGGATTGTAAGTTTTGTAAAACCCGGGGACATATTAAAAAAAGGACAGCTACTGGGCATGATTAAATTTGGTTCGTGTACCGAGATTTATTTACCGAAAGAAACGGTGGAAGTTTTGGTGAAAAAAGGCCAGCGGGTGTATGGTGGAACTACGGTTATTGGGAGGATTAAATAATGATTTTAAGGGCAATACCGTCGGTATGTACTCTTTTAAATTTAGCGATGGGCATGCTTTCCATTATTGCGACAATTAATGAAAACTACCTTTTGGCAGCGGTTTTAATCCTGATAAGCGTGCTTTCAGATGGCATAGATGGCAGGCTGGCCCGTCGTTTTGCGGTAGCTTCGGATTTTGGCAAGCAGTTGGACTCCCTGGCGGATTTGGTATCCTTTGGGGTGGCTCCCGCCCTTTTGGTTTATGCCGATAGTTTAAGCGGTTACGGCTATGTTGGTTTATTTATTATAGTCATGTATACGATGGCCGGTGCCTGGAGGCTTGCCCGTTTTAATATTTTAAACATTACCGGTTATTTTATCGGTATACCCATAACTTTTGCCGGAGGTTTTACCGCTGTACTGGTACTTTTATCGTTAAAACTTGCCTCTTTTCCACCTGTAGCGTTTCTCGTTATTACTCCTTTATTGGCTTATCTTATGGTCAGCAGAATAAAAGTTCCCAAGTATTAAATTTTCGGTAAAATAACTATTAACCGCTCACCAATCCCTTTTAACCATCGTATACTATGATAGCCTTAAAAGGAGGGATTGGTGTGCGGGTAATTTATATTCCTTTACCGGGTATTTTAAAATCCATAATTAAGCTTTTTCTAAAATAGGCGGGTTAAAGCCCGTCTTTTTTGTTATTTTTTACCTTCTTTTGGTATTGCTTTGGCGTTATGTGGAAGGCTTTTTTAAATTCTTTTATAAAATACGAGATATTTTCATAGCCGACGTCATAGCAGGTTTCGGTAACACTCTGGTATTGTAAAAGTTCTTTGGCCTTTTTAAGTCGAAGCTCTTTTATATATTCCTTGGGGGTTTTGCAAGTATAAGTCTTAAAATATCTACTAAACTCGTACTCTTCCATGCCAAAAATTTTGGCAATATCGGCTACTTTAATGTTCTTATGATAACTTTCATTAATATAGCTTAAAATATTGTTGATCCTGGCATTTTTTACAGAGTTTATAATTTCCTTCGCACCTCTAAATTTCAATATTTCATAGAGCATTTCCTGAATATAGAGGTCCAGCAAAAACTCTTTTCCTTTATCCTGGCTGTTTAAGGTCTTTACAATCCTTTTATAAGTGCCCAGCATTTCGTCATTGAAGCTACTTAAAAAAAAGTGATTTGTGACCTTTTTTATTTCTTCATGGCCTAATTCAATTTGGATCCGGTCAATTAACTGGTTAACAACATTATTATCGACCTCAATAACAAGAGCTTTGGTTTTATTTCCGATGTTTAAATCTACCTTTGAATTAGGGGCTAAGATTGCAAAGTTATCTTTAGTATATTCGACGCTCTCCAATTCATTTATAGAAACTTGCTTCTTGCCCTCTAAAATCGTACAAATTCTTAAATAATTCCTGGTATAGTAAGTAGTTTTAATTGGTTTATCAAAATCATAATATAAAATTTTCGCCTTCTCGGTATCAAATTCTTTAGCGGGGGTTAAAATAGGTAAAAACATTATATTCACCCCTTGTGCAATTTTGGGTTATTTTTTGCAAAAGTGGGTTAGAATTGGCGTTTTGTGCTTGTTATAATTTTATCAAACTTTAAAAATAAATTGAACAGGGGGTTAAAAAATGAAGACGTACCGATTTTACATGCCGCCGGTTAGCCTAATGGGTATTGGTTGTTTAAAAGAGGCCGGCAAGGAAATTAAAAAGCTCGGTTTTAAAAAAGCTCTAATTGTAACCGATAAGGTACTGGTTGAGATTGGTCTTGTTAATAAGTTAACCGAAATCCTGGACAACGAAGGAATCGAGTATGTTATTTTTGATGAAACTAAACCAAATCCTACGGTTAAAAATGTTGAGGATGGTCTAAAAATGTTAAAAGAGAACAACTGTGATTTTTTAATTTCCTTTGGTGGAGGTTCACCTCACGACTGTGCCAAAGGCATTGGGCTGGTGGCAACTAATGGAGGCTCCATAAAGGATTATGAAGGGGTAAATAAGTCGTCTAAACCAATGTTACCTCTGGTGGCGGTAAACACCACTGCTGGTACAGCCAGTGAAATGACGAGATTTTCAATAATAACCGACGAGGATAGACATGTAAAGATGGCCATTGTTGACTGGCATGTAACTCCGATACTAGCGGTTAACGATCCCGAGTTAATGGTAGAAATGCCAAAAGCTTTAACTGCCGCAACGGGGATGGATGCTTTAACCCATGCCATTGAAGCTTATGTATCTCTTGACGCAACTCCGGTTACCGACGCAGCAGCCTTAATGGCAATTGAGCTTATTTTTAAATACCTGAAACGGGCAGTTGAAAATGGAAAAGATATTGAGGCAAGGGATAAAATGGCTTATGCGGAGTATTTAGCGGGAGTAGCCTTTAACAATGCAGGTTTAGGATATGTGCATGCAATGGCTCACCAGCTGGGAGGGTTTTACGATCTTCCCCATGGGGTGTGCAATGCTGTATTGCTTCCTCATGTGCAGGTTTATAATTTGCAGGTTGTACCCGAAAGATTTATTGATATAGCCAAGGCAATGGGAATAAATGTAGAAAACTTAACGGCCAAGGAAGCTGGAGAAAAGGTAATTGAAGCCATAAAAACTCTTTCCAGGGAAATTGGCATACCATCGGGTCTTAAAGAATTAGGAGTTAAAGAAGAGGATCTTAAGACTTTAGCCGAAAATGCCCTTAAAGATGCTTGTGGATTTACCAACCCCAAGCAGGCGAGCTTGGATGATATTATCCGGATATTTAAAGAAGCAATGTAATATTCAACAAAAAGTGTATGGATAGACTTTCTGCCGTTTAATATTCGCCAATACTTCGGGTATTGGCGAATTTATTTGCCTTTGGCATTTATGCAATTAAATAATACCCCATAAAAAAAATTAATGGTATTTGTCGAAAAAATCGCTAAGGAAAAGAGGAATTTTCTCCTGAAGGAAGAATATAAATACCGAATGAAAAACCATATCTTTGAAGGGAAAGGGATAGGAGGTGAAGATTAACACCTTAAAAGGTGTAAAACATTATGAATGTTCTAAATTATACAAAGCTCAGAGATGAAAAATTTATTGAAGAGGTTGAAAAGGAAAGCGGCCAGCATTTGAGGGATTGCTACCAGTGCGGTAAATGCACCGCTGGTTGTCCGGTAGCGTATGCCATGGATTATACCCCGAACCAGATAATGCATTTATCAAAAACCGGGATAGGGGAAGAGGTTTTACGGAGCCGGACCATCTGGATTTGTGCTTCCTGCAACACCTGTACTACTCGTTGTCCGAAAAATATCGACATTGCCCGAGTAATGGACAGCTTAAGGATAATTGCCCGCCGGAAGGGTTATACGGCAAACAGCCGGAATGTGGCTGCCTTTAACCGGATTTTCCTGGATATGATTAAAAATTACGGGAAGCTTTATGAGCTGGGTTTAATTCTTAATTTTAACCTGAAAACCGGCCAGCCTTTTAAAGATGCCAGCTTGGGACCGAAAATGTTAGCATCAGGTAAACTGGCCTTTTTCCCATCCAAGGTAAAAAATTCGGGAGAAATTAAAAAGATTTTTGAAACTATAGAAAAACTGGAGGGTGGCAACTAATGAAATACGCATATTATCCCGGTTGTTCCCTCCACTCAACCGCTAAGGAATACGACATGTCTACCAAAAAGGTGGCACAGGCTTTAAATATTGAACTGGTGGAAGTTCCCGACTGGAACTGCTGCGGAGCTACTGCCGGGCACAGTACCAGTCACTTACTGGCGGTAGCTTTAGGGGCGCGGAATCTTGCGCAGGCGGAAACCTTAGGTCTGGATATTGCTGCACCTTGCGCTGCCTGTTACCAGCGGTTGGTGGTGGCAGAAAGGGAAATGAAGGAAAACCCGGAAATCCGCGAAAAAATCAATGGTACGTTAGCGCGGCCGTATGAAGGAAATACCCATACTTACTCCCTGGTGGAAGTTATCGCCAGGGTAAAGGACCAAATAGAAAATTTGAAAGTTAAATCTTTTACCGGACTAAAGGTTGCAGCTTATTATGGCTGTCTTTTGGTCAAGCCTCCGCAAATTATGCAGTTTGACGACCCGGAAAATCCGCAAGTTTTAGATGATCTGGTGCGGGCAACCGGGGCAGAGGCCGTTGACTGGTCGTTTAAGACCGAATGCTGCGGTGGAGCCCTGGCGGTTTCCAATACCGAAATTGTTTTAAAACTTACCCGTGATATCCTGCGGGTAGCTAAAGATCGTGGAGCGGATGTTATCGTTACCGCCTGTCCCCTTTGTCAGTCTAACCTTGATACCCGTCAGGAGCAGATTAAAGAAGTTTACGGGGACGATTTCAACCTGCCCATATTGTATTTTACTGAATTAATCGGGTTAGCTCTCGGTATAAAACCGGAGGAGCTTGGCTTAAATACCCACTTTGTTAGCACCAAAAAAGTACTGGAGTGGAGAGATGCACGATGAAGAGAATAGGAGTTTTTGTCTGCTGGTGCGGTTCTAATATCGGTGGGGTTGTGGATGTCCCGAGAGTAGCTGAGGCGGCAAAGGAAATGCCCAATGTGGTGTTTGCTACCGATTATAAATATATGTGCTCGGAGCCCGGCCAGGAGCTGATTATCAAAGCGGCTAAAGAGCACAACCTGGACCGGGTGGTGGTAGCATCCTGCTCGCCGCGTTTGCATGAACAAACCTTTAGAAAGGCTGCCGAACGGGCAGGACTTAACCCCTACATGTTTGAAATGGCCAACATCCGGGAGCATGTTTCCTGGGTCCATGCTCAAGAAAAAGAAAAAGCGACCGAAAAGGCAATTGAGCTGGTCAGACGGGCAGTGTTTAAAGCTGCACGCCTGGAGCCCCTTTACAAATCAGCTATCGGTATCACGAAAAAAGCCCTGGTCATCGGTGGTGGTATTGCCGGGATTCAGGCGGCTTTGGATATCGCCGATGCGGGTTTTCAGGTTATCTTGGTGGAGAAAGAGCCGACCATTGGCGGGAAAATGGCGCAGCTTGATAAAACTTTCCCAACCTTAGACTGCTCCAGCTGAATATCTACCCCAAAGATGGCGGCTGCGGCGCAGCACCCAAATATTAAGCTTTACACTTATGCGGAAGTTACGGAAGTTTCCGGTTATATCGGCAATTTTGAAATTACCATTAAGCAAAAAGCCAAATCGGTAGACCATAATAAATGTACCGGCTGCGGTACTTGCTGGGAAAAATGCCCCACTAAAGTAGACAGTGAATTTGACTTAGGGCTCGGTAAGCGGAAAGCTATCTATATTCCTTTTGCCCAGGCGGTTCCCAATAAGCCGGTCATTGACCGTAATACCTGCCGGCAGTTTACCAAGGGTAAATGCGGAGTCTGCCAGAAGGTATGTCCTACCGGAGCTGTAGATTACGACCAGCAGGATGAATATATTAAAGAAAAAGTTGGAGCCATTGTCATGGCTACCGGCTATGACCTGTTTGAGTGGGAGAAAGTGTACGGTGAGTACGGTTATGGTCGGTATCCGGACGTGATTACCGGATTGCATTTTGAGCGGATGGCCAGCGCTTCCGGTCCTACCGGTGGTAAGATTATTCGTCCGTCCGATGGCAAAGAGCCCAAAACGGTTGTATTTATTAAATGCGTTGGTTCACGGGATGACCAAAAAGGCAAGAGCTACTGCTCCCGGGCCTGCTGTATGTACACTGCCAAGCATGCGCACCAGGTTTTGGAAAAGATTCCCGGAGCCCAGGCGTATATCTTTTACATGGATGTCCGGACCGCCGGCAAGATGTACGAAGAATTTTACGCCAAAACTCTGGAAGACGGTGCTCAGTACATTAGGGGACGAGTATCGAAGATTTATCCTTTAGGAGATAAACTGATCGTTCGCGGCGCTGACACCTTAGCGGGGGTTCCGGTGGAAATTGAAGCCGACCTGGTGGTCTTAGCCACGGCTATGGTACCGGCCAAGGGGTCGGAGGAAATTGCCAAAATTGTCGGCTTTTCTTTAGATAAAGATGGCTTCTTCCAGGAAGCTCACCCCAAGCTTGGGCCGGTGGAGACCACTACCGGAGGGGTATTTTTAGCCGGCGCTTGCCAGGGGCCCAAGGATATTCCCGATACGGTAGCTCAGGCCAGTGCAGCAGCGGCCAAGGTTATCGGGCTTTTATCCAAGGACCAGTTAGCTGCCGAGCCAATCGTCAGCCAGGTTAACGAAGAACTTTGTTCGGGTTGCGAATTATGTAAACCCATTTGTCCGTATAAGGCTATCGACATGAAGAAGATTACCGAACGGGCCCACGGTAAGGTTATCGAACGCACCGTGGCAACGGTTAACACCAGCTTGTGTCAGGGGTGCGGAGCCTGTACCGTTGCCTGCCGGGTAGGAGCCCTGAACTTAAAAGGCTTTACCAACGAACAGCTCCTGGCGGAGGTGGAAGCAATATGTCTGTAGAGCAAAACTTTGAGCCGAAAATAATAGCGTTCTTTTGCAACTGGTGTAGTTACGCCGGAGCAGACCTGGCGGGGGTTAGCCGGATGCAGTACCCCACCAACTTGCGGATAATCCGGGTACCCTGCTCCGGCCGGGTTAATCCTCAGTTTGTCATCAAAGCTTTTCAGCGGGGCATTGATGGGGTTCTGGTATCCGGCTGACATCCCGGTGACTGCCACTATGTTAGTGGCAATTACTACACCCGCAGAAGGTTCCTTTTAATGAAACGGCTTTTTGAATTTATTGGTTTTGAGCCCGGGCGTTTTCATGCCCGCTGGATTTCCGGCTCGGAGGCCCAAAAAGTGGTGGAAACTGCCAGGAAAGTTACCGAAGAGGTGCGGGCCTTAGGACCAAACAAGAAGATGAGGGATGACCGATGCTAAAGGAAAAAATTAAGTCTACCGTTACCGAACTTTTGGAAAATAAACGGATTGATTTTGTTATTGGTTACGGCGCCGGTTCCGATGCCGGAACTGTGCGGCCGGCTTTCGTAAAGTCGGTGGAGGAAGTGGAGCAGCTTATTTGGTCGCCCTTTGCGGTTAATAATTTAGCGAAATTTGTGATGGATCATTTGTATGAAAATATAAAAATTGGGGTAATTGTCAAAGGTTGTGATTCCCGTTCTGTAATCCGGCTGGTTCAGGACAAGGTATTTCCCCGGGAGAATTTCTATGTAATCGGTGTACCCTGTAAGGGTATTTTGGACAAAAATAAAGTTGCCAAGGATTTTGACCTTTCCGGGGATTTGGTAGATTTTACCGAACAGGGCGACGAAGTTATCTTAAAAACATCAAAAGGCGAGTTTAAACTTCGTAAAGAAGATTATCTCTTGGATAAATGCTACCGATGTGAAACCCCAACGCCCGTGGTTTACGATGTGTTATTGGGCGAGGAAGTAGCTCCTTTTAGAACGGACGATTATGAAGATGTCAAAGCTATTGAAAACCTTTCGGTAGAGGAAAAATCCAGGTACTGGGATAAACAGTTTGAAAAATGCATCCGTTGTTATGCCTGCCGGAACGTTTGTTCTGCCTGTAACTGCCGGGATTGCGTTTTTGACATGGCGGAACCAAACTGGGTGGGTAAAGCGGCTAATTTATCGGAAAATACCGCATTCCATTTAATCCGGGCGTGGCACGTTGCCGGGCGGTGTGTGGACTGCGGTGAATGTTCCCGGGTTTGTCCCATGGGAATACCGGTAAATACTTTAAACCGGAAAATGATTAAGGACATGAAAGAACTGTTTGCGGTAGAGACTCCGGGCAAAAATCCCGAGCAGGGGCCGGTTCTGGGGACCTTTAGAACCGACGACCCGGAAGAGTTTATGTAGTTAAACCTACGAGGTGACTTAAAGATGAGAAAAGGATACATCTTAAAGGAAAGTTTTAAAACCTGGTTAGGGGCTATTAAAGAAAAGTTTCCCCTGATAGCTCCGGTTCAGGACGATGGTCTAACCCTTTTTAAAGAAGTGGAAAAGGTTGACGATATAGTCTTGGATTACGGAATCACCCGGATGCCTCCAAAAGATCTTTTCTTTCCGCAAACCGAAAAGATGTTTCGCATAAAAAACAAAAATAACGTGGCGATTGAATTGGAATCTCCGGAAAAAGTAACCGACGAACTGGTACTGTTTGGCGTTCATTCCTGTGATTTAAAGAGCATTTTGGCTTTAGACCCGGTCTTTACCACCCGTTTTCCCGACCGGTACTACCAGGAGCGCCGGGATAAAACCTATGTGATAGGTTTATCCTGCACTAAAGCTTTACCCACTTGTTTTTGCACCGCTTATGGCATCAATCCTACCGACGCCGATGGTGCGGATGTTCATTTAACCGAGCTCGGGGATAAGTACCTTGTGGAAGTGGTTACCGAGCGCGGGGAAAAGTTAGCTGCGGCTATTCCCGGAATAATTTTTGAAGATACCACGAATTTAGAAGCGGAAAAAGCCAAGCTTACCGAAAAGGTTAAAGGAGAAATAAAGTTTATTGACTTAACCGGGGTAAAAGAGGTTCTGGATGAAAACTTTGAACTTCCCCTCTGGGAAAAGTGGGCGCAAAAATGCCTTGGTTGTGGGATTTGTACCTACGTTTGTCCGACCTGCCACTGCTTTGATATCAATGATTTTAACCGCGGTGATGGGGTCGGTGAGCGGTTTAGATGCTGGGATTCCTGTATGTTTTCCGATTTTACCCGGATGGCTGGAGGCCATAACCCGCGTCCTACGAAAAAGGAAAGAGTTAGAAACCGCTTTATGCATAAGTTAAAATACCACCTGGACCGGTATAACATAGTAGGATGCGTTGGCTGTGGTCGTTGCGTCCAGCGTTGCCCTGAAAATATCGACATCCGGGCAATAATTTCCGACATAAAGGGTGGGGTGTAATGGCACTGGAAAATCCTTTATTACCGCATATTGCAACCATAACCAAGGTGATTGATGAAACTCCCGATGTAAAAACTTTTCAGATGGTTTTTGATGATCCCGGGGTGTTTGATGTTTTTAAGCAAAAGCCCGGACAGGTAGCGCAGATTTCCATCTTTGGAGTGGGAGAAGCGACAATTTCTATAACCTCTTCTCCCACCAGGAAGGGAATGCTCGAGTTTTCCATCAAAAAGGTGGGAAGACTTACTTCGGTTATCCACCAGATGGAGCCAGGAATGAAGGTGGGAATCCGGGGTCCCTACGGCAATCATTTTCCCTATGAAATGATGAAAGGAAAGGATCTCCTTTTTATCGGAGGGGGGATTGGTTTAGCGCCGCTAAGATCGCTTATTGACTTTGTTTTAGCCCCGGAAAACCGCCAGGATTACGGGAAGGTGGAAATCCTTTACGGGGCCCGTTCCTCGGCCGACCTTTGCTTTAAATACGATTTATTTGATAACTGGCCCAGGCAGCCGGACACCAAAGTTTACGTTACCATTGACCGTCCCGAAGAAGGCTGGGATGGCCATGTGGGATTTGTTCCTGCTTACCTGGAAGAACTAAATCCCAATCCTCAAAATAAAGTAACTATTACCTGCGGACCACCAATAATGATTAAATTTGTCCTGCAGGCGTTGGAAAAGATGGGTTATTCCGAGGACCAGGTGGTAACCACCCTGGAATTAAAAATGAAATGCGGTATAGGTAAATGCGGACGCTGCAATATCGGAAGCAAATTTGTTTGTGTTGATGGTCCTGTCTTTACCTTACGCGAACTTAAAAAACTGCCTCCAGAATTTTAAAAAGTTACCCGGCGTATGCCGGGTTTTTTTGTAGAAATGGCGGGAAATGTGTAGAAATATTTTGATAAATATTTTCGGTGAAGGGAAAGGAATATTAAACAAGGTGGCGAAAATTATAGAATAATAAAACATTAAAGGGGGCAGTTAATGATTTTTTGTTTTTTAGTAATTATTTTAATTGCCTTGGTTGTGGTATTTCATAATAAGCTTTTTTATAGCATTAGTATTACGCTGGATAAAAAAAATAAACTATTGCCAATCTTGTTGCGTTTTAAAAAATTAACTTATTTATACTATCTGATTTTAAATGATTCGCCGAATGTCATTATTGCGGTGGATAGGGAGAAAAAAGTGGTTTTTTTTAATAGCAGGGCGGAAGAGGTTTTTGAGATAAAAAAAGAAGAGGTCTTGGGAAAGGATTACGAGTCATTTTTGCAAAAACACAATATCATGGGGCGTTCGATTTTGCTGGATTCTTTAAAATATCAAAAAGTATTTGAAATAGAAAATTATCCTGTAAAGATTGGGAACCAGGAAAAACGCTTTTGGGGAAAAAGCTATCCCCTGTTTAATCCTAAAGGAGAAGTTATAGGGGCAGTATTAGTTTTATGGGATACCAGGGGCAAGCATTTGTTAACTTCAGAACTCATAAATCAGGAAAAGTTTTCGGTGGTTAAAACAATAGCTGCCGGCACGGCCCATGAAATTAGAAACCCTTTAACTACTGTTAAAGGGTTTATCCAGCTTTTAGGCCAGGATAAAATAAAAGATCCGGACAGTAAAGTATTTTTAAATACCATCTTGCAAGAAATTGATAGAATTGAAAAAATTATTTCGGAGCTGTTAATTTTAGCAAACGACAAAGGATTGAAAAAAGCATTTCTAAACTTAAATCGGTTAGTAGAAAAGGCTGTAGAAAATTTTGCTCCGGTTGCTTACTTAAACAATATTTCCATTATTAAAAATTTAGCAAGCGATTTGCCATTAATTTTAGGAGATGAAGGAAGCCTTTATCTGGCCATTACAAGTATTTTAAATAATGCTTTAGAAGCCCTTGAGAAAAATGGGGTTATTAATATTGAAACGTTTTATGAAAAAGAAAAAAATAGAGTCGGCCTCCGCATTTCCGATAACGGACCGGGAATTCCTGAAGAACTGCAATTGAAGGTCTTTGAACCCTTTTTTACGACAAAAGCTAACGGAACAGGACTGGGTCTTGCCCTTTGTTACCGAATGGTTGAAGAGCATGAGGGAGAGATACGGGTTTATAACAACAGTACCGGTGGGGCGACCTTTGAAATTACTCTTCCGCTACCCTTAGAGAATGCTCACACCCAAAATTCCGCCAATTGCGCCGGCTAAAAGGATAATTAAACTTTTTTCAAAAAAGGATACCCAGGAAAAGGGAGTGTGAAACAATACTGCTGAAGCGATTAAAAAAATAATGATAAAAATTATCCCGAGTAAAAGGCCGTGCCAGAGGCCTTTTTTTTGTGCCCTGCGACTTGCGGCAAAGCCGCCGGCTAAAAGACTTATAAAAAGAATCGCAAAGCTTAAAGCTGTCCACCAGGCAAAATTGGTGATAAAATAGTAAAAAATAACGGCAAAGATCGTACCTGTAAAAAGTAAAGTTCCGAGGGCTATAATCGTACCCCAGAAAACTGCCTGTAAGTTCATAATGAACCCCCTTTACCATCGTTTCTACAGTAAAAAATATGAACAAGCTTATTTTTTCAGAACCGAAGGAGTGAGGAAAATGGCAGAAATTGCCTATGAACTTGGTAATAGTTTGTATATCAACTTAACTAACCGGTGTACCAATGCCTGCGAGTTTTGCATCCGAAAAACCGAGAAAGGGGTCGGTTACGACCTGTGGTTAGACCGGGAACCGGATACCCGGGAGATAATCGCAGCCCTTAAAGAAAAAGATCCGTTAAAATACGAAGAAGTGGTATTCTGCGGTTATGGTGAACCGCTTTTAAGAATTAAAGAGGTGGTGGAAGTAGCCCGGTGGTTAAAAGAAATTGGGGTGAAAAAAGTACGTATTAACACTAACGGTTTGGCCAACCGGTATCATGGGAGAAACATTTTGCCGGAGCTCAAGGGACTGGTTGATATAATCTCTATCAGTTTAAATGCTCAGGATGCCGAAACTTACCAGAAGGTGAGCCGCTCCCGTTACGGGCAAGAGGCATATGCCGAAGTTTTAAAATTTATCGAAGAAAGCAAAAAATATATACCGGAGGTAGTGGTCACGGTGGTCCGCTGGGAAGGAGTTGATGTGGAGGAGGCCAAAAAAGTTGCCGAACGCATGGGAGTTAAGTTGCGCGTGCGGGAGTTTTATGGAAATTAAAATTAAAAGGCTGTCAATATCTCGAGAAAATGTCACCTAAAAAAGTAGGTAATTATCTTGAGAAAATGTCACTTAAGATTAACCGGGATATGAAATAATAGCTGATTCCGCATGGCAACGTCAAGGGTAAACGGAGCGGCAAAAAGCAGCCGCCCTTGACATTGCCAGCGTTCATCAGCTTGGATAACAATTAACCCGGTTAATGAAAAAATATGGCAAAGCCCTAAGCATATTTTGATAAGAAAATATCTTCAAGCATTTTGAGGATATCCCTATCACTATCTTCAAAAGTAACTTTTTTGATAAGTTTATGGCCGTACTTGTAGTAATGGGAGTCAGGTGGAATCCAAGGTTTATTCTTTTTAGTTTCTGAGGGCTTCTGAGAGCTAATAGAAATAGCTTCATACTCTTTTAAGATTTCTTGAAAATGCAAGAAATTAGCTCGTTGATAAATGTTAGATTTTTTAAGGCTAACGATTTTTTGAACTAAATCCTGAGAGATGGCATGAGCAGGTTTTCTGCCTTTATTTTTATGGATCAGGAACGCAGGACCTTCGTTTAGTACCCCCTTTTTTAGTCTGATAATTTGGCGTTCACTGAGTTCGAGGCATAAAGCTGCTTCTTTCACAGTAATGTGGCCATCAATTAATTTGGTAATTACTGCAAACCTATTCAGTTGTTTTTGGGACATTGTGATAAGCACCTCGTTTTTCATACATGACATTTTATCACGATAATTTACATAGTGACATTATCACAAGATAATCACAAATTAAAATTAAAAGGCTTGACAAAAACGACAAAATGTAATACTATAAAAACAAAGAAATACCCCCCGGGGGTATAGGAGGAGAAGATGTACGTTCGCGATAAGGAAGGGTTAGCAAAGCGGTTAAAGCGTTTGGAAGGGCAAATTCGAGGTATTGCCAAAATGGTGGAGGAAGACCGCTACTGTATTGATATTTTAAATCAAATTGAAGCGGCCAAGGGGGCATTGGACAGAGTTGCGCTGTTAATTTTAGAGGGACACCTGAAAGGGTGTGTCAAGAAGGCGATTAAAACCGGTGAAGAAGAACCGGTAATGAAAGAACTTTTAGAGGTTTTGGATAAATTTATACGATGAGGGGGAATTTAAAATGTGTGAACATTGCGGAGCTCACAGTCATGCAGCAGAGCAAACTGTGGTTTTAAAAGTCGAGGGGATGACCTGCAACCACTGTAAAATGTCGGTGGAAAAAGCCCTTTATACGGTTAACGGAGTAAAAATGGCTGCTGTCAACCTTGCGGAAGGCCTGGCTACCGTTCTATATGACCCAACCTTGGCCAGTGTCGAGCAAATGAAAGCGGCGGTAGCAAAAGCCGGCTATGAAGTGGTAGGGGTTTAGTAAAAAGGGGGAGTTACTCCCCCTTTTTACGCCAAAAAGAGGGACGGTTCTGATATTTGCGTTTATACGCCAAAAAAAAGAACCGTCCCTGAATTTGGCGTTTGGATGCGACTTTGGGGATGGTGATTGTTATGGAGACGGCTAATTTAAAAGTTTACGGGATGAGCTGTGCTGCCTGCGTGAAGAAGGTAGAAAAGGGTATCAGCGGGATTCCCGGGGTGGAACAGGTAGTGGTTAATCTTATTAATAATCAGGTGGCGGTAAAGTACGACCCGCAAAAAACCGGCATTTCCGATTTTGCCAGGGTTATCGAGGACTTGGGTTATGAGATGGGAGTTGCTGAATATAAGTTCCGGGTCGAGGGTATGAGTTGCGCTGCCTGCGTGCAAAAGGTGGAAAAAGTGGCCCGCGGGTTTGCCGGTGTCCTTGAAGCCGTAGTAAATCTGCCTGCCCAGCAGCTTACAGTAAAAGCCTATGAAGGGGTTTTGGATGTTGGCCGGCTTAAGCGGGAAATCCGGGAACTGGGGTATGAAATCTTTAATTATGAAGAAATTGATCCCTTAGCCCGGGAGAAAGAAGCCCGGGAAAAGGAAATTCGCCACCAGCGGTTAAAAATGATAGTAGTATGGCCCCTGGCCATCTTGGCAATGATAGGTACCATGCGCCATTTGTGGATATTTAAATATTTTGTACCCGAATGGTTAGGGAACAACTATTTTTTGATGGCCATTACCACACCGGTGGTCATTTATGGGGGTTATGAATTTTTTGTTAAAAGTTACCAGGGATTAAGACGTGGCGTTACCGATATGAACCTTTTGTACGCCACCGGTATTGGAGCAGCTTATATTATTGCAGTGATTAACACTTTATTTCCAAACGCCGGTTTTGGCGGACCAAAAGCTACTTTTTTTGAATCGGCAGCTCTTTTAACTGCTTTTATTATTCTTGGACGATACCTGGAAGCCCTGACCCGGGGCAGAACTTCGGAAGCTTTAAGAAAATTAATTAGCCTGAAACCAAAAACCGCTCGGGTATTAATTGATGGGGTAGAAAAAGAGATCCCTGCCGATGAAGTAGAGATTGGGGACCTGGTGGTAGTAAGACCCGGAGAGACGATTCCGGTAGATGGGGTGGTTGAGCGTGGAATGGCAGCAGTTGATGAATCAATGTTAACCGGCGAAAGTTTACCGGTGGATAAAGGCGAAGGCAGCATGGTTCTTGGAGGTAGTATCATTAAAGCGGGAGCATTAACCGTAAAAGCTACCCGGGTGGGAAAAGAAACCTCTCTCTCCCGGATCATAAAACTTATGGAGGAAGCTCAAACCACCAAGGCGCCTTTGCAAAAGCTTGCTGACGTGGTAGCGGGTAATTTTATTCTTGGCGTGCATATTCTGGCATTAGTTGCGTTTTTCTTCTGGTTTTTTTACGGCTACCAGGCGTTTTTTACTCCTGAGACCCGCTTTTTAATGTCTCCGGCAAAGATTGCAGAAGTAGGGGTATTTGGCTTTTCCATGCTGGTAAGCTTAACGGTGCTGGTAATTTCCTGCCCGTGTGCGGTGGGCCTGGCTATGCCCAGCGCTATTATGGCCGGAACCGGGAAAGGTGCGGAATACGGTGTCCTGTTTAAAAATGCCGAGGTAATTGAAAAAATGACCAAAGTAAGGGTTATAGCTTTTGATAAAACCGGAACCATTACCAAAGGTGCGCCGGAAGTAACGGATGTTATTCCGTTTGAAATAAATGAACGGCAATTACTTGAATTTGCAGCCGTTGCTGAAAAATTGTCAGAACATCCACTGGCTCAGGCTATTGTAAAAAAATACCATGAAGTAAACAACAATGAACCTGCAGAACCTGCGACCTTTCAAAATATACCGGGAAAAGGAATTATTGCATCCTTTGCTGGTGTAGAAATCCTTGCCGGGAGTGAAAAATTTCTGCAGGAAAATAAGGTTGATACGTCCTTTACCAGTGATACTGCTGAAAAACTAAAAGCGGAAGGGAAATCGTTGGTTTATTTTGCAGCTGACCGGCGGTTAGTTGGAATAATAGCCTTAGCGGATACTGTTAAAGAAAATTCAGCGAAAGCGATTGAACTTTTAAAGAAAAAGGGGTATATTCCGGTAATGCTGACCGGGGATAACGAAGTTACCGCCCGGGCTATTGCCGAGAAGGTAGGAATTTCCGAAGTGGTGGCCGGTGTCTTACCCGAAGGCAAGGTAGAAGCAATTAAAGCTTATCAAGGGAAAGGTTATCGTGTAGCTATGGCCGGCGATGGAATAAATGATGCCCCAGCTTTAACCCAAGCCGATGTTGGGATAGCCATGGGTACCGGTACGGACATTGCCAAGGAAGCCGGAGAAGTGGTTATTATTAAAGGGGATCTTTTGGACGTGGTTAATTCCCTTGATATTGCCCGGGCTACCTTTGGTAAAGTCAAGCAAAACTTCTTCTGGGCGTTTGTGTATAACACCCTGGGGATACCTTTTGCTGCGGGAGTGTTTTACCCCTGGACCAGGGCTTTGGTAAGCCCGGAGCTGGCAGCTCTTTTAATGGCTTTAAGCTCCGTGTCGGTGACTTTAAATACGCTTCTTTTGAAAAGATTTAAGCCTACGGGAAAGGCGGTGGGCTAAATGACCGAACAAGAAGCATTAAGAAAAAGCCGGGTGGTATACTGGACGTTATCTCTGTTGATGGGTTTATTCTTTTTGGGGCTGGCTTTGTTAACGGGAAACTACCGGCCAACAGAGTTAATTGGGGGTTTTCTATGGGTAACTTTTTTAATGCTGATAATTACGATGCCCTTGGTGATACCGTATTATAAAAATAAGGCAAAATAAAATTAAGGGCCGACCGCTAAAAAACCGGTTCAGCCCTTTTTTATTTACTTAAAAGGGATTTTGGTTGTATACAATAATTGTTTTTGAGGAGTCTTCTATTTTTTTCCCGCCCAGGTCTATTGCCGTTACTTTTACCGTGTAGGTTCCAGGGGCAACAAAGCTCATGGCACTTCGTAAGTCCCAGGCAATTTGCACCGGACCATCCATAAAGTTATTGCTCATAAGATTTTTTACAGCTCTGTTGTAGCTATCGAAAATTTGGACGGTGACCATCGCCGGACGGCTCAAGGAAAATCTTATGCTGGCAAAATTGTAACCATTTGCGGTTCTATTATATACGGTGTTATCTACAGTTACTGTACCCAGACTTAGTGACCGATTATCCAGCACAAAATAATTGCTGTAGATATCGAACGGATTACCGGTAACATCACTACCCAGTAAACGGAAATAATATACGCCGTAACTTACGGAATTAAAAACAGGGTTACCGTAAACGGAAAAGTTTAAGGTGTTGCTTCCAAGCTTAAAGGCTGGAGAAAGGATATAGACCTCCGAGTTAACACCTTTTTCGTAAACTAAAAGGAAAACCGCACTACTCGGGGGCTCAAAAAAGTTAAAGGTAGCTTTAAGGAATTTTTTGGGAGCAAAAGCGTGATAGTTATCGCTTGTCCCGGGCATTACCAGGTCGTATCCTTTAAAAGTAACACCGTTAGTATTGCTGGATTTTTTTACTATAGCTATTAACGGTGAGACATAATTGTTTTTGGTATTGCCAGCCAGATCTTTTATAGTAAATACAAATACATAACTACCATTGTTTACGAATTTACCGCTGCTGGTAAGCCCGGACCAGGTGACAAAATTAGCACCTGCTTTTTGCGGAACACCGTTTAATAAAGTGGCTACCACTGTACCTTTCCCTTTAACATTATCGTAGGCTGCCACTTGCACGGTTACATAACTGTTTTCACTTAAGTTATACCTGGCAATAAACTTTTCCCCAGCAACGGGGTCAAAGTAACTTTTCGTTATTACGGTATTGTTTTTGTCATATACTTCGTAAGTAATGGAAGTTACGGAAATGTCTGGAGGTATATCATCAAAATATACGTACTCGTAAACACCGCCTGCAATTGTGTTTTTTAAATCAAAGAGATACACTTTATAAAAAGCACTGGTCGTGAAATTTTTTAAATCTGTATTTTTTAACGACAAAGAAAATTTTCCGCTTTTTACTGAAATTGATTTAAAGAGCTTTTCTTGATTGTTTTGATCGTAGATTGTAGCTCCAATGGTGTCAGCGGTAGAATAACCAGCAATTGTTAAATTTTTGCCATTAAATACCGGTGGACTTATAGTGACGTACAGGCCTTTTTGTACTTCCCCCAGGGACATAAAGCTTAAGAAAACTAAGGCGGTAAAAGTTATAACCAGGATCAAGGGGTACGGCTTGGCTTTCTTCACGCTAATACCTCCTAAACTTTAGTAAACTCGAATCTCCTTGGACTAAATACCCCTCTTTTAATTAATTCGGAAGAAAAAAATATTTTTTAAGTAAAGGTAAGACTGAAATATGTAAAATGGTGCAGGGATTTAAAAAAATAAGACGAATTTATTTATCGAGGTGAAACGTATGTTTGATTTAAGTCCGGAACTCCAAAATAAACTTCGTGAATTAAACAGTTTATTAAAAAACCGCCGGGAAAATTTAAAAAACCGGATGGCCATAAGAGAAATGCTTAAAAACCGTGGAGCTAAATTTATTAACCTTAAGAATTATGACAGCAACGAAAACCTTCTCATTACCGGAATAGACGGTTCGGTTAATTACTACGGAGTCTACCCCTATCGCATCTTTTTTTTCCAGGCCTATGCGGCAACTCCGAAAGGCGATAAAATTATAGTAAGCGATGTCAAAGCACCTTTTTTAGAGGATAAACCGGACGATGATCCCAAAGATCGTGTGCTGCCGGCTTTAGAGCTTGAAGCTTCGTTAAAAGCAATAGACCGGTTTAAGCCGGATATAATGCTTTTTGATGGGGGATTTATCCGTTACCGCCGGCACGCTCCCGAAAGGTGGGAACAGGTGGAAAAGGCCCTTTTGGAAAAGGATGTCTTGGGAATTGGAATTATTGAAGAAGCTCAGTCTCAGGCAATTGCCAAAATCGTAACCGACCGGATAGGGGTTTACGACCGGGAAATTCTTTTTGGCTTATTAAATCCCGGAGAGGCGCTTTTCTTTGACGAAACGTTAAAAGAGGGTTTCTTTACGGTTTTTGCAAGACTCAGTAGGCACCCCCAGGCAATCGCGGTGGATTTCTTAGAGAGTCAAAAAGAGCGGGCGAAGATGGCGTTAGAGCTTTTATATGCTCTAACTCCGGAAGATTCTCGCGGAATTCCTTTTTTCCTCGATGTCATCGATTCCAAGACTAAATTATCGAAAGAAGCGGTAGAGATACTCCTTGCTTCCTGCTTTGACCGGGAAATCTTAGAATTATATTTAAGACCTCTCAGGGAAGAGCGAATCATTTAAAAGGAGAGGATTGACGTTGCGGGTTGTTGGTGTTAGCACCCAGCAGTTTGTATATCTTGCTTCGGAGAAAAAGAAGTTTTATGTTAATGAAATTTTAGTAATCGAAGACCCGGATTTGGGAAAATTACGGGGGGTAGTAATTGAAGCTAAAACTATAAACCGTTATCTTCCCCTGTCCTTTGAGAAAGGAACGGTCCTTGACCAAAAAGTTTTTGATAGCTTAACCAGGCTTGGTTTTAATCTTGCCGATGAAGAAGTTAATATTGCTTATGTTCGCCTCCTGGATACGGCGGCACTTCCGGTAAAAGTGGGTTCCCCGGCCCGGGTTCCGACTTTTCCCGAAGTTTCGGACCTGTTAGTACGCCAAACACCGGATAAAGGGCTGATCTTAGGGGAGATTGCGGGAAGCGAAGCTTTAGGCCCGCTGCCGCCGGAATATTCTAACTTGTACTGTCTTCTTGAAAATACTGAGCCGGTAATGGGAAAAGGTGTTCCCTTTATTTTTGACTACCGTTCTATGGCTGATTACCCACATATAGGAATTTTTGGGGGTTCAGGCTCGGGTAAGTCGTTTGGACTAAGGGTACTTTTGGAAGAATTAATGGCCAAAAAAATTCCCTGCCTGGTTTTTGATCCCCACGGGGAGATGGAGTTTTCCGAATCCTATCCGGGAATCCCCAAAGAAATTGCCCGGGATTACCGGGATAGATATCTTTCTTTAAAAATCGGGGACGAAGTGGGAATAAGATTTTCGGAGCTTACCACCCCGGAACTGGTGAGCCTTTTAAATGCCATAAGCAGCATTAGCGAGTCGATGGAAAGTGCCGTGGAAGCTTTATTTGAACCGGGAAAAGATAGTGAGGTTACCTTTGGGGAAAAAATCAAAGCATTACTGGAAGCTTTGGAAAATGAAAAATTATATAAAGGGCCCGTACCCGATTATTTGGAAGGAGAAGCATTAAAAAGACACCTGTTTGTCCGGGAAATTTACGAGAAATACGGCTACCGGGTAAACCAGTATCAGAGCTTGAAAGGAATTCTCTGGCGCTTTGAAAGTTTAAGAGCCAAAAATCTTTTTGCCAAATCGGTAGCAATTGCCCGGGAGGCTTTACTTCAGCGAAAAACGGTAGTTATCCGGGGAAATTTGAGCTTACTTAAAATATATTCCGCCTACCTCTTAAGAAAGTTATACTATGCCCGGAGAAACTACGTGGATATGCGGACTTTTGGGGAAGCGGGCGAATACTTTCCGCCGTTTTTCATAGTAACCGATGAAGCGCATAATTTTGCCCCTAAGGGAGAGAAAGAAACGCCTACCCGGAGAATATTGCGGGAAATTGCCCAGGAAGGAAGAAAATACGGGGTATTCCTGACCTTAGCCACCCAGCGGCCGGCCCTTTTGGATGAAACCATTACCGCCCAGTTATCCACCAAGTTTATCTTCCGCACCGTCCGGGCTACCGATATCAGCACCATTCGGGAAGAAACGGATATTACCGGGGAAGAGGCTGCCAAACTACCCTACTTGCCTTCGGGTTTAGCTTATATTAGTTCCGCCTGGATCGGACGAACCGTACCGGTAAAAATTCGAGCCGCTCACACCAAGAGTCCATATACGGAAAATCCTTTTGATGAGTTAGTCGAAAAGACATCGGTAGCTTCGGAAAAATTACTGGCAACTTTGAGAAAATTTCTTCCCCTTAGAACCACTTCTCTAAACGCCCTGTTACCTTATATCGGCGATGAGTTAGGGTGGGAAATCAGTTATGATGAAATTATCGCTTTTTTAAATGACCAGGTGGAACAGGGGATTTTCACAAAAATTGATCACGGTCCTTTTGGTTGCGAGTATGTTTTAAAGGAGTAGAGAAAATGCGTTTTTTATATATAACCGATACCCATTTTCGCGGGAATTCGCCCCAAAACCGGATGGATGATTTTCCTCAAACTTTAAGAAAAAAAATGGAGGAAGTGGTACAGGCGGCCCAGGACCTTCAGGTGGACGCCGTTTTGCACGGTGGAGATTTGTTTGAAATTCCCAATCCTGCGGTAAACGTTGTCGGTGATGTGGTAAGATTTTTAAAAGCACTGGGAAAACCGTTTTATATTGTTCCCGGCAACCACGACCTTTTTGGCCAAAACCCTCAAACTTTAAACCGCACCATGCTGGGCTTGCTGGGTCAGGTAGGGCTTTTGAAAATTTTAGAACCGGGAGAAAAGGTGTTTTTTGAAAAAGACGGAGTACGCTTGCAGCTTACCGGCCAGGGTTATCACTTTGACCTCGATACCGAACGGGGCCGGGAGGGCTACATAGTAAAAGATAAAGAAGCGGATCTTGCCATTCACATTGTCCACGGTATGCTCCTGGATCGGCCTTTTTTCCAGACGGTGGCATATACCTTAATTGATGATATTAAAGAAACCGAAGCTGATTTAACCTTAACGGGCCATGCTCACCTTGGTTTTAACGAAATCGTCGTTAACAATAAAAAATTTATCAATCCCGGAGCTTTAGTTAGAACCACGGTACTGCCGGCGGAAGTAAACCGCCAACCGCAGATGGTCTTAATTGAAGCCGGGAAAGACGGTATTACCACCAAGTTTTTGCCCTTAAAAACGGCACTCCCCGGGGAGCAGGTCTTAAATATTGAAAAAGCTACGGAAATGAAGCTACGGGAAGAACGGTTAGCCCGGATAATCAGCGAGGTACGGACAGGTGGGGATTTTCGCAGTTTGAAGCTGGAAAATATCCTGCGGGAAATTGCCCGAAAAGAACAGCTACCGGAAGAAGTCCGGGAAGAAGCTTTAAAAAGAATAGCTCAAGCGGAAATAGAAATGGCCCGGGAGGAGGTAGATGATGTACCTTGAAAAATTAATTCTGGTAAATTTTCAGTCCCATAAATATTCGGAATTTAATTTTGCACCGGGCTTAAACGTCATCGTAGGAGAATCGGACCGCGGGAAAACGGCGGTAATCCGGGCGCTGCGCTGGCTTTTTTACAACGAGCCCAAAGGAAGCGAGTTTATCCGGGTAGGAGAAAAGGAAGCAAGGGTTACCGCCTATTTTTCTAACGGCTTAATTGTTTCCCGGGAAAGGAGCGACCGAAAAAACCGCTATGTTTTAATAAAACCCGGGGAAGCACCGGTAGTTTTCGAAAAGTTTGGTCAGGATGTACCTCCCGAAATTAGCGAAGTTTTGGGAGTACAAAAAATCCGCCTGGATAAAGATTGGGAAGTAGCTTTGAATTTAAGTACCCAGTTAGAACCGCCTTTTCTACTATTCGAATCGGCCACCCGTAAGGCCAAAGCTATCGGGCAGTTTCAAGGGGTACATCTCTTAGATTATGCAGCTAAAAACGTATCCCGGGATATCCGGAACATTGATGAAGAGATCCGTTATAAAAATACCGAAATTGCCGCCTTAAAAGAAAAACTTGAGGAGTTTTCGGATTTGCCGCACCTTTTCGCAAGATTAAATAACTTAAAGACCAGAAAATTTATTGCCAAAAGTGTTGTTGAACGCTTGAATAACTTAACCACCCTTCGGGAAAGTCTGGAACAGGTAAGGCTGAAAATTCACGAAAATAAAGATATAGTAAAAAAACTTGGGGTGGTTTCGGTAGAAAAATTTGGGAAAATCGAAGCTTTGTATAAACGTTATCAGGAACTTTTAAAGTTAAAGGAAAGTTATACGGGAATTCTACAAAAGAAAAGAGAAGCTCTGGAAATTCTCAACCATACTTTAACGCTGCCCAGGGCGAAAGAGTATTTAGAGGAAGCCCTGGATACTTACTTTAAGCTAAAAACTTTACAGCAATTGGCGGAAAAACGGCAAAAGATTAGCGAACAGAAAAGAAAACTTCTGTATATAATCGGAATCTTAACCCCGGTGGAAGTTACCGTGAGGAAATACCAGGAGATATTGCCCGACTACAAAAAACAGCAGGAGTTACTTGGTAAATACCAGGAGTTACAGAAACTTGGCAGGCATAAAACTTATTACGCCGGAATTATTTACAAATACCGGAAAATTCCGGAATTGGCCCAAACTTTAAAAAATCTTGAAGAAAAATTAAAAAGGTATGAACAGTTAACGGTTCTTTTGCATAACCTTTCGGGGATAGACCGGAGGAAAAAAGAGCAGGAAAGGGAACTGGAAAGTATTAAGCAGGAGGTAGTTAAGCTGCAAAATCAGTATAGAGAGGTGCTCCTGCAGGCCGGACGCTGTCCGACCTGTAATACACCTCTGGATGAAGAAACTGTACAAAAGATAATCTTTGGGGAGGTAGTGCAATGAATTTTGAAGAAAAGCTCAATCAATTAAAAAAGGGAATAGACACCGCATTAAACCATAAAAACCGGGCGGAAGCCCTTTTAATGCACGTTCAGGAACAGGAAAAAGAGCTCTTGCGCCAGATTGAGGAACTCGGGGTTGAGCCGGACAAATTGGAGGAAGAAATCAAGCGCCTGGAAGAAGAGCTGACCCGGCAAATTGCTGAAATGGAACGGGAAATTCCCTGGGACTTAATTGAAAAGTTAGAGGCGAAGACCAAATGAGAGAAAAGCTTTTACAGTTAGAGGAAGCGTTAAATCAATTAGAACAGTATTATCTTATTCGGAAGGGTCAAAAGGAGCAAATAGAAAAAGAGCTTTTGGAAAAAGAAGAGAAATTAAAAAAACTTACCGCGGAGCGGGATAAACTTGAAAAAACCCGTTATCTCCTGCTGGTGGCCGGGCAGTACGCCCGGGAACAGGCGAAAAAATACCTGGAAGATATTGCTACAAGTACTCTCCAGTACGTATTTGGCCCGGAAATAAGCCTGGAAATAGAACTTTCCGAGCGGGCAGGGGCCAATACCGCCGAGTTTTTTGTGGTATCCGATTACGGTAGCTTAAAAGTAAAAAACCGCCCGGAAGATGCCCGGGGCGGCGGAGTGGTGGA
Source organism: Carboxydothermus islandicus (assembly GCF_001950325.1). Taxonomy (GTDB): domain Bacteria; phylum Bacillota; class Z-2901; order Carboxydothermales; family Carboxydothermaceae; genus Carboxydothermus; species Carboxydothermus islandicus. Next base: position 49,432 of record NZ_BDJL01000132.1, read on the forward strand.
CATCCTGTCCTTAGCTTTAAGAATCTTTTTATTAAATGCCGTTGAACCCAAAATTAAAGGTCCCCTGCTTTTGGATGAACCGGGAAAACACGTATCGGACGAGTTTGTAAGTTCTCTTGCCATGTTTTTAAAAGAAACTTCCCGCCATTTTAACCGGCAGGTAATAATGGTCACGCACAATCAAAACTTAGCAGGAATTGCCGATAAAGCGTTTTTGGTGGAGTTAAAAGAAGGGGTTTCGGAAGTTAGGGAGTTAAACCTTTAGGAGACAAACGGTATTTCTCCCTTTATTTTTTGCCTGGTAGAGCGCATTGTCGGCAGCTTTTAATACTTCATGGAAAGATTTCCCATTTTGCGGAAAGTGTCCGATGCCAATACTTATGGTAAGGGAAAGTTCAATGTTGCGGGCCACAGAGTTCCGGATTCTTTCAGCTATTTGCCTTGCTTTTTCGGGAGAGGTTTCCGGTAAAAGGATTAGAAACTCTTCGCCCCCAAAACGAAAGACTTTGTCCTGTTTTCTAACAGAGTTTTTGATTATACCGGCAATTTTTTTTAGTGCTTCATCTCCGGCTAAATGACCTAAAGAGTCGTTATACTGCTTAAAAAAATCAATGTCGGCCATTAGGATTGCGTATTCAAAGTTTGACTGGCTTGTTTGCCGGTCAATTATTTTTGCTTCTTTTTCTAAGAAATGCCGGTTATATAAGCCTGTGAGGTTATCGGTATAGGAAAGATTTAAAAGCTCCCTTACTTCTTCTGCGGAATAGTTTTCCCTTTGGCTGGTTTTTTCCTTTAAATTTACATTAATTAATACTTCCGTTAAGGCTATTGTTAAGAATGGTTTAAAAATACTTGTCAAATCAAATGGGGTGTGATAAAAAATAGTAGAAAGTAGCATCCCGGTGAAAATAGCCGGGAAAAAGAGGACACTTTTTAAAGATAGGTTTAAAAGAAAAATTAGAGGGTAAGAGGCAAAATTGTTCCAGTTGAAAGTAAAATAAAGGCTACTTAAAAGGTAGGTCGCTATCACCACCGTTGGCTTGCTTAAATACCTGTTTCGGGGAGAATTATAAAAGAAGATTAAACCGGATAAGGTTAATAGTAACAAAATAAGAGCCGGGAAGTTTACATTAAAGATTAACAATAAAAGCAAAATCAGCCCTTTGGTTAAGTTTTGCTCCATCTTTTTCACCTGAACCGAAAACTAAAATACCAAAAATTTAATTCAATAATTTTCCAAAAATCCCTGCTAAAGTTATGGCAAAAAATTCCAACAAATTCCGCTATAGACCCCAAGAAATTTGCAAAAAATATTTACGGAGGTAGAAACTTAGTGTTTAAAATATCCGTATCTACAACTTTTGACGCAGCCCATTTTTTAAAAGATTATGACGGAAAATGTGCCAATTTACATGGCCATACCTGGCGGGTTGAAGCAGAAGTGGAAGGGCAGACCACCAATGATTTGGGGCTTTTAATTGATTTTGGTATGATTAAAGATTATTTAAAAGATATAACTTCTCGCCTGGATCATAAGCTTTTAAATGACGTTTTGCAGGATAATCCAACTGCCGAAAACATTGCCCGTTATATTTTTAAAGAGTTAAAAGCAAAACTTGTAGTCTATCCCGAAATAAAATTGTGTGCTGTTAAAGTTTGGGAATCTCCCAATAATGCTGCTACCTATTTGGAGTGATAATATGGAGAAAGCAATTGTGTTACTTTCGGCGGGGCTTGATTCTACCGTATCCCTTGCTTATGGAGTACGAAAATTTCAGGTGGTGCTGGGCCTGACTTTTAATTACGGGCAAAAAGCTGCCCAAAAGGAAATCGAACACAGTAAAAAAATTTTGGATTACTATGGTATTCCCCAGGAAGTAATTGAACTATCGTTTTTAAAGAAGATTACTAGAACCTCTCTGGTGGCTGAAGATCAAGAAATACCTACCGATATAGATTTGGAAAACGATGATGCCGTCAAAACCTCAATGGAAAAAGTTTGGGTTCCCAATAGAAATGGTCTTTTTATTAATATCGCCGCCGCCTATGCCGAAAGTATGGGAGCAAAATACATAATTACCGGATTTAATGCGGAAGAAGCAAAAACTTTTAGCGATAACTCCCGGGAGTTTGTCGAGGCGGTTAATCACGCTTTAAAATACAGTACCTTAAATCACGTGCAAGTGGTCAGCTTTACCCAGAATTTAGAAAAATCCGAGATTTACCGCCTGGGAGTTGAACTGGGGGCTCCCATGGACTTAATCTGGAGTTGTTACTACGGCGGAAACGAAATGTGCGGGGTATGTGAAAGCTGTTTAAGGCTAAAACGGGCGCGGGGAGGAACTTAAATGTTTGCTCGCTTTATCGACCAAAAAATTGATTACGATGGTTCACAGCTTAGGCCCCACTTTATTTATGAAAATTTTGGTTTAATTGGCGATGCGATAATTGCCTTTCGCGGCAGGGCCGAGGTATCAGACCACCTGGTGGACTTAGAAGACAAAAAAGAAAACGCTTTTATTTACAGTGAAGACATGCTTCATTTTCTCGTTGAACATTTTGACCTGGATTTGGAAAAAACGGTTTTAAGACAGCGGCTTTTAGTGGCCATAATTAAAGAAACTCTGGAAGCTTTAATCGATAAACCAATTGTCCGGATGGGCGATGACCTTTATATTGACGACCGGAAACTTTCGGTGTCTATTGCTACCAAATCTTTGGTATCTACTTTAATTCATACCGGGATAAACATTAGAAGTGACAACACTCCAGTAGCGGCAATTGGCCTTGCCGATTTGGGTTTAGAAGGCAAGGTGGAATATATAGGGCGCTTAATTGTTCAGCGCTATGGTATGGAAATGGAAGCTATAAATTTGGCAAAGGCTAAGGTAAGAGGAGTTTTTTAATCCTGAAATCGAGGTGTTTTTTCTTTTATGGCAAATATTGTGGAAATCTTTCCTTCCATTCAGGGAGAAGGCTTGTATGCCGGTGTTTCCACCCTCTTTATTCGCTTTTCCGGATGTAATTTAAACTGCAGTTATTGTGACACCGAAGATGCCAGGGAAAAAAAGGAAAGGTTTACGGTAAAGAAAGAAGACGGTTCTCTTTTAGAATTTTTAAATCCGGTAACTCCGGAAAAATTGGTGGAAATTTTGCGTGAAAATTACGATTTTACCTACTATCCCCAGCTTGCCCTAACCGGGGGAGAGCCGCTTCTACATTCGGCTTTTTTAAAAGAATTTTTACGGAAACTGTCGTATCCGGGGGAAGTACTTTTAGAGACCAACGGTACGTTGCCGGAAAACTTAAAAGAAGTTTTGCGCTATGTGGATATAGTAAGCCAGGACTACAAATTGCAGCCTTTCGTTACAAACGAGTATCATGCAATTCACCGGGAATTTTTAAGAATTGCAGCGGCCAAAAAAACTTATGTTAAAATGGTTCTTTCTCCCGAAGTTGAGGACAGGGTATTTAATGAGGCGTTAGAAAGCATAGCTGCTGTTAATTCTTATATTCCGTTAATTTTGCAACCGGTAACGCCCATTGCTTATTCCCTTGACTTTATCTTGGGAAAACAAAAAAAAGCTTTAGAAAAGCTCTGGGAGGTACGGGTAATTCCCCAAATTCATAAATTTTTACAGCTAAAATAAGTTCCTGGAGGCGTTTTCATGGTTGATAAAGAAAAAATTGAAATTGCCGTGCGGATGATTTTGGAAGCTATCGGAGAAGATCCGGACCGGGAAGGGCTTAAAGATACTCCGAAAAGAGTTGCCCGGATGTATGAAGAAGTTTTTGCGGGACTGTCCCAGGACCCTTCGGAACACTTAGAACGGTACTTTACCGAAGAGCATGAAGAAATGGTTCTGGTTAAGGACATTCCTCTGTATTCCATGTGCGAGCATCACTTACTACCCTTCTACGGTAAAGCCCATGTAGCCTATATTCCGCGCAAGGGAAAGGTAACCGGCCTTTCCAAATTAGCCCGGGTAGTGGAAGGTTTTGCCAAAAGACCGCAGCTTCAGGAAAGGCTTACCAGTCAAATTGCCGATGCTATCATGGAGAAACTCAATCCGCGGGGAGTTTTGGTGGTTATTGAAGCGGAGCACATGTGTATGACTATGCGGGGGGTCAAAAAACCGGGTTCCAAGACCATTACTTCCGCGGTGCGGGGGATTTTTGCCACTTCGGTTGCCACCCGGGCGGAAGCAATGGCGTTAATCGGGCATCAATCACCCTTAAGGGATTAATACGATATTATAAGAAAGAGGTGAGTTTAGTGAGCGAGAAAAAGGAAGGAAAACTGGAACTCATAGCCCAGAAACATTTTACACCCTGGGATGAAATGTATTTGGTGGTGGATTTTTTAAATAAACATTTAAAGGATAAAAAAGTGATGTTTGGTTTAAACAAAAAAAATGGCGAGATGGTAATGTCCATTTATGAAGTAGAGTAGGTGGGAATTGTGCGGATTTTATTAACCAATGATGACGGGATTTATGCCCCGGGGATTAAAGCTTTAAGGCAGGTATTGGAAAAAGAAGAGAAATATGAGCTAACGGTGGTGGCTCCGGACCGGGAAAAAAGTGCTACCGGCCACGGGATTACCGTACACCGGCCGCTTCGGGCTTTTGACATTACTTTTAAAAACAGCAAGGTGCGGGGGGTCTCGGTGGATGGTACCCCGGCGGATTGTGTTAAGCTGGCCGTGGAAGCGCTTCTCGATAAACCGCCGGATTTAGTTTTATCGGGGATTAACTCCGGTCCGAACCTCGGTACCGATGTGCTTTATTCCGGGACGGTTTCGGCGGCCATTGAAGCGATGATTAACGGCATACCGGCCATAGCTATTTCCATGGGTTCTTTTGCCTTCGAAGATGAGGAGTATTTAAGGGCGGCGGAGATTTTTGCACGCCTGTTACCCCGGATTTTAGAACATCCCTGGCCCCGGGACACTATTTTAAATATTAACATTCCCAATGTACCTCTGGAAGAAATTAAAGGGATAGCCATTACCCGCCTTGGAGTGAGAAAGTATATCAACGTTTTTGAAGAAAGAAAGGATCCCCGGGGGCTTTCCTATTACTGGCTGTCCGGGGAAGCGGTCAATTACGAAAACGGCCAGGACACCGACACCGCAGCCCTGGCGCGCAAAGAAATTTCCATTACCCCTCTTCATTTTGACCTGACCAATTACCATTACTTAAACGAGCTTAAAACCTGGGTAAAAGCTTTAGAAGAGGCTTTGGCCACGGGCTAAAGCCTCTTCTGCTCTTTTAATCATCAGTTTTACCATGTTACCCCCAATTTTACCGCCGACCCGGCCGCAGTCGCGGCTTGCAACATTGCCCCAGTAGTCGTTAGCCATATCAATTTTTCCCGTGATTCCCAGTTCCGCAGCGATTTCGTATTTAAGGGTATCAGCGACGTCGGCGGGGAGAAGAGTTCCCTCAGGAGTAAATTTGGCCATCTTTTTTCACCCTTTCTTTTTATTTTTATTATTGCTGACGGTGACGGTAAATATTTTCGCAAAATGGTGGTAACGGTGTTATTTTTTTGTATAATAAAATCGAACATATATTCGAAAGAGGGAAGTTTTATGATAGAGTATGTGCCATTAAACATTAAAACCGGATATAGCTTTCTGGAAAGCAGTATTAAGCTTGACAATTTAATGGAGAAAACCGCTCGCCTGGGCTTAAAAGCAGTGGGTATTGCCGATACCAATCTTTTTGGCGCTGCCAAAGGGTTTTTTGCCGCGAAAAATTTTAATTTAAAGCTTCTTTTAGGGCTTGAAGTTAAAAGTGAGGCAGGGCCCCTCTGGCTTTACGCCCGGGATAAGGAGGGATATAAATTTTTAGTGCGGGCAGCTACCCAAAAGTATTTTGGTAAGGAAGTATTGTCCCTTGCCGAAATTCTGGAAGCCCGGGGCCTTATCATCCTTGGCGGGGCAGAGTTTTTAGCGGCGGGGTTAAAAAATGTTCTTAATTTTAAGGAAGCGTTTGGCGATGATTTTTACCTCCTGGCAAGGGTAGACGATCTTTTAACTAATCCCGCAAACATCAAAGCCCTTTTAGCCATCGCCAAAAAATACCGGTTAAAACTTGCCGGAAGCACCAATCCTTGCTTTTTGGAAAAAAACCATTATTTTTTCTACCGGCTGCTTTGCGCTATGAAAAACAATGTAACTTTAGACCGGATTCCTCAAAAAACTTCCCCTTATGCTTACTATCTTTCGCCAGACGAGATGGCGAAGATTTTTGCGCCTGTTGCCCAGAGTTTAAAGACCACCCTGGAAATTGCCGAAAAAGTTGGGGACTTTTTTCCCGGGGATGACTTGAAACTTCCGGAGTTTACCTGTCCGGGAGAAAAGGATGAGTACTTAAGAAAGCTTTGCCTTGAAGGGGCCTATACGCGCTATGGCCGGATCTCCCGGGAAGTAAAAGAGAGGCTTAACTATGAACTTGAGATCATAAAACGCTTGGGGCTTGCAGGCTATTTTTTAATTGTGCATGATTTGGTACGATTCGCTAAATCCCAGGATTTAGCTTTAGGTCCCGGACGGGGCTCGGCCGCAGGAAGTCTTGTGCTTTATCTTTTAGGCGTTACCGAAGTTGATCCTCTAAAACACGGCCTTTTGTTTGAACGGTTTTTGAACCCGGGGCGGAAAGTTTTGCCCGATGTGGATTTAGATTTTGGCCATCTGGACCGGGAGAAAGTTATCCGCTATCTTTTCCAAAAATACGGCGATGATGGAGTAGCCCATATCGGTACGGTAATAACCTTTGCCGCCCGGGGTGCGGTGCGGGAAATGGCAAAGGCTTTGGGCTATCCCGAACCTTTACTTAACAAAATAACCCCTCTTCTCCCGGCTTTTGGCGGGAGCAGCATTGAAAAGGCTCTCAGGGCTTTGCCGGAGGTAAGGAAGGCTTTAGAAGATCCGGTAATGCGTAAGCTATTAACTTTAGCCCGGTTTTTTGAAGGACATCCCCGGCACTTTTCGGTTCATGCTTCCGGGTTGGTAGTGGCTCGCCGGGAAGATTTAGAGCAAATTCCCCTGGCCTCCTCTTTTCGCGGTGAGAAAATTACCCAGTTTGATAAGGATGATGTGGAACGGTTAGGATTTTTAAAAGTGGACCTTTTGGGTTTAAGACTGTTAACTGTTGTCCACCGGAGTCGAAGGAACGCATCTATTCCCCTGAACGACCGGGAAACCTGGCAAAGGATTAAAAAGGCCCAGACCATCGGTTGCTTTCAACTGGAAAGCGATGGTATGCGGTATTATCTTGGGAAAGTTGCTCCCCGGAATATTGAAGAGTTAGCCCAGGTGCTGGCCCTTTTTCGCCCGGGGCCGTTAGAGAGCGGACAGGTGGACAACTATCTGTTAGCCAAACACCAAAAAGCCCCACCGGTATACCATCATCCCGCTTTAAAACCGGTTTTAGAGGAAAGTCACGGTTTAGTTCTTTACCAGGAACAGGTGCTTAAAATAGCGGCGTTAGTTGCCGGCTTTGATCTTGCCAAAAGTGATGACCTCAGGCGAGCGATGTCCAAACACGACCGGAAGATTATGGCGGCACTTAAAGAAGAGTTTATGATGGGAGCGGTAAAAAACGGTTATTCGTCTGCTGATGCGGAAAAGATTTTTAGTTTACTGCAAAACTTTGCCGGTTACGGATTTAATAAAGCCCACGGCGTATCATACGCTTATCTGGCTTATTATTCCGCCTTCCTTATTACCCATTGGCCCAAAACTTATTTCACCTTCCTTTTAAATTCCGAGGGGGGATTTTATCCGCCGTCGTTTTACTTGAGGGAAGCGGGAAGAAGAGGGATTAAAATCCTGCTTCCGGATATTAACGAAAGTCAGTACGGTTTTACCGAAGTTAAAGACGGGATTAGAATAGGCTTTAAAGATATCGAAGGGGTTGGCCCCAGAGCGGCTTCAATAATTTTAGAAGGGAGAACAACGCCCTACACGTCTTTTTGGGATTTCTGGCAGCGGGCGGGGTATAAACTTTCGGTCGAAACAATGAGAAACCTCATTTTAGCCGGGGCTTTTGACGGTTTTGGGTTAAGCCGGGAAAGTCTTCTTTATTGTTTGGAGGTTTATAAACTTTTTAAACCGATCCCCGGTCTTTTTGCTGAACCAAACTTTTCCCTGAAAAAGGAAAAAGAAGCCGGCGATTATCTTAAAAAAGCTCGGAAAGTTATCGGCGTTAAATTCTGGTTGGATTTGGAGGCAAAAGTAGAAAAAACAGGGGAGGGACTAATCATCACCGGCGAGGTAACTTTTGGTCGCCGCCGCTATACTCGCCAGGGAGAACCGTTTTTAACCCTTACTCTGGAAAACCGGCAGGAATTTTACGAAGTGTTAGTTCCGGCATTTCTGTACGGTAAATCGTTCTGGAGTTTAACGAAAAAGTTCGTTCGGATTTGGGCAGTAGAAAAAGACGGGCGCCTTTTTGCTCGAAAAATTGTTCCTATCGTTTAAAAAGCCGGGATAAGCGGCTTAATTCATAAGAGGTAATCCCGCCCAGAACCAGCAGGAGTAAGAGGTAAGAAGTACCAACAAACAATATCCCTGAAACAAGGTTAAAGGGGATGGTGGGGCTGAAAAATTTCGAAAAGCCATAACCCAGGCCAAGGGAGCCGAGAAAGGCAAAAATCACTTTTAAAAGGGTTTGGTCGTAAGTTAAAGTGCGAAGTTTAAGTTTTAAGGCAAACAAACTCAAGATGAAAAGGAGAAAATGGTAAAGGGCAAAAGAAAGACACGTGCCGGTAATCCCTATCCTGGGGGTTAAAAGCAGAAGGCACAGGATTTTAACCCCGCTTGCTCCTAACAAAATGTAAAAAGGGGTTTGGGGCTGGGACAAACCCTGAAAGATACCGGTAACCGTTTGGTACCAGTACAAAAAAGGCCCGCTTACAGCTAAAATTACCACCAATTGACCGGCTTCGGGATATTTAAAGAGTAAAGCGGTAAGGGGAGCGGCGTATAACAGCAAAATAGCCGTAACGGGAAGACCGGCGATGAGGGAAAGCTTAAAAGCATAAAAACTTCGGCTTCTTATTAAAGAAAAGTTTTCCTGACCGAGGGCTTCGGCAATACCGGGCACTAAAGTGGTAGAAAGGGTATTGGTAATAACTGCCGGCGTTAAAAGAAGGGTCATAGCCACTCCCGAAAATAAACCGTAAGTGGCGGTGGCTTCCCGAAAGGATAAGCCGGATAGGACCAATGCCTTGGGGATTAAGAGAGCATCTAAAGCCGAAAGGAGGGTGGCCATCACCCGGGTAAGGGTTACGGGAATTGCCAGGGAAAAGATTTTTTTAAGATAACCTGCGGGAAGCATCCAGGAAAGGGCAAATTTTTTATCTAAAAATAGTATTCCTACCAAAAGGCCAACGGTTTCTCCGGCAAGGACTCCCAGGGAAGGACCCCGGAGAGCATCTTTTAAGCTTACGTTAATAAAGGCTGAGGTTAAACTCAGGGAGACCAAAATTCTAACGATTTGTTCGATATTTTGCGCCAGGGCCGGAATATTCCAGCGTAAAGAACCAATAAAATATCCTCTTAAAGCTGAGGAAACGGCAATTACCGGAATTGAGGGTATCAACCATAAAAAAGCGTAAAAACTATATTCCGAAGGAAATAGAAGATGCCGAATCAGGGGAAGCAAGGAAAAAAACAGCTCCAAAACGGCAATGCTAAACAGTAAAAGGAAAATTATGGAGAAGAAAAGAAGGTTTTTACTATAAGCCCGGTTTTTAAAACCTTCCTGGGCAATAATTTGGGAGAGGGCCAGGGGTATGCCAAGGGTGGAGATTACGAGCAAAAAAACAAAAACCGGATAGGCCATATTATAGTAGCCAATACCTTCAGCCCCGAGGAGTCTTACGATTAAGACCTGGTAAACAAAGCCTAAGATACGATTGAAAAAGCTTACGAAACTCATTAAAAGAGTTCCGTACAAAAGAGACATACCGTTACCCCTTTATCCGATGAATTTAGCCGTTATTAAAAAGTTTATGCTTCAGGAAATTCCCGTAGAATTAAAAAAATTTCAAAAAAATAAAAGGAAAACCCGAAATTATGCTGAAATAATATATTACTAATAAAAAATCCTTAGGAGGGCTTTGGATGAAAAGCTACCCTACAGAGTTTTTAAGAAACATCGGTATCTTTGCCCACAGCGGGGCGGGCAAAACCAGTCTCACCGAAGCTTTACTTTACAACACCGGAGTATTGAAAAGAATGGGCCGGGTGGAGGACGGAAATACTGTCTCCGATTACCACCCGGAGGAAATTAAAAGGAAGGTGACCATTCACGCTTCCCTTGTGCCCTGCGAGTGGAACAACCATAAGTTAAACTTTATCGATACTCCGGGGTATGCGGATTTTATCGGTGAGGTAAAAAGTGTTTTAAAAGTTGTCGAAGGGGCAATTTTTGTAATTTGCGCGGCGTCCGGCGTGGAGATTCAGACGGAAGTGGTCTGGAATCTTGCTGATAATGCTGGTTTGCCGCGTTTTGTATTTATTAACAAAATAGAACGGGAAAATGCCAATTTTGAAAAAACGTTAAATCAGATCCGGGAGATTCTTTCGGCCAAAGTAGTACCCCTTCATTTACCGATTGGCGAAGGGGAAAATTTTAAAGGATATATCGATGTTTTAAAAAATAAAGCTTACTTCTTTGATGGTACCAATTTAACGGAAGGGTCTATACCTGCCGAGTATGAAGATCGAGTCTTGGAAGCCCGGATGCAATTAACGGAAGCTGCGGCGGAAAATGATGATGAGCTCTTAATGATGTATTTGGACGGAGCGGAACTGACTCCTGAGCAGGTTGCCATAGGGCTCAAAAAAGGGGTACAGGCGGGAAAAATTTATCCCCTTTTTGTGGGCTCTGCCACAAAAAATATCGGTATTAAAGATTTGTTAGAGGCTTCCTGTGAACTGCTGCCGCCTCCCCAAAAAAGTTACGACCACCCGGTGGCTTATGTGTTTAAAACATTAGCTGACCCGTATGTAGGCCGGATTAACTTTGTTAAAGTTTTGGGGGGTTCATTAAAACCGGAAACTGTACTTTATAACTTTAAAAAGGATAAACCGGAAAAAATCGGCCATATCCTTTTTATGCGGGGGAAAGAACAGGTTCAAACCCAGGAGGTAAATGCCGGAGATATAGCTTGCTTAATAAAGCTTTCCGAAACCGGTACCGGCGATGTTTTGAGTTTAAAAGATAAACCGGTGGAAATAGAACCGGTAGATTATCCCACTCCTAACATGACCATTGCCATTCTTCCCAAAAGTAAAAACGATGAAGACCGCCTGTCCTCTGCTCTCCATCGCGCCCTGGAAGAAGACCCAACCCTTAAGCTTGAGAAAAACCTGGAAACCCGCCAGAACCTCCTTTCCGGCATGGGAGAACTCCATTTGGAAATTGTTCTCGAAGCAATTAAACGAAAGTACGGGGTTGAAGTGGTAACCGAAGAATTACGGGTGCCTTACCGGGAGACCATCCGGAAAACGGTTCAGGTGGAAGGTAAATATAAAAAGCAAACCGGTGGCCGGGGGCAGTACGGCCATGTGTGGCTTAGATTAGAACCATTGCCGGATAAAGAGTTTGAGTTTGGCGAAGAGATTTTTGGCGGTGCTGTTCCCAAACAGTATTTCCCGGCGGTGGAAAAAGGGATTAGGGAAGCATTAAACGAAGGAGTACTGGCCGGCTATAAAGTAATGAATGTGCGGGCGGTACTGTACGATGGTTCGTATCACCCGGTGGACTCTTCCGAACTGGCTTTTAAGATTGCGGCCAGTCAGGCTTTCAAGAAAGGTGTTAAGGAAGCCAATCCGGTAATTTTGGAACCGGTAATGCTTGTTGAAGTGACGGTACCGGAGCAATTTATGGGGGATGTAATCAGCGACTTTAACGGTAAACGCGGCCATGTTTTGGGCATGGAAACCCAGGGACGCTGGGCCCGGGTTAAAGCTTATGTACCGTATGCCGAGATGTTAAAATATAATATTGACCTTAAAGCCATGACCCAGGCCCGGGGCTTTTATACCATGACTTTCAGCCACTACCAGGAAGTACCGCCCAAACTCCAGGAAGAAATTATTAAAAAAGCAAACTTAAACAAGAAAGAAGAAGAATAAAACGTTCTCTAAATTTCGAAAAGGGCAAACACGGTGAAAGCCGGGGACATAAAGCTACAGGGGCTAAAGCAGCTTCTCCTGCTATGCCAGATAGCTGCCGAAGGTGTAATGCTATAGACCCTCCGTGCCACCTTGCGGCAGGAGGGTTTTGATTTTTATTATCATGGAAAAATCTTATCGGAAAAGTACGGAGTATCTTTTGTAAGCAAGAACTATGATGTAAAATAAAAAAATAATGGCAGTAGAGGTGCAAAAATGCGTCGTATTCCTGTGGAGTATTTAATCCCCGGTCTGAAAGTTGGTTACCCGGTAATGGACGGGCAGGGGCGGATTTTAATAAATGCCGGGACTATATTAACTTCCGTCATGATTAATCGGCTCAAAAAGTTGAAATATAGCTGGCTTTACATTTATGATGGCAGGGATGATTTTGAAGAAGCATTTGTAATTTCGGAAATGGTCCGGCGCCGGGCTTTAAACGTGGTAAACAATCTTTATCAGGATATTTTGCAGGAAAGGTATTTTGCTATTAAAGTCGCCAATTACCGGGAGCAACTTAAAGAAACCGCAGCGGAAATGTTAGCCGAGCTTTTGGATAAAAAGGGTTTTCTTTTAGACTTATACGATATCCGGAATCTTGACGACTATACTTACTTTCATTCGGTAAATGTAGCCTTGCTTTCCATGGCCACTGCTTTAAAAGCCGGCTTTAAACACGATGAAATTATCAATTTGGGCATCAGCGGTCTTTTACACGATATCGGTAAAACCCAGGTACCCTGGAACATCTTAAATAAACCGGGAAAGTTGTCTCCGGAAGAAATGGAGATAATTCGACTTCATCCGGAAAAAGGGGGCGAAATAGTTTCCCGCTACCTTAACTTCGGCAGCAGTGTAGTTCAGGGTATAATTCAGCACCATGAGCGGCTGGATGGCAGCGGCTATCTGCAGGGGTTAAGTGGCGATAAAATTCATAAGTTTGCCAAAATAATTATGGTGGCCGATGTTTATGATGCCATGACTTCCAAAAGAGTTTATCGCGATCCCATAGATCCCAAAGAGGTTTACGAATTTGTTTTAGCCCTTGGCGGCGGCGAATTTGACCTGAATACGGTTAAAAGCTTTGCGTCGTCTATTGCCGTTTATCCGGTGGGAGCAAAGGTTTTATTAAATAATGGCCTTGAAGGCATAGTTACCGGAACACCGGTTGGGTTTCCTGATCGGCCGGTAATACGGGTAATTGCCGATAATGGGCGGCCGGTAGAACCGTACTATCTTTCCCTGGCAGAAGAGTATAAATTGATGGTTACGAAAATTATCTTGTATCCCGAAGTTGCAAACGAAAGTATTGCGCAAATTTTAACGCAAAGGTAACAAAAACAAACAAATATTTTAAAAAATTTGGTATAATTAGGTTAAAAGACGCTTAAAAGATTTAAGGGGCGAGAAAAGATGGAAATAATGGTGGTGTTAGGGGTAGTATTAGCTTTTACTTCACTAGTTACGGGATTTTTAATGGAGGGTGGACATATTACTTCTTTGGTGGCACCTTCGGCAGCGGTGATTATCTTTGGAGGTACGATTGGAGCCAGTATTATTGCTTTTTCGACGGAAGAGGTATTGGCAATTCCTAAGTATTTTAAAATCATGCTTACGCAAAAGTTACCAAATGAATTAGATGTGGTAAAGCAAATTGTTTCTCTTGCTCAAAAAGCCCGGCGGGAAGGGTTACTGGCTCTGGAAAATGACCTGCCCAACATCAAAGATGACTTTTTACGCCGGGGTTTACAGTTAATTGTCGATGGTACCGACCCGGAACTTTTCCGCTCGATTTTGGAAAATGAAATATATGCTATTGCCGAAAGGCACCGGGCGGGGGCCGAATTTTTTGAAGCGGCCGGTGGTTATGCCCCGACGATGGGGATTATCGGTACGGTTATGGGACTGGTGCACGTTTTGGGCCAACTTTCGACGCCGGAAAAGCTCGGCCCGGCAATTGCGATGGCTTTTACTGCTACCCTTTACGGGGTGTCTTCGGCTAACATATTGTGGTTGCCCTTTTCGGCAAAACTAAAAAATTTAAGTAAAAAAGAGCTATTAATTAGAGAAATGATGCTGGAAGGCTTGGTTTCCTTACAGGAAGGACATAACCCGATGTTAATTGAAGAAAAGCTTCGTTCATTCTTAAAACCCAAACTTAGAAATCAAACTCTTAAAGAAGGTCAGGGTGAATTAAATGAAGCGGCGTCAGCACAGTGAAAAACCGCCAAACCACGAACGCTGGCTTATTACCTATGCGGATATGATTACCCTTTTAATGGTGTTTTTTATTGTATTATATGCCCTTTCCAATATTGACGCGCAAAAGTTTCGTGCCCTTGCTAATTCTTTGAGTAAAGCTCTGGGCGGAGGAGGAATTGTGCTTACCAATGCCGGACCGGATGTGGTTACCGGGAGCAATGCAACGGTAGAGGGCAATATAGGAAAAGCCAGCCAGGAACAATTACCGGCGGTAGATGAGAAGGATTTAAAAGATACGGCTAATTTAGCGATTATCAAGGCTAAAGTCGAGTCGTACATAAAAGCGAAAGGCTTGAATGCCAGTGTGACGGCTACCCTGGAAGAAAGGGGAGTGGTCATTTCCTTTAAAGATGCCATTTTGTTTAAATTAGGTTCGGCGGAGCTGACCCCTCAGGCCAAGGCAATTGTGCGGCAAATCGGGGAAATTCTTTTACCGCTTCCCAACTATATTCGCATCGAAGGGCATACCGATAATCTGCCTATAAACACCAGTAAATTTCCCTCTAACTGGGAGCTTTCGACAGCCCGGGCAACTTCGGTGGTACATGAATTAATTGATGGGCTTAACTTTCCGCCCTATCGTTTATCGGCGGTAGGATACGGTGAGTATCGCCCTCGAGTTCCGAATGATTCCGAGCAAAACCGGCAAAAGAACCGGCGGGTAGATATCGTTATTTTAAAAAGCAAATATGAATCAACGGAGCCAAAAAGCGGGAAAATACCCGGACAAAATTAAAGGGGGAGAATTAATGGGGGGATTTAAACTGCGCTTAAGTATCAGGGCCAAGCTGTTTATCCTTACTTTTATTCTGGCTTCTATGATGGTGATTGGAGGAACGGGTGCGGTATTTTCTACCTACCTGGTAAATCAGAGTCATGAAAAACAAAATAAAGAGCTTTTAGGGGAACTCAAGCGGTTGGGGGAATTAAAAACATCCCTTTTTCAATATTTCAATACGGCCAATGATTACCTGCTTTTACCCAATCCCCAGCGACTTACGGAGGTGCAAAAAAACTATCGGGAAATAAGTGAGCTTTTAACTACGGCCAAAAAAATGGCCCATAGCCGTGACGAAAAGCAGCAGTATGAAGAATTGGCAGCGGTATTAAACAAAACCCAGAATTTAATAGAAAATTATCAAACTCCCACCGTTGCCCAGCAACAGGCGACGATGAATCAACTTCAGGTTAACGCGCGAAACATTATGCACCACATCAATAAACTTGAGGATACTGCGCAGCAGGAAGATAACGAGGCCCGGGAAAAGCTTTTAAAAATCTTTAAAGTAGCGGCCGGAGCCGTGGGCGGCAGTACCGTTTTGGCGGCAATTTTAGCAATGATTATCGGTTACTTTATTACCAACCCGATTATTGTAGCGATTCAAAAATTACGGGAAACGGTGCATAAGGTAGAGGAAGGCTGTCTTAATTGTACGGTGGATATCAAACAGGCCGATGAACTGGGAGAACTGGCAACGGACTTAAATAATATGGTGAGCAAATTAAACAGCTTGATTTCGACCATATCCACGGAGATAGAAAACTTGTACGGGGTTTCCGATCAGGTGGCTTCGGTAGCGGAGCAGGTCTCCCGGGGGGCAACGGAGCAAGCGGCTCAGGTGCAGGGAGCGACTACGGCAGTTGATGAGATCGTGCGGGGAATCCAGGAAGCTGCCAATCAGGCGGCCAAAGCAGCTAAGGTTTCGGAGGAAACCATGGCCCAGGCGCAAACCGGGGCCAAAACCGTCGCCCAGCTCAGCGATAGCATGGAAAAAATTAACCGGGAGATCGACCGGCTGGGAAGCAACATCTCCAGGATTACCGAGTTTTTGGCGGTTATTGAAGACATTGCCGAACAAACAAGCCTTTTAGCTCTTAATGCGGCCATTGAGGCAGCGCGGGCCGGGGAGCATGGCAAGGGGTTTGCGGTGGTGGCGGACAATGTTAGAAAGCTTGCCGAACGTTCGGCAAAATCCACCAAGGAAATCGAACAACTGGTAGTTGAAATTCAAAAGAGCAGTCAGGAGACCTTTGCGGCTATAAACGATGGCAATGAAATGGTGGGCAAAAATAAAGATGCTTTTAACCGGATTTTAAATGCGGTTAATTCAGTAGTGGCAATGATAGAAGAAATTGCCAAACACGGCAATGAAGTTGCCGAGCGCGCCAGTCAAACTATGGAAATGATTAACTCTATTTCTGCAGTTACCCAGGAAACGGCGGCCACCACCGAAGAATTGGCGGCAACATCTCATACCCTGGTTGAGACTTCCAATAAGATTAAGGCCCAGGTAGCTTATTTTAATACCAAAAGAAATAATGAGGAGGAGTTTTAAGGATGGCGGAAAATTTAACGAATAAAAGTGAGGCGCAAATTGTCATTTTTACCTTAAATCAGCAGCAGTACGGCGTTGACATCGCTAAGGTCTACGAAATAATTCGCATGACCGATATCACCAAAATTCCCAATACTCCATACTTTGTCGAAGGAGTAATTAATTTACGGGGGAAAATTATCCCTGTTATTGATTTAAGAAAACGTTTGGGGATGCCGGAAGTGGAAAGAGATAAAGCTACCAGGATTATTGTAGTGGATGTGGATGGAATAACGGTGGGGATGATTGTGGACTCGGTGATGGAGGTATTTCGCTTAAACGATGTGGAAATAGAATCAACCCCTTCCATAATTAACGATATCGATTCGGCTTTTATTCAGGGGATTGCTATAAAAGACGAGCGGATGATTATCCTACTTGACTTAAATCGGGTCTTAAAAGGTGAAGAAAAAGAAGCGCTGGCAAATTTGTAAATTTGAGGTGAGCTATGGTGTTTTCCGATGCGGAAATGGCGGTTTTTTTGGATGAATTAGAAGAAAAAATTCAAATATTAACCGATAACTTACTTTTGTTAGAACAGTCAGGGGAAGATGACCCCAAAGTTTTACAGGAAATCTTTAGAGCAGCCCATACCATTAAAGGTTCGTCGGCGGTAATGGGCTTTACCAAGATGTCTTCCCTTACCCATGAGATAGAAAATATTTTCGATAAGATGCGGAATAACGAATTAAAGCCTACTTCTTCCCTCATAAACGTCCTTTTTGAGGCTTTAGATGCCTTAAAAATTTTGAGGGATGAAATCGTGGCCGAAAATGCGGAAAAGTATGACACTACCGAGATTATAGCCAAACTTAAAGAAGCGGTGGCGGGAAAGGATGTTAGTGTTCCTGCCCCCAAGACTACCCAGAGCGCTACTGAAGAATTTACGGCTGAAGAAATAGAAAAAATCAGAGAATTTGATTTAAAAGGCTACCAGCTTTATGAAATAAAGGTATACCTGGACCCTGCAACGGTTATGAAATCGGTCCGGGCTTTTATCGTTCTTCAGCAGTTACGGGAGTTGGGAACGGTTATTAAAACTGTGCCAGCGGAAGAGCTTCTGGTAAAATCCGAAGAATTTTCTGATTTCACCGTATACCTGGCCTCGGGCGAAGATGTCGACCGGCTGCAGAATATTTTATTAACCATTTCGGAAGTGGAACGGGTAGAAATTAACCCAAAACAAGTGGAAGACAATTTGGAAATAAAGAAGGAACAACCGGGTGAGGAAGAAGTAAAGGCGACTGAGGTAGAAGGGGAAAAAACGGCATCGCCGGAGAAAACGTTAACTGATTTTAAGGCTAAAACACCGGCTGCAGCTTCTGGTGAAGAGAAAAAGGTAACGCAAACGGTAAGGGTTGATGTCCAGAAGTTGGATACATTAATGAACCTGGTGGGGGAACTGGTTATCGACCGCACCCGCCTATTGAGCGTGATTGATAAGCTTTACAATATCAACCGGGAAAATAACGAACTGGTGGAAACACTGGCGGAAGTATCGTCCCATATTGGCCAGATTACTACCGACTTACAGGATGTGATAATGAAAGCTCGAATGCTGCCAATTGCCCAGGTCTTTAACCGCTTTCCCCGGATGGTGCGGGATTTAGCCCAGAAGCTTAATAAAGAAGTGGAGTTTATCGTGGAGGGGAAAGAAACGGAGCTGGATAGAAACGTCATCGAAGTAATCGGGGACCCGTTAATCCACTTAATTAGAAATGCTTTGGACCACGGTATTGAGCCTCCCGAAGAACGGGAAAAGCTTGGAAAACCCAGAGCGGGACGGCTGCGGTTGGCTGCAGCTTATTTAGAAAATAACATTGTTATTACCGTTGAAGATGACGGCCGGGGTATTGATCCCAATGCGGTACGAAGAAAGGCTGTAGAAAAAGGCATTATTTCCGAACGAGAGGCGGAAATGCTTTCGGATAAAGAAGCCATTAAACTAATCTTCCGTTCGGGACTTTCAACAGCCCAAAAGGTCAATGATGTTTCCGGCCGGGGCGTCGGCATGGACATTGTTAAATCCCAGATTGAGCAAATTAACGGGGAAGTCCAGGTAGAAAGCCAGGTGGGGAAAGGCACCATCTTCACCATTCGCCTGCCCTTAACCCTGGCCATTATCCGGGCTCTTTTAGTAGAACACCAGGGTCAGATCTATGCATTCCCGTTGAATTTTGTGCAGGAAACGTTAATTGCTGGTAAAGAGGAATTGCGAAAAGTTCAGGATTATGATGTAATGCTGCTCCGGGGCAAGGTGCTTCCGTTAATTTCCCTGTCCAATCTCTTTAATCTGCCCGAAGAACAGGAGCAAAAGGAATGGTATTTTGTGGTTATTTTAGGCACCGGCAATCACCGTTTGGGCGTAATTGTGGACAACCTCCTTGGCGAGCAAGAAATTGTGATTAAATCCCTGGGCGAATACCTCGGCCAGGTCAAGGGTCTATCGGGAGCTACAATCCTTGGCGATGGGCGGATTGGTCTTATCATTGATGCCCGCGGGATTTTGCAGGAGAATGAAATAGGTGAATTAAATGTCGCGGTATAAGCTTTTTATTGTGGATGATTCGGCCTTAATCCGCTTGCGGCTCAAAACAAGTCTGGCTTTAAGTCCCGAAATCCAGATAGTTGGCGAAGCAGAAAACGGCCGGGAAGCATTACAAAAAATACCTCTGGTCAAACCGGATGTGGTAACTTTAGATGTGGAAATGCCGGTACTGGATGGTCTTAGTACCTTAAAAGAGTTAAGCAAAGTTTATCCGGTACCGGTAATTATGCTTTCTTCTTTAACAACCCACGGCGCTAAGGCAACTATTGAAGCCCTGGAAAATGGTGCGGTAGATTTTGTAACCAAAGATGGAGACTGGAACAAAGTTATTGCGGAATTAAAGGAAAAGATAAAAATTGCCGTACTGGCCAAGAAGCAGCCCAAAATTTTTACCGGGGATGTGCCGCAAAGCAAAAACCTGAATCTGGGGAAGAACGGTCGGCAATTGGTGGTGATTGGTGCTTCTACCGGTGGACCGCCGGCCTTACGGGAAATCATTCCCAGACTTCCGCAAACCTTTCCGGTGCCTATCGTAATCATCCAGCATATTACCCGCGGGTTTAGCAAGCCTTTGGCGGAGCAGCTGTCCAGAGTTTCCCGGCTAAAGGTAAAGGAAGCGGAAAAAGACGAGCAGTTGCTCCCCGGAACGGTCTATGTGGCCCCTGCTGGTTATACCTTTAAAATTGCAAAGCATGGAAATAGTTTAACGGCTAAAATAATTGAGCCGGTGGAACACCTGCCGGCTCATTTCTACCCCTCTGTTGATGAGGCGATGCTTTCGGCAGCAGAAGTGACGGGCAGCAAAACCATTGGAGTTTTGCTAACGGGCATGGGAAAAGATGGTGCCCTCGGGATGAAAGCTATTAAAGAACGGGGAGGGTATACCATAGCCCAGGACGAAGAAACTTCGGTAGTTTACGGGATGCCCAAAGCGGCAGTAGATATAGGGGGAGTATCCCGGGTTTTGCCCCTATCGGCCATTGCGGAAGAAATTGCAGCCAATATCTAAAGAAATTAAATTTTTTTCCGAAATATTAGGTAGCACCAAAATGATACGAGGGGATAGTATGAGGATAAATCGGATAGATTTTAAAAATGTGGTGGAGCTCTATAATAAGTCGGTTAATTCTCCGGTCCGTACTGAGAAAAGCAAAACCGATGAAGTTATTTTAACCGATAGCGGGCAGGAAATCCTCAAACTCAGGAAAAAACTTGCGGAAATTCCCGAAGTGCGGGAGGAACTGGTAAGTAAAATAAAAGCAAGGATTTTATCAGGGGAGTACCAGATTGACGTGGAAAAATTAGCCGCCAAGTTAAAAGAATGGGGCGAATTTTAAATGGATGAAGGGATTAAGGAGCTTTTTCGGAAAGAAGTTCGGCTTTTAGCCGAACTTTTAGTTATCATAGAAGAACAGATTCAGAACGTAATCGACCAAAAGATTGAAGATTTTAGCAGAAACTTACAGAAAATGGCGGGAGTAGCGGCGGAAGTGGCGGAAGTAGAAAAAGAACGGTATGCGGCAACGTACGGTCAGGATTTAAGCAAAGAAGATGATGAAATAATTACCCAGCTCAAAGATTACGCCCGCAAAGTCCAGGAAAAAAATGAAACATTGTCGCTTCTTTTAAGGCAGGAACTGGCGTTTAACCAGTTTTTGCAGAAAAATTTACTGCCGGAAGGTAGTAATTCAATCCTGGACCGGCAGGTTTAAGGGGGATTTTAAATGTTTAATTTAAGTTTGGAAACGGCTTTAAGTTCCCTGCGCGCCCAGCAGTTAGCCTTGGATATTACTTCCCATAACATTGCCAATGCCAATACGCCTGGATATACCCGGCAGCGGGTAAATTTTGCTCCCAATACCCCCTTTCCGGTGCCTTCCCTTTTTGCTCCGATGCAGCCGGGGCAGGTAGGTACCGGGGTAGTGGTGGCGTCAATTGAACGGGTTCGGGATACTTTTATGGACATTGAGTACCGCAAGGAATTAATGAATTTAGGCTACTGGGAAACCCGTTTTGATGTTCTCGATAAAATTCAGCTAATCATTAACGAGCCTTCCGATACCGGTTTAAATCAGCTTATGGACCGCTTCTGGAATGCCTGGCAGGAACTTTCCAAAAACCCGGAAAACCTCGCAACCCGGGCGGTAGTGCAGCAAACGGCCAAGGCTCTGGTCGAAACTTTTAACCACCTGCGGGGACAGTTAGACAGCCTGCAAAATGATATTGATTTTGCGGTTCAGGCTAATGTTGAAGAAATAAATTCCATTGCCCGGCAGATTCGGGATATCAACGACCAGATTTTTAAAACAAATATCGTCAAATTTAACGCCAACGACCTGATGGACCAGCGGGATGAACTTTTAAATAAGTTAGCAAAACTTATTGACTTTACCTTAATTGATAACCAGGATGGGACCATTTCCATTGAAATCGGTGGGAAAAAATTGGTTGATGGTTTAACGGTGGATGCGTTTAAGGTAGAGAAAAACGCTAATGGCTTTTTTGAAGTTTTTTGGAGTGATGATACGCCGGTAACCATAACATCCCAGAAAGGGGAGCTTGCTGCCAACCTTGCGGCCCGGGATGTCGATGTACAGACGATGAAAGATTACCTCGATTCCCTGGCCCAGACGTTGATTATTGAAACCAATAATCTTCATACGCAGGGTTATGTTTTGGGTTCACCCATGACCAATCCGGGATACAACTTTTTTGACGGAACCGATGCTCAAACCATTGCCCTCGCTCCTGAAGTAAGTGCCAATTTAAACAACATTGCTGCTGCTAAAACTCCCAGTCCCGGTGATGGCGAAATTGCTTTAGCTATCGCCCAGTTAAAAGATAAGCTTACGATGACGCTTCCGGGTTCAACTACCCCAACGGCAACTTTTAATGATTTTTACCGCACGATTATTTCCCGTCTGGGGGTTGATGCCCAGGAAGCCGAGCGGATGTACCAGAATGAACAGCTTTTAACGAAAAACCTGAACAACAAGCGGATGGAGTCGGGCGGGGTCTCTATTGATGAAGAGATGGCCAATATGATTTTGTACCAAAATGCTTACAGTGCTGCTGCTCGCATCGTGACGGCAATAGATGAAATGATGGATATTGTCATAAACCGCATGGGCATAGTGGGCCGTTAAGGAGGGAATAAAGATGCGGATAACCCCGGGAATGCTTAAGGATAACTTGCTGTACAATTTATACCGCACCCTGGCCGATATGGAAAAAAGCCAGCAGATGCTGTCCAACGGTAAAGCTTTAACCAAACCGTCCGATGATCCGGTGAAGCTACTGCGGGCGATGAAGTACCGGAGTGACATAAATCAGGGAGAGCAGTATCAGAGAAACATCGACGATGGGTTAAACTGGCTCCATACTACTGATGCTGCGCTTAATGAACTTACAAATCTTCTGCAGCGGGTTAAAGAGTTAACTGTTTATGGGGCCAATGGTGCTTTACCTCAGGAATCCTTAAACTCCATAGCTGAAGAGATTAAACAAATTAAAGAGCAAGTAGGCGTTATTGCCAACACCCAGTTTGCCGGCAAGTATATTTTTGGGGGCACGGAAGTAGAAAAACAACCCTGGAATGGGAGTACTTGGCAGGGAAATAGTAACGGAATATATTTCGAGATAGGGAGTAATATAAAAGTTCAGGTTAACACACAGGGTTCACCGTTATTTATAAATGTAATTAATACTTTAGACCAAATAATTAATCATTTAATTTCTGGAAATGTTTCTGCATTATCTTCGGATATAGGTTCTCTGGATAACAACTTAAACAGTGTTTTGGCCGTCCGTGCCGATGTGGGAGCCCGGACAAACCGGTTGGAATTAATGCAAAACCGCCTCTTAGCCCAGTTAGAAACGGAAAAAGAACTTTTATCCAAAACCGAAGATGCGGATATTGCCGCTACAATTATTGATTTAAAAAATCAGGAGAACGTTTATCGGTCGGCATTAGCCGTGGGGGCAAGGATTTTACCACCGACATTAGTAGATTTTTTGCGATAAATTAGTGCGGGTTGAGAGATTATGAATGATGTACGGGTATTAATCGATACGACTCGTTGTCGGGCCGATATTGGATATTTAACGCCGGTAGAATTTTCGCGAACTCAGGCAAAGAAAGGCATGGATGCGGCCCTTGAGGGAATTGTCAGAAGAGTTGATGAGGGGAATTTATTAGCAGCTTTTGAGAAAGGAAATACTATTGAAAGTATCGTGGTACCACCGTTACAAGAGGTAGAGCTTACTGTCCGCATGCTTCCTACGGTAAGGCCTGAAATTAACTTTGTAAAAAACAACTCTGTTTTTCTCGATATTTATCTTTAAATACTTTAAGGTGGTGTTTATTTTGCGTCTTTTTTCTCCGGCTTTTGGGGAAATTGAAGCCGATGAATCGCAAATATTTTCTTTTCCCGAAGGACTTCCTGGTTTTATTCATCTAAAGAAGTTTGTACTTATACGGCACCGGGATAATAGTCCTTTTTTCTTTTTAATAGCCGTAGAGGAACCGGAAATTTACTTCATACTACTTGAGCCATCGCAATTACTTAATGATTATCATGTAGAGTTGAGTGGTGAACAACAAGGTCTTATGCATTTATCTGAAGAAACACCAGCTTTAAGTTTAAATATAGTTCGAATACCGCCTGAAGCGCAAGAAATGATTATAAATTTAAAAGCGCCGGTTGTCTTTAATTTACAAGAAAAGATAGCCCGCCAGATTATTCTTGATGCAGAGTACCCTGTTCGCTATCCAATTCCGTTAAGCAAGGTAAAGGAGCAAGCCGATGCTGGTACTAAATAGAAAAGTAAATCAGAAAGTAATTATTAACGGCGAAATCGAAATTACCGTACTGGCAGTTGACAGCAGATGGGGACAGGTAAAGCTTGGAATTACTGCTCCGCAGCATTATTCAATTTACCGGGAAGAAATCTGGCGGGAGATTGAGAGGGAGAATAAAGAGGCGATTCGGCAGAATTTAAATAAATTAGAGTTTGATGTAAATATTAGGAGGACTAAAGAATGAATAGTGCAGTAGCCAATGGAGAAAGACAGTATCCTAAATTTTTTAATGAAGCATCTCTTGATCATCAAGAAAGGTATCATTTTGCGCTAAGTTTTGTTAAAAAAGATGCGAATATTTTAGATGCAGCTACAGGAGTTGGATATGGAGCTTTTTATTTAGCTACGAACTCAAATTGCAAAAGTATTACAGCAATAGATATTTCAGATGAAGCTTTAAAATGGGCAAATTGTTATTTTAACCATAATAAAATTAAATATTTAAAATTAGATTTAACGCATGATTTTGCTACTGAGTTAGGATTTGAAACATTTGATTTAATTACATCATTTGAAACTATTGAACATCTTGAAAAAGATGAAATATTACTAAAAAATTTTTATAAAGTTTTAAAAAATGATGGGATTTTGATTATTTCTGCTCCTAATGAAGAATTAATTCCTCATTTAGATAATCCATTTTATCAAGGGGGAATAAATCCTTTTCATTACAGACATTATACACTGGAAGAATTGGAAAAATTGTTAAAAAAAGCCGGTTTTTTTGTAAAAGGATATTACACGCAATTTTTTGATAAGGTCCTAAAAGGTTATGGAGGATTAGTAAATATTTTAGTGTGTTCTAAAGTTGAGCAAAAAAAAGAAATGATAGAAAAAATTGACTTTGAAGTGATTAAGTGGAACAGAGAAAGATATATTAAGTTAAGAGATTCGTTAAAAAGTAAAGAATTTAAAATTAATCCAAATGAAATCATTACCAAAATACGTCAAAAGAAATTATTTAATAAATTTAATAAGGATTTGGAAAAGTTGGAACTTTCATTAGTTAAAAAAAATAATAAAGATTTTGGTAAACTTAAAATTGTTTATGTCATGACTCATGTTGGCATAACTGGAGGCGCAAAAATTATTTTTGAACATGCCAATCGATTAACGGAATTAGGACACGATGTTACAATCATTTCTCACTATCCTAAGCCTAACTGGTATATTATAAATGCAAAATATAGACAAATACCATTTGGCATAAGTTTTAGTGAAGCAATTCCGGATTGTGATGTTATTGTAGCAACATACTGGGATCATATTGATGAATGTGTGGAGGCAGGAATTGCGCCTGTTGTATATTTTGAACAGGGTGATTTCCATTTGTATGAGTTTGAAAATTTGGATGAACAGCTTAAAGGATTTTTAAGCAAAGTATACAAACTACCAAATCATGTAATTACTGTTTCGGACCAAACAGCAAAACATATCAAGAAAGTTTATAACCGTGATTCAAATGTTTTTCATAATGCAATTGATCCTAAAGTATTTAATCATAACGGTCGAAAATATATCAATGATAAACCATATATTTTAATGGTTGGAAGTGAAATACGGTTTAAAGGTATTAATGAAATTATTAAAGCATATAAAATATTGCAGGAAGAAGGGTATAACCTTGATTTAATTTGGATAACTCCTACAGCTCCTCAGAATCATTATCCAGAAGTATCAAAAATATTTATTAGTCCAGATCAGAATTCAATAGCCGAATTATATAGGGGAGCATTATGTTATGTTTCTGGTTCTTACTATGAATCATTTCCACTACCACCGCTTGAAGCGATGGCCTGCGGTTGTCCAGTGATTTCTACCGCAAATATTGGGGTATTAGAGTATGCAAAGGATGATTATAATAGTTTACTTGTAGAAATTGGGGATTTTAGAAAAATTGCTGAAAAAATCAAACTTCTGAGTCTTAATAATAAATTACGTGAAAAATTAATAACTAATGGCCTTAAAACTGCTAATTTATTTAATTGGGGAAAAATAATTAATGAACTTTCAAAATTTTATATTGAAGTTGCAAATTGGCAAATTGCTAAAAACCAAATTAGTGATTGGGAATTAAATTTAGGTAACTTAGAATTTTTAAAAGATGAGGAAAAATATACTTTTGAAAAAATTTTAAAAACAACGACTGCATGTGTTATAAAGGCTCCTGTTATCTATCCTTTTGTTGATGGCGTAGAGTTATGTAAGTGGCAAATTGTTGCTAGAAGAAGTAGTTCTGAGAAAGATAATAGCTTAGAAAAGAAGATTTTGATTTATTTCCGGAGCAAAAATCAGGAATTTCAAAGTAACTATCAACCTGCCATTCGCTTTTTTATTGAGGAGAAGTATGAACAAGCACTTAAATATTTTAATGAATATTTTCAGGCTGTTGAAGGAAATGAAAAAGCTGTGATTTTAAGGTATATAGTTTTGTGCCTGCTTGAATTAAGAAGAGATGAAGATGCCCGAAAAATTTTAGAGGATAGCCTGCTGATTTATAATGACTATACAGACTTGTACTATCTTTACTTACATGTATTGTTGTTTACTGGCAAAATAAAGGAAGCAAATGAAATTACGTTACTTTTGAAATTGTTAGGTGATGCTGTCGGATATCCAGAATTTATTCCAAATATTGGTGACATAGTCAATAAAATCAGTTAGTTAAAAATTATAAAAAAAATTTAGTTTCTACCGAAATATTAAGTAGAAAGTCAAGGTGGCCACCTGACTTAAATTATCTGGCAGGGATGCCAACGAAAAATTCAAGGAGGAGGATAAATATGGGTCTTCGGATTAACAACAATATTGAGGCTTTGAATGCCTGGAGGGCGCTTAATAATACTTCTACTGCACTTCAAAAGTCAATGGAAAAGCTTTCTTCCGGCCTTCGGATTAACCGGGCTGGCGATGATGCAGCAGGCCTTGCTATCTCAGAAAAATTAAGAGGGCAAATAAGAGGACTAAATCAGGCAGTTAGAAATGCGCAGGATGGTATTTCCTTAATTCAAACTGCTGAAGGCGGACTGAACGAAATTCATAACATATTACAAAGAATGCGCGAGCTTGCTGTACAAGCTGGAAATGATACATTAACAGATGAAGATCGTAACGCGATAGGGCAAGAAATGAAAGAGTTATTATCTGAAATTGATAGAATTCAAAACACTACGGAATTTAATACACAACCGTTATTAGATGGTACTTTTAACAGTAAATTATTACAAATTGGTGCTAATGACGGGCAAGTAATTACAATTAGTATTTCTGATGTCTCTACGGCTGCTTTATCGTTGGATGGAATAACTGTTAATGATGCTACAGCTGCAAGCCAAGCTATTTGCGCAATTGATGATGCAATTGAGTATGTTTCAAGTTTACGTGCTTATTTAGGTGCACTTCAAAATCGTTTAGAGCATACAATTGCTAACTTAAGTACTGCTGCTGAAAACTTAACGGCGTCTGAATCCCGGATTCGGGATGTAGATATGGCTCAGGAGATGATGAACTTTACAAAGAATCAAATATTACAACAAGCGGGTGTTGCAATCTTAGCTCAAGCGAATCAGGCACCGCAAGCAGTTTTACAGCTATTACGGTAGTAATATGAAGGCCAGCTCTTATGAGCTGGCCTTACTTTAAAGTTAAGGGTGGGGAAAAAATTGGCTCAAACTACTGAAACAAGGGAAAAACTAATTTCTGCTTGTTTAATCGTAAAAAATGAAGAAGATGTTTTAGAAAGATGCTTAAAAAGTTTAAGGAATTTTGTTGATGAAATAGTGATCGTTGATACTGGATCTGAAGATAATACGGTGGAAATTGCTAAAAAATATGCTGATATTATTGACTATTTTCCCTGGAATGGTGATTTTGCTGCGGCACGAAATGCTTCAATCGATAAAGCTTCTGGTGAATGGATTTTTATTGTTGATGCAGATGAGGAATTAATACTTGATAATTATAATGAATTACAAAACTTAAAACAATTTTTAAAAACTGCTTCAATCGATGTAGGTGGTATAGGTATTGGTATTTTAAATATTTCTAATATTACATTTCTTGATGTGAATAGCATTTATGTAAATCAAATAAGGATTTTTCGTAATAAACCAGAATATCGTTATCGAGGAGCAATCCATGAGCAAATTGTAGGGAAAATATTAGAAAACGGAAATAAAATTCACATTTATGGTGGTAAAATATTACGTCATTACGGATATATAAGTGAAATTGTTCAAAAAAAAGATAAGATTAATAGAAATATGGTCATTCTTGAGAGAGAATTAAAAAAAGATCCCAAAAATAGTTTTAATAGGTATAATCTTGGTTTAGAATATGATAGAATTGGAAAGTTTGATAAAGCTATTGAAGAGTATAAACTTGCTGTAAAATATTTACCAAATTATAATGTAGGATACGCTAATAATTTATTTAAAAGATTGGTTCGCGATTTAATTGAACTTAAAAGAAATAAAGATGCTTTAAAAATTTTATTAGATGTAGTAAAAATTTATCCTGAAGATAGTGAGTTTTATTATTACTATGCTGGAACTTTGGTAAATTTAAAGAAGTATGAAAATGCCCTAAAAATTATAGATAAAGCAATTGCCATGGGTGAACCTCCACCTTATATCATGCATTTACGTGGGGTAGGGAGTTTTCGTGCCTGGCATTTAAAGGGAAGAATTAAAGAAGCGTTAGGCGACTATAAAGATGCCTTGACATGCTATGAAGAAGCTTTAAAAATTGAACCTTTTTTTCTTGAGGCTGTAGACTCTTTAATTTTCTTTCTTTATAATCAGTTGCCACGGGAAAAAGCAAGGGAAGAAGTTAAAAAGAGATTTTCTAATGTAGATCATGAGGTGGTTATTGGTAATATTGCTGCCTTTTTAGGGGCATTAAAAGAATATGATTTAGCCTTAGAGTTTACCGAAAAAATTCCTGATTCTTTGGAGCTTAAACTAAAGAAAGCAGAAATATTTTTCTGGCAGAAGAAATTCAACAAAAGTAGCGAACTTTTAAGGGAAATAATAGTTGAAGAATTAAAAAAGAAAAATCCATTTTTATATTCAACAGGTCTATATTTGGCAGTTTTAGTTGAAGTTTGTCTTAATGATATAGATAACGCGAAAAATTACTATAAACTTTTGGCAAAAGAGGAGTTATTAAGTTTTAATGAAAAAAATTACATTTTAGGATGCTTCTTAGAGAGTTTATCCTCTGGAAAATTAAAGCAAGTTGAATATAAAGATGAGTTTGACAGGGAAAAACTTGAAAAAGAATTATGGCAACTGGCTGCAACTTTTTTAAGTTTAGATAAATTTGATGAATTTGAAATAGTCTATAACTTAATTGAAAGTAATCACTTCATTAACAATAAAAAAGATAAATTTGGAAAACTTTTTTATAGACAAGAGTTTTATGATTTAGCGGCAGAGGCCTTACTGGAAGCAGTTAAAAAGCATGAGGCTGATGATGAAACTTATTATATCTTAGGTAAAATTTGTGAAATGAAAAATTTAAAAGAAGAAGCTATTAGTTTTTACCAAAAAGCACTATCGGAAAAACGGGAATTTAAGTATTATTTAGCATTAATTACTCTTTATAATTCATTGCAAAGATACGAAGAATTAAAGGAAATTTTAAGTGAAGCAATCCGAAAATACCCCGAGGCGGAGATTTTAAAAGCCTTAAATGCAGTGGTAAAAAAACTTTAACCTAAAAGGGTGGGTTAAGGAATATGAATATGAACTCCATTGACCCTTTAAAATTAACTAACGTTAATTTGCTTAAAGCGTCTGCAGTTGAACCGGTTAAAAATATCTTAAATGAACCCCGGGAAGAAAAAAATTTGGAAACCGGGAATATAAATAAAAACCAGTTAGAAGCTGCTGTTGAAAAATTAAATAAAGTAGTAAACTCTTTTACTCCCACAGAGCTTAAATTTGAAATTCATGAGGACTCTAAAGAACTGATGGTGAAAGTTATCAATGCCGAGACCAAAGAAGTAATCAGGGAAATTCCGCCCCATCAGGTTTTAGAAATAGTGGCGGAGATAAAGAAATTACTGGGTATTTTGGTTGATACTAAAATTTAAGAGGTGAGGGCAATGCCCATTCAAATTGGGGGTTTGGCTTCCGGGCTTGATACTAACAAGATTGTTGAACAACTGATGCAGATTGAAAGAAAGCCTCTTGAAAAATTAGAGCAGCGAAAAGCGAATTTGGAAGCAGTTCGCAAAGCCTGGAGTGAAATTAGAACGAAGCTAAGCACGTTATACTCAACTCTTCAGTCGTTGCAGTCAACGTCTCTTTACACTTCCCTTACCGCTACTTCTTCGGATACTACTATCCTTACAGCATCTGCTCAATCAACCGCTGTTAAAGGAAGTTATACCATAGAAGTGCAAAGTATAGCTACCAGTTACGTTATTGGCTCAAACCAACAAACTTCTATTACAGCAGCCTTAAATTTGAATCCAACTTCCTTTAAAATAGCAATTGGCGGGGTAGTGCAAAAAGATAGCCAGGGTAATGATATTGTTATCTCTATTGATTCTACCGATAGCTTGGTAAGTATTCGAGATAAAATAAATAATGCCAAGGCCGGCGTTACAGCTTCAATTGTTGATAATAAACTTTTATTAACAGCCAATGTTACCGGGTCAGCTAACTCGATATCTTTTACGGCAGTAAGCGGTGATGCCTTACAAGCATTGGGAATTGCTGATGCCAATGGTAATGCGGTTAATGTTGTCCGGTCTGGTGCTGATGCCAGATTAATTATTAATGGTTTAACGGTGATTCGCAATTCGAATACAATTAGTGACGCCATATACGGCGTTACCCTGAATGTAAAAAAAACCGGGTCTGTCAGTGTTACCGTTGATAACGATACTGCTTCTATCATTGATAAAATAAAAACTTTTGTAAACAAGTATAATGATTTGATGAACGATTTAGCAACAAAAACTGCTTATGACCCCAGTACCAAAACAAAAGGAGTTTTGCTGGGAGATGCCACTGCCCAGCAAATCATGTTTCAATTAAGACAGATAGTTGGAAGTGCTGTTTCCGGTCTTACCGAAACGGCAACTTACAATGGCAAGACGGTTACTTTAAATAGCTTGATGGCTATAGGCATATCTACTTCCGGAAAGGAAGCCACCCTTTCCCTGGATGAAAATAAACTTACGGAGCTCATCAAGCAAAATGCAAAAGCTGTAGGGGAAATTTTCACCAATGCCGCAGCAAATGGGGTAATGGACCGGTTAAAGCCCTATGTCGAAAGTTTAGCTATTTATGCCACAGCCAATGGCGTCCACACCGATGCTATTCTGGTGACTAAAGATAAGTCTCTCGCCGAACAAATAAAAGATGTCCAGGATCAAATTGATCGGTTTAACGATTATTTAACGCGAAAAGAAGAAGAACTCTGGAATAAATTTACTCAATTAGAAAGAGTGATGTCCGGCTTTCAAGCCCAGAGCAACTGGTTAGCAGCACAAATTGGTCAGTTTGCCAAGAAATAATCGAGGTGAGCTAAAATGAATAATCCCTACGCTCAATATCAGATGCAAAATATTGCTACCGCTCCACCGGAAAAATTATTAATTATGCTGTATGATGGTGCGATTAAATTTTTAAAACAAGGGCTTAAAGCATTGGATGACAAAAAATATGATGATTTTAGCTATTACATAAGCCGCACGCAGGACATAATTTCCGAATTGATGGTTACTCTGGATATGGATTATGAAATATCCAAAAACCTTTACCAGCTTTATGATTACTTTATGTACCGGCTAATTCATGGGAGTGTCAAAAAAGACCGCCAGAGTATCGAAGAAGTGCAAAAACACCTGGAGGAACTGAGGGAAGCCTGGGTTCAAGCGGCAGCTGTCAAAGAGAAAAGCATAAAGGATGAAGGTTAATGAAAACTTCCCAGGAAATAGTTAAAGCGCTAAAAAGACTTCAAGAAAAATTACAGGCTAATGAAAAAGAGCTTGATATAAGTGAAATCTATGAGGAAATAACGGGTTATTTTAACAAATATTATTCCGGGAAAGAAGAAATTAAAACTGAGGAAATCCAGGCATTATTGCCCGAGTATGAAAAAACACTCAAACTTTTAGAAGTAGAAAAAGAGAAAATTTTAAGGGAAATTGAAAAAGTGAAGCAGGAAAAAAAAGTAATTAATTCATATTTAACAAAAAGTTTTCATGTGGAAGGAGTTTTTTTGGATAAGAAACGCTAATTCCCCACAAAGGGGGGATAAGTGGTGATTATACCCAATATTGACCCGTTGCTTCTGCAAAAATACCGGGAGCAGGTAAAGCCGAAAGTTCCGGAAATAAAAAAGACCGCTGACCAGGTCCGGTATGAACCGGAGTATGATGGGGAAAAGGAGTTTATTCCGAAATTGGCGGCGGATGTGTTTAATCAGGTGATCAACTTTTTAAACCCGGCGCTGGAATTTGTTTATGATGAGCAGGAAGAAGTGGGGTATGTCATTGATAAGCTGAAAAATCGGGTTTTAAAACGAGTTAGCATGGAGCAATTAAAAACGGCGTTTACCGACTTGACCAAAACCATAGGGCTTTTGTTAGACGAGAGGGTATGAACCCTCTTTTTTTATTGGTAACAGGGGCTGTTATAACGGTGGTAAGTAGTGAGTCGTAAGTTGACAAAATTAAATATAAGTGCTATCTTGCGAGGTAAAAAAATTAAGATAAAATCGAAAGAGTAAAGGATTTTCTCAAAATTTGTCAAATATAATATACAGATTGTGATATTAAGAGCTTGAGGGGAGAAGCGAATGGACATTTTGGGAGGGGTTACTTATAACCTTTTGAAACTCGGGTTGGACGCAGCGGCTAAAAGACAGCAGGTTATTGCTCACAATATAGCCAACGTCAATACACCGGGGTACCGGAAGGAAGTAGTGGTGTTTGAGGAAAAGGTTCAGGAATTTTTAAACACAAAAAACGGCAATTTTGCTTTAAAAACTACCCATCCCTTGCACTTAACGGCCAAAGGGAATAGCCTGCCGGTTGCAGAAATTAAGCGGGAAAATTCCACCTCCTTGAGAATAGACCAGAACAACGTTGATATTGAAACCGAAATGATTGATTTGGCTTATAACCAGCTTTATTATGAAACAGCGGTAGAGCGGCTAAAAGGCACCCTTGCTTCTTTAGAAATGGTGATTACCGGTGGAAGGAGGTAAGTGTAGATGGCGTTTTTTAGTTCTTTCCAAATAACCGCTTCGGCCCTTACCGCCCACCGTTTATGGCTGGATACCATCGTGGATAATATTGCCAATGCCAATACTACCCGGACGCCTGCAGGTGGTACATACAATCGAAAAGACGTGGTTTTTGAGGAAATCCTGGAGGCGAAGACCGGGTTTAAAGGAGGCGGAGTCAGGGTCAGTCAGATTGTAGAAGATACCCAAACTCCCTATCGCTATGTGTTTAACCCTAACCATCCCGATGCGGATCCAAATACCGGTTTAGTAAAATATCCCAACGTTAATATCAACGACGAGATAGTTAATTTACTGGCCGCTCAGAGGGCGTACGAAGCCAATGTTACGGTGTTTAATACGGCTAAAGCCATGTATGCTAAGGCTCTCGAGCTTAGTCGTTAGGAGGGGGAATTATGGAGATTACCGGCATTTCTTTTCCCAATACTATTCTATCTAATAATTCGACACAAACCACAAAAACTTTAGATTTTGAAAAGAAGCTTGCTGAAGCTTTGGATAAGGTTAACGAAAAACAGTTAAAAGCCGAGCAAGCGACCCAGGATTTTTTAGCGGGGAAAGTGGATGATATACACCAGGTTTTAATTTTGGCCCAGGAAGCTAAATTGAGTTTACAATTAGCGGTGGAAGTTCGCAACAAAATAGTTGAGGCCTATCAGGAAATTAGCCGGATGCAGATTTAATCATGGGAATAGGGGGAAGTAAATGGATTTTCAGAGCCTCCTGGCGAGTATAAAGGAACGTATCCAAAATCTAAGCAGCTTTCAAAAGCGGGTTTACGGGCTTTTAATATTTACGGCGGTACTTTCGCTGGTACTGGGCTATATTTTTTTGGGACGGCCCAGCTTTACCCCTTTGGCTACCGGTTTGGATGCCAGAGAAGCGGGAGCCATTGCGGAAAAGTTAAAGGAGTGGAAAATAAGTTACAAGCTTGGCGATGAGGGCACAACGATTTTGGTTCCCAAGAGTCAAGTATATGAGGCCCGGATTAAATTAGCCAGTGCCGGGGTGTTAGAAACCGGCAGCGGTATTGGCTTTGAATTATTTGACCAGACCAAGTTAGGTGCCAGTGATTTTGAAAATCAGGTTAACTACCAGCGGGCGTTGCAGGAGGAGTTACGACGGACGATTGTGCAGTTGGATGCGGTGGAGGATGCCCGTGTACATTTAGTCCTTCCCGAAAAAAGCGTTTTTATTTCCGAGGAAAAACCGGCAACTGCCAGCATTTTGCTGAAATTAAAGCCCCTAAAAAAATTAACGCCGGAAGAGATAAAAGGGATAATTTACCTGGTGGCGAACAGTGTCGAAGGTTTAAAGCCGGAAAATGTTCAGGTAGTGGATACATACGGGAATGTGCTTTCTGACCAGGTGGATTTAAGTTCAGCTTTATCGGCGCAATCCGGACGCCAGCAAGAAATGAAAAAGCAGTTTGAAACGGAGTTAACAAATCGAATTAATAACCTGCTTACCACTATTTTAGGTCCTGGAAAGGCAGTAGTTAGTATCAATGCTGATCTGGATTTTAACCAGGAAGAAACTACCTCCCAGATAGCTCTCCCTGGGCCGCTGGTCAGCGAACAGGGAAGTAAAGAAGTAGTTTACGGGAGTCCCGGTGCCTCAGGAATAGTCGGGACGGGACCAAATACCAATCAAAATTACCCGTACATAAATGGCAGTACGAACGGAGAAGTTCGGGTTAAAGAAGACTTTACCCGCAATTACCAGGTTGGACAAACCGTCTATAAATTGGTCAAGGCACCGGGAACGGTGAAGCGGTTATCCGCTGCTATTGCTATCGATTCGGGAGTGCCTGCGGCGGATGTAAATAAAATTCGGGACATCGTAGCTGCAGCCATGGGTTACGACCAAAACCGCGGCGACCAGATAATTATCAACACCATTACCTTTGACAAATCTTTAGAGAAACAAATGGAAGAACAGCAGGCGCAAGCTCAGAAGGAACAGCAGGCAAGACAGGCATTGTATAAATGGCTTGCCATTGGGGCCGGGGCACTACTTTTCCTTAGCATAATAGTATTTTTCGGGGTACGCCGTTTTCGGAAAAAACCTGCGGCAGTTGCGGGCATTTCACCCCGAGCTCCGGTTGGAATCAGTGAGCTGGAAGCAGCGGCTGCGACCGAAAGAGGTCCTGGGATTATTGTAAGAGAAATAACGGGTGAGCCTATAGTAATCCAGAAAGTTCAGTCAGATATCGAAAAAATAAAATCGTTGGTGGATAAAAATCCGGATGAAGTTGCAATGGTACTGCGAGCCTGGCTGACGGACGAGTAAGATAGACAAGGAGGAGGCAGATGGCCCGGGAAGAAACACGCAAGAAAAATATCAATAAAATTGCCAAGCTTCTAATTGCCCTGGGGCCGGAACATTCGGCTAAAATTTTAGCCAGACATTTTACCGAAGAGGAAATTGAAAAAATTTCCATGGCGGTAGCTACTATCGGCCAGATTACACCGGAAGAAAGACAAAAGGTTGTAGAAGAATTTTTGGAACTTTACCAGGCCCAGGAATTTATTTCCACCGGCGGTGTGAGTTATGCCAAGGAAATGCTGGAAAAAGCTTTAGGACCGCAAAAAGCAAACGAAATCATTAAAAAATTAATAAGTTTAACCGCCAAAATGCCCTTCCAGATGTTACGGAAAGCCGATGCCCGGCAGCTTATTAACTTTATTCAAAATGAGCATCCGCAGACCATCGCTTTGATTTTATCATATCTCCTGCCGGAGCAGGCGGCGATGATACTGTCTTCGATGCCGGCGGAAATGCAGAGCGATATTATAAAAAGAATTGCCACTATGGAGAGAACGTCACCGGAAGTTATCCGGGAGATTGAGGAAGTATTGGAAAAAAAGGTCTCATCGGTGTTTGAGCAAAATTATACAAAAGCCGGGGGCGTGGAGGCGGTTGTGGAAATTTTAAACCGGGTTGACCGCTCGACCGAAAAAAATATCCTCGAAGATTTAGAGCAGCAAAACCCGGAGTTAGCAGAAGAAATTAGAAAGCGAATGTTTGTTTTCGAGGATATAGTTACCCTGGACGATATGGCTATACAGCGGGTGCTGCGGGAAGTGGAAAGTCGGGATCTGGCTTTAGCTCTCAAGGGTTCTACCGAAGAAGTCAAGCAGCGGATTATGAAGAACCTCTCCAAGCGGGCTGCGGAAATGTTAAACGACGAATTAGCTTACATGGGACCGGTGCGGCTTAAAGATGTGGAGCAGGCGCAGCAGAAAATTGTGGCTATCATTCGCCGCTTAGAAGAAGCTGGAGAAATTATAATATCCCGGGGTGGTGAAGATGCCCTGGTCATTTAAAAGTAAGCTTTTAGAAGGGGTAGCGGTGAGACCCGATGGGGAGGCTCAGAAAATTCCCGTTAAAAAAATTGTCATTTTACCGGAGGACGTAGAAAAAAATTATGACGAATCTTCGGCTTTATTAAACGATGCCAAAATTAAAGCGCAAGAAATAATTGACGCTGCTCGGCGTGAGGCCGAGATAATAAGAGAAGATGCAAAAGCAAAAGGTTACCAACAGGGTTATACCGAAGGCCAGGCGAAAGCCCGGCAAGAATTTGAAAAGCTTCAAGCTGCTTTAAAAAAGGAATACGAAAAGAGAATTGAAGAGAAAATTTTAGAAATTAACCGCGAACGGGAAAAAATCATCAAAGGTTTAGAACAGGAGATTATAGCTTTTATCGAGACTTCCCTTGAAAAGCTTTTAGGGGAGCTACCGGAGGCAGTAATACTT
Source organism: Carboxydothermus islandicus (assembly GCF_001950325.1). Lineage (GTDB taxonomy): Bacteria > Bacillota > Z-2901 > Carboxydothermales > Carboxydothermaceae > Carboxydothermus > Carboxydothermus islandicus. The sequence continues at coordinate 86,703 of NZ_BDJL01000132.1, forward strand.
TTTTACCGGAAATGGCTTGTAAGCGCTCTTGCCAAGTTTTCTCAAAAGATGGTGCCGGTAATTCAGGTAAGTCCTACCGACCGGGAGAAAATAGAAGAACTTTTACAGCAACAGGGTTTGGAAGAAAAAATACCCGTGATTTCCGATACCGATTTGCCGGCCGGAACGGTTGTTGTTAAGGGTGAGGAAAATTACGTTATTTCGTTAAAAATCTTTGTTGATGAAATTTTAGAAAAGCTTAAAGCTGGAGTTTACGGTGATGAGTAGAGTAAACCTTGGGCGGCTCACGGAGCAGTTAAAGGAGCATGAGTTTTTAAAACCCTGGGGTGTGGTCCGCCAGGTCATAGGTCTTACCGTTGAAGCGCACGGTTTAAAGGTTTCGGTAGGTGAGACGGTAGAGATTTTGGCCGGAAACGGCCGGGTTTTAGCCGAAGTGGTCGGTTTTAAAGAGGAAAATGCCATTTTAATGCCTTTAGGGGAAATTAACGGGGTTAGTCTGGGAAGCCTGGTACGCCCGCTTCGGCGGCCGCTGCAAATTACCGTGGGTAAAAGTTTACTGGGGAAAGTGCTGGACGGTTTGGGAAGGCCTTTAAATGCCGATAAAATTTACGGACGGCTCTTTTCCCTGGACCGCAAACCTCCCAATCCCTTAAAACGTCAGCGGATTAAAAAGCCGTTTGCCACCGGTATCAAAGCTATCGATGGCGCCCTAACCTGCGGCGAAGGGCAGAGACTTGGGATCTTTGCCGGAAGCGGTGTGGGGAAAAGTACCCTGATAGGAATGATTGCCCGTTATGCTGAAGCGGATGTGAACGTGATAGCTCTAATCGGGGAAAGGGGCAGGGAGGTTTTAGACTTTATCGAAAATGATTTGGGTGAAGGGATTAAAAAATCGGTTCTGGTGGTGGCGACTTCGGAGCAACCAGCTTTGTTTCGGGTCAAGGGTGCCTTTGTGGCCACGGCTATTGCGGAGTATTTTCGCGAGCAGGGGAAAAAAGTGTTATTGATGATGGATTCCCTGACGCGGTTTGCCATGGCGCAGCGGGAGATTGGCCTTGCTGCCGGCGAACCCCCTTCTTCCCGGGGCTATACTCCTTCGGTATTTGCTTTATTACCCAAATTGGTAGAAAGAGCTGGCAACGATGATAAAGGTTCGATTACCGCTTTTTATACTGTTTTAGTGGAGGGGGACGACTTCAACGAGCCAATTGCCGATGCGGTTCGAGGACTTTTAGATGGGCATATTGTGTTAAGCCGGCAATTAGCCGGAAAGGGACATTACCCGGCCATTGACCTTTTGGCCAGCAACAGCCGTTTAATGCCGGAGCTTGTTGACGAACAGCATTTAGCGTTAACCCTGAAAATGCGGGAAATTCTTGATATTTACCGGCAAAATGAGGATTTAATTTTAATTGGCGCCTATAAGCCGGGAACCAATCCCCTCCTTGACCGGGCAATTCAGCTTGTACCAAAAATTAACCAGTTTTTACAGCAAAAGCAAAATGAAAAAGTGGATTTTACTACTACTAAGGAAATTTTGAACACCCTGCTGGTGGAGGAATAAAAAATGAAAAAATTTTCTTTTCGCCTGGCCGGTGTGGAAAAAATCCGTACCCATGAAGTAGAACAACAAAAACGTGTGGTACAGGAAAAAATTCAAGCGGTCCGGCGCCAGGAAGAAAAGATCAACCGGATTGGAGAATGCATTGCTGCCGAGCTGAAAATTGATTCCCTTTTATTTCGCGAACATCAATTGGAGAGGATAGAATACCTGGCTACTGAAAAGTGGCTTTTGGAAAAAGAGATGGAAAGGCTTATAAACGAACAGGAAAAGGCTAAGGAAGAATATCTTGCCAAAAAAATTGAGCAGAAAAAAATGGAAGTATTAAAAGAAAAAGCAAAAGCGAGTTATCTGGAAGAGCTTAAAAGGGAAAATCAATCTTTTTTAGATGAAATTTCCCTTTTTGGCTATATCCGCAGGAATTGAAAGGGGGTGAAAAGGGGTTGAAGGTAGAACAGAGCTGGCAGGGGCTTAAAATTGTTCCGGAAAGACAACTGCAAACCGTAGGAAGACCCTGGTTAGCCGACAGCTTTGAGCTTCTTTTAGCAGGTGTTCTTGGCAGCGAAAAGTACGAAACGGAACAAAAGAACGAGGGTGATACTGCCCGGGTTGCAACCATAGTGCCGGTGCTTATTGGTCCTTGGAATTTACCTTTACCGCAGGAAATATTGCCTAATGAAGAGACCATATTAAGCGATGGTGACGGTTTTTTCGAAAGACTACAGCTTCAAAACGAGGTAGCGGGAAGTGCTGAAGATGCAGGAAAGGAAAGGGTTTTCCGGGGACTAAATCAGGTAAAGGATGAGGCACTTAAACTGGTAGGGTTAGAGGAAGAATTAAGGCAGGGGTTAAGGGCAAAAGGGTTTACGGTAACGGAAGAGGGTAATATGGTACCGGGAAAAGGAGTAGCCGTAGCTTTGGCGGATGCCGGGGAAGGAAGCTTTCATCAAGGCAGGGATGGGACAATCTTTATAGGAAAGGAATTGCCGGCGGAGTTAAAAGTGGTACCGGGTAGCAGGGGGATGCGGCAGGAGATAAGCCCGGAAGGGATAAGGAATGAGAGCAGGATTTTCGAAAGAGTGGAGCTACCGGTGAATGAGTTAGGGGGAAATGCTGAAAATGCAGGAAAGGTAAGGATTTTACAGGGAATAAATCGGGCAAAGGATGAGGCGATTAATCTGGTAGGGATAGATGAAGGCTTAAGGCAGGGGTTAAGGGCAAAAGGGTTTACGGTAACGGAAGAGGGTAATATGGTACCGGGAAAAGGAGTAGCAGTAGCTTTGGCGGATGCAGGGGAAGGAAGCTTTCATCAAGGCAGGGATGGGACAATCTTTACAGGAAAGGAATTGTCGGCGGAGTTAAAAGCGGTACCGGATAGCAAAGGGATGCAGCAGGAGATAAGCCTGGAGGGGATAAGGAACGGGAGCAGGGTTTTAGAAAGAGCGGAGTTACTGGTAAACGAGGTAGCGGGAAGTGCTGAAGATGCAGGAAAGGAAAGGGTTTTCCGGGGACTAAATCAGGTAAAGGATGAGGCACTTAAACTGGTAGGGTTAGAGGAAGAGTTAAGTCAGGGGTTAAGGGCAAAAGGGTTCACCGCCAGGGAAGAGAGTATTACGGTACCAAATAAAGGAGTAGCAGGAGCATTGGCGGATGTCGGGGAAGGAAGCTTTCATCAAGGCAGGGATGGGGTAACCTTTATAGAAAAGGAATTGCCGGCAGAGTTAAAAGTGGTACCGGGTAGCAAAGGGATGCAGCCGGAGATAAGTCCGGAAGAGATAAGGAACGAGAGCAGGGCTTTTGAAAGAGTGGAGCCCAAGAAAAACGAAGTAACGGTAGTTGCTGAAAACGGTGGAAAGAAAAACATTCCGCAAGCGGAACAAGGTGAAGTAAAAGCTGAACTGAACCTTAGCTCAAAAGGGCTGCAGCCTGAGCCAAGCCAGGCGATAAGGGAAAAAGAAGCAGTAAAAACTTTTTCCAAAGAAGCTAAAAGTGGCTTTCTTTGCGAAGTAAATACGGCGACCCATGAAAAGCCAAAGCCAGCGGTTGAAATACCGACTTTTGACTTATCGCCAAAGGTAGCAAAGAATGCTCTCGATAATTTGCTTCCTGCGGAAAATTTAAAGTTTAACTTTCCCTCTTTTTTGGCTAAAGTAGAAAATCTGGTGCAAAAAGCGCAAAAGGCGGGTACCAATTTAACTGCGTCGTTCAAACTTTATCCTGAAGAACTGGGGGAAGTAAGGGTCACGGTAAAATTAACGGGAAAGAATGTAGAAATTTCGTTAAAAGTTTTTTCAAACGAAGCTGCCTGGTATTTACAGAATGCCGGCAAAGAGTTAGCTGTAACTTTACAAAAGCATCACCTGGAGTTAAGTGGCTTTAATGTGGGGCTGGAACAGAATAGCAATTTTTTCAATCAAAATACCTTTTCTTTCACAAAAAATAATGCCAGGCTTCAGAAGGTTAAAAATTATCAAAATGGTCCGGTAGCTGAGCCGGTACTGGAAAAAAATCCTTTAGCGGAAAAAGTTACCGGGTTGAACTGTTTGGTATAAGGAGGTGAAAGGGTGATAAATGATGTTACAGCGGTAAGCTCCCAGATGGCAACTTCCGCAAATGCTGCCACGCAAACAAAATTGACCCTGGATAAAGATGCTTTTTTGAAAATTTTCTTAGCGCAACTGCAGTATCAGGATCCCCTTAACCCGGCGGATGGTACCGAATTTATTGCCGAACTTGCCCAGTTTGGAATGTTAGAACAGCTTACTAATTTAACCGAAGCCCTAACAAGACTCTTACAATTCGAACAAAAGGCCCAGGCAGCAGCTTTAATTGGGAAAACGGTGAAGATAGCCACCGCTGATAAAACGCTGGTAGAAGGGGTTGTAGCTGCAGTGCGCTGGTCCGGGGACCAGATTAGTTTGGTGGTAAACGGCCAGGAGTATAGCCCGGATCAAGTTATTGAGGTGAGGTAAGATGAGTGAAATTGGCAAACTTCAGGGGTTAATAACGGTTAACGAAAAACCTGCAGCCCAAACTTTGACCAAAACTGCTCCAACCCGGAGCTTTGAACAGCTGTTGCAGGAAACGGAGGCCAAACTCAAAGTGTCCCATCATGCGGAAAAACGTCTGCTGGAACGGGGGATTAAGCTTTCGGAACAGGAGTGGTTGAAAATTTCCCGGGCGTTAGACAATGCCAGGGCCAAAGGAGCCAGAAACAGTTTGGTGGTGTACGGAGATTTGGCGATAATTGCCTCGGTAGTAAATAAAACGGTGATTACCGTTTCCAGAACGGAGCAACTGGAAGAACAAATAATTACCAATATTGACAGTGCCATTTTACTTAAGTAAAAGGGCTGGACCGCGAGGGGGCCCTCACCCGCTGAACGACGGAAGCGGGTAAAAAATAAAAATTTAAAGGGGGAGTTACGATGATTCGGTCACTTTATTCGGGTATTTCGGGCTTAAAAAGCCATCAGTATAAAATGGATGTTGTTGCCAATAACATTTCCAACGTAAATACTATTGGCTACAAATCCAGCCGGGTAAATTTTGAAGATTTGATTTACCAGAAAACCAACCAGTCGGGAGTTTATCCTTCTTATGTTGGCCTTGGGGTCAACGTGTCCGGGGTTGACACTATTTTTACCCAGGGCGGACTTAAATCTACAGGTCGTCCTTTAGATGTGGCGATTCAGGGTAATGGTTTCTTTGTGCTAAAAGATCCGGTAACCACCAGGACCTATTATTCCCGGGAAGGAGTCTTTTACCTTGACAAAGACGGTTATTTAATAAACGGCCATGGTTACCGGGTGCAGGATGTAAACGGTGCTGACATTCAAATAAACAATCCGGAAGCTGTAGTAACTTTAACAATTCAAAACGATGGACAAATTAAGCTGGTTCGTTCCGATGGTACCACAGAATTTGCGGGTCCCATAGGTTTAATGAGCTTTAAAAACCCGGAAACCTTAGAACGGATAGGGCAAAACGTTTATTCGGCTACTATTGATACCCAAACTTCTTTTTCCTCGCCGGTAACTCCCGGGCAGCAAGGTCAGGGAATCCTGGTTTCCGGCTACCTCGAAATGTCCAATGTGGATTTAGCCAGTGAATTTACCGATATGATTGTTACCCAGAGGGGCTATCAGGCCAATGCCAGGGTGATTACCACTTCCGACCAAATGCTGGAGGAACTTTTGAACATTAAGAGATAAGATTTGAGGTGAAGTTAAAAGTGGCTAAAGGAAAAACAATTTTGCTAATTGTCATTGTAGCGATAGTAGCGGTGCTGGCAGGATTGGGTGGAGCTTACTTCTTATTTGGAAAAAATTCCGGGGCGGCTGCCAAAGAGCCGCCCCCGCCTCCTACCGTTATTGCCAAGTTAGGGGATATTGTGGTAAATTTGGCCGATGAAGACGCTTCCAGGTATCTGCGGGTTGGGATTAATGTGGAAATTGAAGGAGAAGGGGAAGGAGCAACGAAAATATTTGAAGAAAAAAGCGTTATTTTTAAAGATAAGGTTATTGCTTTTCTTAGAAGCAAGGAATCAACGGAGCTTGTTGGTGATAATTCCAGCGAGAAGTTAAAAAAAGAGCTTTTGAAAATTTTGCAGGATACAGCGGCGGAACTCAATAAAAAGGTCGAGAAAAAGTCCGAAAAAATTGTCATTGTAAACGTGTATTTCAGCGATTTTATTATCCAGTGATAAGGGAGGTTGTCCCTTGGGCATTCGCGATGTGGAAGAATTTTTAAAAAAAATGGTTCAAGATGTTCCTACATACCGGAAACCGGAATTTTTACCCTTAGAGCCGGTACCGACCGGGCAAAAAAAATTACCGATATCCCTTTTAAATAACATTAAAATGGAGATTGTAGCCCGGATGGGTACCACCGAGCTGACTGTGCGCCAGCTTTTATCTTTAAAAGAAGGAGATGTCCTGGAATTGGATAAAAGTATTGGCGATTTAATCGACCTTTTTATTGACGGTCGGCGGTTTGCCGTTGGAGAAGTGGTGGTGATTAATGAAATGTACGGAGTGAGGATCACCGGCTACTCCGACGAAGATACTGGGAAAGAGGCGAAAAAAATTGGGTAGTTATTTTGTGCAAATTTTTTGGTCGTTTTTTGTACTTGTTTTGCTACTGGCCGGTTTGTTCATCCTGGCCCGGTACCTGAAAAACTTCCGCATCGGCTTCAAAAGCCGGTATATCGAGATTATCGACCGTTTACCCCTTTCTCCTAAAGCGGGCCTGGTGCTTTTAAAAGTTAACGATAAATATTATTTTGCCGGATACGGTGAAGATAACGTTTCGTTGCTGGATACCTTCGAGAATCTACCAGCGGAAATACCGGGATACGGTAATTTCTTTGAGAGCAGGCTAAATCAAAAAATTTCTGAAGTTGTGGGGCAGATTAAAAGTGGCAGCAAAAAATAAAAAGCTTCTAATAACGGGAATTTCATTATTGATATTAACTCTGGGGGTAAGTTCATTAGCGCTGGCGGAACCGCTTCCCATACCCAATATCCAGCTTAATATTAACGGGCAGGGTTCGCCCCGGGAAGTGGTTAACTCCGTCAAGCTTTTGGTACTGTTAACGGTTTTAGCTTTAGTGCCGGCCTTTTTACTTTTGATGACTTCCTTTACCCGCATTGTGGTAGTTTTATCGCTGTTAAGAAATGCCATAGGTACCCAGCAAGCGCCACCCAATCAGGTTTTAATTGGTCTTGCTTTGTTTTTGACCATTTTTATCATGTCGCCGGTAATTAATAAAATTAACCAGGATGCGATACAACCTTACTTAAATAATCAAATTACTCAGGAACAAGCTATCCGGGCGGCTGAAGCGCCGCTGAAGGATTTCATGCTGAAACAAACCCGGGAAAAAGACTTAGCTCTCTTTATTGAATTAGCAAAGTTACCACGGCCGCAAACCAAAGACGACGTACCTTTTACCGTAGTTGTTCCGGCTTTTATCATCAGCGAACTAAAAACGGCATTTCAGATGGGGTTTATGTTGTTTTTACCGTTTTTGATTATTGACATGGTTGTTGCCAGTATTTTAATGTCCATGGGCATGTTCATGATTCCGCCGATGCTCGTAGCTTTACCCTTTAAACTTTTACTTTTTGTTCTGGCCGATGGTTGGTATCTGGTGGTTAAGAGTTTGGTAAGCAGTTTTTCTTAAAGCAGGAGAGAAGGGAAAAAATGGATTCGCTCTATTTTATCCATTTGGCCCAAAAAAGCTTTACCGTTTTGAGCTTGCTGGTAGGGCCACCGCTTATTGTTTCGCTGGTGATTGGCTTAATAGTAGGAATCTTGCAGGCGGCAACCCAGATTCAAGAGCAAACGCTGACCTTTGTTCCAAAATTAATTGCCGTGTTTTTAACCCTTTTAATTTTAAGTGGCTGGATGCTAAATATTATGGTAGACTTTACCGGACAAATCTTTCAGGAAATGGCTAAAGTTCGCTTTTAGGAGTTCAAGATACGATGATCCAGTGGCTTATTTTTCTTATAATTGCGGCAAGGCTGGCCGGCTTTTTTGGCATCTCGCCTTTAATCATTCCGGTACGGGGTGTGCCGCCGGCGGTGAAAGGGTTTTTTACCCTGATTGTGGCTTATTTGTTACTGCCGACGGTATCAGGAAGCTTTACGACAACGGACGTTCAGCGGAATTTTTTTCTCCTCTTAATCAGTGAAAGTTTAATTGGTCTTTTGTTGGGGTTCGTAACTTTAATCTTTGCTAACTTATATCTCATTGCCGGACAGTTTATGGACCTGACTTCGGGACTCAGCGCCGCTACCCTATTTGATCCCCTGACCCAGACCAATGCTGGATTAATGGCCAATTTTATTTATCTCTACGGCCTCTTAAACTACTTTTTGGCCAACGGACACCACCGCCTCTTAACTTTTTTGACGGTGAGTTTTGAGCTAATTCCTCCCGGCAAAGGGATACTGCACCCGGGGCTAAGCGAGTTGCTAATAAAGATTTTCGCGTTGGTTATGTTAGTAGCGATTGAAATTGCCATACCGTTTCTCATGGTGATGCTTATCAGCGATTTAGCCCTTGGCATTTTAGCGCGAACTGCTCCGCAAATGAATGTGTTTATGCTGAGTTTTGGTTTAAAGATTTTACTGGCCATCTTTACTTTATGGCTTTTACTTCCCGGGATAGCGTATTTTACCGGAATTTATCTGGAATTAATGGAAAAAAATCTTTTAACAATCATAAGGGAAATTGGCTATGGCGGATGAGCAGAAAGACCAGCGTACCGAGGCTCCCACTCCCCGAAGGTTAGCTGAAGCCCGGCGCCGCGGGCAGGTTTTTAAGAGTCAGGAATTGAATTTTGCGGTAATGTTCTTAATATTCTTTTTGCTTTTGCTGATCCTGGGAGGCTACTTTTATCAGCAATTTTACCTTTTAAGTCGTAATGTTTTTCGAAATATGTTTATTGAACTTACCCCATCTGCTACCCGCGAACTTTTAATTTATTATTTTGGCTGGAGTTTTAAAATTGTTTTGCCGTTTTTACTCCTGGGGATGCTTGCGGGAATAGCTCTAAATCTGATGCAGGTCGGCTTTATCTTAACGACGGAGCCATTAAAGCCAAGCTGGGAAAGATTAAATCCAGTTGCCGGCTTTAGCAGGATTTTTAGCAAGAGAAACTTTGTGGAACTTGCGAAAAACTTTTTGAAATTTAGCCTTTTGGCGTTAGTTATTTACCTCAGGATAAAAAGTAACTTGCCTCTTATATTTCAGAAAATCGGTCAGGCGCCAGCTGAATACTTTAACGGTTATTTTAGCTTAATTAAAAAGATTGCGCTGGATACGCTTCTTGTGCTCTTTGTCGTTGGAGTAGTAGATTACTGGTATCAGCGGCGGGAGTACTATCAATCACTGAAAATGACCAAACAGGAGTTGAAAGAAGAATACCGTCAAACGGAAGGAGATCCCTTAATTAAAGCCCGGCTGCGGGAACGGCAGCGGCAGATTGCTTTAAACCAAATAGCCCGGGAGGTGCCGCAGGCTACCGTGGTGGTTACCAACCCGGTGCACATTGCGGTGGCGTTAAAATACGAACGGGGCAAAATGGCGGCTCCGAAAGTTGTGGCGAAAGGAGCCGGATTTTTAGCGGAAAAGATTAAGGAAATAGCCCGGGCCCATAACGTTGAGATTGTCGAGAATGTTGAGGTTGCCCGGTTTTTATATAAAAATTGTGAAGTAGGCGACGAAATTCCCGAAGAGCTTTACAATGCGGTGGCGGAGATTATCGCCTTGGTTTACCGCAAAAAAAGAAAAAGATAAGTTGGTGAGACTGTGGCTACCGTTTCTAAAGGTAACACCTTCTTAAAAAATAATTACGATTTAATCGTGGCGGGGTTTGTTATTTTAACTTTGGTTTTAATCATTATTCCGTTGCCCCCCTTTATGCTGGATATTTTACTGGTATTTAGCATAACCTTTTCCCTGGTGATTTTACTTATTACCCTGTTTACCACCGAGCCGCTGCAATTTTCGATATTTCCTACTCTTCTGCTGGTAATGACTTTATACCGTTTGGCTTTAAACATTTCGTCCACCCGGCTTATTTTAAGTCAGGCTTCGGCCGGACAGGTAATTCAGGCCTTCGGTAGCTTTGTGGTGGGTGGCAGTTATGTTGTGGGTTTTGTGGTATTTTTAATCATCACGGTAATTCAGTTTGTCGTTATCACCAACGGTGCTGGCCGGGTAGCGGAAGTGGCAGCCCGGTTTACCCTGGATGCGATGCCTGGAAAACAAATGGCCATTGATGCTGAATTTAATGCCGGTCTAATTACCGAGCAGGAGGCCCGGCAAAAACGCCGCAAACTGCAGCGGGAAGCGGACTTTTTTGGAGCGATGGACGGTGCCAGCAAGTTTGTGCGCGGGGATGCCATTGCCGGGATTGTTATCCTTCTGATTAACATCTTGGGCGGGTTGCTCATTGGGGTTATCCAGTTGAAAATGCCTGTGCTGCAGGCGTTGCAAACTTATACCGTCCTTACCATCGGTGATGGACTGGTTAGCCAGATACCGGCACTTTTAATTTCTACCGCTACCGGTATTCTGGTAACCAGGGCATCAGCCGACGAAAATTTTGGCCGGGAGTTTACCAAACAGGTGGGCGCTTTTCCCAAGGTTTTAATTATGGCGGCAATCATAATCTTTCTGCTGGGATTGATTCCGGCCATGCCCAACCTGTTGTTTATTTCACTGGCAGGTCTTTTAGGATACGGCGGGTACTTGGCGGTTCGTTACACCGGTCAGGTAAAAGATAAAGCCCAGCCGGTAGTAGAAGTACCCAAAAAGCGGGAGCCGGAAAATGTGTTAAATTACTTTAATATAGATCCCCTGGAAATTGAAATTGGTTACAATTTAATAACCTTAACCGATGAAACCCAGGGAGGAGATTTACTTGGAAGACTGGCAGCGGTAAGGCGCCAGTTAGCTTTAGAACTTGGCCTGTACGTTCGGCCCATACGCATCCGGGATAATTTGCAGTTACCGCCCAATCAGTACGTCTTTAAGTTGCGCGGGGCCGAAGCGGAAAAAGGCGAACTGCTGCCGGGATACGTCCTGGTTTTGGACCCCACCGGGGAAAAAACTCCGGAACAGGGCATTCCCACCAGAGAACCGGCCTTTGGTCTGGAGGCCTGGTGGGTACGGGAAAGTCAAAAAGCAAATTTAGAGATAGAAGGATTTACCGTAATTGAACCATCGGCGGTTTTGGTTACCCATCTTACGGAGTTCATTAAAAAGAATGCTGCGGAAATTTTGGGGCGCCAGGAAGTAAAAGAACTTTTAGAAACCCTCAGGCAAAACCAGCCGGCAGTCGTTGAGGAGGTATATCCGGAACTTTTAACCATCGGAGAAATTCAAAAGGTGCTGCAAAGCCTTTTAAAAGAAAATGTTTCCATTCGGGATTTAACCAGCATTTTAGAAGCTTTGGCCGATGCCGTCCGCCAGAACCGGGACCCTGACTTTTTAATCGAGCAGGTGCGACAAAAAATTCGCCGGCAAATCGTACGCCAGTATTTGCACGAGGGTAAGCTTTATGCCGTTACTTTAACCCCGCAGTGGGAACAGCAAATTGCCGAAAGTTTGCAACCAACAAGCCTGGGAATTTATCCTTTGCTGGATACTGCAAAAACCGAGCAGTTTATTGAAAAGGTAAAGCAAACCCTGACGGAAGTTACCCGGAGGGGATTGTACCCGGTAATCATTACTTCCAGCCGGGTGCGCTTACCCCTGCGAAGGCTACTTGACCGTTTTTATCCGCAGGCGATTTTGCTGGGGATTAATGAAATTCCTCCGGATATTGAGGTAGAAATTTTAGGGACGGTGAATTAGCGGTGAAGATCAAAAAATATACCGCCAGGGATATGGCGGAAGCCCTCCAGATGATCAAATTTGATTTAGGCCCGGAAGCAATGATTTTGGAGAGCCGAAAAGTTCGGCAGCCCGGTATTCTCGGGTTTTTCAAACCGCCCGTTTTGGAGGTGTTGGCGGCGGTTGATGAAGAGGCAAAACCCCGAAAAGAGGCGGTTAAAGAAACTTTTGAAGTCAAAAAAGATTTGGCAGAATTAAAATTAATGGTTAAGGATTTAGCGCGGGTTACCGGGACCGAAACGGGTAATTTTGCCCGCTGGCGGGAACGCCTTTTGAAGCTTGAACTGGCGCCGGATATTGTGGAGCAGATTTTGCTGGAACTGCAGGATTTTTTGGAAGAAATGGCACCCGAGGAAACCCACGGAGTGGAGCGGGTAAAAGAGTATTTAATAAATTTAATTAAACCCTATTACGATAACATCCATGATTTTCCTTTAAAAGCATTAATCGGTCCGACCGGTGTGGGAAAAACGACAACCCTGGCCAAGATTGCCGGACGTTTGGCAATTCATGAAGAAAAACCGATACGGTTTATTACCCTGGATACCTTTCGTGTGGGGGCGGTCGAGCAGCTCAAGATTTACGGCAAATACCTCGGTACAACGGTAAAAGTTGCCGGCTCACCGATGGAGCTTTGGCGGGCGGTGCAAAAGCAAAATGAGGGAGAAACTATTTTTATTGACACCGCTGGCCGGCCATCCAAAAAGCAAAACCAAATTCAGGAACTGGCCGGTTTTTTGGAAGCGGTTAAAAAGGAAAAAGATATTTATCTGGTGATAAGCGCTACCGTCAAACCCGAAGATGCGGAAAAAATTGCTAAAGACTTTTCCCCTTGCGGCTTTAATAAATTTATCGTAACCAAAATAGATGAAACCGATAAGTTTGGAGTATTAATAAACCTAATCGTTAAATTTAAAAAGCCAATCGTTTACCTGGGTGTAGGGCAAAATGTTCCCGATGACTTAATATCTGCTACCCCGGAAATTATCGTTGAGCAGGTGTGGAAGGGGTGGTAGAAGATGTACCGGCAGGCGGTGGGTTTAATTAAAGGAAATAAAGGGGAAGCAAAAGATAATGTTACTCTGCAGCGGATAATTGCGGTAACCAGCGGTAAAGGCGGAGTGGGCAAGTCGAATTTCACGGCGAATTTAGCGTTAGCGCTGGCCGATTTACAGAAAAAAATTTTAATTTTGGATGCGGATTTAGGCCTGGCCAATGTGGAGCTCCTTTTTGGTGTTATTCCCCGCTGTACCCTTTTAGATTATTTAAACAGCGAAAAAAATATTGAGGATTTAATCACGCCATTACAAAATAATGTCGATTTAATTTCCGGCGGTGCCGGACTTTTAGAACTGGCTTCGTTAAATGTAAAACAAAGGAAAAAAATTATCCAGTTAATTGAAAATCTTCCCCAAAATTATGATATAATCTTAATTGATACCGGTGCCGGGATCCACAAGGAAGTAATGAGCTTTGTGGCGGCAGCCCGGGAAGTAGTGCTAATTATTACTCCGGAGCCTACGTCTATAACCGATGCCTATACAATGCTCAAAATGTTAGCCCGGTACAAGCTCAGGCAAAAAATCTACCTGGTGGTAAACCGCGTACGGGATGAAAAAGAGGGGGAAAAAATTGCCGAACGCATTACTCTTGCCGCCAATAAATTTCTCAACCTTAATATTGAAAAATTGGGGTACCTTTTGGAAGACCGCTCCCTTTCCGAAGCGGTAAGGCAGATGAAGCCGTTTTATTTGCAATTTCCCAATAGTTTGGTCACCAGAAACTTGAAAAAAATTGCCCTAAAGCTTACTTCTGATAAATTAGTCGAACAAAAAACCGACGGTTTTGCCGGATTTTTCACCAAGCTTTTAAGAATTTTTGGATAGGTGATTATGTTGCAGGAATTTTTAAAAGTTGAGCTTTATCCCAACCCGGCGGTAAAAAAAAGCTTTCCGGCGCAGGTTCAGGAGGTTAAAGAAAAAACCTTTCTAATTCTTGGACCTTTTGACCGGGGTACTTTGCTTTTCCTGTATCCTGCCCAGGAAGTTTTAATTGAATACGTTGATGAAGGGTGCCGTTATCAATTTTCTACCCGGGTCGTACGCCGGGTGCAAAAGCCTTTTTTCGGTTACGAGTTACTGCTTCCGGCTCCCGAAGAGATACAAAGGATTCAGTTGCGCCGCTTTGTGCGGGTGAAAAAAATTTTAGATGTTTTTTATGCTCAGATTAAAAAGGATGAAGATTTAAACTGGAAAAAGGGGAAAGCGGTAGACATAAGCATCGGAGGAATCAAGCTGGCAACTAACGAGCCCTTGCCCTTGGATGCCCGTTTAAAGATTCAATTTTACATAGAATTGAAAGGAAAGGCTGTAGAATTTTTACTGGATGGTTTGATCAAACGGGAAGAGAAAAAAGAAAACCAGATGTATCATTACGGAATTGAATTTTTAAACATCAGCAGACAGGAGCAGGATACACTTTTTGCGTATTTGTTCCAGGAAATGCAGAAGTCGCGAAGGATGTTGGCCGATGGGAAGTGAGAGCTTGGATGTGGACGGGTTGTGGAGGGAATATCGGCAAAGTAAATCGCTGCAAGTGAGAAACGAGTTGCTGGAATATTACCTGCCTTTGGTCCGCAAGGTTTCCGCGGCCATGAGTTTAAAACTTCCCGCCCACCTTTCCCGGGAGGATATCGAGGGCTACGGCATTATCGGGTTGATTGAAGCGGTGGAAACGTTTGATCAGAGCCGCGGTGTGAAGTTTGAATCGTACGCCTCTCTTAAGATTAGGGCGGCAATCATTGATGAGCTGCGCAAGCAAAACTTCCTACCCCGTTCGGTGTGGGATAAAATAAAAAAAGTAACAATTAGCGAAGAAATGCTGTTAAATGCCCTGGGGGAAGAGGTGCCGGTAGAGAAAGTAGCGGAGCAGCTGGGAGTAAGCGTCAGCGATGTTTTAAAGATAAAGACCTTAATTGCTTTAAAAAATCACCTTTCCTTGGATGAGATTATCGACCCCGAAGGTACGGTTGACCGTATTGCCGGATTGGCGGATGATGAAAAATATTCGCCGGAAAACAAATTTTTACAAAGGGTTGAGATAGAGGAATTGCGTGAAGCGCTAAAGAGGCTTAGTGATCGGGAACGGTTAATTTTACAGTTATTTTATGTAGAAGAGTTATCGCTTAAGGAAATTGCCGCAGTGCTGGACATCTCCATTTCCCGGGTTTCCCAGATAGCTTCCAAGGCTTTAGGGAAATTACGGAAATTGTTAAATGAAGGGGTTGGAGTTTAATGTTAAGGGGCATTTATATTTCCGCTACTGGCCTGAAAGCAGGGCTTAAACAGTTGGATACCATTGCCAACAACATAGCCAACATCAATACCGTTGGTTACCGGGCCGATATAACGGTCAATTCCGGTTTTGAGGAAAAGATACTTAATTATGCGGGTAAAGAGGTGGGGATGTTAGAGTACGGGGTTAATTCCGATATAAATTATTTGGACCTGTCGTCCGGGAAGTTTGTCCCTACCGGGCGAAATTTAGATTTTGCCCTGGTGGGAAACGGTTTTTTTGTGGTTGAAACACCTGCTGGCTTGAGATATACCCGGGCCGGTGATTTTCAGGTAAATAGGGACGGTTATCTGTGTTTACCTAACGGCAGCAGAGTTTTGGGCGAAAAGGGACCGATTAAAATCGATAATGAAGAACTTTACGTGGAAAAAGACGGGCGGATTTACAATAAAGAACGCTCGCGGTATATTGACCGGTTGCGGGTTGTTGAGCCGGTGGATCCTGTGGGTTTGGAAAAAGTCGGAGGGAATTTTTTTGTAACCGCGGCCAACAACTTACGTCCGGGTAATGCTTTGGTGTTGCAGGGCTATTTAGAGCAAAGCAATGTTGACCCCAATCGCGAATATCCAGCGTTGTTAGAAAGTTTAAGGTATCTTCAAAGCAATGCCCGGGGGCTTAAAGTACAGGATGAGCTGCTAAGCAAGGCGGTAAATGATTTAGGAAAAGTACGGTAGGTTAAGAGAGAAAAATGGAACTTCAGGTGGGAATTGCCGATTACAAGCTTGGCAGCAGTCCTGTCAAAATTGTTACTTACGGTTTGGGGTCCTGTGTTGGGGTAAGTTTTTACGAACCGCGGTTAAAGTTGGGTGCCCTGTTACATATCATGCTTCCCGATAGTACCCAGTTTAGCGGGCAGCTTAAACCGGAAAAATTTGCCGATACCGGCATCCCTCTGGTGGTCAGGGAGTTAGAAAAGCAGGGGGCGAGAAAAAGTTCATTAGAGGTTAAAATGGTAGGCGGAGCCCAGATGTTTTCGGGTCCCGGGGCACAGACGGTCATGAATATTGGCGAGAGAAACATCGCCATGTGCCGGAAGGTAATAGCCCAGATGGGTCTAAAGTTGGTGGCGGAGGATGTTGGTGGGAATAAGGGTAGGACGATGATCTTAGATACCGCTACCGGCAACGTTACGGTAAAAATAATTGGCAACATAGTAAAGGTGATATGATGAACTTTGCCGAATTTAAAGCAGAAGTTTATAAGAAATACGGACTTGATTTAAACCAGTACAAAGAAAATCAGGTACAAAGGCGGCTAAATCTTTTTTTGGAAAAATCGGGATTGAAGGATTTCGGTAACCTTCTTTTAGCAATGGAAAAAGATCCCAAAATGTTTGAAAAATTCATCGATACGCTGACCATTAACGTTACCGAATTTTTTCGCGATCCCAAGATTTTCTTCAAGCTGTACGAAAAATACCTGCCCGAATTCAAAGGAAAAGGGAATTTAAAGATTTGGAGTGCCGGTTGCTCGACGGGGGCTGAACCGTACTCGGTGGTCATTTTCCTGGAAGAACTGGGATTTAAGAATTATCATTTGGAGGCGTCGGATTTAGACGAAAATATTTTAAAAGCCGCCCGGGAGGGCAAATTTGGAGCAGAGGCCCTGAAAAATGTTCCCAGGGAATGGATAACCAAATATTTTGACCAAAAAGGGGAGGTTTACCAGGTAAAAGCGGCTTTGAGGCAAAAAATTAACTTTAAAAGACAAAATCTTTTAAAAGATAGTTTTGATAAAGGCTACCATTTAATTTTGTGCCGCAATGTCATTATTTATTTTACCAAAGAAGCCCAGGATGGTCTGTACCGCAAGTTTTCCGAAAGTCTTTTACCTGAGGGCATTTTATTTATAGGAGGAAGCGAAGTAATCTTCAATCCCGAAAAGTATCGATTAATCCGTTTGGAGCCCTGTTTTTACCGGCGCCTGGGGTGAGAAAAAAGGGGGGTAGGAAGTGGCCGAGGCGAACGATTATTTAAAAATGGATGCTCTCAAAGAAATAGGAAATATCGGTATAGCTAACGCCGCTACTGCTTTGGCCCAATTTCTGGCGCGCAGAATCGATATGGATGTGCCCGAGGCAGTGGTGATTGGTTTTGATGAAATTTTACAGCGTATCGGGAGTCCCGAAGAATTGGTGGCTTGCGTTTTTTTGGGTATAAAGGGGGATGCCCCCGGCACTATTCTTTTTATTTTTAATCAGGAAAGCACCAATAAATTGTTGAAGATAGTAATCGGTACCGAGACCACCGGTTACGAAATGGATGAATTTTCCGCATCGGCTTTAAAAGAAATCTGCAACATCCTGGCCGGCTCTTTTGCCCAGGCTATTGGAAGTTTAACGGGGTTAACCCTGTTGGCGGAGGTACCGCTTTTTAGCTATGACATGTTAGCGGCTACCCTTTCGACCGGGCTTATTGCTTCCGGGGCTTTTGACGATCAGGTTCTGGTGATTGACACCAATTTAATCGAACAGGGGGAAAAGATTAAGGGACATTTTTTCTTTGTTCCTAAGCCCGGTTCACTTCAGAAGATTTTTGCGGCCTTAGGCCTTAGCTAAATTTTCAAAACTCATACAGGAGGGAAATGAATTGTCGGCGCGAGTATTAATTGTGGATGATGCAGCTTTTATGCGGATGATGATTAAAAATATTTTAGTAAAAAACGGTTATGAAGTTGTGGGGGAAGCGGAAAACGGTGCCCAGGCGGTGGAAATGTATAAGGAACTCAAACCGGATATCGTAACGATGGATATTACCATGCCGGAGATGGACGGAATTCAAGCGGTGCGCGAAATAAAGAAAATTGATCCCAATGCTAAAATTATTATGTGCAGTGCCATGGGGCAGCAAGCGCTGGTAATGGAAGCGATTCAGGCGGGAGCTATCGATTTTATTGTAAAGCCTTTCCAGCAGGACAGGATTTTACAAGCCTTTGAGAAAACTTTGAAGAGGTAATGGGGAAAGGCGGGATATAGTTGCCGGAGCTTGGTGATAGTAAAGAGGTCTTATCTCAAGAAGAAATAGACAGGCTATTGGCAGCTCTTGCTTCGGGAAATATTGAAGAAGTTACCGAGAAGAAAAAAGAAGAAGTACGCTACCGCAAATACGATTTTCGTCGTCCCAACAAATTTTCCAAGGAAAACCTGCGCACGCTTCATTTAATTCACGATAATTATGCCCGGTTAATTTCGAACTTTTTGACCGGCTATTTGCGGACTAATATTTCTGTAAAAGTAGCTTCGGTAGACCAGGCAACCTATGAAGATTTTTTGGTTTCGGTCCCAACCCCTACCCTGATAACAACCTTTAAGCTCCACCCCTTAAAAGGCAGCATGGTAATGGAGACCAATTTGCACTTTATTTTTCCAATAATCAGCCTGTTATTCGGGGGAAGCGGCGACATGCCCCCGGATGTACGGGAACTTACCGATATCGAGCTGGCGGTGATTAAAAAGCTAAACTACCGGCTTTTGGAAAACCTGGCCCAGGCCTGGGCGGAAATTATCAAGGTCGAGCCGGAGATCGAGGCTTTAGAAAATAACCCAAGGTTACATCAGGTACTTTCCCCCAATGAAATTGTCGCGATAGTTACGTTTACTACAGAAATTTTAGGGAACAATGGTTTAATTAATCTTTGCCTTCCTTTTGAAGTTTTGGATCCTTTACTGGCAAAGCTTTCGGCCAGCTACTGGTTTTCCCATGCCACTGCCGCCGACCGGGAAGGTTTTGCCCGGCACATGGAAGGTTTTTTAGCGGAAAGTGAGCTGGAAGTATCTGCTCTTTTAGGAGGGACCGAACTGCGGGTGCGGGAATTTTTGAAAATTGAGGTGGGGGATATAGTGGTTTTGAACCGGAAGGTTGACGAAGAATTGGAACTTTTTGTCGAAGACCAGAAGCTATTTAAGGCACAACCAGGACGTGTAGGGGAAAAGCTTTGTTGCCAGATAACTGGGATTACAGAGAGGGATGAAGCCGATGGATAACCAGTTTTTAAGTCAAGAAGAGATAGATGCACTTTTAAGAGGTGGGCCTGTTCCTTCTGAGGCTGAAAGAAGCAATTCCGAAATCACCAATCGTGAGAGCAGCAACTCTGAAGTTATATTGACTGAGGAAGAAAAAGATGCCTTAGGGGAAGCAGGAAATATTTCCATGGGTTCGGCGGCTACTTCCCTGTCCCAGCTGGTGGGAAGGAAGGTTATCATTACCAGCCCCCGGGTAGAAGTAAAAAACGAGAAGGAGTTTTTTTCCGGTTTTCAAGAACCGTATATGGTAATTGAAGTGGAATTTACCGAAGGCCTCTCGGGAAAAAATGTTTTAATTATCAAGGAAAATGAAGTGGGTGTAATTGCCAGCTTAATGATGGGTGGGGACGGTACCCATTCGGGGGAGATAACGGAGTTAGAACAAAGTGCCGCCCAAGAGGCAATGAACCAGATGATTGCCAGCAGTGCTACTTCTTTATCGGAAATCTTTAAAAGAAAAATTAACATTTCGCCACCAAGGTCCAAAATGATCAATTCCCGGGTAAACGAGACATACGAACCTTTTGGCGGCCAGGAAGTAGTAGTGATTTATTTTAATATGCAAATTGAAGATCTGGTTGATACCGATATCATGCAGGTAATGGAGCCGAAAACGGCCAAAGAAGTGGCCCAGATGCTCTTGGCCAAAATCTATGGGAGCCCTGAGCCGGAAACTGTCGTTACGGCTGAAGAAGTGATTGGTGGAGAAAAGAAAGAGAATATTGAGAAAAAATTTCAAAAGAAAGAAACGGAAGAACAACTTGTCCTGCCTGCCGATGAAAAGTTAGAATTAATATTGGATATTCCCCTGAAAGTAGAGGTAGTATTAGGACGAACCCGCCGTCCCATTAAGGAAATTTTAAGCTTTGGGCCGGGAGCAATAATTGACCTGGACCGGTTGGTGGACGAAGATGTTGAAGTTTTGGTAAATGGTACCCTTGTGGCTAAAGGAGAAATTGTGGTAGTGGGGGAGAATTTTGGTGTTAAAATAAATCAAATCCTTTCTCCCAAGGAACGGTTAAGTAAAATTTAATGAGAGAGGACGTTAAGGGCAAAACCGGCGAAAGCCGGCGACGCAAAGCTACAGGGGCTAAGGCCGTAAGGCTATGCCAGCCAGCTGCCAAAGGATAAAAACCTCCTCTGGCAGGAGGTTTTTAATTTTAAATGTAAGGTGGGGGGCGCGGTGGTCAACTGGGAATTAAAGTTAGCCAATAATAACCTGGAGGCTTATGTCAAATATTCTTTAGGGGAAGGGGAAGAAGGGGGAAAAGTTCCGGTAACGGAACAGGATTTAAAAGATTTTTTACGCCAAAAAGGCATTGTGTACGGGATAATTGATGAAAATATACCTGAAGTTCTGGCCAATCCCAACCAGTACAAGCTAATTGCCCGGGGTAAGGAACCATTGCCGCCGGTGCCCGATGAAATAATTACTTATTTTACAGCGGAAGAAGAAAAATATACCGTTGATAAGCTTGGCCACCGGGTTTATTATTTTAAATCGCTTCCTCAGGTGACCGAAGGACAGCTTTTAGCCGAAGTAAAAAGAGGAAAACCAGGGGAAGATGGGATTGATGTTTTCGGAAAACCGATAAAGGCCAAAGGTTATGTACCGGTGAAACTTAAAGCCCAGAAGGGGGCTGAAATAAAGGACGATAAAGTGTATGCCACCGTTAAAGGGTTACCGGTACGGATCGGTCATACCGGATTCGGGGTCCAAAGTTTGTTAATTTTAGACCGGGACCTCAGTTACAAGACCGGAAATTACCAGTTTGTTGGCAGCATAAAAGTTAACGGTAATGTCCTGGAAAACGTTTTACTAAAAGCCGAAGGCTCGGTGGAAGTTCTGGGGAATGTGGATTCGGCCAAAATTTATGCCGGGGAATCGTTTATTGGGAGAAAAAATGTTATTAACTCCGAAATTACCGTAGGTTTAAAACCGATGTTAGCGGCAAAGATCGTCCGGGTTTTAAACGAGTTTCGAGAAAGCTTTCATCCTTTGCTGATTTTAATTCAAGAGTTGTTGCCGCATTTAAATGAAAAACCGGTAACGTTATTTCGGATCTTACAGCAACTTTTTAAAAAGCCGGAGGAACTTAATAAACTTTTGGAGAAAATTAAAAAGACCTTTCAGGGGATTTCCGAAAACAAACCGGAACTGGAGGCTTTTTGGCGGGATGGATTGGAACGGCTCCAAGAAGTGGAAAAAGTTTTTACCGCTCTTTTAAGAAGTTTTTCTGAAACTTTTCCCGCCACTGTTTTAAATCAAAAAATAAATCTGTGGTGGCATTTAATAGAAATGGGTGTAAAATATTTTCAGGAGGAGCAGCAAAATGCTAACGCCAACCCGTTTCAACTGACGGTTTATTCCGGTCAAAACAGCAAGTTTAACGTTTTTGGTGATTTTATTTTAAACGGTAAATCCCTCTACCACTGTACGGTGACGGCTACTGGGTCAATCATCGCTGCAGGAGGAACGGTAATTGTAGGGGGAAGATTGCAGGCGGGGAAGATGGTTGACCTGGACGAAGTGGGAACCCCGATGGGCACTACAATGGAAATTGTTGTGGGGAAGGAAAGTACCGTAAAAATTAAAAAAGTAAACCCCGGGGTGGTACTAAAAATCGGTCGTTTTCAGAAAACCTTCAGGGAAACGGAATACGGGGTGCTTTTTGCCGGTGAAAAAGATTTATAGGGGAATGGAGTGATTATTTTGAGCCAAGACCTTTACGCAAAAACCATTAAGTGTCCCCTTTGTGGCCATGAATATAAGACTCTTAAAGTAAAGAGTTCTGCCTTGCGCTCTGGTGGGATGGACCCAGATTTATGCATGCGCTATTCCGGCTTAAATCCCCTTTATTATAAAGTCAATGTTTGCCCCCGGTGTTTTTATGCGTTTACCGAAGAGTTTACAAATATAAAAAAAACGGACCTGGAGTTACTAAAAACCGAACTGACCAAAAACCCCCTGCCTTTTAATTTCTGCGGGGAACGGGATTTTAATCTGGCGGTAAAATCTTACGGACAGGCTTTGAAGTGTGCTTTACTTAAAAAAGAAAAAGATAGTATTATTGGCCGGCTGTGTCATAATCTTGCCTGCATATATCGTAGGCAGGGTGAAATTGAAAATGAAGAAAAGTATTTGCACTATGCCCTGAATTATTACGAAAAAGCATTTAACACCGAAGCGAATGCCAAAGATGCTTATACGTTAGCTTACTTAATTGGGGAGCTTAGCCGTCGCTTGAAAGATTACGAAAAGGCGGCTAAATGGTTTGGTTATTTGTTACAAAATAAAAATATGTTGCCCAAAAAGCTGGTGAATCTGGTTCAGGAGCAGTGGCAGGTCTTGCGGGAGGAAAAAAAGATGTGATAGTCTAATTAATGTCAAAATATTAATACAGAGGTGATGGTATGAAATTAAATTCCTTACGGGTCAAGATTTTAGCCATACTTCTTTTGATGGTAACTATTCCTTTACTGGTTAATACCGCATTTAATTATTATGAAGCCCAGAAAGTGCTGTATAATAAACTGCAAAATACGGCCCAGGATGCAGCTAAGCTCGGTGATGTAGCTTTGGACCATTTTCTTGGGGGAATACAGCAGACTATCGATACTTTAGCTCAAGAAGATAATGCCATTAACTTTTACGATATACCGGGCTGTGCCCAGTGGTTTGGTAAAACCCTGGACAATACTCGCAAAAATAACCCGGCTATAATGTCGATTTACATAGGTACCGTCCGCGGGGAAATTTATCTTTACCCCAAACAACCATTACCTGCAGGGTATGACCCCAGAAAACGTCCCTGGTATCAAAAAGCGCTGGCTTCACCCGGAAAAGCCGTTTGGACCGAGCCGTATCAAGATGCCTTTACCGGCAAAACCGTAGTTACCGTAGCCCGCCTGGTCGAGAAAAATGGTAAGCCGGTAGGGGTTGTGGCGGCGGATATTCTTTTAGACCATTTTAATGATATGATTAAAGGGATAAAGGTCGGAAAAACGGGATACATTTTTGCTATCGACCAAAAGGGTACGGTTTTAGCCCATAAAGATCCCAAACTCTTAGGCAAATCGTTTGCCAAATATGATTTTGTGCAAAAAATGCTCTCCCGGGATTCGGGGTTTATAAAATATCATTATAACGGGGTAGATAAATATCTTGCGTTTGTTACCGCGCCCCGTACTGGCTGGAAAATGGCAGCAAACTTTGAGGCGGCTGAGGTCGGTGTCGATACCAGAGCTTTACTTACTTCCGGTATAGTAATTTTCTTAATAACTGTAATCTTATTAACAATTCTTTCCCTCTGGGTTGCCCGTTATATCAGTAACCCGATTGGACATGTGGTGGAGAAACTTAACCTTATCCGCAACGGAGACCTGACGGTAGCAATTGAAGGAACCGCAAGAAATGATGAACTGGGGGTTTTGGCAAAAAGTTTACAAGATACCGTAGCGGGAGTGGCAGCTCTGGTGCAAAAAATCCGGGAAGTTGCTTCGTCAGTTGCGGCTGCGGCTCAGGAAATTTCCGCCAGCACCCAGCAAATCGCTACCGGCAGTCAAAATCAAACCGGTGAAATTAATGCCATAGCCATGGAAATGGATGCTTTTGCCGAAAAAGCATCGAAAGCGGCAGAATACGTAACAGAAATGTTAAAACTGGCGGAAGAAACGGTGACCACGGCCACGCAGGGTGAAAAAGCCCTTAAAGAAAACTTTAGCGGTTTGGAGGAAATAAAAGCCAAAGTTTCTGATTTAGAAAGAAGCGCCCAGGCGATTAGCGGGATGCTTGAGATAATTAACGAAATTGCCGAGCAAACCAATCTTTTAGCTTTAAATGCTGCTATTGAAGCCGCCAGGGCTGGAGAACACGGCCGCGGTTTTGCGGTGGTCGCCGAAGAAGTCCGTAAACTTGCCGAGCGCTCTGCCCGGGCTACCGAGGAAATCTCAGCAGTGGTTAAAGAAATCTCGGCTGGTATGCAGGTGGCGTTAAAAGCTGTCAATGAAGGTGACCGCCTGGGAAGGGTTGCTTCGGAAAGCTTTAAGGAAATTTTCGGGAAGATTGAAGCGTTAAATGAACGGATTCGCGAGATCAGCACCATTGTCCAGCAGCAGTCCGAAGGCAGCGAAAAGGTTGCTCGATCCCTGCAAAACATTTCGGCCATTACCGAAGAAGTTTCCGCAACCATTGAGGAAAACAGTGCGGCTACCGAAGAGCTGGCTGCTACAGCCCAGGAACTGGTGGCCAATGTGGAGAAATTTAAAGTTTAAAAATTTAAAGTTTAAAAAAGTAAAACCCGCTTTCTGGCGGGTTTTACTTTTTTATGCTTTTGTGCTGGTATTTATAATTTAAAAAATCTACAAAAAGATTAACTTCCTCTATTGCTTCAGCGGGTAACAGGTAAATTTTTTGAATGACCATGGAGGGGTTAGAAAGAGAGTTTTCTTCTTTCACAAGCCCTGCAACGTATTCGATACTTACCTCTAATTCCTGGGCAATTTTCCAAAAAAGCTCAATATCCGGAGTTCGTTCGTTGTTTTCGTATTTGCAAAGTGCCCAGTAGGATATACCGACTCTTTTTGCCAGCTCTTTCCGGCTAATTTTTTTTTCTTCCCGGATTAACTTGATTTTGTTTTTAATCGCCATAAACAGGCTAAACAACCCTTTTCAATTTAAAATTTTTTGTTATTTTGATTATATTTTACCTAATAATTTGCGATTTGGCAATATTTGGACATAATGGCCATATTTTTTAAACAATTTTAAAAAAATCCGGGCAATTAGTTGACAATAATTTAACAAAGTGTACAATATGTATTATGAATACTGTAAAATGTTGGCGAATAGTGGGGTAAAGTAGGTGAACTATGAAATTCGGATCTTATTCTTTTTGTGTTGCCTTAAATAACATTTTAGGAATTATTGATCCCGAACTTAAAAAATTTCGCTTGCGTACAGCCTTTGTCAGTTTAGAATTAGGTAAGCTATTGTCTTTTAAGAAAGTTAATCTTGATGAGAACAGGTTCATGCTCTAATTGCCAGGGTGATTTCAGCAAAAGACCGGTATACCGGTAAGCATTCTATAGAAGTTGGTAGTATTGCCAAAACTATCGGAAAATATTTGGGTTTTGGCGGTGAACACTTAGAGATGCTGGAAATAGCCGGTCTTTTACATGATTTGGGTAAACTGGCGGTTCCCCTTAAAATTCTCAATAAACCGGGAAAACTAACGGCAAAAGAATTTGAGCTTATTAAAGTGCATCCTTTTTATACTTATAAAACTTTATCGCAAGTAAAGGGTATGGAAAAAATAGCCTGCTGGGCTGGGTATCACCACGAGCGATTGGATGGGAGCGGTTATCCCTTCCATTTGACCTCCCACGAATTGGAGCTTGAAAGTCGCATCATTCAGGTAGCCGATGTTCTGGCGGCCCTCCTGGAAGATAGGCCCTACCGTCGTGCCCTGACTCCACAGGAAATTTTCCAGATTTTAAGAGGTGAAGTAGAAAAAGGGAAACTTGATGCGCAGGTGGTAGAGGTGGGGCTTAAAGTTGTTTTTCAAACGGCTTTCCAGGTAAGATGGGGGTGATTTTTAGCGAGTAGTATGTTTCGCTATTTTGCCAAGGAAAAAGAAAATAAAGATATGGTGAGGAGAGATTTAACCTTGGAGCTACGGGACTCGTTATCTATCTTGAAAAAACAAATTGAAAAGGTAATAAACTTAAGTGAAGCAGCAGTTTTAGAAATGGGACAAGCTGCGGAAAATAGTATGAATATGATAAAAAATAGTAAAGAGTTAATTACCGCTTCTCTCCAGGAAGTTTTAGAACTAAACCGGGCCAGCATTGCCGCAATTTCTAATGTGGTGGAGGAAAATGCCCGAGTACTGCAGGAAGTAGAAGCTTACCTTCATCAATTAATTATAAAAATTGATGGGGTATTTCGCCTGTGGGGAAAAGAAGGACAGGAGCAATTAGTAGCACTTTTGGAAAATGTAACGCGAAAAACCCGGGTGGTAGCATTAAATGCTTCCATTGAAGCAGCCCGCTTGGGAGCGGCAGGACGAAGCTTTGCCGTCGTAGCCCAGGAGATCCAAAACCTTGTGGGCAAGACTTCTGAAGCTATTGAAAATTTGGCCGAGCACAACCGGGTTTTTGAACAAAAGGTGGAAGAATTAGCTCAGAATTTAGAAGAGCTGGAAGGCTACTTTTTAATGCAGCTAAGGGCTGCTAACGAAAAGATTGCCCGCAGCGGGAAAATAAGCCAGGAGTGGGGGCAGAAGACCAAGGAAATTTTTCAAAAAGCTGACCAAGCGTTGGAAAACTTGGAAGAGGTAATTACCCGGGGAGCGGCTAATTTTCAGTTTCAGGACATTATTGCCCAAAGGCTAAATAACGTTATAAAAGGTTTAAAGCTGATTGAGGAGTATTTAAAAAATAAGGGAGAGGGAGAGTTATTAAGAAAAATTGAAATGCTTTATACTTCGGAAGATGAAAGAACTATTCACCGCACCACTTTAAATAATTCTCAAGAGAAAGATGCGGAGCTGCTAAATAACGTTGAGTTTTTTTAACAGTGAGGAGGTGGAGCAGATGAAAAAAATATTAGCATTGGATGATTCGACCACAATGCTGCAAAGCATTAAGCTTTCGTTATTAAGAAAAGGACATCAGGTTAGCACTTTTACCAAAGGAAGCGAAGCTTTAGCTATGCTTGGGAAAGAAAAATTTGATTTAATCATAACCGACTTAAACATGCCGGAAATGGACGGGATAACTTTTATCCAAAAAGTAAGGGCGCTTTCAAACTACAAGTTTACGCCAATTTTGGTTTTAACCACCGAATCCCAGGCCGCTAAAAAAGAGCAGGCGCGAAAAGCTGGGGCAACTGCCTGGATAACCAAGCCGTTTACCCCGGAACAGCTTTTAATGGTGGTCGAAAAAATTGCCAGGTGATGGAGGAAGACAAAGGTGTCGAAGGAAAGAGGAGCTCAGGAACTTTTTACAAAATTGATAAGGACTGAAGATCTTTTTGAACGGGAAAAAATTTACATAGAGCTTTTAAAGAAAGCCGATGACGAAATTATTAGTGGTTTTATTGAGTTACTTTACCACGACGATCCAAGCTTACGAAATTTAGCCATTGAAGCTTTAGTGCAGTTAGATGCTAAAGCTTTTCCCGAAGTAAAAAAGCTTCTTTTAAGTGAAGATGAAGATATTCGCATTTTTGCAGCCAATATCTTAGGAGAAATGAAAGACCCTCGAGGAATTGCTGCTATCCGTGACCATTTACTTTCTGAAACCAATGTTAACGTAGTTGCGTGGATAGTTGAATATTTAGGCGAGTATGGAAATGATGAGGACATTCCCTTATTAGAGTCGCTTAGGGAAAAATTTAAGCAGCCGTTTATAGAATTTGCGGTAAATCGAGCAATACAATCCTTAAAAAGCGGTGGGAACTAATGAATGTTGTCGAGTACCAAAATTTAGCCGAGTATCTTTACCAGAAGACCGGGATAAAATTTGAGGATGCCAAGTATGATTTTGTCCGGCGGCGGGTTGAAGAGCGGATTAAAAAGTTAGGGTTTAAAAGTTTTCGCGAGTATTTTTTCCATCTAAAGTACGGTGATAAAGGTGAGGAATTTCAGCTTTTAATTAACTCATTGACCATTAATGAAACGTATTTTTTTCGCGAGTATCCGCAGCTTAAATGTTTTGCCGAAGAAGTAATCCCGGAATTAATTCAGAAAAAAACGGTAAAGCATATCAAAGTTTGGTCGGCTGGGTGTTCTACCGGGGAAGAGCCTTATACTTTGGCCATTATTTTGAAAGAAATGTTAGAGGGTACCGGCTTTACCTTTCAAGTGGATGCAACAGATATAAACTCGCGGGTAATTGAGTACGCTCGCAAGAGGTTATATACCAAACGGTCGGTAAAAGATGTGCCGAATGTTTACTTAGCAAAATATTTTCTCCCCAGGGGCGAAGTATATGAGTTATCGGCGGAGATTGCCAGGTATGTAAATTTTCAACTATTAAATTTACTGGATGAAAAAGCAATGAACAGGATGTCCGGTTATGATGCGATTTTTTGCCGGAATGTTTTAATCTATTTTGACGATAAATCACGCCGGGAAGTGGCTCTTCATTTTTACCGGGCATTAAATCCGGGAGGCTACATTTTTTTGGGTCATTCGGAATCGATGAGCAGGATAACTTCGGTTTTTAAACTTAAAAAATTTAAAAACGCCATTATATACCAAAAACCAGAGGCTTAATGTATTTTAATAAAAATTATCAAAAGAGGAGGTATTTTAATGTCCAAGTCTTTACCACCCTTACCCGAAGGTAGTTTTCAAAAAGAGAAAGGAGTAAAGGCTTCTACCGGTGAAGCCCTGGTTTCCCAGGCAGAAGTGCAGAAAAAATTAGAAGCGCAAAGAAAGCAAGCACGAACCTTTGCCAAACAGCAGCAAATGGCTGAACGTTTAGCAGTAGCAACGGAAGAACTATCTTCCAGTGTAGCGGAAGCAACAGCGGCTGTAGAAGAATTAAGAGGTTCTATGGAGCAAATTTCGGCAGGAGCTGAAGAAGCGAGAGCAGCAACAGCAGAATCGCTTCAAGCTGTAAATCAGATAGTCAAAAATATAACGATTGCCGCGGAAAATGCAAAAAAAGGAAATGAAAAAGGTGTTGCTGCAGAAAAACTTATACATACTACAGGAGAGAGCATAGAAGGTTTAGTAAGCGGTGTGGTTGATGCTGCTCAAAGAAATGAAATGGCAGCGGATGCAGTAGCTAAATTAGAAGCTGAAGCAGAAAACATTGGCAATATTGTAAAGACTGTGGTGAAGATTGCCGACCAGACCAATCTTTTAGCCTTAAACGCAGCGATCGAAGCAGCCCGTGCTGGGGAACATGGACGCGGTTTTGCGGTAGTAGCCGATGAAGTAAGGACTTTAGCAGAAATTTCAGAAAAAGCAGCTAATGATATTCGGAACATGGTTAATGAAATTCAAAGTGAGGTCAAGGCTGTTGCTGATGCAATTAATAACGCTGCAAAAACTGCAAAAGATGAAGCATTAAAGGGAAAAGAAGTTAGTGCTAAGTTAGAAGAAATAAACAGGAATATCAAAGAATTAGTAGCGTCGGCAGAAAATGTGGATAAGATGTCCCAGGAAATGGAAAGAATGGCTTTAGAATTCCAAAAGGGCGTCGAAGAAATTACGGCTGCCGCTGAATTACAATCGGGTGGTGCTTATGAAGCTTTAACCGCTATAGAAGAGCAGGTTAAAGCAATGACCGAAATTTCCGCTGCTTCCAATCAACTGGCCAACATGGCCGATGAGCTGAAACATTCTACCGATGTTAAAAAATCATCGGAGGAGCTGGCTGCTGCAGCTGAGCAGCTTTCGGCTTCTATCGAAGAGGCCAATCAGACTTCCCAGCAAATTATGGCAGCTATCGAACAAATCGATGAAGCAGCTAAAAAACAATCGGCAGCTACTGAACAGTCTAACGGTGCTGTTATAAGACTTGAACAGTATACCCAGGAAATAGCAGGTTTTGCTCGCCGGATGTTAGAAGAAACCAAAACCATGGTTGATTTATTGGAGGCTAATAAGCAACGAGTACTAAATTTAATTGAAGGAATTAAAAAAGCTGTAGAAGCTAATAGAGAAAATGTAAAGATGTTAGCAAGTTTATCTCAAAAGTCTCGCCAAATTGATAAAATTGTCGATACTATTGTTAATGTTGGTATTCAAACCAATATGCTGGCGGTAAGTGGAGCAATTGAAGCGGCCCGTGCGGGAGAGTACGGAAAAGGGTTCGCTGTTGTTGCGGCGGATATTCGCAATTTAGCTCAGGACAGCCAGAAAAATGCCGAGCAAATAAAAGAGCTGGTGCGCAATATTCAGGAACAGGTGGCAGAAGTTGCTAATGAAATTAACAGGTTAGGGGAGTTTATTGAAAAAGAAGCACAGTCATCACAAAAAACTGTTGATTACTTAAATCAACTGACTGTTGATATGAACGAACTTTTAGCTGGGAACGAAGTAATTTTAACTGGAAGTGAAGAAATTGCTACAGCCTTAGGACAATCGAAGAAAGCTATTGAACAAATTGCAACTGCTGCTCAAGAAGCTGCATCTGCTACTGCGCAAGCCTCTTCGGCAGCTCAAGAGCAGGCTGCGGGCTTTAGAGAGCTGGTTAAAGCTATTGAGGAAATTTCAGCTTTGGCAGATGAAATGCAGCAACTATAGAATTTTTCAGCGAGGTGAAGCGGTATGGATGATGCCCGTGGCCAGTTAATTACCTTTCATCTGGGTAAAGAAAGGTATGGCATAAATTTAAACTATGTTCAGGAAATAATTAGGCCGCCGGTTATATTGAAAGTACCAATGACTCCTGAGTATTTTTTGGGACTAGCTAATCTTAGAGGCGAAATTTTACCTATTTTAGATGGGCGGCGGAAACTTCAGCTGCCGCCCAATGAACTTTCCGATAGCTCCAGAGTAGTAGTATTAAAACTTGTCCAGGAAAAGATAGGGCTTTTGGTTGACCGCATGGCGGAAGTGGTAGACTTAGAAGGGGCGGTTTTTGAAGAAATTGCCAATGCCCAAGTAAACACCCGGTTGGTTAGCCGGGTGGTAAGACTTCCGCAAACCGAAGAGTTAATAATGGAGATTAAGCCCGAAGGCATATTTGAAAAGAAGCTTGATCAAGTCTGCAGAGGACAGAGAAGTTTCGAGCTAACAGAAGTTACCGAAAGCCAAGAAGTTGCCCAAGAAAATTTTTCATTGGAGCAATTAATTGGTTTTAAATTAGGTAACGAGGAATTTTCCTTACCTATTGCTGCAGTACAGGAGATTGTGCGGGTGCCTGAAAATATTTCAAAAACTCCCGGATTGCCTGCATATGTGGAAGGTATAATAACACTGCGCAATAATACTTTACCCATTATTAATTTACGACTTTTCTTGGGACTTGAACGAAAAGAACATGATGAAAAAACGCGAATTATAGTTTTAAATTTAAGTAAGGAAGAAGGAAGTTACTTATTTGGTCTGGTTACAGATGAGGTTACTGAAGTTTTAAGGGTGCAAAAGAGCGACATTGATGATGTTCCTTCTTATTTAGCAAACGATGCGGGAGAATTGATCAATGGTGTTTGTAAATTAAACTCCGGTCAAAGATTAATCTATACCTTGGTTCCTGAAAAGCTTTTAGCCGAAAGTAAATTGCAATTAGAGGCTAAAAATGAAGCTGAACAAAGGGAAGTGACCTCGGAGTTGATGTCTCAAGAAAATCAATTTGTTATTTTTGGTTTAGATACCGGGGAATATGGGGTAGAAATTGGAAATGTACAAGAAATAATCCATGTTCCTGAGATAACATCCATTCCTCAGGCTCCTCATTTTGTCGAAGGTATTATAAATCTTCGAGGAGCAATTTTACCGGTATTAAACTTAAGAAAGAAATTTAGCTTACAGTTAAATAGTGAGCGGGAAGCGGAAAGAATTATTGTAGTTGATTATCAGGGACTAAAACTTGGTTTGATGGTTGATACCGTGCGTGAAGTACTAAAAATAAATGAAAAGGAAATAGAGAAAACTCCGGCTCTTTTAAATGATGAAATTCGGCAGGAGTTTATAAGCGGTATTGCTAAGATAAACGGTGGAGAACGTTTAATTCTGCTGCTAGATCTCAAGCATGTAATTAGCCGGGAAGAAAAAGAACAAATTGAGGAGGCATTAGATATTGTCCAAAATTAGAGTTTTGATAGTTGACGATTCGGCGCTAATGCGCAAATATTTGCGGGAAATCCTGGAACAGGACCCGGAAATAGAGGTAATAGCTGTTGCGCGGAACGGACGGGAAGCGGTGGAGAAAGCTTTAGAATTGTCTCCGGATGTCATTACCATGGATATCAACATGCCGGAGATGGATGGTTTAACGGCTATCCAATATATTATGCTGCACCGTCCTACTCCGATTATTGTTATTTCCTCATTAACGCAAAAGGGAGCATTAACAACCTTTGAAGCTTTGGAACTGGGTGCCGTCGATTATGTGGCCAAGCCCGACGGCACCGTTTCCTTAAAAATTAAGGAAGTTGCCGAAGAAATATTACAAAAAATTAAGGCAGTAGCAAAATCTCGCGGCGTTGTTCGCT
The DNA here is from genome assembly GCF_001950325.1 of Carboxydothermus islandicus. Taxonomy (GTDB): domain Bacteria; phylum Bacillota; class Z-2901; order Carboxydothermales; family Carboxydothermaceae; genus Carboxydothermus; species Carboxydothermus islandicus. The sequence continues at coordinate 119,229 of NZ_BDJL01000132.1, forward strand.
TAAAAGCGCGCAAAGAGCGGCCTCTTGTTCAAGAGGTTCCTAAAACAAGACCGGTTAGCCCCAATACTGGTTTTAAAAAATTAATCTTGATTGGGGTATCTACCGGTGGGCCTAAAGCTTTAATGGAAATAATCCCAAGACTTCCGGGGGATTTAGATGCGGCTGTAGTTATTATTCAGCACATGCCGGAAAATTTTACCGCGTCCTTTGCTGCCCGCTTAAATAATTATTCGGAGCTTTACGTGAAAGAAGCAGAAGACGGAGAAAGCCTAGAGCGCGGTAAGGTTTTGGTGGCTCGCGGAGGAATAAATCTCAAGTTAGAACGTAAACTTGGCACCAATGTTGTCCGGGTGCGCTATACCCCTCTTCCCCGGGAAACAATTTACTGGCCGTCGGTGGATGTTGCCTTTCGTTCCGCTTTAACCGTAATTGAACCGCACAGAATAATTGCCGTTTTACTTACCGGTATGGGGGATGATGGAGCTCAAGCTATGGTAGAGATTAAACAAAAAGGCGGTTATACCATAGCTGAAAGTGAAGAGACAGCAGTAGTTTGGGGAATGCCCCGGGAAGCTATTGAACGGGGTGGAGCTACGGAAGTCTTACCGGTTTATCAAATTGCCGACCGTTTAGTAGAGTTGGTTCGGTAAACGAGGTGGCTGCATGAAAGTTTTAATCGTTGATGATTCCTTTACCGTTCGCCAGTATTTTAAAGAAATTTTTCAAGGATTTGGTTGGGAAGTAGAAGAAGCGGTAAACGGCTTAGAGGCTCTGGAAAAAGTTTTAAATGGAGAATTTGATTTGATGACCGTTGATGTCAACATGCCCAAAATGGACGGCTATACTTGTGTCTATAAAGTCCGGGAAATGGGAATTTCGTTACCGGTAATTTTAATTTCCACCGAGTCGAAAGAGCAAGATAAATTAAAGGGCTTGCAAGCGGGGGCTACCCTGTATTTAGTAAAACCGGTTTTACCCGAACAGATAAAAAGCTATGCTATGTTACTAACGGGGAGTTGATTGGTTTTGAGTGACTTAAGGGAAACCTTTGTTTCTGAGGCCCAGGAGCTTTTGGAGCAGTTAGAACCTTTAATTTTAGACTTAGAAATTAACAGCAGCGAAGAAACCATTAATGCTCTTTTTCGCATAGCTCATACTTTAAAAGGTTCAGCGGGGATAGCCGGTATAAATTCGGTTAAAGAGTTTACCCATTATCTTGAAACCGTCTTGGAAGCCCTGAGAAACCAGGAGATTGAGATTTCCGGTAATGTGGTAGACCTTTTGCTTGAAGCCTTTGATCATTTGGGGGAACTGATTACAGCTTTAACTCTGGGCGAAGAGCGTCCTTATAATAAGGACATAGCAGAAAAATTAGCGGGGTTAATAACTGCAACTAATGATTCAATTTTACCAGCTCAGGAAACAAAAAGCTTGGCAGCTGTGCCTTTACTTAACAAAGGCCATCTTTTAAAATTAACGGTCTCAGACTGTGCTGAGCTTTTAAAGGCAAAGGCTAAAAAGCAAAACTTGTATCAAATTTTACTTGACTTTTCGCCTAATTTCTTTTACTTTGGGCACCGGTTAGAGTATGTGCTTGAAGACTTAAAGGCTTCTGGTAATTTAGTGGGGAAATATTACTTTTGGCGAGAACTTCCCGACTGGCAAAATTTTTCGCCGGAAAATTTGTATCTGGGTTTTGAGCTATATTTAGCTACGAAAAAAAGTCAAAGCGATATTGAAGATGTTTTTCTTTTCATTGCTTCCGAAGACAATATCGTAAGAGTTGCCGAAATTACCGCTGCTGATTTAGAAGAATTTATCCGGGGAGAAGTGGATAGTCCGGGCTTAAGAAAAAATTACGAAAAAATAATTTTGGTTTTGCAGGAAATAGCGGAGGATAATGACCCGGCACGGATAAAAGAAGCTTTGACCCGGCTTACAGTTTTATTTAACGGCGAAGATTTTACCGGTAATCCCTGGCTTGCCGGGGGATTATTGGCTCTTATTGAAACCATGGCTGAACTCGTAGAGAGCGACTGGGAAAAAGCGCAGTCTATAAAGCAGCAGTTTTTAGAAATAGCTTTTAGTATCCTGAATGAAGTAACGGAGCAAAACTATGTGGAAACCAACCTCTTAACTGTCCTTACCGATTTTTATGAGTTTATTGGCGGTGATGAAGGTAAAGCGGAGATAGAAGTAGATGAGAAAATTCAGCAAAAAGCTGAAAAAGTAGAAATATCCTTATCTTATGTAGAGGAACTTTTAAAACAGCTTTTAGAAGGCCTGCGGCAGGTTAAAGGGGAAATAAAAGAACCGGTTTACCAGGCTGCTGCCAAGGCTATTAATAATGTGGAAAAATATTTAGGAATTGACCGGACTGATTGGGAAGGAAGTTTAACTTTTGAGCAGTTAACTGCTCGTTTGCAATTCCTTCTTGAATTAGTTTCAGTGCCTAAAGAAGAAAAACCGGCAATTGAAGAAACCAAAGAAAAAGTTGCTCAAGATACTAAGGAGTTAGAGCAGGAAAACTTAGCAAAAGCTAAAATAAAAAGCCAAGCCTTGAAAATATCCCAGGAACTTGCCGATAAACTTCTGGCTTTAGCCGGTGAATTGATTATTGCCAAAAATAGCTTACCTTATTTGGTGAAAAAATTGGAAATGCTCGGGCAAATGGAAGTTGCCCGGGAATTAAAGGATAAAGCTCTTTATATCGACCGCTTGGCCCGGGATTTTCAGGATAGTTTAATGGAACTGCGACTTTTGCCGGTTGAAAATATCTTTAAGCGCTTTCCCCGGTTTGTGCGGGATACCGCAAAACAGTTAAATAAACAGGTAAACTTAGTTTTAAAAGGGGAAGAGACAAAGTTAGAGAAGGATATCTTAGAAGAACTCTATGAACCGTTACTTCATCTGGTGCGAAATAGCCTGGACCATGGGCTGGAAGAAATTGAAGAGCGGGTTACGGTAGGGAAGCCTGCCACGGGTTTACTGGAACTTGCGGCGTACAGCCAGGGTAATAAGGTGATAATCGAGGTTAAAGATGATGGTCGGGGAATTAACCGGGAAAAAGTTTTAAAGAAAGCAATAGATAATGGCCTAATTTCGGCCGAGGAAGCTTCAAGGTTAAGACCAGAGCAGGTATATGAGTTAATTTTTAAGCCAGGATTTAGCACCAAAGATGAAGTAACCGACATTTCGGGCCGCGGGGTAGGCATGGATGTGGTGAAGCAAAAAGTTAACGCCCTTGGCGGTCAAGTGGAAGTATTTTCCGAGGAAGGTAAAGGAACAACCATACGCTTAATTTTGCCAATTTCTATGGCAACAACGGAAGTATTAAAGTTTACCGTAGGTGGTAAGCTATTTGGTATTCCGCTTTATACCGTTCGGGAAACGGTAAAGGTGCCGGTTAAGGAGATTAAATCTTTTAAACAAAAACCGGTAGTGGTTATAAGAAACAACGTTATTCCTCTGGTTAATTTAGCAAAGACCCTGGGCTTAAGTGAAAAGGAGCAAGAGGAAGTTAAGATTATCATTTTACATTACGGGTTTGCCTTAATTGTGGACGATTTACAAGGGAAAGAAGAAGTAATAATCAAGCCTTTAACCGGGGAATTAAGTCACCTTTCGCTGTATGAAGGAGCATCAATTTTAGGCGATGGGAGCATTCTGTTAATCCTTGCCCCGACCGGCCTTATGGGTGGTGAAATGTAGTGGCTGAAAAGGTTATCGAATTACCTCTTACCATTGAAAATGTAGCTCAGGTAAAAGAAGAATTAGGAAACTTAGATTTTAAGAAAATAGTATTTGCTACCGACCAGGTAGACCTTGCTGGCTGGCAGCTTTTAAAGTGTTTGCAATTAAATTATCCCGATATCACAATTGAAATTGCCAAAAGCCCGGAAATCTGGGAGGAGTTTTTAGAATTAAAATAAAAATTTATAAGCATAATTCTTCACCGGTTAAAGGACCATTTTTCAAGTTGCCAATATCATGAAGCAGGCTGACTTTAGCCAAACATTCCATTTTCCAGGACAAGTTGTTCTAATTTTGCTGAAGCAAAACAACTTTATTGAAATTCTTGTAACAGCAATTCTATAAATAAAAACTCCTGCCTCCATAATCAGGCAGGAGTTTTAACTTTCCTGGTGGACGCGAAGGGACTCGAACCCTCGACCTCCTGAGTGCGAACCAGGTGCTCTCCCAGCTGAGCTACGCGCCCCTCTTTTTAGTTGTAATTTACCCGAACATCTCATATAATAAACCGTAAAGGAAGTTTTGTCAAGAACCTGATCTTGACGGATATTGCTAAAAAATAAATTCCAAGGTATAATATGGTTAAAAGAAAATAAAAGAGTCGGCGAGCCCCTGCCGTAGAAGTGGGGAGCTAATAAAAGTCGGCGAGCCCCTGCCGTAGAAGTGGGGAGCTAATAAAAGTCGGCGAGCCCCTGCCGTAGAAGTGGGGAGCCAAAAAAGTTATAGGGTAGCATTTTGCTACCCTATTTTACTAAACAGGAGGAAATTAATGAAATACAGGATTTTTATTTGTTCCATAACTTCTGAATACATTGATTATTTACGAAAATTCGATAACAGGGTGAGGGAAAATAATGAAGGCAAGCGAAAATACATTGGTGTATTGTTTAATATAGGCGATAAAAAATATTATGCCCCATTATCTTCACCAAAACCTAAACATCTAAAAATTAAAGATAAAGCTCCTGACATAGTTAAAATAGATGGAGGAAAGTTGGGAGTAATTAATCTTAATAACATGATTCCAGTTCCCGATAGTGAAGTTAATATTATTGATATTGAGAGAATACCTGATGAAAAATATAAAAACCTGTTAAGAAAACAGGCTGATTTTATTGGTTCCCATGAAAAGTTAATTATAAAAAAAGCCGAAAGATTATACAAAATTGTAAATAGTGGGAAACAAGCCAGGTTAAATATGCGCTGTTGCGACTATAAATTATTAGAAATAAAATGCCTCGAATATATAAGCTTAAAACAAAACGCTTTCCCGGAAATAGCAGCGGCAAAAGAGGAAAAAAATCCTTGACTTTTAGCGTTTATTTCTGCTAAAATACCTCTTAAGTAAAAGCTATGATAGGGAAAAGTAGGATTTTTGCAGGGCCGAAAGCGAGCCGGGGAGGGTGGAAGCCCGGTGGTCCGGAAAATCTGAAGTTCTCCCTGGAGCTGGCCGCTGAACAACGAAGTAGGCGGACCCGGAGAGTTCCACCGTTAAAAGGAACGGGGTATCGGAGATTTCCTGTACTCTTAGGGTGGTAAGTAAACCTTTGGTTCCCTAAGCCAAAGGTTTTTTTGTACCCAATAGGGAAATTTCCCGTACCTTGAGAGAGGGCAGCAATGCCAAGAAGGGTGGTACCGCGGAAGACGACCCGGTCTTTCGTCCCTTGGGGATGAAGGACCGGGTTAATTTATTATACGGAGGTGTTGGAATATGGGGTTTTACCAAAACTCAAAGAGGACTGGTGGCAGGAGTTAACCAGCCAGAAAAGATTTATGATTTTTGCCGGGCCTTGTGCAGTGGAAAGTAGGGAACAGTTGGAGAAGACGGCCCAAATTTTAAAAAATCATGGAATTATTGGCTTAAGGGGTGGTGCATATAAGCCCCGAACCCGGCCTGACAGCTTTCAGGGTCTGGGGGAAGTTGGCTTAAAACTTTTAGCGGAAGTAAAACAAAAATACGGTTTAATAGTAGTTACTGAAGTCTTAGATGAAGAATCTTTGGAAAAAGCCTTACCGGTAGCTGACATTCTCCAGGTTGGAAGCCGCAACATGCAAAACTTTTCTCTTTTAAAGAAACTTGGCAGGGTCAATAAACCGGTTTTGTTAAAACGCGGACTTGCCGCTACCATTGAGGAATGGTTAGGGGCAATGGCTTATATCGAAGAAGGGGGCAACCACCGGATAATTTTATGTGAACGGGGGATAAGAACCTTTGAAAACATGACCCGTAATACCCTTGACATCAGTGCGGTACCCCTTTTAAAAAGACTCTGCCCTTACCCGGTAGTAGTTGATCCAAGCCATGCGGCGGGACGGGTTGATTTAATTCCCGCTTTGGCCAGAGCGGCGGTTGCCGCCGGTGCCGATGGATTGTTAATCGAAGTTCACCCCGAGCCTCAAAAAGCTTTAAGTGATGGCAAACAGTCCCTGGACCTTCCTTCGTTTATTAAACTTTTGGAAGAGTTAAAACCCTGGCTTTTGGCAGCCGGCAAGACCTTTTAAGGGGGATGGCGGATGCGCACAGGTTATTTAGGGCCTCCAGGGACTTTTTCGGAAAAAGCCTTAAATCTTTTAAAACATAAAGTTACCCAGAAAGTTTGGTATTCATCGTTTAAAGATATTGCCCGGGCATTAATTGATGGTGAGATAGAAGGGGCATTGTTTCCTTTAGAAAATAGTCTTTCCGGGAAAGTTTTGGAAGTAGATGCTATACTCAAAACCTTAAAGGAAAAGCTTATCTTGATAGAGGAAGTATTTTTACCCATTACCCCCGGACTTTTTTCGTATTCGGCCCAATCGTTAGAGGAAATTAACGTAGTATTGTCAAGACCGGAGCTCTGGCAGCAGTGCCGGGAATATTTTAAAGGCAGGGATAATCTAAGGTTTATCCCGGCTTTAAGCAGCAGCCAGGCAGCAGAGAAAGCAAAAAAAATTAAGGGGGCTGCCTTTATTGCTGACCTGGATTACCGGAACGAGGCAAAAGTTCTGGAGCTTTTTCTAAACGGTAACCGCCCATCCATTACCCGCTTTGGTTTATTTAAAATATTGTAACATAATTTCCGAAAAAGAAGGAATTTTTAGTTTAAGAGAGAAATAAAGTATAACATAATAAAAAAATATACTATTCTAAATGGGGGGATTGGATGGGTAAGATAACGGTTACCGTCATTAAAGCGGATGTAGGAGGGTTCGTTGGGCACTCCAGCGTGCATGAAGAGCTTCTGGCCACTGCCCGGGAACAACTGGCGAAAAGCCCTCTCCTGGTGGATTTTCATGTGACCCACGTTGGTGACGATATCAATTTAATTATGACCCACCGTCAGGGGGTGGACTCGGAGGAAATCCACAAGTTAGCATGGGATACTTTTGTAGCCTGCACGGAAGTGGCCAAAAAATTAAAGCTTTACGGAGCGGGACAGGATCTACTGGCGGATGCTTTTTCCGGTAACGTCAAAGGTCTGGGACCGGGAATTGCGGAAATGGAGTTTTTTGAGCGAATTAGTGAACCGATTATCGTTTTTGCCGCAGACAAAACGGAACCCGGGGCCTGGAACCTGCCGCTGTATAAAATGTTTGCCGACCCCTTTAACACCATTGGACTTATCATTGATCCCAAAATGCACGAAGGCTTTAAATTTGAAGTTTTAGACCTCCTGGAAAATAAAAAGATTATCTTCAATACTCCGGAAGATTTATATGACCTTCTCGTATTTATCGGTGCTCCCGGCCGCTATTGTGTCAAGAGCGTTTATACCAAAGCCGGGGAGATAGCCGCTACCTCCAGTACCCAGCGCTTAAACCTCATGGCCGGCCGGTACATCGGTAAGGATGACCCGGTGTTGATCGTCCGCTGCCAGAGCGGTTTACCGGCGGTGGGCGAAGCTTTGGAGCCCTTTGCCCGGCCGCACCTGGTTTCCGGCTGGATGCGCGGTTCCCACTCCGGACCGTTAATGCCGGTGTCGGTGGCCGACGCTACCCCGTCCCGTTTTGACGGGCCGCCACGGGTAATTGCCCTTGGCTTCCAGCTGGCCGATGGAAAACTTATTGGTCCCCAGGATTTCTTTGCCGATAAAGCTTATGATAAAGCCCGGGAGATTGCCTTAACCATTGCCGATTACATGCGTAGCCTCGGTCCCTTTGAACCCCACCGGCTCCATTTAGAGGAAATGGAGTATACCACGTTGCCGCTGGTCTTGGAAAAGCTAAAAGATCGCTTTGTAAAAGCATAAAAAATGCATAAAACCCTTTCCTTGTTGGGAAACTACCCAAAGGAAAGGGTTTAATTTTAGGGACGGTTCTGTGAGTGACCATTTTTGCAGAAGGCACATTGGGAAAAAGGAGGAAAAAATTATGGATTTTCACAACCGCGACAATGCCATTGAAGAAAAAATGGGCAGCGCCACCCACTGGTATTTAACTACCCGCTCCCCCTATCTGGAAGAAGCCTGGGAAATTGCTGCCGATGGCTTTACCGCCAAAGGTGCTCCCTTTAGTTTTGACCTGGGCTTTAAAGATAAATGCGAGGAAGTAGGGGTACCCTGGGAAGCATTTATCGACCAACTAAAAGCCGGCAAAAGCGATATGGAAATCGCAGAGGAACTTGGCATCACCGAAAAGCTTTCTAAAAATCTTCGCTACCAGTTTGAAAAATACGGTATCACCGGTGTTACCGGTCAGGATTAACTAAAAGGCTCTGGTACAAATCGTACATTAACCGGGCGGTGTATTCTTTGCTAAAATTTTGGGCGTTTTTACGAGCGTTTTGGGAAAATAGCTTTCGTAAAGCTTCATCCCGGAGTAAAAGGATTACTTTTTCAGCATATTCCCGGGGATTTAGACCGGTAAGAAAGCCGTCTACTCCATCAAATACCATTGATTTAGAGCCAAAAGCCCTTACCCCTACAGCCGGAAGCCCGGCGGCTTTGGCTTCCGCAAAAACCAGTCCCTGGGTTTCGGTAACCGAAGGAAAAAGAAAAAGGTCGGCTCCAGCGTAATAAATGGGGACTTTTTCCGGAGGTAACGGACCGATGAATTTAACGGAATTGCCCAGGCCGAGTTCCTCGGCTTTTTTTTGGTAATGGGGTAATTCCGGCCCTCCGCCAACTATCACTAAAACCACATCCTTTAGCTTTGAAGCCACAATCTGAAAACTTTCCAGGAGAAAATCAACGTTTTTTTCCGGTGCCACCCTTCCCACAAATAAGCACACTTTTTTCCCCTTTAAACCCAGGGTTGTTTTTAACCAGGAACTGTCAGCTTGGCTGAACGGTTCTAAATCAATCCCGGTGGGAATTACCGCACTCCGGGTCTTTAGGCCTTTCTGGCAAAGATAATCCCGAATGGTTTCGGTGGGACAGATTACCGCACTGCACTTATTGGCAAACTGCAAAGTGTACCAGGAAGTAACTGCTCTGGCGGTTGTCCGGGCAAAGGGAAAGTAGTGGACATATTCTTCGTACAACGTATGGTAGGTAAAAACCACCGGAATATTTAATTTTCGTCCGGTCTTTTGGCCCAGACGTCCTAAAAGAAAAGGACTGTGCACGTGGATTAAATCAACTTTTTCCTCCCTCAAAGTTTTCGAAACCTTAAACGAAAAGGGAAGGGCTAAATGAAACTCTTTATTGGTGGGCGCCGGTACTGAGAAAAAACGGTAAAAGCCCTTTTCTTTTTTTATATTGCCGTAAGCGGGGATGAAAAAGATAAATTCCACTCCACGTTTGGACAGTTCCTCGCGAAATAAATCAATAGAACGTACTACACCGCTTACATAGGGATGGTAACTATCGGAAAAGACGGCTACTTTCAATAACAAGCCTCCCTTCCTGGAGTCGGCCTACCGGCACCACATCTAAAAGATTTAGTTTGGCACAGTACTCCACATCCCGGGCAAAACCGAGGTTAATGAGCCTTTGGCCGTGAAAGGAACGGGTTAAAATTTCCTCCGGCGGGTTAATGCGGGCAAGCTCAAAGCTAACGTAAGCCTGATCGGAAAGCTCAACCTTTTTTTCCTCCGCTAAAAGTGATATGATATAACCGGCTCCAGCAAAGTCTTCCAGAGAAAATTGGCTGTCGGTGCCGGAAGGCATAAAGACCACGTCAAGATTAAGTTTTAAAAGATAATCGGCAACCGCTTTAGCATTAACGATACTTCCGGCAATAAGGGTTTTGGCGGATACGGCTTTTTTAAGGGTTTTGGTGCCATTAGTTGAAGATAAGATTATGGTTCTTCCTTTTAACCCTTGATATTCCAAAGGGGAATTTCCAAGGTCAAAGCCGGGAACTTTAATTCCGCCCCTCTCTCCCCCAAGGAGTGCTCCGGAAATTTTCTTTTTAAGTGAAAATGCATCCTTAATCGAAGAAACGGGATAGATTTTTTCGGCACCGGCTGCCAGGGCGGTGGCGATAGTGGTGGTAGCCCGCAGCACATCCAGGACCACCACGGCTTTATCTTCAGCATTTTTAAGCTTTTCGGGATAAAATAAAATATCAATCTTCATTTAACCTTATGCTCCTTTTCATTTGCTTATTATATTTTTAGTTTTTTTTACAACACTTATTATACAACATAATGCAGGAGGTTTTTATGAAAATTTTGCTTTTGGCCGAGCGTTTTGGCCATGGCCACTTAAAAGCTGCCTACAATTTACAAAAAGCTTTTGGGGAGGTAGCCCCAAACCTTGAGGTTAAGGTACTAACGACATTAAATTTAATTGGCCCCAAAATTGAAAAGATAGCTTCGGATCTTTACTTAAAAATTTTAACCCATACCCCGGAAATTTGGGGCTATATTTATGAAAAAGGGCATGATAAAGAAAAGGACCGGCTAAGGTGGTTGGTAGCTCTTTTATACAAAAAGAAACTTAAGGAAGTAATCCGGGAGTTTAAACCCGCGGGGATAATCGTTACCCATGCTTTCCCGGCGGTGGCTTTGGATTACCTGGGTTACCGGAATTATGCTACAGTTATTACCGATTATGATTACCATGCCTTCTGGTTAACGAAAAATTCCCGTTTTTACTATGTGGCGGCGGAGGAGATTAAAGAAAAGTTAGTGGAAAAAGGCTACTCCCGGGATAAAATACACGCCTTTGGACCACCGATTGATCCAATCTTTGCCGGGGAAATCGATGCTAATGCTGTCAGGGAGAAATATCAACTCCGGGAAGGGACTAAGATTATTTTAATGATGGGGGGAGGCCTGGGACTTGGGCCCCTGGCGGAGGCGGCAAAGGCCCTTACTGATACTAAGAAAGAGTGGGTGGTTATCGTATTATGCGGGCATAATCAAAAACTGTACCGGGAGTTAAAGGTTTTGGGGAGGCGAAATTTAATTCCGGTACCTTTTACTGCAAAAGTGCCGGAATATTTAGAAGCGGCGGATTTAGTCATCACCAAACCGGGCGGGCTTTCCACCGCTGAGGCTTTAGCTTTAGGAAAACCGCTTATTATCATTAATCCCTTACCGGGGCAGGAACAACGAAATGCCGAGTTTTTACAAAAAAAAGGTGCTGCCCTGTACCTGACTGATGTTTTGGAACTAAAAATGGTTTTATCCGAGTCTTTTTTTAGCAAAGACATTTTACCACTGGCCCAAAAGGCGGCAGAGCTCGGAAAAAAGGATGCTTCAATTAATATATCCAGGCATTTTTTCCAAAATATCGGGCATAATATATCCGGAGGTGATTAAGATGACGCAAGTTACCTGTCAGGTGGAAGAATGCCGTTTTTGGAGTAATAATGTTTGCACCGCTAACTCCATTGAGGTTCGTTCTTCCGGAACCCGCAAGGTAAACACCAGCGATGATACCGCCTGCGAAACCTTTATGAGCAAACAGTAACCTTTAGGGACGGTTACCTTAGGTGGTAGGTGGTTGGTGGTAAGTGGTTTGTAGAAAACTACTTTCATCCGACCACCTGCTAACTTTTTTTAATTCTTATCATCTACGACTGATCACTTACAGGCCTTTTTTGAACCGTCCTACTTATTATTTTCTACTGTTTTTTTACTCTATTATTGTTGAAATAATCGCAAAAATATGCGAATATTATAGAAAAAACCAAAAATAGGGGGCTTAAGATGAAACTTTTAGATGCGTACTTAAAAGTTGCGGAAAACCTGAAAGAGCTATTGGGGGATGAAGTTTTGCTGGTGATTTCTGATAAGGAAAAGTATGTCTGGTATAAACCGGCAATTGATATCGATTTAAATATTTATCCCGGCATGCCGGTGCCCCAGGGGTCGGTTTCGCGCATGGTTTTAGACAGTAAAAAACGGGTGGAAATATATGTTCCTTTAGAAAAAAGCGCCTTTGGCAAGCCCTATCTTTGTAAAGCCATGCCCATTATCGAAGACGGGGAAATTCAGGGAGTCATTGCCCTGGTTACCAGCACCGAAAAGCGGGATTTAGTGCAGAAGGCAATTGTAAATTTAGAGAACAGTATTAAAGAAATAAATGAAGCCGCTGAGGAGCTTGCCCGCTCTGCGAGCAATTTTTCCGGCGAATTTGCAGCCCTTGCCCAAAGGGCTGGGGTGATCAGTAACGATGCCACCGAAATCCGGCAGCTGGTGGATTTAATTAATAGCATTGCCGATAAAACCCATATCCTTGGGTTAAATGCGGCGATTGAAGCGGCCCGGGTGGGTAACCAGGGTAAAGGGTTTGCGGTGGTGGCTGAAGAAATTAGAAAGCTTGCCCAGCAATCCAAGTTTGCGGTCAAAGACATTGCCGGAAAAATTGAAAAAATTTTAGGAGAAATCCTTGCCCTGGCTCAATCTATTGAAGAATTTTCCGGGCTGAGCGAAGAGCAAACGGCAATCTCGGAAGAACTGCACTCTACTTTAAACAATTTAGAACAAATGGCAAGGGAACTTTCAAGATTAGCCGAGAAATTTTAAAGCTTTCATCAAGGCATAAGCTTTATCCAGGGTTTCCAAATATTCTGCGGTGGGGTCTGAGTCCACCGTAATACCTCCGCCTACGCCAAAGTAGGCTTTTTTGTTTTTTACCAGAATTGTCCTAATAACGATATTTAAATCCATATCGCCGTTTACATCAATATAGCCGATGCAGCCGGTGTAAATTCCCCGCCGAAGACCTTCCAGCTCCTCAATAATTTCCATCGCCCGGATTTTCGGCGCTCCGGTAATCGAACCGCCGGGAAAAGTAGCGGCTAAAAGGTCGATAGCGTCTTTACCTTCGGCCAGCTCAGCGGTAACGGTGGAAACCAGGTGGTAAACGGTAGCGTACTGTTCGATGACGTACAGTTCCGGTACCTTTACCGTACCCACCTTGGCTACTTTGCCCAGGTCGTTTCGCTCCAGGTCTACAATCATAGTAAGTTCTGCCCGGTCTTTTTGACTGTTATAAAGCTCATCTCTATTTGCCAGGTCTTCGGCAATGGTCTTTCCCCGGGGGCGGGTACCTTTAATCGGTCGGGTCTGGACTTTGCCTTGTCGTAGCTCTAAAAACCGCTCCGGCGAGGAACTAAGGACGGAGAACTCCGGGTAATAGAGATAGGCCGCAAATGGAGCGGGATTAATCTTTCTTAAATACTTATAAAGCTCCCAGGGGTCGCCGGTGAACTCAGCGGTAAAGCGCTGGGAGAGGTTAACCACAAAAATATCTCCGGCTTTAATGTACTCAATAGCCCGCCGGACGATGTCTTCGTAACCTTCCCGGGTGAAATTAGAATAAAACTCTCCCGCCGGAGGATAAAAGGGAGGTTTAACTTCTAAATCCCGGGATTTTTCGATGTATTTTACGAGCTCTTTTAATTTACCTTCCCGGTAGCTTACCGCGTAGTACCGGTCGTTTATGTGGTCTACTGCTACAAAGGTATCGTAGTAACCAAGATAGAAGTCATAAAGATTTAAATCATCGATAGCGGTGCTGGGTAAAACTTCGAGCATCCGACCTAAATCATAGGCAAAATACCCCACAAGCCCGCCTTTAAAGGGAAACGGCAGGTTTAAAGGAGGCTTTTTAATTTCGGCTAATAAGGACTTTAAAAAAGAAAAGGGGTGGGTATATAACTTTTCTTCCCGGTTATCACGGGACTTAATTATAAGATTTCCCAGGCTTTTAACGGTAAACTCCGGATTAAAGCCCAGAAACGAGTAACGACCATAGGTACTGGGGGAAAGGGAAGAATCGAGGAAAAACCATTCTTTTTTGGGAAAAACCTCAGCTAATGCTATAAGATCAAATTTTGGAATTTCAATTAGATGAAAATCTGCCATATTATTCACCGCTTTCCAAAAGATTGGCGGAATTTAAGGGATAACCATAATTATTTAGCCCTTTTTCCAAGAATTTGTCAAGCGAAAATACGGATAACAGAAATAATTTTAAGAGGAATTTAACGGGAAAAGCAGAAATAGATTAAATAACAAAAAATGGAAATAAAGATAAATAATGAAATTTAACTTTTTATATTAGGGGGAATAGGATGATCTGGATAGTGGTGAATAATTACCTTCATGATTTGGCTACCGGGCTTTTAATAATGGCGGTTTTTACCCTTTATCTCGCCCGCAGGCTCTGGTGTGACTGCATCTTAACCTTCACTCAATACCGGATATTTTTCCGCTATTTAAGCCGGGTTTTTTTTATAGCGGCTATGGTTGTAATCCTGGCAGGGATCCCAAGGGCCCTTTATTTTCGAGACGTTGAACTTATTCCGATGATTAAGAAGGACATGGTCTTATTGTTATGGGTCAAACATAGCTTACTTCTTTTAGCGGTAATCGGTAGTATCGTCATGTGGTATCGGCTAAGTAGGGATTTCTACGTTGCAGTGGAAAATCGGTGGTTGAATATAAAGATGTAGGGTTTGAAAGGAAATGAAATTTAAACTAATGCGGATGAAAATAATAAAAATATGTCGAAAAATCCTGCTTTTCTAAAAGCAGGATTTTTTGTATATATTGTCGAATTAATCACAAAGAACTTGAAATTTCCATATAATCCCTACATCATGGTAGGAGGTACTTATGGCTAAAGAAGGACAAGGAATTATAGCAAAAGGTGAAAAAGTTATAATGCTCTTTATCTTACTTGGTTCATTAATTTTCCGGCTATATCAAATAAATGAAACTTTTATAGGGCTCCATGACTGGTCGTCGGCGGATCTTGCCCGCTGTGCAAAGTCGTTTTTTACCTTTGGTTTTTTTAACTAAGTATATCTTGTTGCTGTTGGCAATTACTTTTATTAATGTTCTTGGGCAATTTTTCATTAAAAAAGGGGTAAGTGGTCAAGAACTATCTTTGACTTCTTTAACTGGGATAAAGTATTTCTTAACTCTATTTTTACAGCCATATGTAATTTTTGGTTTTCTTTTCTATGCAGTTAGCTCGATATTGTGGATGTTTGTCCTTTCAAAGGTTGATTTGAGTTTAGCTTATCCTATTCTGTCTTTTGGGTATGTACTGGTTTTGGCAATATCCAAATATTTCCTTCACGAGGCTGTTTCCCTTCAGAGGTGGGTTGGGGCTCTCTTAATTTGCGGGGGAATAGTTTTGCTTGCTGGGAAGGGGTAGTGGGATTAGCTGTTTAATAAATCATTAAAAGGTGGGGAGAAATGAATAAATTAAATATTTTTATAAAGATGTACCAATTCATGCAGCAAAAGGGGTTCACGGAACTATTTTAGAGGTTTTGTAAAAAGTATTTATATTATGGAAGTGAAATTTTAGAATTAGGTGCGGGAGCAGGTGCGTTAACTCAAAGGCTAATAGATAATTGTTTTTAAAGTTATGCCTTACGATATTGTACTGGATTAAATTTTACGACTGGCAAATATGTTTGAATCTGGGATGTGGATGATATATATGATAAAGAATATTTAAAATGTATGCATGAATTTATTATAAAAGATTGTCCTGATGTAATTATTGGCAAAACTGCCCGTTGTAATGAAAATGGTATATTATTGAAAAATTTTGCATGCAATTTAATTTTGAATTTAAATAAAGAGTTATATCTGCAAGTATTTAAAAGTTATAAAAAAGTAAAGAACTTAATTAAGTCTCAAGAAAAAGGAGCATAAATTATGCTAAATATTATATACTTTTCCTCTGTGCCATGGTATTACCTTAAACAAAGATCTCATGAATTAACAGAGGCATTTTCAAAATTAGGGAATGTCAATAATGTTTTTTACTTTAGTTATTTTGAGTATTTTGGTTCATCGCAATTCAGTTTTAATAGATTAAAAAGATTTTTTTTAAATGATTATATAAACGTGAAAAAAAATTTTATAGTTGTAAATCCAAAAATCTTATTTCCCGAGAAAGTATTTAAGAACTTTTTTAAAAGATTGAATTTGCAAAGAAGGCAAAGGGAGATTATTAAGGTATTAAGAAGATATACAAGTTTAAAAAATTATAAAAATCTTGTTATTGTCTCGCATCCATTGATACTGGAATACATTCATGAGGACTTAATTAAAAAAAAAATTTATATATAATTTATGACTGTGTAGATGACATGGAACACTTTTTTTCTGAAGAAGAAAAAGAAAAAGTTAAAAAATATGAAAAGCACTTAATTTATATTTCTAATGAAGTGTGGTTTGTTGGTGAAAAGTTAAAGGATATTTATCTAAGTAAGTATAGCGAGGTTCTTATTAGTAAGAAGGTTAAAATAGTTCCAAATGGTATAAATTCTCAAATATTTGCTAATGTTAGAAGTCAAGTTAAGTTTAAAACAAAAGGAAAAATAAACATTGGTTTTGTTGGAGCACTCGCAGGGTGGGTCGATATTGATTTAATGAAAAAAATATTAGGTATAGAAAATTGCGTTCTAAATATTGCAGGACCTGACTTTGTTGGTGTTTTGCGAGAACTAAGAAAATATAAAAATTTAAAGTATTATGGAACAATTGATAAAAAAGATGTTCCAAATTTTATAAATGACCAAGATATTTGTTTGTTACCTTTTAGATTAGATAACCCCCTAAGCATAGCCTCTGAACCATTAAAGCTAATAGAGTATTTTTATTTACAAAAACCAGTTATAAGTACTAGCATTCCAGCAATTAATAAAGTAAGACATTTAGTTTATGTTTTAGAAAGTCCTAATAATGATGATATAGAAAGTATTATTAAAAAAGCGTATTATGAAGATGAAAAATTTAAGGTTTTACGCTATAATTTTGCAAAAGAATATATATGGGAAAAAATTGCGTTAAAAGCATTGATTGATGTTTGATTAAGGTAGGTAATGAAATAAAAATTGCTTTAGCGAAAAAATATAGTTTTAAATAAACTAACGTTATAGAGGGAAAAATATGAAAAAAATTTTATTTATATTATCTAACTTAAATCTTGGTGGGGCAGAGCGTGTCACACTTAATTTAATTAGAAATTTAGATAAAAGTAAATATGAAATAACTTTGTTTATTATTGAAAATAAGGGACAATTATGGGATGAAATACCTGAGAATGTTAAATTAGTTGTTGGTTCAAATAAATTTAAACGCATAAGGTATTCTATTTTTAAAATATTTAAAAAATTATATATGGAAGCAAAAAATTGCGACATAATTATTGGAGCATCGGAATTTATACCGACATATTTTGCTTATTTTATCTCAAAATTAACTAAAAAACCTATGATTGGATGGATTCATACTTTAATAGATGAACAGACAAAACTTATGGGAAGAAAAGAATTACTTTTTTCTAAGATTATATATAGAAGAATAAAAAATATTGTTGTACCTTCTAATTTTGCAAAAGAATCGTTTATAAAATGGTTAAAGCTTTCTGATAAGTATAACAAACAAAATATTAAGGTTATATATAATATTTTTGACACTCAAATATATAAAAAAAACATTAATCTAGATAGATATAAAAAAATATTTGAAAGGCCTTTATTAATTTCAATTGGGAGACTAGAATATTCAAAGGGATTTGATATACTTATAAAAGCTTTTTCGATTTTAGTAAAAAAAAATTATGAATATAATTTAGTAATTTTAGGTGAAGGTTCAGAACGTGAAAAACTTGAAAAATTAGCAATTGAAAATAATTTGTTAAATAATTATATTTTTCTTCCTGGCTTCATAAATAATCCACTACCGTTTTTAAAAAAAAGTGAAATATTTATTTTGCCGTCCAGATATGAAGGGTTAGGAATGGTTATACTTGAAGCGTTTTATACAGGAACTCCTGTAATAGCTGCGAATAATCAATCAGGAGTAAATGAATTATTAAAAGATAATGAAAACGGCCTCTTATTTCAAAATGAGGATGTCAATGACTTAGTTGATAAAATTACTTTGCTGATTATGAATAAGGACCTAAGAGATAATTATAAAAATAGAGGCAAAGAAGTTTTAAATAATTTTATGTATTCCAAAATTGTAAGACATTGGGAAGAATTATTTGATAGATTAATGGTAACTAAGAAAAGGAAGTAGAGATAAAATGAAGATAACATTAGCTATAAGCTACTTTGGATCTGGGGGAATGGAAAAAGTCATTGAAAGGCTTGCTAAAATGTTTGTAAAAATAGACTTAGAAGTAGATATTTATATTTTTGGAATAAAAAAAAGTGAAATTAAACGTGTAAAAAAAATATTTTTATTAAATGGTAATAAAGTTAAGATTCATATTTTAAATAATTATAGGCTACCTGAAAAAAAAGCATTTTGGTTGTTCGAAAGAATAATAGGATTTATAGAAAGTTTAAATAATACTAAAAAATATGTTTTTGAAAGTAGGCCAGATTTTATTATTGCTATGGATCCATGGGCTTTAAATGTTTTTATAGTATTTAGATATTTTTTAAAAAAAATAAAAGTGTGGAGTTGGCTGCATTTTACTCTGGATGTTTACAAAAACTCAAAATTTTGGATGACTAACAAATACTTTTTAAAAAAAGCTAACGGTATTTTTGCTATTTGTGAGGCCATAAAAGAACAATTATCTTTAGAGATTCCTGAACAGAAAAATATAGTTGTTACATATAACCCAATTGGTGAACTTGAAGAGAGGTATATTAAACGTTCAAAAGAACCAATATTTGTATATATTGGCAGGTTTGAAAATCATCAAAAAAGGCTTGACTACATGATTGAAACTTTTTCAAAAATAAAAGATCTTCCCTGGCAGCTATTAATGATTGGAGATGGACCAGATTTTAATAATATTAAAAGGCTTGTAAACGAATTGAAATTAAATAACAAAATAAAATTATTAGGTTTTAAAGAGAATCCCTGGGAATACGTTAGTGAGGCTTCTGCATTTATATTAACTTCACGTTATGAAGGTTTACCATTAGTACTTATTGAAAGTTTATGGTACGGTTTACCAGTGATTTCTACCAATTGTCCTACAGGACCAAATGAAATAGTTATTGACGGAGTAAATGGCTGTTTAGTACCAGTAAATGATAAAGAAAAATTAATTGAGATTTTAACTAAAGTAATAAAAAGAGAAATTGCTTTTAAAGAGCCTGAAGAAATTCGAAAAACCGCATTAAAGTTTACGGACGAAGAAGTAATGAAACGTATATTAAAGGCGTTTAAGGTGAGCGAATGAAAAAAATTGGGATTTTTTATGCTGGCTTTAATAAAAAGGGTGGAGGAGTTGTAACCCACTTACAAAATCTCGAAAAAGGATTATCTCAAGCCGGATATAAGGTTGATGTTTGGAGCTTGGATAAATCTCTTTTACTGGGATATTTTGTAGCGGGTATTGAAAAGATTTTTGATAGGATTTTGCCGCCTAGCGGCAAGCTTTTGCGTTATTTTGCAACAAAAATCTTATTTTATTTTCAATTAAAAAAGCATTATTTAAAATATGATTACCAGATATTTGAAGATATTTTTTCATTTCCTCAAACCCCAATGCCCAAAAAGCTCTACTTTTTTCACGGTTACAGGGCAGACTTTTTAGATGATCTAAAGTTTAGGATTAAATTTTTTGAGAAAATGTTATTAAACTATGAAATAAACTGTCTTAAAAAAGTAAAGAACCAAACGGCTTTTGTGTCGCGTGAACATAAAGATTTAATAGCAAAAACTTTTAATTTAAATTTGGATTCAGCGCAAGTTATCGAAAATTCAGCTGACTTATCTTTAATAGAAAGTGTTTTAAAAAATAATTACCAAAAAGAAAACACTATTATAAGTGTGGGGCTGCTAATAAAACGGAAAAACCCTGAGTTTATTTTAGAATTAGCAAAAAAAATTAAAAAAGATGATATTGGTTTTAAATTTAAAATAATAGGTGATGGGCCTGAGTTTGCAAAAATAAAAAATAAAATTGAAGAACATCAACTTAAAGATATTGTAATATTAAAAGGAAAGCTTGGATATAAGGAGACATTAGAAGAACTTGCAAAATCGAAAATTTTTATCTTACCATCATTTAAAGAGTCTTTTTCCTTTGTCTTACTGGAAGCGAAACTATTAGGAAATTACACTATTGCAACTGAAGGTTTAGCGGTACCGGATATATTTGTTGATAAATTTTTACCTCTTGATGTTAATTTTTGGATAGAAGAAATAAAAAATCCTTCAAGCAAAAAGGAAATAAATATAGAAGAAATGAAAAGACGCTTTTCTTTAGAGAGGCAAATCAATCAAATAATTAATTACTTCGAAAAAAATACTTAACTGAGTCCTTTAAAAAAACCTTTAATACTTCCTGAAGACTTTGTTAAGAGACTCGTAAATAAAGCCAAAAGAAAATTACCTATTATTGATAAGGAGTAAAATAAAAAGTCAAAGCTATTTTTCTCTTTAACCTTATAAATTTGTCGTAAATTATACACCTTAGCCGCCATAAGCATTTCCAAATCCGGGCGGGCGGAGGGAGCTTTGTGGTGTATTCCCCAGGCGTTCATTACCCGGTAAAATTTGTATCCTTCTTTGGCTAATTGTATGCTTACGTAGACGTCTTCTCCAAGGGCGTAACCGCTAAAACGCTGCAAATCTTCGTTAAAGTAATAATTTGGTTTTTCAAGTAGTGGTTTTACCGGAAGAAACATACAGCCTCCTGAGAGCCAGCCAATTTCTTTTAATTCATCTTTAATAATCAATTCATATTCATTTAACCAGGTATTACTCCCTGAGGGCAATACCTTTTTTTCAGTGCTTTCATGGGGTAAAAAGAATATTTTTTTAAAGAAATTAAAAAACTTTGAGCTGCCGAGCTTTTGAATTTCAGAACCATAAGAAATAGTTTTAAAATTTAATTCCAGGCATGTTTTGGGTGGAAGGGTTTGTATTTTTTCCAATAAAATTTCAAAAGCATTATCATTTAGCTCAAAATCATCATCTAAAAACAAGGCATAGTCGATATCTTTTAAGTACTTAAAAGCCAAAAGTCTCTGGGTAACCGAACCAAGTTTAGTGGTATGTTCGTAAATTAGGTTTTTAATCAGGGCTTGAAATTTTTCGCAAACCTTTTTGGTTTCATCATTTTTGCTGCCGTCTATAATAATAACTTTGTCCGGTTTTACGGTTTGTTTTAAATAGCTATTAAACAGCCGTTCAATGTCTTTAGGCCTATTTAATGTCGGTACAACCCAGGCGGTTTTAAAATTCATTTTAATCCTCCGTGTAGTGAAAAAATGTACCAAATTTAGTATAATGTTTGTAGTTTAAAACTGTAAAGAGAAAGGGGATTAACTTTGGCAAAATTCCTGGTTACCGGTGGAGCAGGTTTTATTGGATCCCATATAGTGGAAAGGTTGGTACGCGACGGAGCTGAGGTCGTTGTCCTGGATGATTTATCAAGCGGTAACGAAGAAAATCTTACGGAAGTTTTAAATAAAATTACCTTTATTAAAGGGGATGTGCGGGATTTAGATTTATTAAGAAAAATAACCGAGGATGTGGATTATATTTTGCACGAAGCGGCGATGGCGTCGGTGCCGGCTTCTATCGATGATCCTTTAAAATGCCATGAAGTAAACGTTACCGGGACGATTAATGTGCTTTTATCTGCCAAGGAAAACGGAGTTAAACGGGTAGTTTACGCGGCATCTTCGGCAGTATACGGGAATAATGAAACTTTACCGAAAAAAGAGGACATGTATCCGGAGCCGCTTTCACCTTATGCAGTCTCGAAGTATGCCGGAGAGTTATATCTTCAAGTTTTTGCCCGGATTTACGGTATTGAAGCGGTGGGACTTCGGTACTTTAACGTTTACGGCCCAAAGCAGGACCCCAAATCCCAGTACGCAGCGGTGATACCTAAGTTTATCGATGCTTTGTTAAAAGGTATGCCGCCGACAATTTATGGGGATGGTCTGCAGACCAGGGATTTTATTTTTATTGATGATGTGGTGGAAGCAAATATGCTGGCTTTAACGGCCCGGGGGGCTTCTGGGAAGGTATTTAATATTGCCTGCGGAGAGCGGATTAGTTTAAATAGGCTTTACAAAGTGATTAAAGAGATTATCGGTGTGGATATTGAGCCGGTATATGCTGAGGCAAGGGTTGGGGATGTCCGGGATTCCCTGGCGGATATATCTTTGGCCCGGAATATTTTGGGGTTTGAGCCAAAAGTGAGTTTGGAAGAGGGGCTTAAAAAGACGGTTGAGTGGCACAGAAGGAAGTTGGAGGTTGGAAAATAGAGGGTGGATGCTGGAGAATTAGTATGAAGAAGAAAATAAAACTTTTACACTTAATTACCTTAAGTGAAGCGGGAGGGGCTCAGAAAGTTCTCCATTATATTGTTAGTGGCCTAAATCCGGAAGAATACGATATTACCGTGATGGCTGCTCCTGGAGGAGAGTTATTTTCCTGGTTAAAAGATTATCCGTATATAAAACATTGGCCGCTACCGGAGATGGAGCGGGAGATAGTTTTAACAAAGGATTTTAAGCTATTATTGAAATTAATAGGCATTTTTAAAAAGGAAAAGTTTGATATCGTCCACTGCCACAGCACCAAAGCAGGAATAGTAGGACGAATTGCCGCTTTTTTTGCCCGTGTACCGGTCAGGGTTTTTACCGTACACGGTTGGGTTTTTGACTTAAATCAACCGCTGCTTAAATTTCTTTTTTATGTCTGGGCGGAGAGACTGGCAGGCTTGTTTGGCAGCATGATGGTGACAGTATCCCGGGAAGATTACCGGAAAGGGCTTGAATATAAAATTACCCGGAAAGAAAAATTAATCTATATTCCCAATGGCTTGCCGGAAATTATAACAAAAAAGGGAAAGCTTCGAAAAGCACTTGGAATTAGTGATGAAATAAAAATAGTAGGAACTGTACTTCGTCTTGCACCTCCCAAGGACTTAGAGCTCTTCCTTAAAACAGCGGAAATGGTAATCAAAAACTGGGACAGGGTTGTTTTTGTCGTTATAGGTGATGGACCGCAAAAAGAGTGGCTTCGGGAGGAAATATTAAAAAAGGAGCTTTCGGAAAAAATCTTTCTTTTGGGACACCGGGAAGATGTTTACGATTTATTGGGGGATTTTGATGTTTTTACGCTTTTTTCCCGGCACGAAGGCTTACCCGTTTCGATTCTCGAAGCTATGGCGGCGGGATTGCCGGTGGTTGCCAGTAAAGTGGGAGGCATACCGGAGCTTGTTTATGAGGGGGAAAATGGGTTTTTAGTGGACGAGGGAGACCCTGAAAAAGCTTTTAAAGCAATAATTTCCCTTTTACAGGATGGGGAGCTCAGGTTTAAAATGGGAAAAAGGAGTTTTGAAATCTTTAGCGAAAATTATACCGTGGAAAAAATGGTCAGTTCCTATGACTGCCTGTACAAAAAACTTTTAAAAGATACGGAGGCAGTTTTTGATGGATAAAAATACAAAACTAAAACTTTTAACCATTTCTTCCGTTTTAATCGACGCCGTTTTCTTAAACCTCGGCTTTGTAGCGGCTTTTTTGCTGCGGTTTGGTTTTAAGCTTCCTGAAGAAAACTTTATAGCTTATCTTACCGTTTACCCGTGGGTAACTTTAGCGGGGCTTTTACTTTTTAATGTGTATGGCTTATACCAGAGTTATAAACGAAGCCGGGAAGAAGTTATCGCCTCTACCGTTTGGGCGATCGTGCTTTTGCTGCCGGTAGCCATGGGCATGGCGTTCTTCTTCCGGGGTTTTGCCTTTCCGCGGACGGTTTTCGTGGTTGCCCTAATCCTGCAGCTTATAATTTTTATCCCCTGGCGGCTCTGGCTGTGGCGTCTGGAGAAAAAAGTTTTTGGAGCAAGGCGGCTTTTATTAATTGGCGGCCACAAAGAAATCCACTTTACCCGTGATAAAATAAAAGATAACAAGATTGACCTTTTTGAGGTAACGGGAAAGCTGGCAGCTCCGGGATCAATTGAGGAAGTTAAAGAAGCCATCAATAAGTACCGGCCGGAAGTGGTGCTTATTGGTAATAACCTTCCGGACAAGCTTAAAAAAGAAATATTACTTTTAACTTTATCGGAAAATATTCCGGTGTACGTTATCCCCGACTATTATGATATCGTCCTTTCCCAGGCCAAGCTTGAATCGATAGGCGACTTACCGGTTTTTTATTTAGAAGGGCTTTCCTTGCCTGCCGGGATGCAGATGGTCAAAAGGGCGATGGATATATTGCTGGCTTTAATTGCCCTAATTTTGGCAAGCCCGATAATGCTTGTAACTGCCCTTTTAATTAAGCTTGATTCCGAAGGACCGGTATTTTACTTACAGGAAAGGGTAACGGAAAACGGGCGAAAGTTCTACTGTTATAAATTTCGCACCATGGTAAAAGATGCGGAGAAACTCACGGGACCTACTTTGGCTACGGAAAACGACCCCCGGATTACCCGGGTGGGACGTATTTTGCGGGCTACAAGAATTGATGAGCTTCCCCAGCTCATTAACGTTCTTAAGGGGGACATGAGCCTGGTTGGTCCCCGGCCGGAACGCCCTTTCTTTGTCGAAAAATTTACCGGTGAGGTTCCGGAGTACGCCTTACGGCTAAAACTAAAATCCGGTCTAACCGGTCTTGCCCAGGTTGAAGGGAGATACAGTACCTCTTTTGAAGATAAGCTAAAATACGACTTGCTATACGCAAAATCTTATACCCCCTTGAAGGATTTGGAGATTATTTTACACACTTTAAAAGTTATTTTAATTAAGGATAAAGCATCTTGATTGTGAAAGAATTTTTTTATACCTCCAAAATCTGGGAGGTTTTTTTCGTTTTTTAGAGAATATTTTTAATTATTGTAAATAGCTTTTTTGTAGGAGAAAATAAAATAGGAGGAGGGGTATGGGTGGAACCAGAGCGCGCCAAGCGCCGGTTAATCCGGGTGGACTTATCAACAACGGAAGGAAGGCTAAAATTCATACTGGTGGTTTCCGCACTTATAATAATTATAGCTGCTGGCTCGGTAGGAGCTATCGCTGCTACCATGACGCCGGGATTTTGTAAGTCCTGTCACGAAATGTTGCCGGAGTATGTAACCTGGCAGGCCAGCTCCCACAGTCAGCTTGCCTGTACCAAATGTCATATCGAACCCGGGGTTTTGAACCTGTTAAAGGAAAAAGTTGGCGCGATGAAGCAGCTTTACCAGCATGTTACCAAAACCTATGAGCGGCCTATCTTTTTACCTGAAGAAAAGGAGATTAAATCGGAAATTTGCTTCCAGTGTCATTCCAACAACCGGGAATATACCATTGCCGGCGATATCATTGTTCCCCACGATAAACACATTAAACGGCATGTGGACTGCACCAAATGTCACTCGGGGGTAGCCCACGCGAAAATTGCCGAGCGGGGTCTGACCGCTACCGGATCCTATGAGGAGTGGACACCGGAGCGCGGAAAAAAAGAAATGTCGACAAAATATGTAAAGCCGGAAATGGATAACTGTATTGCCTGTCACTTTAGCCGGGGTGTAACTATCCGCTGTGAAAAATGTCATAAGACCATTAAGACGCCCGACAACCACGCGGCTATTAACTGGATTAACATCCATGGAATTAAAGCGCGGGAAGATTTAAAATACTGTGAATCGTGTCATAATTACGGAATGAAAATGGTGGCGCTTAACCTGGATAAAGAGCCGGTGGTGAAGTATGCCCGGGGTAACCAGTTCTGCCGGAGCTGCCATACCAAGAAACCAATTACCCACTCGGAGCCCTGGATGCCGAAACACGGAACTTGGGCCAAGGAGAAGGGATTCCAGAACTGCTTTGTCTGCCACAACAAGAAGCCGGGCGAGTCTAAAGAAGGAGCAGCTCAGACTTTCTGCAATAAGTGCCACTGGTTTGAATAAAAACCTGCCTGCCGTTTATGCGGCAGGTTTTCTTTTTTAAGTTGGATTTTTCGAGGAAAAGTTGTGGTTTATGCCTCCGCTATTTTGGCAAAAATTTCAGGTAAGTTATGGTAAGATAAATCCGAAAAAAATAGCGGGGGGTGTCATATGCCAAAGCAAAAAAAACGGCGGGGGATTTACTGGTGGCTTTTAATAATTATCTTTGTTCTTTTGTTTTTAAATTACCAGCAAAAAATTAAGATAAATGACTTTTTACCGGTGGTTAGCAAAAGTTCAAAACCCCTTACTCCCTTTTTGGTTATCGAATCTTACTACCAGGAAAAGTTAGCCAAACCCTGTGGAGTTTTTATCCGGGGTGCCAAAATTTACGTTACCGATGGAGCCCGAAAAAAGGTTTATGTTTTTGAAACTGACGGCACTCCGGTAGCATGTTTTGGGCAAAAAGGGGAATTTACCTATCCCTGGAGTATATATGTAGACTCTGAGGGGAAAATCTATGTTTCCGATTTAATGGATGGGGTTATCAAGGAGATTGACCCTGAGAGTGGTATAGTACGGGAACTGGGGGCGGAATTTTTAAAAAGTCCTATGGGTATCTGGGTGGAAGGCAACCAAATATATGTGGCCGATGTCAATCAAAAAAGCGTTATCCTTATGGATAAAGAGGGAAGGTACCTGAAAACCATTACAAAAAATGGGGATCTGGTTTCGCCTTCGTATTTACAGGTAGTGGGGGATGAGCTTTTTGTTACCGATGCGGCGGCCAATCGCGTAGTTAACGGAAAAATTGAAGAAAGTTTTACCGGAGTTTTCGGGGATGGCTATTTACTTTGTCCCCGGGGAATTGCTGTTTTCGATAATATGATTGTTGTTGCCAATACCCTCTTAAATCGTATCGATGCCTTTTCTTTAAATGGAAAGTATCTTTGGAGTTTCGGGGAAAAGGGACATGAGCTAAATCAGATGTTTTTACCTACGGGGATTGCCTATGCGGAAGAGCTTTTGGCGGTTGCCGACCAGGGAAATGGTCGGGTGGTGGTTTATAAAATCGAGAAATAAGTCACAAAAAGAAAAAATAACTGGTTTGTGCTTTATTAAACGGTTTTTTACAGGCCCAATGTGGATGGCAGGCTTTGACAAATTGTTTTTCTTAACTATAATGAGTACTGAATAATAGAGAAAAGAGGCGAGGAGATATGGCGAAAAAGTTTATAAAAATAATTAAAACGTTATTACTCTTTTTTTACGATTTGAGTATATTGTTAGTTGCTGTAGTCTTACTTCTTTATCCAAAACTTATAAATAAACCGGAAATATTACTGGTAATAATATTTTTTGTCTTTTCTGCACCGTTCATAGCTTTTGACCGTTTCTGGCTTCCAGGGGATAGTAAATAAGTTATCGTAAAAGGTTTACACCCCCTCCAGTCGGGAAAAACTTAGGCTGGAGGGGTTTTTATTTATGGCAAGAAGAATTTTTCTTACGATATTTTTTTTAATTGCCGGAATAGTGGTGGGACAGGCTAATTGGCAAAACTTTTTTCCCGCAAAGACTAAAGTACGGGAAAAAACCTATTATACAGCCTTTTCAGCACCAAATCCGGTTAAAATTCACGACGCTTTTACCAAAAATACCGATGCCTGTGCTTCCTGCCACTCGCCCCACACTGCCCGGGGGGCTAAGCTTCTTTTAGAAAAAACCGTTTTTCTTACCTGCGGTCACTGTCACGATGGCTCTTTGGGGGAAATCGCTCCCGATGTAATTCACGGACGGGTAGGTATTACTCAAATTTCTGCCGGGGGATTATTCACCGATTTTCCGCAAAATGCAGAAAAAAGCTTATCAACCCACGATCCGGAAGGGACGGTACTAATTACCGCTGCGCCCGGTAATAATTTTAACTTTAGTCCCGATGTTGAAGAAATACCGGCAATGACCTGTGCCTCCTGCCATAACCCTCACCTTCGCGGAGAGAATTTTCGCCTGTTGTCCGAAGACCCGGGAAAAGTAAAGCTTTTATCCAGTGTTGGGCGGTCAGTGCCCTTGGAAAAACTCAAAAAAATATCGGAAAATGAGTACCGGTTTTCAAAGCCGGCCATCAGCTACTATCCTTACAGCCTTTATCTTTTTGTGACGGAGGATGATGAGGTGCCGGGAGTTACGGCTAAAATCACTAAAATCGGTATTAGGGCAACGGTGTATGGAGGAAAGGAACTTTCCCGGGATGATTATTTTCTTGATTTAAAAAATTCGGTGGTTAAAGTTTACCGGTCCTTTGAGCGGGATTTATATATCTTTTACTTTCCGGCGTTAAGGATAGCGGGAGAGACCGACTCAGAAGGTTTTACGGTATATCTAAAGGGCTTTAACGAATTCTGCAGCACCTGTCATGCCAAATACTTTATTAAAGCAAAATATACCGATGGCATTACTCCCGGGCATTTAGTAGGGTATGAATTTAATGATGTAAAGCCAAAGGGCCTTGTTTTTGGCAAATTACCTTCCGGTGAAGATAAAGAGGTCCTTTGTCTTACCTGCCACGTGGCCCACGGGGTAAATGATGAGTGGTGGCAGGAGTGGGTGGAAAAATCCGGCTGGGGGAGCCGGGAGGAAGTTGGTTCTCCCGGCGAGTTAGCAGGACGCTCAGCGTTAAAAAGGCTTCCCAACATGGCAAGTTGCGAAGCGTGCCATAAGTTTTAGTGGTATCAACCGCATCAAAAAAGCGCGCAAGAATACCCTTAGGGAAAATCAATCATGTACCGGATGGATTACCAGTCCCGATAAAGGTTTGGGGTAAAAGTAGGTGGAT
This sequence comes from Carboxydothermus islandicus, assembly GCF_001950325.1. Lineage (GTDB taxonomy): Bacteria > Bacillota > Z-2901 > Carboxydothermales > Carboxydothermaceae > Carboxydothermus > Carboxydothermus islandicus. The sequence continues at coordinate 148,020 of NZ_BDJL01000132.1, forward strand.
TTTTGCGGCATTTTATTGCCTGATAAAGCTACATTGGCTACATCTTCGGCGGTGGGTGCCGGTACTAAAAAGGAATAGGGTGCCTTACCTTCTACAACTTCCGTGAGGCAGTCCTGGGCGTTTCGGGTGTATTTTAAATATTCACCGGATAGGGTTTCTTTTTCTCCGATGCCTGCGGGTTTTAAGATTAGTTCGTGGAGCACGGTAACCGGCAGGCGAGCAATAACTTCCGGCAGTTCCGGTAAAACTCTGGCCGGGTCGTTTTCCTTTAAATAAAGAAGATAAGCTTTATCTTTTAAGCACATACCAAAAACGTACCGTTCCTTTAACGTTGCAAAACGGTTTAAAATTTCTTTTAATGGTACTTCGACGATAGTGAAATAGGCTAAGATTTTTTCCAGTATTTCGACCGGAGAACTTTGAGCTTTTAGGACTATCCGGTGGGTTGGCAGGACCAACAATCCGGGATCGGCAAAGGGGATTAACTGCATTAAAACCCGGTAAGCATTAACACCTTTTTTCTCCATTTCCCGGGCATAGGTAAGGGCGGTGTCGTAACGGTGATGGCCATCGGCAATAAAAAGCTTTTGGTCTTTAAAGTAGTTTTGGACTTTTAAAAGGGCTTCCGGGTCAACGACTTTATAAAACTTATTTACTCTTCCGCCTTCATCGGTGAGTTCAAACATTAAACTTGCTTTTTCCTTTAAAATATTAAAGGCCTGGTTTTGGCTGTCATCATATAAAGCCATGATGGGGCTGGTGTTAACCCGAGTTTCCCGGAGAAGATTTAAGCGGTCTTCTTTGGCTTTGGGCAGGGTATTTTCGTGGGGTAAAATTACTCCTTTTTCGTAAGGTTCTACCTGGACGGACGCAAAAATGCTTTTTCTTACGTAAGATTGTCCTTCCCAGGAAAATATTTCTTCTAAAAGATATAAGGCTGGAGTTTCTTCCCGAACCAGGATACCCTCGGAAAGCCAATTGTTTAAATAGCTTTTGGCCCGGGTATAACGGTTATTTTCGGGAGTATCATCGGGAAAGGTTTTTCCCAGTTCCAGGCGAATAAAGTTATATTCGTGGTCGTTATAATATTTTTCCTGCTCCTCCGGGGAAATAATGTCGTATGGAGGAGTTACCAGATAAGGTAATTGGGAAAAAAGCTCGGGATTATAATAAATCCCCCGAAAAGAAAAAATACCGGCCATTGCTCCGTCCCCCCAAAAAAATAAAATAATTAGCTTATAGTTTACACTACTCTTCTTTTTTCGTCCAGCGGTTCAGGTCTCTTTTGTAATATTTATCCATCGTAGCCCTAAAAATTTCGGAAAGATCGTATCCCAGGGAATTGGCAAAGCAGGCAATGATAAATAAAATATCCCCTAACTCTTCTTCAATAGAACCGGAGAGCTCTTCCGGTTTTTTCTTTTTTTCGCCAAACCGGTGGTTAACTTCCCGGGCCAGCTCTCCGACTTCTTCGGCAAGTCTTACCACCAAACTCATGGGCGGAAAATAGCCTTCTTTAAACTGGCTAACCCACTTGTCAGTTAATTCCTGTACTTCTTTTAAATCCATGTTTGCCTCCTAAAATTCATAAGGTTTAACGATTATCTTTTTAATTTTGGTATCAAAAAGCTTATGGGAATGAGCAGGCCTTATTACCACTGCGGTGTCGGCACCTTCGCCGGTCCCGGCAATGGCGATAACATCTTCGCCATAAGGAATTAGTCCGGCATCTAAGGCCATGATCGCAATTTCCGTTGCTACCTTTACCCCCTGGCCCAGGAGGCGTAAGGATTGGGCGACAATTTCGGCCGGATAAATTCCCTGAAACTTAAACCTGAAGGCCCGGTCAATGCCGGCAAAAAGGTGGGTGGTAGTTAGAACTTTAAAGCCTTCGGCCAGAAGCTTTTGCCGGTTTTCCGGAGATAGTTCATCAACTCCCGGGCCGGCAAAGCCTACGTGGTGGGTAACGGCTACCAGGTTAAATTCCCCGGGGTCGCAATATTTTAAAAGTTTAAAGGCAGTAGCGCCGCTGCAGGTAGCAACTACAATGTTATGAATGTTTTGTTCCCGGGCTTCCCGGGCTGCAAGTTCTAAAACCAGGTCGGTATTGTGAGGTCCGGCGGATAATTTCACTTTAATCACTCCTTCTTTTTTTTTCTAAGGTTTATTTTGACATAATTTTTTTATTTCAACAATATTATTGGAAAAAAGCGGTTACAGGAGGGGTATGGCTTGGTCTTTTTGGTAAACAGGAAAATTTTATATATAGCGGTTACGTTAATTATCTTTATTTTAGGAATAAAGGTTTATTTAGCTAATGATAATTATCCGGATTTAATAAAAAAGGCTGTTTTGGAGATGGAAAATCTTTCTTCCTACCGGTATACTTCCGAAGTGCGTATCATGGAAGGGGAAAAGGTGGAGTATTTAAGCCGGGTTGAAGGAGTTAAAACCCGGGAGGGGACCTGGGTTAAAGGGGAAATTTTAGAAACGCCGGTGGAGATTCTGTGTATTGATAATAACACTTATTTTCGCGATACCCAAACCGGGAGGTGGTTAACTTTTCCGGGAATCGAACTGGAGAAAGCGGAAGCGCTGGTTAATGAATTAAATCCTTTAAGGGTTTTGGCGTTTAACCGGGTGGAAAATGTCCGGTTTCGGGGTACCGAAAAAATAGACGGGGAAAAATGCCTTGTTCTGGAAGGGCGGCCGGATTACCAGCATCCTATTTTAAAACATCTGTATTACGATTATGAGGGAAAATTTTATCTGACCAAAAAAGATAAAAAATTAAAAAGGGTAGTGCTAAGAGCTAAAAGTCGCTTTAACAGAACGGTAATTTTGGCGGTGAGGATAACCTTGAGAGAAGGTAGAGCAGATGTGAAATTACCTACCCCCGGCTAACCTTGTAAAGAGTTTTTACAAGTTATTCCTTGACATTTGTAAATTATTTTTGGTATAATTTCCGCATCAAACTTTAGAAATAACAAAAAATCAGCGGGAGGTATTACTTTGCACCAGGATGTTGCGGAGATTTTAATATCAGAAGAGGAAATACGGGCTAAAGTTAAAGAACTCGGGCAGCAAATTTCCCGGGATTACGCCGGGCAGGATTTGCTATTGGTTGGAATTTTACGCGGAGCAATGCTTTTTATGTCCGATTTAATGCGGGAAATTGATATTCCGGTGAACATCGATTTTATGGTGGTCTCCAGTTACGGTTCCGGTACCACCACCAGCGGTGAAGTGCGGGTATTAAAGGACCTGGACCGCGGGATTGAAGGAAGAAACGTGCTGTTAATTGAAGATATTGTTGATACCGGTCTTACGCTAAATTACCTCACCAAGTACCTCGCCAACCGCCATCCGAAATCCCTTAAAGTCTGTACTTTATTAAACAAGCCGAGCCGTCGGCGGGTAGAAGTAAAGGTGGATTATAACGGTTTTATCATTCCCGATAAATTTGTAGTAGGTTACGGCCTGGATTACAACGAATATTACCGTAATCTTCCCTATATCGGCGTCCTAAAGCCGGAAATTTACCAGGAATAATTTTTTAAGGTTTTAAGGAGGTAAACATGGCGTCCAAAGTAATAGTTTTGGATTTTGGCGGACAATACAGTCAGTTAATTGCCCGGCGCATCCGGGAGCTAAAAATATACTGTGAAATGTTACCGTATAATACCCCCCTGGAAAAAATCGTCCAAGAAAACCCAGGGGGGATTGTGTTTTCCGGAGGCCCTTCGTCGGTTTACGGGGAAGGGGCACCAACGGTAGATCCGGAAATATACCGTTTAAATATTCCCATCCTGGGTATCTGTTACGGAATGCAGCTCATGGCCCAGCAGCTCGGGGGCATTGTGCGGCCTGCGGAAGGCAGGGAATACGGCAAAACTCCTCTTTTTATCGTAAATCGGGACAGGCTTTTTGCCGGTCTTAATGAGACCGAAATTTGCTGGATGAGCCACGGGGATTTTGTGGCAAAAGCTCCTGACGGCTTTTTGGTAACGGCTAAAACCGAGTATACACCTATTGCGGCTATGGAAAACCGGGAAAGAAATCTTTATGCGGTGCAGTTTCATCCGGAAGTGGTTCATACCCCTAAAGGAAAGGAAATTCTTAAAAATTTCCTCTACAAGATTTGCGGGTTAACACCCGACTGGACGATGGAATCTTTTGCCCAGAGGGCAATCCGGGAAATAAAGGAACAGGTGGGGAATGAGAAGGTCGTCTGTGCCCTTTCCGGCGGGGTTGACAGCTCCGTGGCAGCGGTTCTGGTACATAAAGCCATCGGAGATAATTTAACCTGTATTTTTGTGGACCATGGCTTACTGCGCAAAGGCGAAGCGGAAGAAGTAGTCCGCACCTTTAAAGAGCAGTTTCAAATGAACTTAGTTTTTGTGGATGCCAGGGAGCGGTTTTTAGCTAAATTAAAAGGTGTTCGGGACCCCGAGCAGAAAAGGAAAATAATCGGCCATGAATTTATTCGGGTTTTTGAAGAAGAAGCGGCCAAACTCGGAGATATCCGTTTTCTTGTCCAGGGAACTTTATATCCGGATGTGGTGGAAAGCGGTACCGCCACCGCCGCTACCATTAAATCCCACCACAATGTGGGTGGTTTGCCGGAAGATATGAAGTTTCAGCTTATCGAGCCTTTAAGGTGGCTATTTAAAGATGAAGTCCGGGAATTAGGCCTTGAGCTTGGGCTTCCGGAAAGTATAGTCTGGCGCCATCCCTTTCCAGGACCGGGACTTGCGGTCCGGGTGTTAGGGGAGATAACCGAAGAGAAACTTGCCATACTCCGGGAGGCAGATTACATTTTTATAGATGAATTAAAGAAATCCGGCTGGTACCGGAAAACCTGGCAGGCCTTTGCGGTGCTGCCGAATCTCCAGTCCGTGGGGGTTATGGGGGACGAAAGGACCTATGCCTATACCATAGCCTTGCGAGCGGTGACCAGCGAAGATGGCATGACTGCCGACTGGGTCCGGTTGCCTTATGAGTTGCTGGAAAAAATCTCTGCCCGCATTGTAGGTGAAGTTAAAGGAGTAAACCGGGTAGTGTACGATATTACCAGCAAACCCCCTGCTACTATCGAATGGGAGTAGTAGGGGTTTAATTTTTCATAATTTTACAGGAGGTGTTTACAATGCACAAAGTTGCGGTGGTTATGGGGAGCGACTCCGACTGGGAGGTTGTAAAGAAGGCGGTGGAGGTTTTAAAAGAGTTTGGGGTGGAGTACGAAGTTAAGGTGGCCTCGGCCCACCGTACCCCCGACAAAGCCCTTAACTTTGCCCGGACGGCCCGGGAAAAAGGTTTTGGCGTTATAATTGCCGCGGCGGGGATGGCAGCCCATTTGCCGGGAGTGCTGGCGGCGGTGACCACGTTACCGGTGATAGGTTTACCGATTAAAGCTTCCATCGAGGGAATTGACAGCTTACTATCCATTGCCCAGATGCCACCCGGCGTTCCGGTGGCAACGGTTGGGATAAATGCGGCTAAAAATGCCGGGCTTTTGGCGGTGCAAATTCTAAGCTTAAATGATCAAGACCTTGCGGGGAAACTTCAAGCTTATAAAGAAAAACTTGCCCGGGAAGTGGAAGAAAAGGAGCAAAAATTATTAGAAAAAATGGAGTAAATTTTGGAGGTGTTTTGATGATTGCCCGTTATACTTTACCGGAAATGAAAAAACTCTGGTCGGAGGAAACCAAGTACCGGAACTGGCTCAAGGTTGAAATTGCGGTAGCGGAAGCGATGGGAGAGCTTGGGTTGATTCCTCTTGAGGCGGCTAAAGTTATCAAAGAAAAGGCCAACTTTGATGTAGACCGGATCCTGGAAATTGAAAAAACCGTGAAACACGATGTAATTGCTTTTCTAACCAATGTGGCGGAGTACGTAGGAGAGGAAAGTAAGTACATTCATAAAGGTTTAACCTCTTCCGATGTTCTGGATACCGCTTTGGCCCTGCAGTTAAAAGAGGCGGGAGAGCTATTACTTAAAAAGCTTGAAGGAATTTATCAGCGTTTGCTCGAGCTTGGGAATAAGCACCGCTATACGGTGATGATCGGCCGGACCCACGGGGTTCATGCCGAACCGATTACCTTTGGCTTGAAAATGCTTTTATGGGCTGCAGAGATTGAAAGAGATATAGAACGGCTTAAAACGGCAATTAAAACGGTAAGCGTGGGCAAGATTTCGGGAGCGGTGGGGACCTATGCCAATGTGCCACCGGAAGTGGAAAAACGGGTTTGTGAAAAATTGGGTTTAACTCCCGAAAAAGTTTCCACCCAGATTGTCCAGAGGGACCGGCATGCCGAGTTTGTCTTAACCCTGGCTTTAATTGCTACCACTTTTGATAAATTTGCCACCGAAATCCGAACACTACAGCGGACCGAAATCTTGGAGCTGGAAGAGCCGTTTACCGAAGGGCAAAAAGGTTCTTCGGCAATGCCCCATAAAAGAAATCCGGTATTGTGCGAGCGGATTTCCGGGCTGGCCCGGGTGGTGAGAAGTTATGTGGTGGCAGCGCTGGAAAATGTCGTCCTCTGGCAGGAGAGGGATATCAGCCACTCTTCGGCGGAGCGGATGATTTTACCCGATGCAACTTCTACCCTTTACTACATGATGCACGTTTTTAGCGAAGTTATCGATAACTTAAATATCTATCCGGAACGGATGGAAAAGAATTTAAACCTTACCGGCGGCTTAATCTTTTCCCAGAGGGTGCTTTTGGCTTTGGTGGAAAAAGGAATCTTACGGGAAACCGCTTATAAAATTGTGCAGCGTAATGCGATGACCGCCTGGAAAACGGGCAAAAGCTTTAAGGAGCTGTTACTTTCCGATGAAGAGTTAACCAAATTGTTAAAACCCGAAGAGATTGCCGAATTATTTGATTATAATTACCACTTAAAATATGTGGATGAAATCTTTAAAAGATTTGGTTTATAGGGGGAGGTATGAAAATGGAGAAAAAGTTTCTTTATGAAGGTAAGGCCAAAATTGTTTATGCCACCGAAAATCCCGATGAGGTGGTAGTGTATTACAAAGATGCGGCGACCGCTTTTGACGGTAAGAAAAAAGGAGAAATAGAAAACAAAGGCTACTTAAATGCTCAAATTTCCGCTTATATTTTTAAGTATTTAGAAAAGCAGGGAATAAAGACTCATTTTCTTGAAGTAGTTGGGGAGCGGGAACAGCGGGTTAAAAGGCTTTCCATTATTCCGGTGGAAGTGGTAGTCCGCAATATTGCTGCGGGATCTCTTTCCAAACGGCTGGGGCTTCCCGAAGGGACTGACTTACCTTTTCCGGTGGTGGAGCTTTACTACAAAAACGATGAATTGGGAGACCCGATGATTAACCATTATCACGTGCAGGCGTTAAATCTGGCTACCCCGGAGGAAATAAAGTATATGGAAGATACCGCTTTAAAAGTTAATTCATTATTAAAGGAATTTTTTGACTCGCTCAATATTTTGTTAGTTGATTTTAAACTGGAATTTGGAAGATTTCACGACCAAATCCTTTTAGGCGACGAAATATCTCCGGATACGTGCCGGTTCTGGGATAAAGATACCCGGGAAAAGCTCGATAAGGACCGGTTTAGAAGGGACCTGGGGGGAGTTTCCGAAGCCTATACGGAAATTTTAAAGCGGATTAAAGAAAAAGCGGAGTAGAGGAGGAAAATTATGGCAATAGCCCGTGTAATTGTGGAATTAAAGCCCGGGGTTTTGGACCCCCAGGGGGAAGCGATTAAAAATTCCTTGCATGCTCTCGGGTATGAGGAAGTAAAAAAAGTGAGGGTTGGCAAGTTTATTACCTTAGAAGTTGAGGGAAATGACTTAAAGGAAATAGAAGAAAGAGTTAAGGAAATGGCCGATAAGCTTTTAGCCAATGTGGTCATTGAAAAATTTTCGGTGCAGGTGGAGGGTTAAGATGAGGTTCGGGGTGGTGGTTTTTCCGGGCTCTAACTGCGATGCCGACTGTTTTCACGTCTTAAAAAACGTCTTTGGCCGGGAAACGGTGTATATCTGGCATAAAGATGATAGTTTTGATGTAGACTGCATTGTTCTGCCCGGAGGCTTTTCCTACGGCGACTATTTGCGGGCCGGGGCGATTGCCCGTTTTAGTCCGGTGATGAAAAAAGTGGTAGAATTTTCCGAAGCCGGAGGTTTGGTTATCGGTATCTGTAACGGTTTTCAAATCCTTTTAGAAGCGGGGCTTTTACCCGGTGCCATGCTTAGAAATAAAAGCATAAATTTCCGGTGTCATGATGTTTACCTCCGGGTAGAAAACAACGAAACTCCCTTTACCAATAAAGCGCTTAAGGGACAGGTACTGAAAATTCCCATTGCCCACGGGGAGGGTAATTATTACTGCGAGCCGGATACCTTAAAAAGGCTTATTGCCAACGGACAGGTGGTTTTTCGGTACTGTAATTCCCGGGGGGAAGTGACCGAGGATGCCAATCCCAACGGTTCCCTTTACAATATTGCGGGAATCATTAACGAGAAAGGTAACGTCCTCGGCATGATGCCCCATCCGGAGCGCTGCTCGGAGAAAATCCTGGGGGGAGAGGATGGCAGGGTAATCTGGGAATCGATTATCGCGTACTTGGAAAGGGGGGCTAACCGTGGCTAAATGGCGGGAGATGGGATTAACCGACGAAGAATACCGGCGAATTGTCGAGTATCTGGACCGCGAGCCCAACGAAGTAGAACTGGGAATGTGTGCGGTAATGTGGTCGGAGCACTGCAGCTATAAAAGTTCCAAAATTCATTTAAAAAAGCTTCCCACCAAAGGTCCGGCGGTAGTGCAGGGCCCCGGGGAAAATGCCGGAGTGGTCGATATTGGTGACGGACTGGGAATTGCCTTTAAAATTGAAAGCCATAATCACCCGTCAGCCATCGAGCCCTACCAGGGAGCAGCGACGGGAGTTGGAGGAATAATCCGGGACATCTTTGCCATGGGAGCGCGGCCGATAGCCCTTTTGGATTCCCTGCGTTTTGGCAAACTTGACTCGCCCAGGGTTCGCCACCTTTTTACCGGCGTGGTGGCCGGGATTGCCGGCTACGGTAACTGCATCGGGATTCCTACGGTGGCGGGGGATGTTTATTTTCAGGAATCGTACGCAGAAAACCCCCTGGTTAATGCCATGTGTGTGGGCATCGTGGAGCTTTCCAAACTGAAAAAAGGTGTAGCATCAGGGGTAGGCAATCCGGTTCTTTTGGTGGGAGCGACTACCGGGCGTGACGGGATTCACGGAGCCACCTTTGCTTCCGAAGAGCTGTCCCGGGACGGGGAGGATAAAAGGCCTTCGGTGCAGGTGGGAGACCCGTTTATGGAAAAGCTTTTACTGGAAGCATGTCTGGAGGCTCTGGAATACGGTCACATCGTTGGCATGCAGGATTTGGGCGCTGCCGGACTTACCAGCTCCTCTTCGGAAATGGCCGCCCGGGGGAAATCGGGTATCCGGCTTTACCTGGACAGGGTACCACTCCGGGAAGAGGGGATGACCCCTTATGAAATCATGCTTTCGGAGTCCCAGGAGCGGATGCTTTTGGTGGTGGAAAAAGGGTATGAGGACGAGATTATCAAAATCTTTAAAAAGTGGGATTTAAATGCGGTGGTGGTGGGAGAAATTACCGCTGGCGAGGAAATTGAGGTATTTTTTGGCGGGGAATGCGTGGCAAAACTTCCCTACCGCTTACTAACCGAGGAGGCTCCTGTTTACGACCGTCCTTACCAGGTTCCGGAGATTAAAAACCTGCAAAGCGTAAATCCGGCTGGGGTGGATTGCGGAGAGGCTTTGCGCCGGCTTTTACAAAACCCCAATATTGCCCGGAGAGATTATGTGTATGAACAGTACGACCACCAGGTGGGGGTTAATACGGTGGTTAAGCCCGGTTACTCCGATGCGGCAGTTTTAAGAATCAAGGGCACGAAAAAGGGCATTGCTGTAAAAACCGACGGCAACGGCCGCTATGTTTACTTTAATCCCCGGGAAGGGGCCAAACGGGCGGTATTGGAGGCGGCTTTAAATTTGGCGGTTACCGGGGCAAGGCCTCTGGGACTTACCAACTGCTTGAACTTTGGCAACCCGGAAAAGCCGGAGATTATGGGGCAGTTTGTGGAAGTAATTGCTGGGATGAAGGACGCGTGTGAAATTTTAAATATTCCCGTAACCGGTGGCAACGTTAGCTTTTACAACGAAACCGGTGAAAAAGCTATTTACCCTACACCGGTTATCGGGATGGTGGGTTTAATTGACGATCTGGAAACTGGACTTATTCCCATGGCTTTTCAGACCGAGGGAGATTTAATTTACCTCCTGGGTGAACCCACCGGGGAGCTCGGACAAAGCGAGTTTTTAAAGGAGTTTTTTGGGGATGTTCTGGTTCCGGTACCACCGGTGGATCTTCAGGAGGGGAAAAAGATAATTGACCTTTTGCCCTTGTTAAAAAAGCAAGGACTCATTAACTCTGCTCATGATGTTAGCGATGGCGGTTTGGCGGTTTCCCTTTGTGAGGCAGCGTTTGCCGGGGAGCTGGGGGTAAACATCGATTTTATCACTTCCCTTTTACCGCAGGAGATGCTTTTTTCGGAAAAAGTTGGCCTGGTAATAGTATCGGTTTCGCCGGAAAAAGCAAATGAATTTGAAGAGATTGTAAAAGCTTCCGGCGTTGCCGTTACCAAGCTTGGCCGGGTGAACGGGAATGATGAAATAGAAATTTGCCTAAACGGTCAGAGGGTTATCAAAGAAAAGCTATCGGAGTTAAAAGCCTTGTATGAGGGGGGCCTACGTTGGGCTTTGAAATAAGAGAAGAGTGCGGGGTGTTTGGGATTTATGCTCCGGGGTATGATGTGGCCCGGCTTACCTACTGGGGGCTTTTTGCCCTGCAGCACCGGGGGCAGGAAAGTGCGGGAATTGCGGTAGGCGATGGCAGGGATATAAACCTTCACAAGGGCATGGGGCTGGTGGCGGAAGTTTTTAGCGAGGAGAAATTAAACGGGTTAAAAGGTTTTGTGGCTGCCGGACATGTACGTTATTCGACCACCGGGGCCAGCGTGCCCATAAATGCCCAGCCGTTGGTGTTTCATTATAAGTTGGGGAAAATTGCTTTAGGACATAACGGCAATCTCGCCAACGTTTTAGAACTTAAAAAATATCTTCTGTCCCGGGGGGCAATTTTTCAGACCACTACCGACAGCGAAGTGATTTTAAATGTTATTGCCCAGTACGCCCAGACGGATTTGGTGGAAGGTATTTTAAAGGCGATGGTGGATTTGAAGGGAGCGTATTCCCTGGTGATTATGACCGAGAACCAGTTAATAGGGGTGCGCGATCCCTGGGGTTTTAGGCCTTTAGTGTTAGGGAGGTTTCATGACGGGTATGTCTTGGCTTCCGAGTCGGCGGCCCTTGATACCATTGGCGCTGAGCTTATTCGGGATGTGGAGCCGGGGGAAATTATCGTAATTGACGAAAACGGCCTTAAAAGTTATAAATTCCTGCAGGGTATGAAGCATTCCTTTTGCATTTTTGAATTTATCTATTTTGCCCGACCGGACAGCATTATTAATGGCTATCATGTAAACACCGTTCGGCGGAAAATGGGTCACGTACTGGCTAAGGAATACCCGGTAAAGGCGGATTTGGTGGTGCCAGTGCCGGATTCGGGTACCGCCGCAGCCCGGGGATATGCGGAGGCATCGGGGATACCTCTGGAAGAGGGGTTAATGAAAAATCGATATGCCGGCCGTACTTTTATCCGGCCGAGCCAAAGAGAACGGGAAATTGGCGTAAAGTTAAAATTAAACCCTATTCGTGAGGTTTTAAAGGATAAAAAAATTGTGGTTATTGATGATTCGATTGTCCGGGGGACGACCAGCAAGCAGATTATCGAGCTTTTAAGAGATGCCGGGGCCAGGGAAATTCATTTATTGTTAAGTTCACCACCGTTTATTCGCTCCTGTTATTACGGTATTGATATTTCCCGTGACGATGAATTAATTGCGGCAAAGTATTCGGTTGAGGAAATAAAAAATTATATTGGTGCCGATGGACTTTATTATTTATCTTTAGAAGGATTGCTGGGAATATTTAAGGAACGGGATTTTTGTCTTGCTTGCTTTACCGGGGATTACCCGGTACCGATAAATTAATGGTGGGGGTAAGACCATGGAGGAGTTAACGTATAAAGCCGCCGGGGTCGATATCGATGCCGGCATGGATGTGGTCCGGCGCATTAAATCTGAAGTGGAGAAAACTTTAAACCCCAATGTTCTGGCGGGGATCGGTGGTTTTTCCGCCCTGTATCGCCTGGATGTAACCGGTTATAAAGAGCCGGTGCTGGTTTCATCGACCGATGGGGTGGGAACAAAGCTTAAGATAGCTCAGGCCCTGGGAAAATACGACACCATAGGTATTGATTTGGTAGCGATGGTGGTGAACGATTTACTCACTGTGGGAGCTAAACCGCTGTTTTTCCTGGATTACGTTGCGGTGGGCAAGCTAAATCCGGAACAGGTGGCCGACTTGGTGAAAGGAATGGCGGAAGGCTGCCTTGAGGCAGACTGCGCCCTGGTTGGGGGAGAAACAGCGGAAATGCCCGGGGTTTACCATCCCGGAGATTTTGATATTGCCGGCTTTGGTGTTGGGGTTGTGGATAAGAGCAAAATAATCGATGGAAGTTCCGTTAAAGCAGGTGATTTTATACTTGGCATTGCTTCCTCGGGGATCCACAGTAATGGCTTAAGTCTTGCCCGAAAGGCTCTCCTGGAGTACGGTAAATATCATCTTACCGATTATGTCGAAGAGTTTGGGAAAACCCTGGGGGAAGAACTTTTAACTCCTACCCGGATTTATGTAAAGCCGGTACTTAATTTAATGCAAAGGGTGGAGATAAAAGGCATGGCCCATATTACCGGCGGCGGGATTTTAGATAATCTTCCCCGGGTTTTACCGGAAAAGGTGGAGGCACGGATAACCGTAAACTGGGAAATACCAAAAATATTTAAGTTAATTGAAAAAGCCGGGAATGTGCCGCGAAGGGAGATGTGGCGGACATTTAACATGGGCATTGGTTTTATTTTAATCGTGGAGGAGGCCAAGGTTCAGGAAGCAATTAAGACGTTTGAGAGTTTTAATTATAAGGCATGGGTAATTGGTGAAATTACCGCGGGGGAGCGCAGGGTGATTATTAATGAATAGGGAGGAAGGCGATGATAAACTTAGGGGTTTTGGCTTCGGGACGGGGGAGTAACTTTCAGGCGATTATTGATGCGGTAGCACGGGGAGTTTTGCCGGCAAAAATTAAAGTGCTGGTGACCGATAATTCTGAAGCTTACGCTATCGAACGGGCCAGGCGGGCGGGTATACCCTGGCATTACTTTGACCCGAAAAGTTTTAAAAATAAAGAGGAATACGAAAAGGAGATAGTGAAAACCTTACTTTCCTATGAAGTTGATACGGTGTGTCTTGCGGGCTACATGCGCTTAATTGGCAAACCTTTGCTTTCTTCTTTTCCAATGAGGATTATTAATATCCATCCGGCGCTGCTACCGGCGTTTCCCGGGCTTCATGCCCAGAAACAAGCTCTGGATTACGGGGTGAAAATTGCCGGCTGTACCGTGCATTTTGTCGATGAGGGGATGGATACTGGCCCCATTATTTTGCAGGCCGCGGTTCCGGTGTACGATGACGACAGTGAAGAAAGCTTAAGTGAGCGGATTTTGGAACAGGAACACCGGATTTTGGTAGAGGCGCTTAGGCTTTTAAGTGAAAACCGCTTAGTGGTAGAAGGACGGCGGGTTAGAATCTTGCCGGACGGGAGGGAAGGACATGGGAAGTAAGCGGGCTTTAATTTCCGTTTACGATAAAAGGGGTATAGTAGAATTTGCCGGGAAATTAGTAAATTTAGGTTTTGAAATAATTTCTACCGGGGGAAGTTATAAGGTTTTAAAAGAGGCCGGTATCCCGGTAACGTATGTAAGTGAGATTACCGGTTTTCCGGAAATTTTAGAAGGACGGGTAAAAACTTTGCATCCGGCTATCCATGGAGGTATTCTTGCCAAAAGAACGGAGGATCACTTAAAGGAAATTTCAGAACAGGGGATAAAGCCTATTGATTTGGTGGTAGTAAATCTTTATCCCTTCCGGGAAACGGTAGCGCGGGGAGCTGACCATGACGAAATCATTGAAAATATTGACATAGGTGGCCCCACTTTAATCCGGGCAGCAGCTAAAAACCACCGGTACGTTACGGTGGTGGTGGATCCGGAAGATTATCTTGAAGTGGCCGAATATATAGAAAAGGGAGAGGTTCCGCTTGAAGTCAGGGAAAGGTTAGCTTTAAAAGCGTTCCGCCATACCGCCAGTTACGACATTGCCATTGCCAATTATTTTGCGGAAAGGTTAGAAGATGGTGGTTTTCGGAAAAAATTATATATTGAAGCGGAACAGGTGGAAATGCTGCGGTACGGGGAAAATCCCCACCAGCGGGGTGCGGTTTACCGGGTAGAAGGACATCCCGGATTGGTGAAGGCGGAAATTTTAAACGGGAAAACCATGAGCTTTAATAATTACCTTGATGCCGATGCAGCATACCGGTTAATCTGGGAGTTCAGTGAACCGGCGGCAGCTATTATCAAGCACACCGTACCCTGCGGTGTGGCTACCGGTGAAAATTTAAAGGAAGCTTACGAAAAAGCGTATGCCGGGGATCCGGTTTCGGCCTTTGGGGGAATTGTTGCTTTTAACGGTGCGGTGGATGAAAAGGTGGCTGAGCTTTTGGTTCAGCATTTTTACGAGGTTATAATTGCTCCGGATTTTCGTGATGAAGCCTTAAAAATCCTGCGGGAAAAGAAGAATTTACGGGTTATAAAGGCAAAACCGCTTGCTTTGGAGGAACTTAATTTAAGGCAAATTAGCGGCGGACTGTTGCTTCAGGAAAAAGATGGAAAGCTTTATGAAGAATTAAAAGTGGTAGCGGGTAATGATTTAACCGAAGAGCAAAGGGAAGATGTAGTTTTTGGTTTAAAAGTAGTAAAATACGTTAAATCCAATGCCATAGCTGTGGTAAAGGACAGGATGCTTTTGGGAGCCGGCGGTGGGCAGACCAGCCGGATTGATGCGGTAAAAATTGCTTTAAATAAAGCCGGGGAAAGAGCCCGGGGAGCGGTGGTGGTTTCCGATGCCTTTTTCCCCTTTGCCGATTCCATCGAGGAACTGGCCAAAGCGGGGGTTTCGGTGGTAGTTGAGCCGGGAGGAGCGGTGCGCGACCGGGAAGTAATTGAAGAAGCGGCAAAAAGAAATGTAACTCTCGTTTTTACGGGAGTAAGGCATTTCTTACATTAGGAGGGTTAGTGAATGAAGGTTCTGGTAGTGGGAAGTGGTGGCCGGGAGCATGCTATAGTAAAAAAACTTAAAGAAAGCCCCAAAGTTACGGAGGTATTGGCCGCTCCGGGTAATGCCGGTATAGCACGGGAGGCGCGGGTGGTGCCGGTGGAAGCGGATAACCTATCGGGGCTTTTGGAAATTGCCCAGCGGGAGAATGTGGATTTAACGGTGGTGGGACCCGAGCTTCCCTTAACCCTGGGGATTGTCGATTATTTTAACGAACATGGTCTTTTAGTATTTGGTCCCTGCCGGGATGCGGCGCAAATTGAGGGCAGTAAAAGTTTTGCCAAGGAGCTAATGCGGGAGAACGGTATTCCTACGGCTTTTTATGAAACGTTTAGCGATTATAACGAAGCCAGGGAGTACGTTTACCAAAAAGGGGTGCCGATAGTTATTAAAGCAGATGGCCTGGCGGCGGGTAAAGGGGTATACGTTTGCCAGGAGTTAGAGGAAGCGGTAAAAGCTTTAGACGATATCTTCGTTAAGCGGATTTTTGGCGCTTCGGGAAACAAAGTGGTTATTGAAGAATACCTCGAAGGACAAGAGGTAAGTATCATAGCGATCACCGATGGGGAAACGGTGGTGCAAATGGTTCCGGCCCAGGACCACAAAAGGGTTTTTAACAACGACCAGGGACCCAATACCGGGGGAATGGGAGCTTATGCCCCGGCTCCCGTATATACTCCGGAAATTGCCGAAAGGGTCCAGCGGGAAATCCTCCTGCCTACAATAAAGGGGCTTAAAAAGAAAGGGATAACCTACCAGGGAGTTTTATATGCGGGGCTTATCTTAACCAGGGAGGGGCCAAAAGTTTTGGAGTTTAATGCCCGCTTTGGTGATCCAGAGACTCAGGTTATCCTGCCCCTGTTAAAAACAGACTTGGTAGAGATTATGCTGGCGGTGGTGGAAAAAAGGCTTTCCCAGGTAAAGGTAGAATTTCTGCCCAAGGCCTGTGCCACGGTAGTATTGGCCTCCGGCGGGTATCCCGGAAAATATGAAACCGGTAAAGTTATCCATGGTCTTGACCGGCTACCGCCGGGGGTGGTGGCGTATCATGCCGGAACGGCTTTAAATGGAGACGATATTGTTACCGCCGGCGGCCGGGTGTTAAATATAACGGCGGTAGGGGATACCCTCAAGGCGGCCATAGAACTTGCCTATGAAGGAGTTAAGGCCGTGTCTTTTGAGGGTATGCACTACCGCACCGATATTGGCCAAAAAGCATTAAAATTACAATAGGGCTGCTATTCAATTCGATAATTACTTACTTCCTCCGAAGCCATGGGTATAACTTCTATGGCTTCTTTATTTTTAGGATTATTTGCCCTGTAAAAAACCACAGTAACTTTTTGTTCCCCGGGGCAGTCGGCATAGCGGGCTGTAATCCGGGCTGCTGTTTTAAGCGCTACATAGGAAATTTCATTTCCGGTTAACACTGCCAGGGGACCCTTAAAATTTTGTACCCGCATTAAGATGTCACTATCTTTGGCCGTTGCTTTTAACGCTTCGTTTTCCTCGTGATTGCGGCCGACGATGAGCTTTGCTCCGTGACTTAGCCTAAACTGGCGGCCGATATTTAGTCTTTTGATTTCTCTTAAATCATACTGACCGTGGGTGATTAAATCTTTAAGTTTTTTACCGTATTCGACCTGGGTTAAAAGGCAACCGCCGGCGGGGGAAGGATAATTTTGGATTCCCAGTTCTCTGGCCAAAGCCATCTGGGGCTTGCGGTTGCGGCCGGAAAAATCCAAAAGTTTTTCCCGGTCGATTATTCCCAGGCGTTCCGGTAAAGTGGGGGGAAGGTTTTTAGCGGTGAGCGGCCGTACCAAGATATCTTCAACTCCCGCTTCTCTGGCGGTTTGTTGCATCGAGTGACGCATCTGGGATTTTGGCCTTTGACCCAGTACTTCACCGCTTATTAAAAAAGAAGCGTTATATTTGGGTAATAGTTCTTTTGCTTTTTTTAACATGAAAGCCCGGCAGTCAATGCACGGGTTCATCGCTTTTCCGTAACCGTATTTTGGTTTTAAAATTATTTCCAAATAATCGTCGCCCAGCGGTTCTAAAATTAGCGGTACTCCTAATTCTTTGGCTTTTTCTTTGATATATTCGGTTTTTACTTCGGAAACAAAAGGATTTATAAAATGAAGAGCGGTAACATCGGCGCCGGCTCTCTGGGCAACTTTGATAGCTAAGATACTGTCAAGACCGCCGGAAAAGAGCGCTAAAGCTCGGTTGTTCATTGTTAATGCCTCCTTTAAAAACTTCATTTAATAATATACCGTAGTTTTTTTCGAAAAAAAAGAGCGGCTTAATTTAAAGTAAAGCCGCTCTTTTTACGGACGCCTTTTTTTATCAAAAACAATCCGGTAATTAGCTAATTCCTGGTCAGTAGCTTTTGGAACATTAACCCGTTTTACTTCGGAATCGTTCCAAATCTTTACCGTAACTGAGGTCTCAGGAGTATCGGCATAACGGGCGGTGATTTTGGCTGCAAGGTTAAAATCGTCTTCCGTTGGATTGCCTTGAATTAAAGTTGTCGGGCCGGTAAAACCTTCTACCTTGACGAGGAATTCCCCGGGTTTTTTAAAATACGAAATCAATTCGTTTTCCTGAGCATTTCTTCCTACGATAATTTTTGCCGTGGATGACAGGCGGAAATGACGCCCAAATTTTAAACGGTCAATATCTTCTACCGTTAGCTTGCCATTATAACGAATTAAATCCTGCACTTTGCCAGCAAATTCTTTTTTGGTTAAAAGGCATCCTCCCGAGGGACAGGGATAATCATTTATTCCAAAATTTGCGGCAAGTTCGATCTGGGTTTTCCGGGAGCGACCGGAAATAGCTAATAGTTTATCCCGGGAAACGTAACCCTCTTGCTCGGCAATCGTTGGAGGAAAATGCAGGGCCGAAAGGGGCCGAAGAACCAAACCCTTAATTCCCGCTTCCCGGTCTATTAAATTTATGGCATCCCGTCGCTGCGAATTAGGCCGCTGCCCTAAGACTTCTCCGGTAATCATAAATTTGGCGCCGATTTCTTCCATAAGTTTCTTTGCTTTTTTAAATTTCAAGATCCGGCAGTCAATGCAAGGATTTAAAGCGCTACCGTAGCCGTGGGGTGGGTTTTCCACGATTCTTAAATATTCTTCTCCACAGTTTTGCACATGAAGCTTTATACCTAAATCAGCCGCTAACTTGGCGGTGGAAGCACATCCCTGACCTTTAGCTAAACAACGACAAAAAGGGCTGGTAAAATTAACCGCTTCTACTTCTACACCTTGTTCCTGGATAAGCTTTATGGCTAAAGTGCTGTCAAGTCCTCCTGAAAAAAGCGCCAGAGCCTTCACCATATTCACACCCCCAAACGCCTAATTCAGGGACGGTTCTGTATTTTGCGTCTATACGCCAAAAAAAAGAACCGTCCCTAAAATTGGTGTTTATTATTTTTTGTAGTACATGAACAAGTATACCGAAAATTGCTGAAGAAGACAACCGAAAATTATTGACAAGAATATTTTAGTATATTAAAGTATTAAAATAAGAAAAGTTGCGGGGGGTTTTTATGTTTAAGTATGAGGGAAAATTACGGGATCCGGCGTTTGACAGTTTGTTTGAGGCAATACTTGCGCTGAAAAATCTTGATGAATGCTATGCTTTTTTTGAAGATATCTGCACTATTGCGGAATTAAAAGCTTTGGCCCAGCGCTGGGAAGTAGCAAAAATGCTGGATGAGGGACGGACCTATCAGGAAATTGTTCAAAAAACCGGTGCAAGTACCGCAACAATCAGCAGGGTAAAGAGATGCTTAAATTACGGTGCTTCCGGTTACCGGCTGATGCTTAAACGCTTAAAGGAAGAAGGGAAATTATGAGGGAAAATTTTAAGGAACTACCAATGGGAGTAAGAGATTATCTACCCGGGGAAGCAGCGTTAAGGAGATATCTGGAAAACATATTTGTGGAGCTGGTGGCCAGGGAAGGTTTTCAAGAAGTAGTAACTCCTTCCTTTGAATATTATGAAACCTTGCGGGAATCCCAGTCGGAGACCGATTTAATTAAATTTGTGGACCGCACGGGAGAGCTTTTAGCCCTTAGAGGTGATATGACAACTCCCATTGCCCGGGTGGTTTCTACCAAAATGAAGCATCGGGAGTTACCACTTAAAATTTTTTATGCGGCAACGGTTTTTTCCGGAAATTTTTCCGGAAGAAACAAGCTTAGAGAGTTTAAACAACTGGGAATTGAAGTGTTTGGGGATATTACTTCAAAATTAGAATCAGACTTAATAAAACTAATGGCTGTGTATTTGCGTAAAGCCAAGGTGAAAAACCTGGAAATTTCTCTGGGACATGTGGATATTTTAACGGGGCTTATTGAAGAATACGAACTTTTTAATCATTTTTCGGAAATAAAAGATGCGTTAAATCAAAAAGATTACGTAGCTTTGGAGGGAATTTTTGAGAGAGCGGGAAAAAGTCAAACGGTCCGGGAAAGTCTGGTGGATTTTTTACAGCAGCGGGGAGGTAAAGCAATTCTTAAAAAGGCAAAGAAAATGTTAAGCCATCCGAAAGCTAAAAAAGCCCTGGAAGAACTGGAGGAGGTTACCGAATACTTAATTTCTGCAGGAGTAAGAGAATTAAAACTGGATTTTTCTTTGGTCAGGGATTTAAATTATTACACCGGTTTGGTGTTTGAAGCTTACACCCCTTATTTAGGTTACCCCCTGGGGGGTGGAGGACGTTACGATACCCTTTTAAAAAAATTTGGCTGGGATACACCGGCTTTTGGCTTTGCTCTGGGGTTGGAAAGAATTGTTGAAAGTATTGCCAATAGTATTGACAAATAATTTTTTTAACCTTATGATTTTAGTATATTAATAATTTAACACTTTAACAAATTAAAGTGAGGCTGTAAAAATGAAAAATGGTTTAACATTTGCCCTGCCTAAAGGAACTTTATTTCCCGATACTGTACGTCTTCTCTATAAAGCGGGTTTTTTAAAAAAGGAAGAGGTCCTTCTGGAAAGCAGGAAACTGGTAATTAAAGATGGACCCTACACTTTTATTATCTGCCGGCCGACCGATATCCCCACTTTTGTGGAGCATGGAGCGGCCGATTTGGGTATTGTGGGTAAGGATGTGATTGAGGAGCAGCGACGGGAAATCTTTGAACTTTTGGATTTAAAATACGGAAAATGCCATTTTGCCGTGGCGGCACCCAGGGATAACCCTGAAGTACACGATCTGGGAAAGCTTACGGAAGTCAGGGCGGCCAGCAAATTTCCCGAGGTTACCCGCCGGTTTTTTAAAGGTCTTGGGGTGCGGGCGGAGGTTATTAAAATGCACGGGAATGTGGAGCTGGCTCCGCTGGTAGGTCTTGCGGATGTGATTGTGGACCTGGTTTCTACCGGAAGGACTTTAAGGGAAAATAACTTAATTGAAATAACGAAGATAATGGATATTACTGCAAGGTTAGTTGCCAACCGGGTGGCCGCCAGGGTTTATGACCGGGAAATAAAGACGATTGTAAAAAAATTTAAAAGTTTAGTTGGAGGGGAAAAAAATGAAGTTAATCTTAAATAAAGAAGAACTTTTAAATAAATATTCCCGGCGCAAAGCAATGGAAGAGGATTTTGAACAGCAGGTACGAAAAATACTTAATGAAGTGGCAAATT
This sequence comes from Carboxydothermus islandicus, assembly GCF_001950325.1. Classification (GTDB taxonomy): domain Bacteria; phylum Bacillota; class Z-2901; order Carboxydothermales; family Carboxydothermaceae; genus Carboxydothermus; species Carboxydothermus islandicus. The sequence goes on from NZ_BDJL01000132.1 coordinate 169,090, forward strand.
CGGGGGATGAAGCGTTAATAAAGTACGCCCAGGAGTTTGATGGATTTAAAGGTGATTTAAATAATCTTAAAGTAAGCGAAGAGGAAATAGATAAAGCTTACAAGGAAGTGGACGATGGGTTTTTAAATAGCCTTCGTAAAGCTATTAAACGGGTGACTGACTTTCACCAAAAGCAGCTTCCCCAGAGCTGGTTTACCACGGAAGAAAACGGGAATATCTTAGGACAAATTTATACTCCGGTGGAAGTAGCCGGGATTTACGTTCCGGGAGGAACCGCGGCTTATCCTTCTTCGGTGGTGATGAATGCCGTACCGGCAAAAGTTGCCGGGGTAAAAAGAATTGTGATGGTTTCTCCCCAAAAAGGCGAGGGGATGAATCCTTATGTTTTGGTTGCCGCCCGGGAAGCCGGGGTGACGGAAATTTACCGGGTTGGCGGGGCGCACGCCATAGCTGCCCTGGCTTTTGGCACCAAAACCATCCCCAGGGTAGATGTAATTACCGGACCGGGCAATATTTATGTAACCTTGGCCAAAAAGCTTGTTTACGGCATGGTTAATATCGATATGCTGGCGGGCCCAAGTGAAGTGGTGATTATTGCCGATAGCTCGGCAAAGCCCGAATATCTGGCTGCGGATATGTTATCCCAGGCGGAACATGATACCCTGGCTTCGGGAGTGGTTATTACCTGGGATGGGGAGCTGGCCAAAAGTGTAGCTCAAAAAGTGGAGGAGTATCTTAAGCTCTTATCCCGCCGGGAGATAATTTTAAAAGCTCTGGAAAATTGCGGAGGAATTGTGGTGGTGGACGATGAAGAGGAAGCTTTCCAGCTTGCCAACCAGCTGGCACCGGAGCATTTGGAGTTAATGCTCCCCAATCCTTTCGGCTATTTAGCTAAAATAAAAAATGCCGGAGCAGTTTTTTTGGGACAGTTTAGTCCTGAACCCATGGGGGATTATTTGGCTGGACCCAATCACGTTTTGCCCACTTCCGGAACAAGCCGCTTTTATTCGCCCCTGTCGGTGGATAATTTCTTAAAGAAAAGTAGCGTAATTTATTATTCCCAAGAAGGTTTTCTGGCCGACGCCAGGGATGTTATTAAACTTGCCGAAACGGAAGGTCTATTTGCCCACGCCCTTTCGGTGAAAGTGAGGATTTCCAATGAATAAGCCGAGATATTTTAAAGAAGCCTTTGCCCAATTAAAACCCTACGAACCTCATCTGGTTCCCTATGAAATTAAACTTGATGCTAATGAAAACCCGTATCCCTTTCCCAAAAGTTTACTGGAAGAAATCTTCACCAAAATTGGGGCAAAGGATTTTCCCCTTTATCCCGATCCTTTGGCGGGGAGGCTGCGTTTTAGACTCTCGGAAAAGCTTGGTGTTATGCCGGAAAATATTGTTTTAGGAAATGGTTCCGATGAGTTGATTCTTTGCCTTTATTTAGCCTTTGGCGGGACGGGGAGAAAAGCTCTGGGTTTTAGCCCATCTTTTGTAATGTTTTGGCACCATGCTTTTGTAACCCAAACGGATTATTTCGAAGTTTCGTACCGGGATGATTTTGGCCTTGATCTGGAGGAAACGAAAGAAGCCATTAAAAAGTATCAGCCCCATTTAGTGTTTCTGGCCAATCCCAATAACCCTACGGGAACCCTGGTGGATATTGAAACGATTGAAAAGCTTTTAGCTTACGACCATTTGCTGGTGGTGGATGAGGCGTACGTGGAGTTTTCGGGAGTTTCGGCGATAGAATTGTTAAAAGAATATCAAAACCTTGTCATTTTGCGGACCTTTTCCAAAGCCCGGGCCCTGGCCGGCTTAAGGTTGGGATATTTAGTTGCCAACGTCGATGTGGTAAAGGAAATTATCAAGGTAAAAAATCCCTATAATGTAAATGTTTTTTCCCAGATTGCCGGGGAAGTGGTTTTGGCCAACGAAGAAGTTTTTCAAGGGGAAATAAAAGAAATTGTTGCTGAAAGGGAAAAGCTTTATAACCAGTTAGCTTCTTTGGGTTTAAAGCCGGTGAAAAGCCACGCTAATTTTATACTGGTGGAATTTGGGGAAAAGGCAAAAGAGATTCATCAGGAGTTAATTAACCACGGAATTTTAGTGCGGTACTTGGGGGGAGCCCTTGCTAATTATTTACGGATAACCGTTGGTACACCGGAAGAAAACCGGCAACTTTTAAAGAAACTGGAGGAAATCTTATGAGGCGGGCCGAGGTACAACGAACAACTTTAGAAACCATGATTAATGTAGAGTTTACATTGGACGGAAACGGGGAGTTTTCCGGAACTTCGGGTATAGGTTTTTTTGACCACATGCTCAAACTCTTTTGTAAATTTGGCGGGTTTAATTTAAATCTTTCCTGCCAGGGAGACCTGGAGGTAGATGACCACCACACGGTGGAAGATATTGGCTTGGTTTTAGGAGAAGCTTTTAATAAGGCATTGGGTGATAAAAAGGGAATTGCTCGCTTTGCCTCGGGTTTTTATCCGATGGATGAAGCCTTAATACTGATAGCGGTTGATATTTCCGGACGGCCGTATCTTGCCTTTGAAGCTGACTTTCCGCCGGTTTTGGCGGGAAAGTTTAACTACCAGATGATTGAAGAGTTTTTCCGGGCGTTCGTGCAAAAAGCCGGAATTACGTTACATGTCCGGGAAATTGCGGGCAAAAACTTACACCATAAAGCCGAGGCAATTTTTAAAGGTGTGGGGCGGACCTTAAAAATAGCAGTTTCCGTCGAGGGGGATGAATTACCCTCAACCAAAGGAGTGATTTAGAAAGTGACGGTTGTGGTAGATTACGAAATGGGTAATCTTTTAAGTGTGACCAAGGCTTTAGAAGAACTGGGATATAAACCCTCCCTTTCTTCGGATCCCAGGAAAATTTTAGAGGCGGATTTGGTGGTTTTACCCGGAGTTGGGGCGTTCAGGGATGCGGTGAGAAATTTAAAGGAAAAGGGGCTTTTTTTGGCTTTAAAAGAACGGGCTTCATTAAACCGGCCAATCCTGGGGATTTGCTTGGGGATGCAGCTTTTTTTTACAAAAAGCTATGAAGATGGCGAGTATGAAGGTTTGGACCTTATTCCCGGGGAAGTGGTTCGCTTTCAAAAAGCTCCCAAAATTCCCCACATGGGGTGGAATAACTTAGTACCGGTAGACACGACCCATGAGCTTTTTAAGAATTTACCGGATTATTATGTTTATTTTGTCCATTCCTATTATGCCCAGACCGATTCGAAATATGTTTTAGCTTATACCGAATACGGGGAAAGATTTCCGGCGGCGGTAATGGGGGGCAGTATTATTGGCTTTCAGTTTCATCCGGAAAAAAGCGGACCGGTGGGAAGGCAGATACTTAAGAATTTGAGGGAGATGCTATGATTTTAATACCGGCAATAGATTTAATGGGGAAAAAAGTGGTGCGGCTTACGCAGGGGGAAAAAGAGCGGAAAACCGAATACTCGATTTCGCCCGTGGAGCTGGCCTTAAGGTATCAGGAAGCGGGAGCCAGGCTAATTCATATTGTGGATTTAGACCGGGCTTTTACCGGGGAAAGTGAAAATTTTGAAGTTATTGCCGAAATTATTAAAAATGTTTCCATCCCGGTACAGGTTGGTGGAGGCATAAGAAATATTGAAAGTTTTCGGGAGTTAATAGAAATAGGAGCCTCCCGGGTTATTGTTGGAACGATAGCGGTAACCAATCCGGAACTTTTAGAGGAAATGCTTACCCTTGACCGGGATAAGGTTGCGGTCGGGATTGATGCCAGAAACGGCTGGGTGGCAATAAAAGGCTGGGTGGAAAGCTCCCATTACCGGGCTTTGGATCTGGCCTTTAAGGTTAAGGAAATGGGAGTTAAGACAATAATTTATACCGACATTGCCCGGGACGGGAGTTTAACCGGGCCCAATTTTATTGAAACTTTAAAGCTTTATGAAGAAACGGGCTTAAGGGTAATAGCCTCGGGCGGTATTTCTGGCTTAGAAGATTTAAGACGCTGGCGGGAACTCGGGAAAAACAAAATCTACGGGGTTATTGCCGGGAAAGCAATTTTAGAAGGGAAGATTGATTTAAAAGAAGGGATTAGGATACTGGAAGGGGAGTCTTAATGTTAACGGTGCGGATTATACCTTGCCTGGATGTAAATAAAGGGCGGGTGGTAAAAGGGGTAAATTTCTTAAACCTGGTGGATGCGGGTGATCCGGTGGAACTTGCGGCTTTTTACGACCGGGAAGGGGCCGATGAGGTGGTATTTTTGGATATTACTGCTTCCCACGAAGGTCGTAAAACCATGGTGGAAGTGGCCAGGCGGACGGCTACAACCTTATCCATCCCCTTTACCATTGGCGGAGGTATAAGAAATATTGATGATATCCGAACCCTTTTGGCCTCCGGGGCGGATAAAGTATCGATTAATTCGGCGGCGGTAAAAAATCCCGGGCTTGTGCGGGAGGCGGCTTTAAAGTTTGGTAGCCAGTGTATTGTGGTGGCTATCGATGCCAAGAGGAGAAAAGATGGCGGTTTTGAAGTTTATATCCACGGCGGGCGTACTCCCACCGGAATAGATGCGGTAGAATGGGCCCGGGAAGTGGAGAGACTCGGGGCCGGAGAAATCTTACTTACCAGTATGGATAGAGATGGAACGAAAGATGGCTATGACCTCGAACTTACCCGGGAAATTGCCGATGCGGTGAAAATTCCGGTAATTGCCTCGGGGGGTGTGGGAGAGCTTTCCCATTTTTACGAAGGGGTGGCTTTGGGGCACGCTTCGGCTCTTTTAGCAGCTTCGGTGTTTCACTTTGGCAAATTTACCATTAAAAAAGTAAAAAGGTACTTAAAAGAGCGGGGGATCCCGGTCCGATTGGGGGATACCGAAAATGGAGCTTAAGTTTGACGAAAAAGGCTTGATTCCGGCGGTGGTCCAGGATATTGATACCAGAGAAGTTTTAATGGTAGCTTACATGAATGAGGAAAGCTTAAAAAAATCCCTGGAAACCGGGCAGACCTGGTTTTATAGCCGTTCCCGCAACGCTTTATGGCATAAAGGGGAAACGTCCGGCAATATCCAGGAAATTGTGGAGATCCGGTATGATTGTGATGCCGATTGCTTATTAATAAAAGTAAAGCAAAAGGGGGTAGCGTGTCATACCGGAAATTACAGCTGTTTTTACCGAACCCTCTGGGAAGGAAAAGGCGAGAGAGAAGATTTAGAGGAGGTTTTGGCTAAACTCTGGCAGATTATCCTTGACAGGAAACAAAAGCTGCCGGAAGGTTCTTATACGGCAAAATTATTTCAAAAAGGAATAGATAAAATTGCCCAGAAGGTGGGTGAAGAGGCGGTAGAAACGGTTATAGCTTCTAAAAATGAAGATAAAGGGGAATTAATTTACGAAGCTGCTGACTTGGTTTATCATTTACTGGTATTACTTGCGGCAAAGGATATAAGCCTTAGCGATATTGCGGAGGAACTTAAAAAACGTTTTAAATAGTAAAGGCGGGCTTTTGCCCGCTTTTAAATTTTACCGACCACCTAACACCTACGACCGAACACTTTTTTACCAACTACCACTAATTGCTTACTTTGTATTAATGTTCTTTATTTCCTCTGGTTTAAGGTTTTTAGGGTAAAAATTTTTAGTCATAGCAAAATAATTTTATGGTATAATTAAAAAAGATTCTACAAATAGGCGGGGTGGAGATGGATAAAAAGAGTACAATTGTATTAATTGCGGTAGTTGTTATTGCCCTTTTAGCTTTAGGGGTGTATTATGCTACAAATCGGGAACTGGGGTCTGCGGCTAATAGCGGTAATGTAATTGACCAGTACAATGAAGCTTTAAAAAACCACGAGCCGTTTTTGTTGATGTTTACCGGGGCGACCTGACCTACCTGTGTACAAATGGCACCGGTGGTGCAGGAGTTAAAGGAAGAATACGAAGGACGGATGCGGGTAATTGTAGCGGAAGTTAGTCGTCAGGACAGCCAGCAGTTAGCCGCCCAGTTTGGCATTCAGTATGTGCCGACTTTTATTGTAGTTGATCAAAACGGAAATATTGTCCCCTGGACTGATGGCCAGGGCAATCAAATGCCGATGTTTGTTGGAGGACTTACCAGGGAAGAGTTAAAAGCCCAGATGGATAAAGTGGCTTTTAAGGAAAAAAAAACCCCTGAATTAAAGGGTACTGAAGAAAAGAAATCTTTTGCCGAAAAGCTTGCGGATAAGCTTCCCGGGCTCCTGAGTGATTCAAAACTTTTAGCCCTTTTCCTGGTTTTTCTGGGTGGGATTGCCACCAGTTTTACACCCTGTATCCTCGGGATGATTCCGCTAATTATCGGTTACACCGGTGGTTATGCCGGGCGGTCACCGGCCAAAGGGTTTATTTATTCGCTATTTTTTGTCCTGGGCCTTGCGACAACCCTTACCCTTTTAGGAGTAGGAATTGGGGTCTTAGGAACCTTTATCAAAAGCCGGTTATTTGCCTTTAATTTTATACTGGGGATAGTGGCCATTTTAATGGGATTTGCGGTAATGGGCTTTTATACGGTAAACCTTCCCGGTTTAAAAAGGTTGCCGGTTAAGGGCACCGGACTTTTTTCTTCGTATTTAATGGGCTTGTTCTTTGGCTTATCCGCCAGCCCCTGTGCCACGCCGGTTTTAATTGTTATCGTAACTTATGCGCTGGCTAAAGCCTCACCGGTCTTTGGCGGGGCGCTCCTGTTTTCCTACAGCTTTGGCCATGGCCTACCCTTAATTTTAGCCGGTACTTTTTCTGCCTTTTTGGGCAAGATTACTTCCTTGGGACGGTACGGGGAGATAATTAATTATATTTTTGGCGGGATACTTGTTCTGTATGGGTTATACCTGTTATTTGGGCGATTGGTATAGCAAAATAAGGTCAAAAAGGCCGGAATGGAAATCCGGCCTTTTATGTTTTAGGGTTAGGAAAATTTACTTTTTTACAAAAGGATTATCGGCAGGTTGAGTTGAATGGTATAATGGGATGGGAAAAATTACGAATAGATGGAGGATATCGATGGAGAAGCTGTTAGCTACTTTAAACCCAGCTCAAAGAGAAGCGGTTACCCATACCCATGGGCCACTTCTGGTTTTGGCCGGAGCGGGAACGGGGAAAACCAGAGTTTTAACCTTCCGGATCGCTCACTTGCTTTATCGGAAAATGGCCTATCCCCATGAGATTTTAGCCATAACTTTTACCAATAAAGCGGCCCGCGAAATGAAAGAACGGGTAGAAAGTTTAATCTCGGGAAGTGCCCGGGAAATCTGGATTTCTACTTTTCATTCTTTTGCGTTAAGGATATTACGGAATGATATTGAAAAACTTGGTTTTAGCCGGGATTTTACCGTTTATGATGAGGAAGACCAGATACAGGTAATAAAAGAGTGCTTAAAAGAGCTAAATATTGACGATAAACGTTTTGCTCCCAAGGCTATTGCCTATCATATTTCCTCGGCCAAGGACAAGCTTATTTCTCCCCGGCAGTATAGTGACGATGCCGATGACTTATTTAAAGAAAAAGTGGCGATAATTTATAATATGTACCAGGAAAAGCTTAATAAAAATAATGCCCTTGACTTTGATGATTTACTTTATTATGCGGTAAGACTATTTGAAAATTATCCTCACGTTCTTGAATACTACCAGCGGCGGTTTAAATATATTCTGGTGGATGAGTACCAGGATACAAGCCATGCTCAGTACCGGCTGGTAAATCTTTTAGCGCAAAAACACCGCAATCTCTGTGTAGTTGGTGACCCCGACCAGAGCATTTACTCCTGGCGGGGTGCGGATATTACCAATATCTTAAACTTTGAACGGGACTATCCGGAAGCAAAAGTGGTAATCTTAAAAGAAAATTACCGCTCCACCCAGAAAATCCTCGATGCGGCTAATGCGGTAATTGCCAACAACCGGATGCGCAAGGAAAAAGAGCTTTTTTCTGCTAAAGAACCGGGTCACCCTGTTTATTTTTACCCGGCAGTAGATGAAAAAGATGAAGCGGCGTTTGTGGCATTAACCATCGAATCTTTGGTGAATGGCGGCGAGTATAATTACAAAGATATTGCACTTTTGTATCGAACCCATGCCTTATCCCGGAACTTTGAAGAAGCGTTTATGCAAAGAGGCATTCCGTACGTGATATTTGGTGGCAGGCGTTTTTATGACCGGAAAGAAATAAAAGACATCATTGCTTATTTGCGGATAGTTGCAAACCCTTATGATAAAGTGTCTTTAAAAAGAATCATAAATGAGCCCAAGCGAGGAATCGGTGAGGCGAGCTTTGCTAAAATTGAAGCTTATGCCGACCAAACGGGACTGCCCGTAGGGTTATTGCTTTTAAGGGATGAAGCTTTGGCTCTGGTTTCCGGGAAAACCAGGAAAGCTTTCAAGGAATTTGGCGAAATGCTCCTCTGGTTTCGGGAATTAAAGGACAGGGTAAGCGTTACCAAACTTACCGAAGAAATTTTGGAACGTTCCGGGTATCTACCGGCGTTAAAAGCGGAAGATACCATGGAAGCAAGGGCGAGAATTGAAAACTTAAACGAGTTTTTAACCGTAACCCAGGCGTTTGAACGGGAGAGCGAAGATAAGTCTTTAGAGGCGTTTTTGGCTACCATATCCCTTTTAACCGATGCGGACGTCCAGGAAGGTGGCGAAAACCGGGTGCAGATGATGACCCTCCATGCTGCCAAGGGTTTGGAGTTTCCGGTGGTTTTTCTGGTGGGTCTGGAGGAGGGGATATTTCCTCACAGCCGGGCCATTTTCAGTATTGATCCCCAGGAACTTGAAGAAGAAAGAAGGCTTTGCTATGTAGGCATTACCCGGGCGCAAAAGAGGCTTTATCTTACCCGGGCCTGGCGGCGGACGGTTTATGGCCGCACCGATTATAATGAACCTTCCCGCTTTTTAGATGAAATACCTGAAGAATTAATAGAAAGTTTGTTAGAAACGGTTTCCGGAGTTAAAGAAACTGCCAAAAATCTTTCTCCGGGGGGAGAAAAGCAAAAGGGGGCTTTTTCTCCGGGAGATAGGGTAAGCCATAAAAAGTTTGGAGTGGGAACGGTGTTAGAAGTTAAACCCAAAGAGGGAGATGTAATTATAAAAGTGAGATTTGAAGGTGGTGAAGTAAAAGAACTTCTGGGAAGTTTTGCTCCTCTGGTAAAAGTCTAAGGAGGTGGATGGATGGATAAGGAAGCAGCCAGAAAGCGTATCGAAGAACTTAGGGCTCTTCTTCATTATCACAACTACCGGTATTATGTTTTGGACCAGCCGGAAATAAGCGATGCCGAATATGACCGGATGCTCCGGGAGTTGATTTCTTTGGAGCAGCAGTATCCCGAGTTTATCACTCCCGATTCTCCATCCCAGCGGGTGGGAGGGGAAGTTGCCAAAGAATTTCGGGAAGTAGCTCATTTAAAACCGATGTACAGTCTTGATAACGCCTTTGGACCGGAGGATTTAAGGGAATTTGACCGGAGGGTCCGGTCACTGTTACCCGGGCAGGAGGTGGAGTATGAGGTAGAGTTAAAAATCGACGGTTTGGCCATATCTTTAGTGTATGAAAACGGGGTTCTGGTGCGAGGGGCAACCCGGGGTAACGGTACCACAGGGGAAGATATTACCGCTAACGTTAAAACCATTAAAGCTATACCCCTGAAATTACGAAAACCCATACCCCTTTTAGAAGTTCGGGGCGAGGCGTACATGCCCAAGGAATCGTTTGCCCGCTTAAATGAGCAACGGGAAGAGCGGGGGGAACCCTTATTTGCCAATCCCCGGAATGCAGCAGCAGGGTCTTTACGGCAGCTTGACCCCAAAGTTACTGCTGAACGGGACCTAAGTGCTTTTATGTATGCTATTGGAGAAGTTCAGGGATACGAGCCCAAAACCCAGGCGGAATTAATGGAGTGGCTTTTGGAGCTTGGGTTTAAAGTAAATCCGTACCGGGAAGTATTTAACAATATTGAAGACGTTATTAATTACTGCCAGAGCTGGCATGATAAGAGGTTTTCCCTGCCCTATGTGATTGATGGACTGGTAATTAAAGTAAACAGTCTTGCCCAGCAGGAAATTTTGGGCTATACCGCCAAGTCTCCCCGGTGGGCGATTGCTTATAAATTCCCGGCGGAAATTGCCGAGACCCGTCTTAAGGATATTATCGTGCGGGTTGGCCGGACCGGGGTTTTAACACCGACGGCTATATTTGAGCCGGTAAGCCTGGCCGGCACTACCGTAACGCGAGCATCGCTCCATAACGAGGATTATATAAGGGAAAAGGATATCCGGATTGGCGATATCATCAGGGTGCAAAAAGCTGGCGAAATAATCCCGGAAGTGGTGGAAGTGGTAAAGGAAAAGCGGACCGGTGCTGAAAAAGAGTTTGTCATGCCTGATACCTGTCCGGTCTGCCAGGGGAAAGCGGTAAGACTTCCCGGCGAGGCGGCCTGGCGGTGTACCAATGCTTCCTGTCCTGCTCAGTTAAAAGAAGGTATCGTGCACTTTGCTTCAAGAGGAGCAATGAATATTGAAGGCCTGGGACCGGCGGTGGCCGAGCTCTTACTGGACGCTGGCTTAATTCATAATTATGCCGACCTTTACTACTTATCTGCCGAAGAGGTTGCCAAATTGCCGCGGATGGGGAAAAAATCGGCCGAAAACCTGATTAATGCAATTGAAAAAAGTAAGCAAAATAGCCTGGAACGGCTTATTTACGGCCTTGGAATTCGGCTTGTAGGGGAAAAAGCAGCGCGGGATTTGGCAGTTTATTTTAAGGAGCTTGACAGGTTAATTTTGGCTTCTGAAGAGGAGATTATGACGATACCTTCTGTGGGGCCCAAAATGGCGGCTTCAATTAAGGCATTTTTTGCCCAAAAGGAAAATTTAGAACTTATCGAAAAGTTAAAAGCAGCAGGAGTAAACACAAAGTACCTGGCCGAGGTGCGGGATAACCGCTTAGAAGGGTTAACTTTTGTCTTAACCGGAACCCTTTCTTCCTTCACCCGCAAGGAAGCGGAGCAACTCATTTTAAGTCTCGGCGGAAAAGTAAGTTCTTCCGTTTCGAAAAAAACCAGTTACGTAGTGGTTGGGGAAGACCCCGGCAGCAAATTAACCAAAGCCAAAGAGCTGGGTATTCCAATTTTAACCGAAGAGGAGTTTCGCCAGATGGTAATGAGCTAAGATTTTTATTATTTTCTTGTCAATGTTTGCTAAATTTTTGTATAATGGCAAAAGGATATTTTTTAAAGGGGGAACTGTTATGACTATTTCTCTGAAAGATGTTGAACATGTAGCAATGCTTGCCCGGTTGAAGTTAAGTGACGAGGAAAAGGAAATGTATACAAAACAGTTAAATGATATTTTAAAATATGCCGAACAATTACAGGAACTGGATACCGAAAAGGTGAAACCCACTGCCCACGTGCTGCCGTTAAAAAATGTTTTTCGGGAAGATAAAGTTCATCAGCATTTGGATACAGAAAAAGCTCTGGCAAATGCCCCGGAACGGGAAGAAAACTTCTTTAAGGTGCCGAAAATTATTTAAAGGAGGGTATGGTTTTGGAACTATACTATTTAAGTGCAAAAGAGATTACCGAAAAGATAAAAGCAAAAGAAATATCAGCTTTGGAAGTTGCTAAAGCTACTTTTGACCGGATAGAAGCGGTAGAACCAAAAATTCAAGCCTACGTTACTGTAACCCGGGAATTAGGGCTAAAAATGGCCCGGGAAGTAGATGAAAAAATTGCCCGGGGGGAAGACCCGGGGCCGCTGGCGGGGGTACCGGTGGCGATTAAAGATAATATGTCTACCGCCGGGATTAGAACTACCTGTTCGTCCAAAATCCTGGAAAACTACATACCTCCTTATGACGCTACTGTGGTGGAAAAATTAAAGGCAGCTGGTGCGGTGTTTACCGGAAAAACCAATTTGGACGAGTTTGCTATGGGTTCTTCTACCGAAAATTCCCGCTTTTTCCCCACTAAAAACCCCTGGGATTTAGAACGGGTGCCCGGTGGTTCTTCCGGTGGGTCGGCGGCGAGTGTGGCTGCTGGAGAAGCGGTAGTGGCTCTGGGCTCCGATACCGGGGGTTCCATCCGCCAGCCGGCTGCTTTTTGCGGAATTGTTGGTTTAAAGCCTACTTACGGGGCGGTAAGCCGGTATGGCCTGGTGGCTTTTGCCAGCTCTTTGGACCAAATCGGACCTTTTGCCCGGACGGTGGAAGATGCGGCCCTTTTATTAAATGTGATTGCCGGTCACGACCCGAAAGATTCAACTTCTGCCGATATTGAATATCCTGATTACTTGAGCTTTTTAAACCAGGACATAAAGGGCCTAAAAATTGGGCTGCCGAAGGAGTATTTTATAGACGGTATTGATGCAGGAGTGAAAAAGGCGATTGACGATGCGATAAAAGTTTTGGAAAGTTTAGGAGCGGTCTTTGAAGAAGTATCGTTACCTCATACCAAATATTCTCTTCCGGTGTACTATCTTATTGCTCCGGCGGAAGCTTCCTCCAACTTAGCGCGGTATGATGGAGTCCGTTATGGCTACCGGGATTTTGAAGCGGAAGATGTGGTGGAAATGTTCTCCCGGACCCGGGCGGAAGGTTTTGGGGCTGAGGTAAAGAGACGGATCATGCTTGGTACTTATGCTTTAAGTGCCGGTTATTACGATGCTTATTACTTAAAGGCGCTGAAGGTAAGGACCCTTATTAAAGAAGATTTTGACCGGGCTTTTACCAAAGTAGATCTCCTTTTAACCCCAACAACACCTACACCAGCGTTTAAGTTTGGCGAAAAGACGTCCGACCCGGTTTCGATGTATCTTTCGGACATCTTCACCATGGCGGTAAACTTGGCCGGTCTTCCCGGGATTTCGGTTCCGGCTGGTTTTGACGGTCATCTGCCGGTATCGTTCCAGCTAATTGGCAAGCCTTTTGATGAAGGAACATTACTGAAAGTTGCCCATGCCTTTGAGCAAAATACCGAATTTCATAAGGTACGGCCCAAGCTTTAGGAGGTGTATTATGCGCGAATACGAAGCGGTTATCGGGTTAGAAGTTCATGTGGAGTTAAAAACCAATACGAAAATTTTTTGCAATTGTTCCACCGAGTTTGGTGGCGATCCGAACTCGCACGTTTGCCCGGTATGTCTGGGACTTCCCGGGGTTTTGCCCGTTTTAAATAAAAAAGTGGTGGATTATGCGATTAAAGCAGCGCTGGCGTTAAACTGTGAAGTGGCCGAATACTGCAAGTTTGACCGGAAAAATTACTACTACCCCGACTTACCCAAGAATTATCAGATATCCCAGTACGATTTGCCGTTAGCGAAAAACGGTTATTTAGAAATTGAGGTTGATGGGCAGGTAAAAAGAATTGGCATTACCCGGATTCACATGGAAGAAGATGCGGGAAAATTGGTCCATCAGGGAAATTTAGCGCTTACCCCTTACTCTTTGGTTGATTACAATCGTACCGGGGTACCGTTAATTGAAATAGTTTCGGAGCCGGATATCCGTACACCCGAGGAAGCAAGACTTTACTTGGAAAAGCTTCGAGCAATAATCCAGTACACCGGAATTTCCGATTGCCGCATGGAGGAAGGTAGCCTTAGATGTGATGCGAACGTTTCGGTTCGTCCCAAAGGCCAGAAAGAGTTTGGAACCAAAACGGAAATCAAAAATATGAATTCCTTCAAGGCGCTGCAAAAGGCCTTAGAATATGAAATTGCCCGGCAAATTGAGATTTTGGAAGAAGGTGGGCGAATTATCCAGGAAACCCGGATGTGGGATGAGAGCCGGCAGGTAACCCTATCGATGCGGAGCAAAGAGGAAGCCCACGATTACCGTTATTTCCCCGAGCCAGATTTACCGCCGGTGGTTATCGACCGGGAGTGGTTAGAAGAGATAAGGGCTACATTGCCGGAGCTTCCGGATGCCCGGAAAAAGCGGTTTGTAGAACAGTATGGCCTAACTCCTTACGATGCCCACGTCCTGACCTTAACCCGGGAACTGGCGGATTATTACGAGGAAGCGGCAAAGGGTTACAGTAATCCTAAAGCGGTAGCTAACTGGGTCATAAATGAGCTTTTACGTTTGCTCAATGCTGCAGGAAAAGAAATTACCGAGTGTCCCATAAAACCGGGACAAATTACCAAAATGTTAGAGCTGTTAGATAAAGGCACCATTTCCGGTAAAATTGCCAAAACGGTGTTTGAAGAGATGTTTTCATCCGGTAAAGATCCGGAGGTAATCGTCAAAGAAAAGGGACTGGTGCAAATTACCGATTTGGGTGAATTGGAAGCGGTAGTGGACAAAGTAATTGCGGAAAACCCCAAAGCGGTGGAAGATTACAAGAACGGTAAGGAAAAGGCATTGGGCTTCTTAGTTGGCCAGATTATGAAAGAAACCCGCGGACGGGCTAATCCTGAGGCTGTAAACCAGCTCTTACGGGACAAATTAGCAAAACTTTAATACAAAAACCGCTGTTTTTTATGACAGCGGTTTTTGTATATCTTTACTTTATTAAGGTTTTTATTTTTTATATTTTTTGTCCAATTTCTAACCTCCAACTTCTAACTTCTAAAAAAAGTATACAGTATAAAAACTTTGAAAATCTTTTAACAATTTTGGGGGTGTGTTATCATTAAAAAATAGATTAAGCTACAAGCGGGAGGGTGAAAAAACGTGAAATTAAAAGATAAACCAATTTATATCGTTGATACGACCCTAAGAGACGGAGAACAAACCGCAGGAGTAGTTTTTGCTAACAAAGAAAAAATTAGAATTGCCCAGATGCTGGATGAACTTGGTGTTGACCAGATTGAGGCCGGTATTCCCACGATGGGTGGCGATGAAAAAGAGGCAATTACCGCCATCTGCAAGCTTGGCTTAAAAGCCAGTATCATGGGCTGGAACCGTCCGGTAATTAAAGATATAGAAGAGTCACTGCGCTGTGGTGTAGATGCGGTGGCTATCTCGATTTCCACTTCCGATATCCACATTGAACATAAACTCCGGGCTTCCCGGGAATGGGTTATTGAAAATATGGTTAAAGCCTGCGAGTTTGCTAAAAAAGAAGGTTTGTATGTTTCGGTGAACGCTGAGGATGCCAGCCGTTCCGACATGGAATTTTTGGTGCAGTTTGGTTTGGCGGCCAAACAAGCGGGAGCCGACCGTTTAAGATATTGCGATACCGTTGGTATCCTTGATCCCTTTACTACCTATGAACGGGTCAAGGAATTGCGGGAAAGAGTAGGTATTGAAATTGAAATGCATACCCACAACGACTTTGGTATGGCCACGGCCAATGCTTTAGCCGGGGTTAAAGCCGGAGCTAAGTTTGTAGGGGTTACGGTTATTGGTCTTGGGGAGCGGGCCGGTAATGCTGCTTTAGAAGAAGTGGTAATGGCCTTAAAACATATCTACGGTATTGATCTTGGCTTTAAAACCGAGTTTTTCCGGGAGGTTGCCCTTTATGTTTCCAAGGCTTCCGGCCGTGAACTTCCTGCCTGGAAAGCCATTGTGGGTTCCAACATGTTTGCCCACGAATCGGGAATCCATGCCGATGGAGCGTTAAAGAACCCTAAAACCTACGAGGCTTTCCAGCCCGAGGAAGTGGGTTTGGAGCGACAAATTGTTATCGGTAAGCACTCCGGTTCGGCAGCATTAAAAGCCAAGTTTGCCGAGTACGGAATTCATTTAACCGATGAACAGGCAGCAGAGCTTCTTCCCCATGTCCGGGCCCATGCGGTGGAATTAAAACGGTCTTTGTTTGATAAAGAGCTTGTTTTAATCTACGAAGAACATTTCGGAAAGCGGGGAATGTAGCTTTGGGGAAAACCATCATTGAAAAAATCCTCTCGCAAAAAAGCGGCGTTGATGCTTATGCCGGCCAAATTGTGGTGGCCGATGTGGATTACGTAATGGGGCAGGACGGGACGGCTCCCCTGGCGATAAAATCCTTTAAAGAAATGGGCGGGAAAAAAGTTTTTGATCCGGAAAAAGTGGTATTTGTGATAGACCACAGCGCTCCCAGCCCCAATGAAGGGGTTTCGCGGCTTCACAAGTTGATGCGGGAGTTTCGGGACGAGCACGGAATTGATTTCCACGATATTGGCGATGGAGTCTGCCACCAGGTAGTGCCGGAAAGCGGTAAAGTAGGTCCCGGCTCCCTGGTAGTAGGTGCCGATTCCCATACCTGCACTTACGGGGCGTTAAACGCCTTTGCTACCGGGGTTGGCTCTACCGACCTGGCAGCGGCGATTATTTCCGGGAAGCTCTGGTTTAAAGTTCCCGAATCTATAAAATTTGTGTTAAAGGGTAAACTTCCCAAAGGGGTATTTGCCAAGGATTTAATTTTGTATTTAATCGGGGATGTTACCGCCGATGGGGCAACCTATATGGCCGCGGAATACACCGGGGAGGCTATTTCGGATCTTTCCATGGATGGGCGCTTTACCATTGCCAATATGGCTATTGAAATGGGAGCAAAAGCCGGATTAATGGAAGCCGATGAAAAAACTTTTGCTTTTGTAAAGGAACACGGTGGTAGAGATTTTACTCCGGTTTTTGCCGATCCGGATGCGGTTTATGCTAAAATTTTGGAATATGATGTGTCGGAGTTGGAACCGATGGTGGCCAAGCCGCATACCGTTGATAACACTGCCAAAGTTACCGAAGTAGCCGGCACCCCGATTCACCAGGCGGTACTGGGTACCTGTACTAACGGACGGCTTGAAGATTTACGGATTGCAGCCAAAATCCTTGAGGGAAGAAAAATCCATCCCAGAACCCGTCTGATTGTGGCGCCGGCTTCCCGCAAAATTTTCCTAAGAGCCATGGAAGAAGGACTTATTAAAATTTTTGTAGAAGCCGGGGCTGCCGTAGTTACACCAGGCTGTGGTCCGTGTGTGGGTACCCATAACGGTATACCTTCCGACGGAGAAAATGTTATTTCAACTGCCAACCGGAATTTTAAAGGCCGGATGGGTAACAGTAATGCCTTTATCTATTTAGCTTCACCGGCCACAGTCGCTGCTTCGGCTATTGCCGGGGAGATTGCGGATCCGAGACCTTACTTTTAAGGATGGTGGAGTAAAAAATGATTTTAAGGGGTAAATGCCATAAATTTGGCAATGACGTCAATACCGATTATATAATTTCCGGTAAATACAAGTTTAAAACATTGGATATGAACGAGCTGGCCAAGCACGTGATGGAAGATTTGGACCCGGATTTTTACAACAAAATAACCCCCGGAGATTTTATCGTTGCCGGCAGTAACTTTGGCTGCGGTTCATCCCGGGAACAAGCCCCGCTGGCCATTAAATACGCTAAAATTGGTGCTGTTATTGCTAAGTCTTTTGCCCGGATTTTTTACCGGAATGCAATTAATACCGGTCTTCCGGTAATTGAGTGTGATACCGATAAAATAAATGCCGGCGATGAACTGGAAGTAGATTTGTCTAAAGGGATTATTAGAAACCTGACTACCGGCGAGGATATACCGATTAAGCCTTTGCCGGAGGTAATGATTAAGATTTTAAATGATGGCGGGTTAATTGAGCATTTTAAAAAATACGGCACATTTAACTTTTAAGGAGGTTTAAGATGGCGCATCGAGTAACATTGATTCCCGGAGACGGAATTGGTCCGGAAATTGTCGAAGCAGCCCGGCGGGTAATTGAGGCCAGCGGCGCGAATATTGAATGGGAAGTGGTGGAAGCCGGGGAAAAGGTAATGGCCGAGTACGGTACACCGTTGCCCGATTATGTTTTGGAATCTATCAAAAAAAATAAAGTTGCTTTAAAAGGTCCGATGACGACACCTGTTGGTACGGGATTTCGCAGCGTGAATGTTGCTTTAAGAAAAGCCCTGGATTTATACGCCAATGTTCGGCCGGCAAAATCTTTACCGGGTGTTATTACCCGTTATGAAAATATTGATTTAATTACGGTCCGGGAAAATACCGAAGACTTATATGCCGGGGTTGAACACATGGTAGGGGAGGATGCAGCGGAAAGCATCAAAATTATTACCCGGAAAGCTTCCCAAAGAATAGTTCGCTTTGCTTTTGAATTAGCCAGAAGAGAAGGAAGAAAAAAAGTCACTGCTGTTCATAAAGCCAATATCATGAAGTATACCGATGGCTTATTTTTAGCGGTGGCCCGGGAAGTGGCAGCGGAATATCCCGATATTGAGTTTGAGGATATGATTGTCGACGCTATGGCCATGAAGTTGGTTCAAACACCGGAAAAATTTGATGTGATGGTGATGCCCAATCTTTACGGTGATATTTTGTCGGACCTCTGTGCGGGTTTGGTTGGGGGTCTTGGGGTGGCACCGGGAGCCAATATCGGTGACGAATATGCCGTTTTTGAGCCGGTTCACGGAAGTGCCCCCAAGCATGCTGGACAAAACCGGGTAAACCCCCTGGCGGAGATTTTATCGGGGGTGATGATGTTAAAACACCTGGGAGAAATGGATGCTGCTGCCAAAATCGAGCGGGCTTTAACCAAGGTTCTTCCCAATAAGGACATGGTTACCTATGATTTAGGCGGGACTGCGAAAACCTCAGAAATGGCCGATTATATCATAAAACACTTATAAAACCTCCAGTTTTGGAGGTTTTTATTTTTTTCGCCTGCGGGAAATGCTAAAATAGAGATGAAAAACAGGAGGGGTTTGATGCTGGAAATTCGCTGGAAGTTAAAACATGTGGTTTTAATATTAGTATTAACTTTAGTTTTGGTAAATGGGATGAATTTACTGCTAGGATCTCTTCCTCTTCCCGGCCTTAAAAGTTTTGGGGCCAGGGTTATCTTTTTAACTTTTTTTCAGGATCTATTGTTGCTGGCTTTGGTGTTGTGGGTGGTGGAAAAAAACCGGAGTAATCTTGCCGACCTGGGGCTTACGGTGAAAAATTGGGGTAAAGCCTTTAAATGGGGAGTGTTTGGAGGTTTTTTAATTTTAATTATCGTGGTGGTGGTGGGAGCTTTTAGTTTTAAAATTTTAAAGGTTAATCCTCCACCGCAGACCTTTGAAAAACTCTTAACCCTGGCTAAAACTCCCACGGAGAAAAACCTGCTGGTCTTTTTGGGAGTTTTTCTCGGCCCTTTTGCCGAAGAGCTTTTCTTTCGCGGTTTTAGCTATCCTGTCTTAAAAAAATACATGGGTGTGGTTGGAGGGATAGCAGTATCTTCCTTACTTTTTGGAGCGATGCATTTTGATCCTTACCGGTTTTTACCGCTGACTTTAGGGGGAGCAATACTGGCGTATCTTTACGAAAAGACCGGCACGATATTAAGCCCTTTTGTGGCGCATGCCACCTGGAATGGAATCATGACCTGGTTTGTAATGGGGAAAATGTTTTTTTATTAAGGAGGCGTTATGGAAGAAATTTTAGAAATAATTGACCTTACCGAAGAAGGACTGGGTGTGGGGAAAAAAGAACAGCGGGTTTACTTTGTTTCGGGGGATGTCACCGTTGGCGACCGTGTTAAAGTAAAGGTTACCGGCGAAAAAAGAGGCGTTATTCTGGGAGAGGCTCTGGAAATTTTAAATAGTTCTCCTTACCGGGATGTTCCCGGGTGTTCCCATTTTGGTTACTGCGGGGGTTGCAGTTTACAAAACCTTGATTACGAACAGCAGTTAGAACTTAAAAAATCAAAAGTTTATAATGTTATGAAAAAAATAGGCCGGATAGATGCTCCTATCAACTCCGTTCTGCCTAATTTTGCTTTTTACCGCTACCGTCAAAAAGTGCATTTTACTTTTGGAAGTAGCCAAAATAAATTAGCTATTGGCTATTTTGACCGAAAAAATAACTGGTTTCCTGTAACCGATTGTCTGATTGCCGATAAAAGCTTAGTTGAGGTGGCTTATTACATTACTGAAATATTAGATATTTTTAAGCTTAAAGCTTACTTTAGCGATGGTGGAGTGCTACGGCATTTGGTTGTGCGCCAATCGTCGACAACTGGAGAACTCCAGGTTATTGTAACAGCAGAAAAATTAAACTTTAGCGTAAAAGAAATTGCCGAGAAAATTCTTTTAAATCCTAAAATCCAGTCGCTAACTTTTCATGAAAACCCCAAAAAAACCCGGGAAATCTTTGGTAAAGGGACAACCGTTACTTTTGGTTCCCGGTATATTACCGAAGAACTATTGGGGATTAGGTATAGGCTAACTCCTCTTTCCTTTTTTCAAATAAATCCGGTGCAGGCGGAAAAGATATACCGTATTGCTTTAGATTATCTTGAGTTAGATAAAACCGATAGGGTTTTTGACGGTTATTCGGGAGTGGGTTCCCTGACCTTACCGGCTGCCCGAATTGCGGCAATTGCTGTGGGAGTAGAAGAGGTAAAAGATGCTGTAGAGGTGGCCAGGACCAATGCTAAACTAAACGGCATATCTAACGTAAAATTTTGTGCCGGAAAAGTGGAAGAAAAACTTCCCGGGCTTTTAAAAAAAGGGTATAGCTTTAATAAAATTATTTTAGACCCGCCCCGGGAAGGGGTGAAAAAAGAGGTGCTATTAGAAATAATTAGGCAAAAACCGGAGCGGATTGTTTATGTCTCGTGTAATCCTGCAACCCAGGCCCGGGATTTAAAGATTCTGGCGGAAGCCGGTTATTATCCGGTGGAAATAACTCCGGTGGACATGTTTTCGCAAACGATGCATGTGGAGAGCGTGGCGTTACTTAAAAATCTGGCGTTCGGGTAAGTGGAAAATTTAAGACCAGTAAACTGAGAAAGGGGATGAAGCATTGGAATACAGAGTTCTTGGCAAGAGTGGGCTAAAAGTTAGTCGGCTTGGCTTTGGCGGTATTCCCATTCAACGGAAAAATATTCGGGAAGTACGGCCGGTTTTGGATGTCTTAAAAGAGGGGGGAGTTAATTTTATTGATTCTGCCCGGGCGTATACGGTAAGTGAAAGTTTTATTGGCGAGGCAATTAAACATGATCGTAAAGACTGGGTAGTGGCAACAAAATCAATGGCCAGGACTTACTCCGACATGGCCCGGGATATTGATATATCATTGTCCGAACTTCAAACCGATTATATTGATATTTATCAGCTTCACAACATTAAAAGCGAAGAAGAAATGAATAGGGTTTTAGCCCCTGGAGGGGCCTTGGAAGCTTTAAATGATGCTAAACAAGCAGGAAAAATCCGGGCAATTGGTGTCACCACCCATAATAAAGATTTATTAAAGAAGCTTTTAGCTGCTTATGACTTTGAAACGATGATGCTGCCGTTAAATTTGGTGGAAACCGATAAAGAAGATGCGTTTATACATGCGCAAAAATTAGGGGTTGGCACCATTGCGATGAAGCCTTTAGCTGGGGGCTTTTTTGGGGAAAATCAGGAGTTTCCGGCGGATGTGGCGCTTTATTATTTAAAAAATTTTTCAGCGGTGGATGTGATATTAGTGGGTATGGCGGAAGTAAACGAAGCCCGGCAAAACCTTGAAATATTTAATTTGGAAGTAGATTTAGCCGCCAAAGTGGAAGCTTTAAAAGAAAAAGCTTCCTTTGCTACCCGGGAGTTTTGTCGAAGGTGTGGCTACTGTCAGCCCTGCCCGGTGGGAATTGGTATTCCTACTATTTTTGTGTTGGAAGCTTACTATGACCGCTACGGCCTTCCCGGCTGGGCTATTGACCGCTACCGGAATCTTGCGGTTAAAGCCGATGCCTGTCAGGAATGCGGCCTTTGCGAAACCCGCTGTCCCTATGGGCTTCCTATCAGGAAAAAGCTTAAAATTGTTCACCAGAAGCTTTCTTTAAAGTAATTAAGGCTTCTTTAAAATCATCGGGCAGGGGAGAAATGAGTTTAATTTCTTTTCCAGTAACGGGATGAAGAAAAGAAAGAGAGTAAAGATGCAATGCCTGGCGATTCATAATGTTTGTTTTGCTACCATATAAATCGTCTCCCACCAAAGGATGACCAATTCCTGCAAAGTGAGCTCGAATTTGATGGGTTCTGCCGGTTAAAATTTCCACTTTTAAGAGTGTATTGCTGGTAAAAAGTTTTAACGTTTCGTACTTGGTGCAGGCGGGCTTACCTTCGGGGGTAATACTTCTTTTAATAATGCTTCCTTCGGCAAGGCCGAGGGGGAGATTTATTAAACCGCTTTTTTTGGTGATCTGTCCTTCAACCAGTGCCAGGTAGCTTTTTTTTATTTTTTTGCTTCTGAGGGATTTATTGAGCAATTCGGCTATCAAGCTAAATTTAGCAATTAGCATTGCACCGGTTGTATTACGATCCAGCCGGTAAATAGGATAGTAACCTTCAAAAACTTTATTGTTTTTTAAGTAATAAGAATAGGTTAACTCCTGCAGGGAAGGAGCCGGGTGGTTTTTTACTGGATGGGCCAAAATACCTGCAGGTTTATTTACTACTAAGAGAAAATTGTCCTCATATAATACTTGTAAAGGTAGTTCTGGAGTTTGAATAGATGAAAGCTTAACCTGAGGGAGTTTAATTACCAAGTTACCGGTGGTTTTAAGCTGGTAGTTTAAGGGGGCTGGCTGATTATTAAGAAATACTGCTTCTTGAAGTTTTAGCTTTCTTAACTGTCTTTTACTAATGCCCAGTTCTTTTAAAAATTGAAAAATAGTTTTTCCAATAAATTCTGAAGGGACAGGCAAGGTAATTTCCATAAAAATCCTCCGTTCTGTACTTATTTATAATTTTTAAGGGAAAAAATTTGGATGTCAAGGTTGAAAGTTCAAAAGATGTTGATGTAGAATAAAGTAAGCTTAAATTTTACATACTATGTTTGAATTTGCAGAAAGGGGTGTAATTAATGCGCGTAACTGTCGACCAGGATTTGTGTGTAAGCTGTGGTTTTTGCATTGACAACTGTCCGGAAGTATTTTCCTGGAATGATGAAGGTAAATCCCAGGCTATTGAAGGTGAAGTTCCGGAAGATGTTGAGGAAGCAACCCGGGAATGCATAGAAGGTTGCCCGACCGAAGCAATTAAAGAAATTTAAAAGAATAAGGCGAAGGCCACCCCGGCGGGGGTGGTTTTTTATTTTTACTTTTTTTGATAAGATAAAGATGATACGGGGGTGAGGGCTTTGAAAATAATTGTTTGTGACCGGTGTAAAACTACCCATACCGAGGGCCTTGTTTGTAAACATTGCGATACGGCCTATTGTTATGATTGTTTGGATTTGTTTCCTAACGGCATAAAGTTTTGTCAAACCTGCGGGGAATTTATTTGCGATGAATGTTATGAAGGAATGGTGGAGTGTGACCGGGAAAAAAACACGTAAAATTGCTGCAGAACTTGAAAAGCTTTTTCCCGTGGCCAAAACGGAGTTAAATTTCCAGAATCCTTTTCAACTACTGGTGGCAGTAGTGCTATCGGCGCAAAGTACCGACCGCCAGGTTAATAAGGTAACGGAAAAACTTTTTTTATTTGTAAAGGAGCCCAGAGATTTATTAGACATGGGAGAAGAGGAATTATCCCGGCAAATCCGCTCTTTAGGTTTGTACCGGAGTAAAGCGAGGAATTTAATTAAAATTGCTGAAATTCTTGAAAGGGAGTATCAGGGACAAGTACCCGATAGTTTTGCTGAACTGCTTAAACTTCCTGGGGTTGGACCGAAAACCGCGGAGGTTATTATAGGAGTGGGGTTTAATAAACCAGCTTTTCCTGTGGATACCCATGTTTTCAGGGTTGCCCGCCGTTTGGGGCTTTCGAAAGCCAAGACCCCTGAGAGTGTCTCTTTAGATTTAAAAAAAATTTTTTCCCCAAGTAGCTGGATAGATTTACACCATCGCTTAATTTTTTTCGGAAGAAGAATATGCAAGGCCCAAAAGCCAAGCTGCAATATCTGTCCTTTTCCGGAATTTTGCCAAAAGGAGGAGTGAAATGTTCAACGTTGTCTTAGTTGAACCAGAAATACCTTATAATACCGGAAATATTGCTCGCACCTGTGCTGCTACCGGTTCAACCCTCCATTTGGTTAAGCCACTGGGTTTTTCTACTGAAGATAAGTACTTAAAAAGAGCAGGTCTGGATTACTGGGACAAAGTAAAGGTAATTTACCATGAAAACTTTCAGGAACTAAGGGAAAAGTACCCGGAGGGTCGTTTTTTCTACCTTTCGACGAAAGGCAAACGTTATTATCATGAGGTACGCTATATGCCGGGGGATTTTTTGGTGTTTGGGAAAGAGACTCAGGGTCTGCCGCAGGAGATTTTAGAAGCTAATAAAGAGTTTACCTTTCGTATACCAATGTTACCCCAGATAAGGTCGTTAAACTTAGCAAATACCGTTGCCATTGTGGTTTACGAAGCCTTGAGGCAATTACAGTTTCCGGACTTCATTTAAGGTGAATTTTATGGTGAATAAAGCTAAAATGCGACTTTGGCTGATGCTGGGCTTAACTTTTTTGGTATTGGCCTCCTGGTTTATTTTAAATATCATCCATTTTAAAAGCTTAAGCAGCACCAGGGGATTTTCCAGTCTTCCCAGACCAATAGGACGGGAACCGGTACTGGTAACTACTATAGGGCAGGGTATTGATGGCCTTTTGGTGAGTGAGTATTTTCGTGATTTACATGCCTTTACCGCTTTTCGCCAGAAGGCCGATGTGGACGATTTACAAGGCATAGCGACTCTTGTCTTGGTTATTGGTACCGAATTTACCACCGAGCAGGAGGTGTATAAACAATTTCAAGAAGAGCTATCCCGGGAACAAAGGCTTATTGCTAAAGCTAAGGAGCTTCAAATTCCGATTGTCTTGGTCTGTCTTAGAAATTACCCTAACCAAAACCGCTATGATCGGGCTTTATTTACCAATGCTCTATTAGCCAGCGATTACGTCCTTTTAGTTGGAAACCGGTCAATGGATAAGCTTGTGAATGGATACTACGGATATTACACCCGGGTTTTACGCTTTCGCGATTTAAAAGTACCATTAAATAGTATTTTAAGGTAACGGTGGTAAAATGAAGCAAAAAATTTTAAAAAAAGTATTTTTAGTAATTTTCATCGTTGCTGCCCTTCTTTTACCCCATGAAGCCACTACTATGGCGCGGTTAACCGACCGTTTTATCATAGATAGTGTTTGGGAAGGACAGAGCTCAAAAGTATTTCAAGCGGTATTAATAGGTACTGGATATTATTTAATGCGGGATTTAGGAGCGTTAATTTTCATTTTTTATTTTTTTGAAACGGCTAAGATAAAATCAGTATTAAAAACCTTTTTAGCTTTCTTACTTTTAATTTCCTTTTATGGTTATTTATACTATAAATTTCAAATAGGCGATTTTGTTTTTGGCATTTTAATTGGATGCGTTCTGTTTTTATTATTTTCCGGTTTAAAAACCCCGGCAAATATTTTTTGGAGCAAAAGTTTTTTAGTCCTGCAGGTTCTACTGGCTTTTTCCTGGTTGAAATATTCTCCTTTTATAAATAAATTTTTTTATAGCTTTGGTACTCCAGCGGAAGAGGTAAGCTTGGTTGCCCAGTTTTACGAAGCCGATACGGCGTTAAATTGGATAACAGTAATTATGTTTTTTATAATTATGTTGACGGCTTTAATTTCTACGCTTTTAATATCCATATATTCTACCCAGATGGAAATTATGGCACGCCAGAAAGAAAATGAATTAGAAGTAGAACGATACCGGCTCCAGGTTCAAGAAGCCAGGGTTTTTCAGGAACTTCACAGTTTAGTTCATGACTTAAAAACACCTTTAATGACGATTCAGGGGTTAAGTTCATTAATTGGATTAATGGTAGATTCTCCGAAGTTACAGGAATACGTTCAAAAAATTGAGCAGGCTGTGGAAAATGTCAATAAAATGATATCGGAAATCCTTTACGATGATGTTCGGAAGACTATTACCGTTGAAGAGTTAATTAATTACGTGCGCGCCCATGTTTTTCCCAAGTACACCGGACAGGGTATCTTTTTTGAACTTTTAGACCAAAAGGAAAAGCTATTGATAAACCACATTCGCGTTGCCAGGTCTCTGATTAACGTTATCGAAAATGCTTTTGCTGCCACTGCCAATAAACCTGATGGAAAGGTCACCATAAAAACATATAAACAGGGCAATTACATTTGTTTTGAAATTGCCGATAATGGGGTCGGGATACCTCAGGAAATTCAAGAGGAGATTTGGACCTGGGGATTTAGCTTAAAGGAAAAAAAATCTGGCCTGGGATTGCCCTTTGTTAAAAGGGTGGTAGAAAACCACAACGGTTATATTGAGCTTTACTCGGAAGTAAATAAAGGAACTACAGTAAAAATATTTTTGCCGGTGGGGGAATGGAATGAAGGTACTCATAATTGATGATGATGAAGGAATACGTTATACCGTGGGGGAAATTATTACCTTTATGGGCTGGGAAGCGATTAAAGCGGAAAACGGAGCAATAGGTATTGAAAAGTTTGTGCGGGAAAAGCCGGATATGGTGCTGGTGGATTATCACATGCCGGCGTTAGATGGGCTGGATACGGTGGAAAGGATTCGGGAAATTGACCGTGAAGTTCCAATAATTGTTTTAACGGTGGACGAACGTCAACAAATTGCCGATAAATTTTTGGAGGCAGGTGCTTCTGACTTTGCTTTAAAGCCAATTAAGGCACCGGATTTAATTGCCCGGCTAAAAGTACATGCGCGTATGATTGAGATAAATCGTTTGCAGGAGAAAAAAGATCAGGGATTTTTAGCCAAGGGAATTAATAAAAAAACCTTTAATTTAATTGTCCAGTACCTTAAAGAGCAAAAGGAACCGCAGACAATTGAGGAGATAACTGAGGGAGTGGGCCTTGCCTACCCAACGGTACATCGTTATTTACTTTATATGGTAAATGAAGGTATAGTAAGCATCGAGTGTGATTACGGTCGTATTGGCCGCCCCAAAAACAAATATAAATTTCGGGACAGTCCCTAAAATTATACTTAAAGTATAAAAAAAGGGACTGTCCCTTTTTGTATACAATGAGAAATATGAGAAAAAATAGAAAATTATTTAATAATGTGAAATAATATTAAAAAAATAAATCGGAGCGAGGGTTATGGAAAAGATTCTGGAAGTAAAAGATTTAAAAACTTATTTTTACAGCTCAGGAAAAGAAATTCGGGCAGTTGATGGTGTCACTTTTTCCTTAAACCGGGGAGAAATTTTGGGAATTGTGGGAGAGTCAGGTTCCGGAAAATCGGTTACTTCCCTTTCCATTATGCGGCTGGTTCCTTCACCTCCCGGAAAAATAGTCGGAGGAGAAATTATTTTTGCCGGTGAGGATCTTTTAAAGTTAAGCGAAAAAGAAATGCGTAAAATTCGCGGTGAAAAAATATCCATGATATTTCAAGACCCGATGACTTCGCTAAATCCCGTTTTTACCATAGAAGAGCAGCTTTTAGAGGTATTTCGGGTACATAAAAAGTTAAGTAAAAAGGATGCCCGGGAAAAAGCTATAGAACTTTTAAAAAAAGTGGGAATTCCGGAAGCCGAAAAACGCCTTAAAAGTTATCCTCATCAGTTCAGCGGTGGAATGCGCCAAAGGGTTATGATTGCCATGGCCCTGGCCTTAAACCCGGCCCTATTAATTGCCGATGAACCAACCACTGCCCTGGACGTCACCATTCAGGCTCAGATTTTAGCTTTAATGAAGGAACTGCAGAAAGAGTACGGGACATCCATTATAATGATTACCCATGATCTTGGGGTTGTGGCTGAAATGTGCCACAGGGTGTTAGTGATGTATGCGGGAAGACCGGTAGAATTTGCCGATGTCAAAACTCTTTTTGCCAACCCCAAGCACCCGTATACCATTGGGCTTTTAAACTCCATTCCAAGGCTTAATGAACAAAAGAAGCGTCTAACTCCAATTGAAGGTTCACCACCGGATTTGGGGAATTTACCCAGAGGATGTGCTTTTTATCCCCGTTGCAGTTTTAAACAAGAGGTATGCAGTGAAGTTAAACCGGATTTCCGGGAATTACCGGACCGCAAAATTGCCTGTCATTTGTACCAGGGGGTTTTAGATGATGCAGCCGCTTCTTGAAGTAAGAAACCTTAAAAAATATTTTCCGGTGGTTAAAGGCTTCGGTCCTTTTAAGGAGATAAGATGGTTAAAAGCTGTTGATGACGTATCTTTTACGTTACATAAAGGGGAAACTTTGGGATTAGTTGGGGAATCGGGATGCGGTAAATCAACCACCGGTCGTGCAATTTTGCGCTTAATTGAACCGACTTCCGGAGAGGTTATCTTTCAAGGAGAGAATATTATAGCTTTAAGTCAAAAAGAGATGCGAAAAAAACGACGAGAAATGCAGATTATTTTTCAGGACCCTTTTGCGTCTTTGGACCCGCGGATGACCGTGAAAGAAATTATTGCTGAACCGTTACGGGTATTTAAAACCAGGGAAAATATTAAAAAACGGGTTGAAGAATTAATTGAGAAGGTCGGTTTGAGCCGTTCGCATTTGGACCGCTATCCCCATGAGTTTTCCGGAGGTCAGCGCCAGAGAATTGGCATAGCCCGGGCTTTAGCTTTAAATCCAAAATTAATTGTCTGCGATGAACCGGTTTCTGCTTTGGATGTTTCCGTTCAGGCTCAGGTGATCAATCTTTTGGAAGATTTACAAAAAGAATACGGACTAACTTATATCTTTATTGCTCACGATTTAAGTGTTGTTAAACATATTAGCCAGCGGGTCGCGGTAATGTATTTGGGAAAGATAGTGGAATTGGGGCCGGTGGAGCAAATTTTTAATAACGCCAAACATCCGTATACCAAAGCGTTACTTTCGGCGATTCCGGTACCGGAGCCCGGGGCCAAAAAAGAAAAAATAATCTTAGAAGGAGATGTTCCAAGTCCCATAAATCCTCCAGCGGGTTGTAGTTTTCACCCCCGCTGTTCTGGGAAAAAACCAATTTGTATTGAAGTTATGCCGGACCTTGTGGAAGTGGAAAAAGGGCACGTTGTGAGGTGCCATTTATATAGCGGGGAGGTGAAAAGGGGGATATAGATTTTAGAAAATTAAGTAAATACTTCAGAAAATTAGAAAACATGGAGGAGGGAAAAGTTTTGAAGAAAATTAAAGTAGTATCCTTTTTGGTTCTCTTAGCTTTTGTATTTACTTTAACCGCTTGCGGGGGAAATACGGCTAAAAATGAAACAAAAGAAACAAAGGAAAAAGTATTTGTTTTTGCCAAATCCGGTGATCCGGTAGGCCTGGATCCAGCAAACGTTACCGATGGGGAGTCAATTTATGTAACCCAGCAAATATTTGAAACCTTGGTGAAATATAAAGAGGACAATACCGAAGTAATTCCCGGGCTTGCCGAGTCCTGGGAAACTTCTAAGGACGGGCTTACCTGGACTTTTCATCTCCGGAAAGGGGTAAAGTTCCACGATGGCACACCGTTTAATGCGGAAGCGGTGAAATTTAATTTTGACCGCTGGATGGATAAAAACAATCCTTACCATCACGGCGAGTTTGAGTATTACGGTTACATGTTTGGTGGTTACCCGGGAGTGATAAAAGAAGTTAAGGTGGTGGATGAATATACCGTTCAAATCACTTTAAAAACTCCTTTAGCTCCCTTCTTATCCAACCTGGCTATGCCCAGCTTTGCTATTTCCAGTCCCGAAGCTATTAAAAAATACGGCCAGGATTACTTTAAACATCCGGTGGGTACCGGTCCATTTAAATTTGTTGAATGGAAAAAAGATGACCGGGTAGTTTTAGAACGGTTTGATGAGTACTGGGGTGGAAAAGCCAACTTTGCCAAGGTTATTTTCCGTACCATTCCTGACAATTCGGCTCGACTCATGGAATTAAAGTCGGGTAATGTGGATGCGATAACTGACATAAATCCCGATGATGTAGAGACGGTTAAAAATGATCCCAACCTGCAGTTACTGTTACGACCTTCAATGAACGTTGGGTACCTTGCTATGAACACGGAAAAGAAACCATTTGATAACGTTAAAGTTAGACAGGCAATTAACCATGCTATTAATAAAAAAGCGTTGGTGGATGCTTTTTACGGCGGACTGGCCAAACCTGCCAAGAACCCCTTGCCCCCATCCCTCTGGGGTTATAACGATGAAATTCAAGATTACGAGTATGATCCGGCCAAGGCTAAAGCACTGTTAGCGGAAGCGGGATATCCCAATGGCTTTACCACCACTTTATGGGCCATGCCGGTAGCAAGACCTTATATGCCGCAACCGAAACAAATTGCTGAAGCAATTCAAAAAGATTTAGAGGCGGTTGGAATTAAAGCAAAAATTGTAACTTATGACTGGGCTACTTACTTAAAGAAAGGTCAAAATGGGGAGCATGAATTGTATCTCCTGGGCTGGACCGGTGACAACGGTGACCCCGATAACTTCCTCTATGTATTGCTGGATAAAGACAATGCCAAGAAAGGTTCTGCTTCCAACGTTGCCTTCTATAAGAATGATAAAGTTCACGATTTGTTAATAAAGGCCCAGCAGGAAAGTGACCAAACCAAGCGTGCCGAGTACTATAAGGAAGCTCAAGTAATTATTCATAATGATGCTCCTTGGGTTCCTTTAGTTCACTCAACGCCACCGTTAGCAGCCAAAAAATCGGTTAAAAACTGGATACCTCATCCTACCGGTAGTGAATGTTTCTTTAAAGTTGATAAAGACGAGTAACAGGGTTTAAAAGAAGGGGGTAGATGACCCCCTTCTTTTAAAAATGGAGGTATACTATGGTCAACTATATAGTGAGAAGATTATTACAACTGATTCCGGTACTCTTTGGGATAACCTTTCTTACTTTTATGCTCATTCACTTTATTCCCGGTGATCCGGTAACGGTTATTCTTGGTGAACATGCCTCCCCGGAAAGGGCTGCGGAACTAAGAGAACAATTGGGTTTAAACGACCCTTTATATAAGCAGTATTTAAAGTTTTTAAATAACTTACTCCATGGTGACCTGGGGCGTTCAATTATAACCCATGAAAAAGTCTTAAAGGAATTGGCAACTTTTTTTCCGGCAACGGTCGAGTTAACGCTTGCCGCCATGTTTATTGCTACTGTCGTCGGAATTGCAGCGGGGGTTGTGGCAGCGGTTAAGCAGTATTCGTGGTTTGACAATTTAAGTATGCTCGGAGCTTTAACGGGGGTTTCCATGCCGATTTTTTGGCTGGGTTTAATGCTTATCTACCTTTTTGCCCAGGTTTTAGGCTGGCTTCCACCATCCGCCCGTTTAAGCATTGAGTATTCGGTTCCGACCGTTACCAATTTATACTTAATTGATACTTTACTGGCAGGCAACTGGGCGGCTTTTAAAGATGCTTTAGCTCACCTTATCTTACCGGCTTTAGCTTTAGGAACAATACCAATGTCGATTATTGCGCGCATGACCCGGAGTTCGATGCTGGAGGTTTTACGCCAGGACTATATTCGTACTGCCCGGGCTAAAGGTCTTGGTGAAGCAATGGTAATTTTAAAACATGCTTTAAAAAATGCTTTTTTACCGGTTTTGACCGTTATCGGTTTGCAGTTTGGTTACCTTTTAGGTGGGGCGGTCATGACCGAAACGGTGTTTTCCTGGCCTGGAGTTGGGCGCTATATTTATCAAGCTATTATGGCCAGGGATTTTCCCGTAGTTCAGGGAAGTATTACAATTATTGCCCTAATTTTTGTTTTAATTAATTTAATTGTTGATATTTTGTATACGGTAATAGATCCCCGAATTCGGTATCAGTAGCAGGAGGATAGCGATGGGTAAATTTTGGGAAAAAGACTGGATAAAACGCCTATTAAAGAATAAAGCAGCGGTGGTAGGATTAATTATTGTCTTACTTTTATCATTTACTGCAATTTTTGCTCCCGTGCTTGCTCCCTATGACCCGATTAAAGATGGAAGTTTACAAAATAGGTTAAAAGCCCCTTCTTCGGAGCATTTGCTTGGCACCGATAAGTTAGGCCGGGATATTTTAAGCCGTATAATTTTTGGAGCACGAATTTCGGTAGAAATTGGCGTGATTTCTGTAGGTCTGGCGTTAATCGTTGGAACGCTAATGGGTTTAACTGCCGGTTATTATGGTGGTTTTCTTGATTCTATTCTTATGAGGATTGTGGATATTATTTTAGCTTTTCCCAGCATTCTTCTGGCTATAGCCATAACTTCGGTATTGGGGCCCAGTTTAAATAATGCAATGATTGCGGTGGGAATTGTGATGGTGCCAAGTTTTGCCCGGGTAGTACGGTCTACGGTGTTAAGTTTAAAAGAAATGGAGTTTGTGGAAGCAGCCCGGGCGGTTGGGGCCAATGATTTTACCATATTGTTTCGCCATATTTTACCCAACTCTATGGCGCCAATAATTGTTCAGGGTACAATGAATATTGGTACTGCAATCCTGGATGCCGCCGGGCTTAGCTTTTTGGGGCTTGGGGCTCAACCCCCAACCCCCGAGTGGGGTGCGATGCTGGTAGATGCCCGGGAACTTTTAGTGAAAGCTCCATGGGTTGCTTTTTTTCCGGGATTAGCAATTATGTTAACCGTTTTGGGCTTTAATCTGTTAGGCGATGGTTTAAGGGATGCTCTGGATCCCCGCTTAAAACAATAGGTTTTTAAGCTGCAGTTCCTGCAGCTTTTTTTATGTTATAATTAAGGGAAAATGGGGAAGTTAGGGGGAGAATTACTTGGAAGGTTACAAAGAGCTTATCCAAAAAATGGAGGATGCGGGATATTTAACCTCGGCGGAAACGGCCATACCGGTTTTTTTGGCATTAAAGCTAAATAAACCAATTTTAGTTGAAGGGCCTCCCGGAGTTGGTAAAACGGAGCTGGCAAAGGTGCTGGCTAAAGTTTTAAATACAGAGTTAATTCGCCTTCAGTGTTATGAAGGCTTGGATGAGGCTAAAGCTTTGTACGAATGGAACTATCATAAACAGTTAATTGCCATTCAAAGCAGCAAAAATAACGACGATAAGACTTTTGTTTTTTCCGAAGAGTACCTTTTAGAAAGACCTTTATTAAAAGCTCTTCGGGCGCAAAAAAAGCCTGTGCTATTAATCGATGAAATTGATAAAGTGGATGAAGAGTTTGAGGCCTTTTTGTTTGAACTTCTTTCGGATTTTCAGGTAACAATACCGGAGCTTGGAACTATTAAAGCCAGGGAGACTCCTCTGGTGGTGCTAACGAGCAACGGAAGTCGCGAACTATCCGATGGTCTAAAAAGACGGGCCGTTTATTTGTATATTGATTTTCCTGAGGTAGAATTGGAAACTAAGATAATTCTTAAGAAAGTCAGCGGAATCTGTAAAGAGTTAGCAGAAAAAGTAGCCACTGCCGTTCATTTTCTCCGCCGGGAGTTGGATCTTTATAAACCTCCTGCCATTTCCGAAACTTTGGATTGGGCCAAAACTCTTGCTTTGTTGGGGGAGGAGCGTTTAACGAAAGAGTTTATTGAAAATACCATTGGGTTTGTTTTAAAAAATAAAGAGGATATTGAAACGTTTTATGAAAAAGGTGGGGCAAATCGCCTGCTCCAATATATAACTGAAAATACTTAAACGAGGGAGTAAAATGTTAAAAAATGTCCTGTTTTTTGTGGATTTATTAAGGATGCAGGGCTTTTCCATTTCCACCGGGGAAATTGAAGATTTGTTAAAAGCTCTTGCAATGGTAAATCCCCAAAATAAGAGCGAGTTAAAAGCGGTTTTTCAGGCAACATTACTCAAAAGTAGCGGTCTTAAAGATAGTTTTAGTGAAATTTTTGATTTTTACTTTACCGATGATTTTTTAAGACCAGTTCCCCACCCAGGGGTAAAAAGAGTGGATAAAGCTCACAGGGTTAATCAAGCTTTGAAACAGGCCGGTATTTACCGGGAAATTGAATTTAGTACCAGGGAAAAGGAAGTTTTAAATAGTCTTCCGCCGGAAGTTTTACAAAAACTTTACGAAAAAATTAAGCAATTTTACCCCAATCAAATTGTAGATAGCTTTCCATTATTAGAAAAAACCATAAGGGGAGTCTTAAAATATTATCAAGAACGGATGGTTTTACCGGAGGCGGGAGTGGGTGGTCGGAGAAAAGACCTTTTTACTGCCAATTTAAAGGATTTAAGCGAACGGGATTACGAAAGGGTGGAAAAATTAATTAAACGTTATGCTGGAAGATTAAATGCCAGAGCTTCAAGACGCTTGAAAGAAACCAGAAGGAAAAAGTATTTAAATTTAAGAAAAACCATTCGCGCCAATTTATCCCACGGGGGAGTGTTATTTAGGTTAAAATACCGGGAAAAGAAAAAAAATAAGCCCCAAATTACCCTTTTAGTTGATGTCTCGGCATCGATGGCGATTTACGCTAAATTTGCCCTTTCGTTTTTATTTGCTGTGGCCCGAAGCTTAAAAAAAATTGAACTTTACCTTTTTGCCGAAGATTTAGAAGCGTTACCGCTTAAAAATTATAACAAGTCTCTTCTGGATTTAAAGCGGTTAATCGAAGATAGCCAGCAGTGGGGACGGGGTACAAATCTCAATCAAGCCTTAAAAAGTTACCTGAATATTGCCAAAACCAGAAGAAGTTTGCGCCGGACGCTTTTAATCTTTTCCGACGGAAAAACGGTGCAGTTTGCTGAAACTTTAGGGGAGCTTAAGAAAATTTGCTCACAATACCGGGATGTAAAATTTTTAAATCCGGTACCCGCCAAAAAATGGCAGGAAGATACTTTACTTAAAAAATTGGCCCAGGAAGTTTCCATGATTGAGACAAACAGCGTTGAACATTTGCAGGCTGTATTCAGTAAAATTTTGAGTTAAGGAGGCAAAATAAATGGAGAAGGTTGATTTTTTAGCTTTTGGAGCCCATCCCGATGATATTGAGTGCGGCATTGGTGGAACGATCGCCAAGTTAACCCGGCTTGGTTATAAGGTGGGACTGGTGGATTTAACCCTGGGTGAAATGGCTTCCAACGGTACTACCGAGCAAAGACAGGATGAAGCGTATAAGGCAATGGAGATTTTAGGAGCAAGCTTTCGGATAAATTTAAAAATTCCCGATCGGGGTATTAATTTAACGCCGGAAAATATCGAAAAAGTAGTCGAGATTTTACGCAAAGCCCAGCCGAAGGTAATTGCTGCCCCCTACTGGGTGGATAGGCATCCGGATCACGAAAGGGCTGGAAGCTTAGTTAAAGAAGGTTTTTTTAGTGCAGGACTAAGCAAAGTGTTACCAGAAATAAAGCCAATTAAAAGACCGGAGAAGTATTTAAGATATTTTTTAACGATTCCAGCTACCCCAAGCTTTGTAGTGGATGTAACGGATTATTATGCCATTAAAAAAAGGGCTATTTTAGCCCATGTTTCGCAGTTTGCGCACCGTCCGGAATTCAGTCAAACATTTTTAAATGAAGGACAGTTTTTAGGCAGGATAGAAAGCCGGGACCTCTTTTTTGGTGCGCAAATAGGAAAAAGGTACGGAGAAGGTTTTGTCTTACAGGAATTGCTGGAGTTAGAACATCCTCTGGCATTAATTAAGTAGGTGATCCTGTGAAAATCGGCATTGTGTGTTATCCCGGCTATGGAGGAAGTGGAGTTGTAGCTGCAGAACTGGGCAAGGCGTTAGGACAAAAAGGGGTTGAAGTTCATTTTATCTGTTTTGAACGCCCTTTTCGTTTGGAAGGAATTCTTCCCGGGGTTTATTACCACGAGGTAGAGCCGGTCGATTATCCGCTCTTTAAGTTTCCTTTATACTATTTGCCCCTGGCTGGAAAAATTATTGAAGTTGTGCGGACTTACCAGATAGACTTAATTCATACCCACTATGCTATCCCCCATACGGTAGCAGCCTTGACGGCTAAGGAAATTTTAAGCAGCGAAGGTAAAGATATCAAAGTTATAACTACCATCCACGGTACTGATGTTACCTTAGTCGGCCAGCGGCGAGAACTTTTTGATGTAACCCGCTGGTCCATTCTAAAATCCGACGGAGTTACGGCGGTTTCAGAATACTTGAAAAATGTAACCTGTGATATTTTTGCCGTAAGTCCCGAGACCATCGAGGTTATCTACAATTTTGTTGATCTGGACGAATATCAGCCGAAAAAGGAAGAAAGCTTAAAAGAAAAACTGGGAGTTTCGGAAAAGCAAAAAGTGATCACTCATATTTCCAATTTTCGGCCGGTAAAACGGGCTTTGGATGTTTTAGAAATTTTTTCTGTAGTGCAAACCGAGATTGATACTGTTTTAGTGTACGTAGGTGAAGGACCGGATACCGGCAGGGTTCTTGATGAAGTGCAGAAGAAAAAGCTTGCGAATAAAGTGAAGTTTTTAGGGAAGATGCCTAAAGTCATTGACGTGTTAAGTATTTCCGATGTTCTTTTAATTACTTCCGAAACTGAGAGTTTTGGCCTGGTGGCTTTAGAAGCGATGGCTATGGAAGTTCCGGTGGTTGCTTACCGGGTTGGAGGTTTGCCGGAGGTAGTGGTCGATGGGAAGACCGGTTACCTGGTGGATTATTTGGATCGCGAAAAGGCGGCAGAGGCGGTGGTAAAATTACTTAAGGAGCCTGGGCTTAAAAGGGATTTTGGAAGATGGGGGCGAATTAGAGCCAAAGAACGTTTTAGTAAAGAAAAACAAGTACTAAACTATTTAAACTACTATGAAAAAATTTTAAATGGTTTATAATAGTAAATAAGAACTATTATTATAACTTTTTTGGGGTGAAACCAATGGCAGCAACCACAAGAATGACCCGACAAAAGAAAGTTATTATGGACATCTTAAAAAATACCAAAACTCATCCAACTGCCGATTGGGTTTACGAACAGGCTCGAAGAATAATTCCCGATATAAGCCTTGGTACCGTTTACCGGAATTTGAGACAATTAACCCAGTCCGGGGAAATTTTGGAGCTGAATTACGGCAGTTCTTACAGCCGTTTTGACGGAAATCCGGTGCCTCATTACCATTTTGTCTGTGAAAATTGCGGCAGGGTTTACGATGTTGATATGCCCATCTTGGAGAAGATTGAAAAAGAAGTGGAAGAAAAGACGGGGTTTTCTGTAAAAAATCATCGTTTAGAATTTTACGGCGTATGCGGAAATTGTCAGCAAAAAAGTTAGGGTGGATTAAATGAGTAATACCAAACATGCAAAATTATTGGCTTATATTCGTAATTTACCTCCCGGGAGCAAAGTTTCGGTAAGATTGCTGGCTAAAGAATTAAAGGTTAGTGAAGGTACCGCTTACAGGGCCATTAAAGAAGCTGAAGCTGAAGGACTGGTAAAAACTGTTCCTAAAGTAGGGACTATTCGCATAAATGACCAGGAGAAAAAAGAATTAAAAGATTTAACCTTGAAAGAAATAATTAAGATAACGGAGTCACGCTTGCTTGTAGGGGAGAATTTACTAAATCATCGATTTGCAAATTTTTTAATTGGAGCAATGGCGGTTGAAGCCATCGAGAGATTTTTGGTAGAGGGTTGCTTATTTATCGTCGGCAACCGGGAAGATGCCCAGTTAAAAGCTTTACAAAGCGGTGCCCACTTGCTGATTACCGGGGGTTTTCAGGTAAATACGGAACTATTAGAATTGGCAAGAAAAAATAATTTAGCAATCTTATCATCACCGTACGACACTTTTACGGTAACGTCGCTTTTGCACCAGGCCTTGTATGAACGTTTAAAAGAAAAAGAAGTTATTACGGCCCAAGATATTATGGTAAAAAAAGTTTTCACCCTATTTCCGGAACAAAAGGTGAGCGATTGGCGGCAATTGGTTTTAACTACTGGACATAGTCGCTTTCCTGTAGTGGATGGAGAAAACCGGGTTTGTGGCATTATAACCGCTACTGATGTAGCAGGGGCTATGGACGAGGAATTGGTTGAAAACTTAATGTCAAAAGATGTCATTTCTGCTGGCCCGGATACTCCCATTGGGCATGTGGCGAGAATAATGACATGGGAACGGATTGATTTAGTGCCGGTGGTGGATGAATCTTTTAAGTTATTAGGTATTGTTAGCCGGCAAGATATAATTGAAGCCCTGCAGCGCTTGGAAAGGCATCCCCATTATAGCGCAACATTAGAAGATTTAATTCTTAAGAATTTTAATGTAGGGGAAGATGAAAAGGGTATTTTTCTTCAGGGAAAAATTAATGATTTTTTAATCAACGAGTTGGGAATGTTAAGTTCCACCGTTTTATTATCCCTGGCAATTTTTTATGCTAATTTAGTGTTACGAAAAAAAGTGAAAGCAGCGGTATTGGTTAATAACTTTACCCTGTCTTTATTAAACCCAATTCCTTACGGGGAAACTTTAATGGTTCGAGGAAATTTGTTGTATTTCGAAAAACGGAATGCTAAATTAGAAATCGATTTTTATCTGCAAAACAGTACAAATGCCAAAGCTTTAATTGAGGTCCGTTTAATTGAAAAATAAGGCACCCGTCGGAGGTGTCTTTTGGTTTATTATAGGAGGAGCAAGATGAGTTTTGTACATTTGCATACCCATAGTTGTTACAGTTTACTGGATGGAGCAGGGAAAATTAAAGATTTGGTAGGAAGGGCAGTGGAATTTAAAATGCCTGCCCTGGCGTTGACCGATCACGGAAACTTGTTTGGGGTCATCGAATTTTATAAAGAGGCCAAAGCCCTGGGCCTAAAGCCTATTCTTGGCGTTGAGGTCTACGTGGCACCCCGGACTCGTTTTGACAAAACTCCTAAAATCGATGACCAATTAACGCACCTGGTTTTACTTGCCAAAGACCGCACCGGTTATCAAAATCTTTTACGCCTTGTTTCGCGTTCGTATACGGAAGGCTATTATTATAAACCGCGGGTGGATAAACAGCTTTTAGCGGAAAATAGCCAGGGTTTAATTGCCTTATCTTCGTGCTTGGCCGGAGAGATTCCGGAGTTGATTTTATCCGGGCAAAGGGAAAAGGCGCGGGAAGTTGCGGGCATCTACCGCGATATTTTTGGAAAGGAAAATTTTTATTTAGAGCTTCAGTACCACGGCATAACCGAACAAAAAGTGGTGAATCGGGAATTAATTGCTCTTTCCAAACAATTAAATATTCCGCTGGTAGCAACCAATGACGTCCATTATATTTTAAAAGAACATGCTAAAACTCATGATGTGCTTTTAGCAATCCAAACGGGAAAGTCGATTAACGACCCCGGGAGGATGAAATTTCCCACGGAGGAGTTTTATTTAAAAACCCCCTATGAGATGGAGCTTATTTTTGGCGAGCTGCCAGATGCTTTAAAAAACACCTTAAATATAGCCGAACAATGCAATTTAGAGTTCGAGTTTGGGCGATACCTGTTGCCTGATTTTCCGGTGCCTGAGGGGAAAACTCCTGCAGAATACTTAAAAGAGCTTTGTTTTCAGGGACTTTACAAAAGGTACCAAAACCCGGGGGAAGAAATAAAAACACGCTTGTTGCATGAGTTAAAGATTATTGAGCAAATGGGATTTTCTGGATATTTTTTGATTGTTTGGGATTTTATCCGTTATGCCAGGGAAAAAGGAATTATGGTGGGACCGGGAAGGGGTTCTGCCGCGGGGAGCTTGGTGGCCTATACCCTTGAAATCACCGATATTGATCCGCTTAAATATGGCCTCTTGTTTGAGCGTTTTTTAAATCCGGAAAGAGTTAGTATGCCGGATATTGATGTGGATTTTTGTTTTGAACGGAGGCAGGAGGTAATTGACTACCTGTACCAAAAGTACGGAGAAGACCGGGTAGCACAAATCATTACCTTTGGAACGATGGCTGCCAAAGCTGCAGTTAGGGATGTAGGAAGAGCCCTGGATTGGCCGTACGGTGAAGTAGATAAGATAGCCAAACTTATTCCCAACGTCCTGGGGATAACCTTAGAGGAGGCTATTGAAACCACTCCGGAACTTAAAACTTTATATCAAAACAACCCCAAAGTCCGGGAGTTATTGGACTTAGCCAGGCAAATTGAAGGTATGCCAAGACATGCCTCGGTTCATGCGGCGGGTTTGGTAATTGCGCCGGAAGAAATTGATAAGCATATACCGCTATTTAAAACTTCTGAAGGGGTGGTTACCACCCAGTTTGAAAAAGATACGGTTGAGGAATTAGGTCTTTTAAAAATTGACCTGCTGGGCTTAAGAACGTTAACGGTGATTGAAAAAGCTTTGGATTTCATTAAAAAGCAAACGGGAAAGGTGATTAATTTAAAGGACATCCCCTTGGATGATGAAAAAACTTATCAACTTTTAGGTGAAGGTGACACCGTTGGGGTTTTCCAGTTAGAAAGTCAGGGGATGAGGCAAATCCTTAAAGAGCTTAAACCAACCAGTATCGAGGATTTAATTGCCTTAGTGGCGTTATACCGGCCAGGACCGCTGGGCAGCGGAATGGTGGAGGATTTTATAAATCGTCGTCACGGAAGGGTACCGGTGGAGTATCCTCATCCAGACCTGGAGCCGATCTTAAGAGAAACTTACGGGGTTATAGTTTATCAAGAACAGGTGATGTTAATTGCCAGTGTGCTGGCCGGGTTTTCCCTCGGGGAGGCGGATTTACTCCGCCGGGCTATGGGTAAGAAGAAGCCTGAAATTATTGCTGCTTTAAAAAACGATTTTATTGAGCGGTCTGTGGCCCGGGGCTATCCCCGGGAAAAGGCTGAGGAAATTTTCAATCTTATTGAATATTTTGCCGGTTACGGTTTTAATAAGTCCCATAGTGCGGCTTATGCTTTTGTGGCTTACTATACTGCCTGGTTAAAGGCAAATTTTCCGG
This sequence comes from Carboxydothermus islandicus, assembly GCF_001950325.1. Taxonomy (GTDB): domain Bacteria; phylum Bacillota; class Z-2901; order Carboxydothermales; family Carboxydothermaceae; genus Carboxydothermus; species Carboxydothermus islandicus. Next base: position 209,860 of record NZ_BDJL01000132.1, read on the forward strand.
TTCCCTTTTTGGCTGCTTTGTTAATCAGTGTCAAAGATAATCTTGATAAAGTAACGGTATATGCGGAAGATTGCCAGAGAAGAGGTATAAAGGTTTTACCACCCGATATAAACTTGAGTGAAGTCGACTTTACCATTTCGGGGCAGGAAATTCGCTTTGGTTTAGCCGCTGTAAAAAATGTTGGTGAGGCTGCGGCGGCAAAAATCATTGAAGAACGCCAAAAAGGCCTTTTTCGTGATTTTAATGATTTCTTACATAGAATAGACAAAAAAACGGTTAATAAACGGGTAATTGAAAGTTTAATTAAAGCTGGGGCTTTTGCAAGTTTTGGCGTTAATCGTAAAACCCTATTAAATAATCTGGATGAAGCTTTAGAATTTTACAGTAAGAAATCAAGTGGCGTCCAGTTAACCCTTGGAGATTTTTTACCGGAGGCCGACCGCTTCAGTCTGCGTTTTGAAGAGGAATTTTCAAAATTGGAGTTGCTGCGGATGGAAAAAGAGAGCCTGGGGCTGTATTTAACCGGTCATCCTCTGGCTGGCCTCAGGAGCTTTATCCAAAAGCATTGTAACCTGAAGGAAAACAAAGAAAAAATATACTATCCGGCTATTTTGGCTGAGATAAAAAGGACTGTAACCCGCAAAGGAGAGCCTATGGCTTTTGCCCTGCTGGAAGGATTGAACCAGACCGTTGAAGCTGTAATTTTCCCTGACTGCTGGTTAACCTACCGCGACCTGCTGCAGGAGGAAAATATCTTATGGTTTTACGGTACCGTTGAAGAAGATGAGGAAGTTTTAAAGATGATTGTCGAAAGAGTTCACGAGGTAGATATGAATAATGCCTTAGAAGTTTATTTAAAAGTTTCTCCCGGAAATATTCCCATGGTTCAGGGGATTTTACGAAAGTACCCGGGACCAGCACCGGTTTACCTTTATCCGGGAGGGAAGAAACTTATAAAGCTTTCTCAGGAACACTGGATTGATTTAAAAAGTCTTGTCCTCTGGGAGATTAAAAAGCTTTTGGGGGATGAAAACGTTAAGATAAAAACCGTTTCTTGACAGTACTTTGCCCCTATTGTAAGCTAAAAGCGGAGTGGTAGTATGAGCCTCATCATTTTAGTTTTAACCTTTTATTTATTGATTTTGATTATGGAAATTGCCGCAATAATTTTAAAATCAACGGGAATGGAAATTGGTAAAGCTCGTTTTCAGGCTTTATCGGCCTTAACTTCCGTTGGCTTTACCACCCGGGAAGCGGAATTAATTACTCAGCATCCCGTACGACGCAAGGTGATTTCCGTTTTAATGGTGATAAGCTACCTTGGGATGGCTACGGTGGTTGGTTCGGTGTTTGGTTCCTGGACGAAAAAGATTACAACTCATCAGGTATTAATTGCCGGGTCAATTTTTGTGGGAGGATTTTTACTATTTTCTAACCGCTATTTATTAAGTATTTTTGAGAGAAGTTTAGAAAAGCAAATAAAAAAATCTTTCCTTCATCACCACACTTTTTGGGAGGTTTTAAAGCTTTCGGATGATTATGGGGTGGCGGAAATAATTCTCCATCCGGACGCACCATTGGTTGGACAAAGCATAGCCGGGAGTAAAATAAGGGACAAAGGAATATTTATAATGGCCATTGAGAGGGGTAATAGTTTTATTCATTCTCCCCGGGGAAATGAAGTATTGGAAGCTGGGGATAGATTAATTGTTTACGGCAAAACCGAAAGTATAAAAAATTGCTTACTGCAACAATCAATTTTTCAAGAAGGAGAGTGATTGGTGGTGTGTGATAATTTTACGTTAAACTCGGCAATAAATGCCGAATATATTGTGGTGAAAGCTTTAGAAAATGGGGTAACGATTATGGGCTTGACCCGCGGAAAAGATACCAAATTTCACCATACAGAAAAATTAGATAAGGGCGAAGTTATGGTGGCCCAGTTTACCGAGCATACTTCAGCTATTAAAATTAGAGGAAGAGCAGAAATTTATACCAAGCACGGTGTGATAAAAAACGAGTAGCTAGCCGGAGGGAATTGTTATGTGGACTGTGGTTTATATTGCGCCTAATAAAAAAGAAGCTTTAAGGGTTCAGGAAGCTTTAGTAAAAGAAGGATTTTTGGTGAAGATTAAACCAATAGGTATCGAAGGAGATAATTCTACATACGAAGTTATGGTACCGGAAGCAGAAGTGGAAGAAGCGATGGAAATTTTAAATGAAATGTAAAGGAGTTTTGCCATGTTTGACTTTTTTCGCAAATCGAAGTATGTAACTGTAAAGCCGGAAACTAAAAGTAAAGAGATTCCCGATGGGTTGTGGCAGAAATGTCCCCGGTGTGGGGAAATTATTTTTAACAAGGAATTGGAGAAAAATTTTAAAGTTTGTTCAAAATGCGGGTATCATTTTAAAATTAGCGCCTGGGAAAGAATTAAACTCTTATGCGATGAAAGTAGTTTTGTAGAATTTGGCGGGGAAATTAGTGGGGGCAATCCTTTAAATTTTCCGGGATATGAAGAAAAATTAGCGGAAGCCCGGGAAAAAACCGGCTTAAAAGAAGCGGTAGTTACCGGATTGGGTAAAATTAATGGTAGAGAAGTAGTTTTAGCAGTTATGGACCCGAATTTTATTATGGCCAGTATGGGCACGGCGGTAGGGGAAAAAATATGCTTAGCAATGGAAAAAGCTCTGGAGAAAAAGCTGCCGCTTGTAGTCTTTACTGCATCCGGAGGAGCCCGGATGCAGGAGGGAATTTTTTCTTTAATGCAGATGGCTAAAACGGTTCAACTGGTAAATCGTTTAAGTGCAGAAAAAATTTTTTATTTGGTGGTTATGACCGATCCTACTACAGGTGGTGTTTCGGCAAGTTTTGCCGCCTTGGGGGATATAATATTGGCTGAACCGGGAGCTTTAATAGGATTTGCCGGACCACGGGTTATTGAGCAAACGATCCGGCAAAAACTACCCGAAGGTTTTCAGCGGGCGGAATTTTTGGAACAGCACGGTTTTATTGATGCTGTGGTTTCTCGAGAGCAGCAAAAAGAAGTTATTACAAAACTCTTGGCTTGGCACAGCCAAAAGTAAATTGGGGGCAGCGTATGGCAAATTTTTTACTTGAGTTTGAAAAGCCTTTGGTTGAATTGGAAAATAAAATATCTGACTTAAAAAGGTTTGCTGAAGAAAAAAATATTGATGTTTCCCGCGAGTTAGAACTGCTTTCGGCCAGGGCTCAGCAATTGGCAAAGGAAATATACCAGAACCTAACTCCCTGGCAGAGGGTTTTATTAGCCCGACATCCCGAGCGGCCCAATACGCGGGATTATATAAATTACCTCTGCGATGATTTTATAGAATTAAAAGGTGATCGGCGTTTTGGTGATGATCCTTCGATAATTGGAGGTATAGGGATAATAGAAAATATACCTGTCACTATCGTTGGAAATTTAAAGGGAAAAGATACCAAGGAAAATATCATGAGAAATTTTGGCATGGCTCATCCTGAAGGTTATCGCAAGGCTATTCGTTTATTTAAACAGGCGGAAAAGTTTGGACGGCCGGTTTTAACGTTTATCGATACTCCGGGAGCTTTTTGTGGAATTGGAGCGGAAGAAAGAGGGCAGTTTCAGGCTATTGCCGAAGCAATTGCCACCCTTATTAGTTTAAAAACCCCGGTTTTAGCCGTTATTACCGGGGAAGGTGGAAGCGGCGGAGCATTAGCGCTGGCTGCAGGTGATAAGTTATTAATGCTGGAAAATGCAGTTTTTTCGGTTATTGCTCCCGAAAGCTTTGCCGCAATCCTCTGGAAAGATTCCTCCCGCGCCCAGGAGGCTTCCGAACTTTTAAAACTTACTTCCGAACATTTACTGGAGTTTGGTTTAATAGATGGCATTATCCCCGAGCCGTTAGGAGGAGCACACCGGAATCCAGCGGAAACATTAAAGGCGGTTAAAGAAGAAGTTGTTAAAAATCTGCAAATCTTAAAAGAAACTCCAGTAGAGGAGCTGTTACGAAAACGATTTCAGCGGTACCGCTCTATAGGGAGCGGCATTGTCGAGGGAGGCGTAAGCTTATGAACTCCATTGGGGTTTTAACCAGCGGTGGCGATGCACCGGGAATGAACGCAGCGGTTCGGGCGGTAGTTAGAAAGGCACTTTTTCACGGAATAAAGGTTTACGGGATTGAAAGAGGGTATGCCGGTTTAATTAATAATGAAATAAAAGAAATGAGTTTGGGCAGTGTTGGTGACATCATCCAAAGGGGCGGGACGATTTTAAAGACTGCCCGCTCTTTAGAATTTACGACTTATGAAGGCCGGTTAAAAGCTTTTCAAAATTTAAAAAACCATGGTATCGAAGGATTGGTGGTTATTGGAGGAGATGGTTCCTTCCGGGGAGCCTTAAAACTTTATGAGGAATTTGGGGTAAAGGTGGTCGGCATACCGGCAACTATTGACAATGATATTTATGGTACCGATTATTCCATTGGTTTTGATACGACGGTAAATACGGTGGTAGATGCTATTAATAAAATCCGGGATACGGCATTTTCCCATGAACGCACCTTTATTGTTGAGGTTATGGGCCGAAACGCCGGATTTATAGCTTTAGAAGCAGGGATTGCGGGAGGAGCGGAATCGATAATTATCCCGGAAGTTCCTTACTCAATCGAAGAAATTTGCCAAAAGTTGATAAAGAGCCATCAGCGGGGAAAATTACATAGCATAATTATCATTGCTGAGGGTGCGGGAAGTGGTATTAAATTAGGTGAGTTAATAAAAGAAAAAACTGGTTTTGAAACCCGGGTTACAATTTTGGGCCACATCCAGCGAGGAGGAAGTCCAACGGCTTTTGACAGAATTTTGGCAAGCCGGATGGGTGCAATGGCGGTTGATGCATTAAGAGAGGGGATTTCACGGGGGATGATGGTTGCCTTTGAGAAGGGCGAATATGTTTTAAAGCCTCTGGAAATTGCTTTTTCGGGGAAAAAGCAAATTGACCTTGAATATTATCGCTTGGCCGATATCTTATCGATTTAATACCGGGGTGAGAATTACGATGAAACGCACAAAGATTGTTTGCACCATTGGGCCGGCTTCAAACGACATAAATATCTTAAAAGAAATGATTATTTCCGGAATGAATGTGGCCAGAATTAATTTTGCCCATGGTAGCCACGAGGAGCACCGGGAGAGAATTGAAAAGGTTAGACGGGCGTCTTTAGAAGTAGGAATTCCGGTGGCAATTTTAATTGATACAAAAGGTCCGGAAATTCGCATTGGTAAAGTTGAAAACGGAAAAATTGTCTTAAAAGAAGGGGACTTAGTTGTATTTGATCCGGATATATCCGAGGGTCAGGGTTTGAGAATACCGGTGAATTATCCTGGTTTAGCCCGGGATGTTCATGTCGGAGGAACTATTCTTTTAGATGATGGGTTAATAGAATTGAAAATCGAAGATATTCAGGATAATAAAGTTATTGCCCGGGTTATAACCGGTGGTGAGTTATCCAATAACAAAGGGGTAAATTTACCGGGGGTGAAAGTTAATCTTCCGGCTTTAACCGAAAAGGACCGGAAGGATATTGATTTTGGTATTGAAATTGGAGCTGACTTTATTGCCCACTCTTTTGTCCGAAAAGCAGCGGATGTATTAGCTTTACGGCGCTACCTGGAAGAAAAAGGGGCGGATATGGAGATAATTGCCAAAATCGAAAACCAAGAAGGAGTCGAAAACATCGATGAAATCATCAAAGTTGCCGATGGGATAATGGTTGCCCGGGGGGATCTGGGAGTAGAAATTCCTACGGAAGATGTGCCGTTGGTGCAAAAGGAAATAATTGAAAAGTGTAATAAAAATGGAAAACCGGTAATCACCGCCACCCAGATGTTAGATTCAATGATTAGAAATAAACGTCCAACCCGGGCCGAAGCTACCGATGTGGCTAATGCTATTTTTGACGGCACCGATGCGGTGATGCTGTCGGGAGAAACGGCCGCCGGGAAATACCCGGTGGAAGCGGTTAAAACGATGGCGCGGATAGCGGTAAGAGCGGAAGAAAAACTACTTACTTTACGGAAGCTAAATAAACCCACTACAAAATCTTTTAAAACTGTAACGGATGCCATAAGCCATGCCAGCGTTACTACCGCTGAAGAATTGGATGCGGGAGCGATTATCACGCCTACTTCTTCGGGATATACGGCGCGGATGGTTTCCAGGTACCGCCCGGCGATTCCTATTATCGCTGCCACGCCGGATATAAAGGTGCTTAGAAAGTTGACCCTGGTTTGGGGTGTCTTTCCCCTTCTGGTAAAAACCTCCGATTCTACCGATGAAATGTTAAGTAAAGCAATAGAAGCCTCTTTGGAAAGCGGACTTTTAAAACCTGGCGATCTGGTAGTGCTTACCGCCGGAGTACCGGTGGGCGTAAAAGGAACTACCAACCTTTTAAAAGTCCATGTAGCGGGAAATGTTTTGGCCAAAGGTGTGGGCATTGGAACAAGGCCTATTACCGGGACTGCTCGGGTCTGTCGAACCGCCAAAGAAGCAATCGAGCGGATTCAGCCGGGGGATATATTGGTAACCGAAGCAACCGACAGAGATTTTATTTCGGCTATTGAAAAGGCAGCGGGACTGGTAGTTGAAGCGGGAGGACTTACGTCACATGCGGCTATTGCGGGGTTAGAATTTGGAATACCTGTAATAGTTGGGGTTGATGGTGCCACTTCGATTATTAAAGATGGGGAAAAGTTAACCCTGGATCCTCAGAGAGGTTTGGTTTACCACGGTTCGGCTAAAGTTTTATAAAAAGTATTTATAGGGGGAGTGGGTAATGCCGGTATTGCGTAATTATACCGAAGAAGTGGTGGATGAAATACTTCAGGAAATTTTGCCCGGTCAAGACGTTTGTAAGTGTGAGCGCTGCCTTTTAGATATCAAGGCCATAGCTTTAAACCAACTGCCACCCAAATACGTTGTTACCGAAAAAGGTGAAGTTATTACCCGTTTAAATTTTACCAAAATTGCGGACCGCACTGAGGTTCTTACGGCAGTTTTAAGGGCAATAGATAAAGTCAAAAAAAACCCGTCCCATTAAGGCGGGTTTTGTTCTTTTTAGCCCTTCCCGGTCGTAAAATTATGATGAAAAGAGGGGAGGGTAGGTATGCAAATCTACATTTTAAAAAAGGCTTTAGTCCTGAGTTTTTTAATTTTAACCCTTATGCTTTGCTTCTATTTTGAACGGAACGTAGTAGTGAGTGGCTATATGAGTCCCGTATATCAGGGGAACCCGGAAAAAAAACAGGTAGCCTTTTTATGTAATGTTTACTGGGGTGAGGAAATAATTCCGGAAATGCTGAAAATTTTAGAAAAAGAAAAGGTAAAGTTATCGTTTTTTCTTGGCGGGATATGGGCCAAAAAACATCCGGAAATTGTAAGGCAAATAAAAAATGCCGGCCATGAAATTGGCAATCACGGCTATTTACACAAACACCCGGATCTCCTTTCGGTTAAGGAAAATGAGGAAGAAATTCTTAAAACCGAAAAAATTATTGAAGAAATCTGCGGTTATAAAACCTATCTCTTTACTCCACCTTACGGGGAGAGGGGAAAAAATGTTTTACAAGCCGCTACCAATCTCAAATACAGGACGGTTATGTGGAGTATTGATACCATTGATTGGCAGAAACCGGCACCGGGTGCAATTATCAACCGGGTTTTGCCAAATTTAAATAACGGAGCAATTATTTTAATTCATCCCATGCCGCAAACCCTGGAGGTACTGCCCATTTTAATAAAAAAAATAAAAGCTAAGGGTTACCGGATAGTTACCGTCGGGGAAATTATAGATTAATATTTTGCGCTTATTTGGCAACAATACAATTGGTGATGGTAAATGCGGAGATATTTTATTCCATTGCTTTTATGGTTGTTAACGTTACCGGTAACCGTTCATGGGGAAATAAAGGCAAAAGCTTATTACTTTTTTATACCAACTACTAATCAAATCATTGCGGCCAAAAACCAAGACCTTCCCCTACCACCGGCAAGCACTACTAAAATTGCAACTGCCTTAACAGCCTTGGACCTTTATCCGAGGAATTTTACCTTAACGGTAAAATCGGAAGCGGTGCGGGTGGCGGGAACAAAAATTTACCTTAAACCCAACGAAAAAATCGCTGTAATTGACCTTGTTTACGGATTAATGTTAGAATCGGGAAATGATGCGGCAAACGCCCTGGCGTGGGTTGTAGGAGAGGAAAATTTTATGTTAATATTAAATTATTATTTGATGCAAATGGGTTTAACCTCGGTTTCTTTTAAAAACCCCTCCGGCCTTTCTGCCCAGGGTCACAAAATTTCGGCGAAAGACCTATGCGTTTTGACCTATTACGCATTATTAAAAGATGAATTTGCCAATATATGTAAAACCAAACAATATGAGGCGCAAAGTGGCATTAAGCCAAGGGTATTTCACAATACTAACCGCTTGTTAGCTGTCGATTCCCGGGTAATAGGGGTTAAAACCGGTACCACCAATGAGGCGGGTAAATGTTTAGTAGGGGCCTGGCGGGGAAACAGTTTCTTAATTGGTGCCGTTTTAAATTGTCCCGATAGGTTTACAGCGGTGTATAAAACTTTTAAAACAACCGATGAAAAGATAAGAGAAAAAATTATCTGGTCTAAAGGACAAAAAATATATTTTAAAAAAAATGACTGGTGGACTTTAACAAAAGACGTTAAAATATTTTCTGTGGGTAATGATTATAAGCTTGTTAAAGCAGTTATTGAGGACAGTGGTTCTTCTGTTCGTGCCCTATTTTTTTTAAATGGTGCATTTTTGTCCGAGCAAAATTTAAAAAAAGTAAGATGACGGAGGTTTAGCATGATTCATTTTACCACCTTGCCTAATAAAATAACCCTTTTGGTAGAAGAAATTCCCCACGTTCGTTCCGCGGCCATCGGCTTGTGGTTTAAAGTTGGTTCCCGTCATGAACGTAAGGAGGAAAGCGGAATTTCTCATTTTATCGAACACATGATGTTTAAGGGAACTATAAATCGTACTGCAAAAGAAATAGCTGAAGCTCTGGACCAGGTAGGGGGACAGTTAAATGCCTTTACTACAAAGGAATATACTTGTTACTATGCCCGGGTTTTAGACGAACATACCCTTTTGGCTTTAGAGATTCTTCACGATATGGTTTTTAATTCTAAATTTGCCGAGGAAGATATTGAAAAAGAAAAAAACGTGGTAATTGAGGAGATTAGAATGTATGAAGATGCTCCCGACGAACTAATTCACGATCTCCTGACCGAAGTAATGTGGAACAACCACCCCTTAGGGCGTCCTATTTTGGGTGAAATTCAGGATATAGAGAGTTTAACGCGGGAAAAAGTTGTAAATTACTATAAAAGGTACTATACTCCGGATAATTTAATTATTGCGGTGGCCGGAAGGGTAAGTTACGAACAGCTTTTGGAAAAAACAATGGAGTTATTTGGGAATATCCAGGGGGAACAAAAAGGTGATAAATTAACGATTCCCGAGTTTAATTTACATAGCTTTAGTCGCCGTAAAGATTCCGAACAGGTTCATTTATGTTTGGGAACGAAAGGATATGCCATTAACGATGATCGAATTTATGGTCTAAACATTCTGAGCACAATTTTGGGGGGAGGGATTAGTTCGAGACTTTTTCAAGAGTTAAGAGAACGCCACGGTTTGGTTTATTCTGTTTATTCTTATACCACTGCATATCAAGATGCAGGTTTGTTTGGAATTTATGCTGGTCTTGGCCCGAATAAAGTAAATGAAGCTTTGGAACTTATCCAAAAGCAGTTGAAGGAGTTAAAAACCGGGAACATTACTGCGGAGGAAGTAGAGCGGGCCCGACAGCAAATTAAGGGTAATCTCTTACTGAGTTTAGAGAGTGTTACCACGCGGATGTCCCGCCTGGCTAAATCGTATTTATATCATGGCAAAATTATCTCTCCTGAAGAAATTGTGGAAAAAGTTTTTAATGTTTCCATGGAAAATATAAAGGCTATGGCGGAGGAAATTTCGGATTTAGCGAATTTTACTAAAGTTTCTATAGGTCCATGGGAAGGCTTTTAATTCAGGTTCTAAGGCTATGGGGGCAGGCATAAAATAAAACCGGAAGGGGACCTTTATGCTTGCCTTTTTACTTATTTTAGCTATTTTTTTATTTTTTTTAATGAAAAATAAACGCGGTTTAAGGAGTGAATTTAGCTTAGGAAGTTCCATTAAACAGCTTTTAACCGGAGCGGGGGCGATATATTTAAGTCTTGATGCAATCTTAAAATTTTTGGGGATAAAAATTCCCGAAAAAATTGTCATAGGAGATGTTGCTTTAAAACCCCTTCCTGCTGTTTCCTTGTTTCTTGCTTTATTAGAACCGGTTGGGGAGGGAATTGTAAGTGCGCTTAGAAGAGCTTGCCGGCAAAGAAATAATTAATGTTAAAACCGGAAGCCGCTTTGGGGAAGTGGGGGGCGTTGATTTTCAAATTATACCGGAAACCGGTGAAATTGTTAGTGTTATCATACCGGGGAAAGGAAGTATTTTTTCCTTTTTTAAAGAACGTCTACCAAAAGAAATTCCCTGGCAGGCGGTTAAATTAATTGGTAGCGAAGTAATTTTAATTGAATTAGATACCTATTAAACCGGGGAAACCGGTTTTTTTCTTGACAGAAATGGCAATTAAATAGAAAATAATTAAAAATGTATTTTTATACAAATTAAGGAGGAATTTTATGGCGCGGATAGTGATGCTTGGGGCTTGTGGTAAAATGGGAAGAGAAATAAGTAAAAACCTTCTAATGCATTCCGAACATGAGTTAGTGGGATTTGTTGACGTGGTAAATGTAGGGCAGGATTTCGGTGAAATTTTAGGTATTTCCCGGTTGGGTAAAGCGGTGGAGGATAACTTAAAAGAGGTAATTTTAAAAACGAATCCCGAGATAGTTTTAGATTTTTCGCGGGCTTCCGGAGCGTTTACCAATATTTTAGTAGCGTTAGAAAACAAAGTAAGGGTGGTCTCGGGTACTACCGGTTTTTCCCCGGAGCAGATTAAAAAAATTGAAGATTTTAGCAATGAAAATAAAATAGGTTGTATTATAGCTCCTAATTTTTCTATAGGGGCACTATTATTGATGAAGTTGGCGCAAATGGCAGTAAAATATTTTTCCCATGTAGAAATAATTGAATACCATCATAATTTAAAAGTTGATGCTCCTTCAGGAACTGCCATAAAAACGGCAGAACTCCTTAGCTCTATCCGGGAAAATCAGCCAAGCGCAATTCAAGAAGAAGAAAAAATTCCCGGAAGCCGTGGCGGTGACTACAAGGGGATAAAAATACATAGCGTTCGTCTTCCCGGTTTAGTTGCCCATCAGGAGGTAATATTTGGAGGTAAGGGCCAGAGTCTTACGTTGAGGCATGATGTTTACAGCCGGGAAAGTTATTTGGATGGAATTTTACTTGCCCTTAAAAAGGTTTTGGAATTAGATAGGTTTGTGTTCGGTTTGGAAGAATTATTGTTTTAAACTTTAGGACAAGCACCGCTTCAACTCCCATGTTCATATACTGCTATTAGCTTTTAACCACTGGGGGTTGGAGCGATGAAACAGGTCCTGGTAGGAATTAATCTTTCAATTTTAGGAGGGGATCTCCGAAACGTTTATTTAATTGACGAGTTAGAAAAACTTGGAGCTTTTATTAAAGTCCTGGGTTTACCGGTTGCCCGCCGCGCAAAGGTTGTTTTATGTCATTCCTTAGAGGAAGCGCTAAAAGATACCGATGTAGTTATATTACCCATGCCGGGGGTAAATAACCAGGGAAAGCTGTTTACCCCTCTTTGTGAGGAAAGTTATTACCTTACTTACGAACTCAAGGACAGCATTAAAGGAGAGGCTTTATTTATCGTTGGCTTTGCCAACAGCTATTTAAAACAATTAGCGGCGGATTTGGGTGTAGAGCTTATTGAAATTGCCGAAATGGACCATGTGGCAATTTATAACTCCATTCCTTCGGCCGAAGGGGCTATCCAGATGGCCATGGAAATGATTCCTATTACCATCCACGGAAGCAATGCTTTTGTGATAGGATTTGGTCGTACCGGTCAAACTTTAGCCCGGATGTTAGCTGGAATTGGTGCCCGGGTTTTTGTGGCAGCCCGGAAACCTAAGGATTTGGCCAGGATTTATGAGCAATGCTATATTCCCGTTACCTTTAAGGAGTTAGAAGCAAAGATTGCCGAGGCGGATATTGTCTTTAATACCGTACCTGCTCTGGTTTTACCGGCAAATTTACTGCAAAAACTTAAAAAAGATGCAGTTATAATTGACCTTGCCTCCAATCCCGGTGGAGTTGATTTTGAAGCGGCAAAATCCCTTGGCATCCAGGCGGTTTTAGCACCGGGACTTCCCGGTAAAGTGGCTCCAAAAACCGCTGGAAAACTTTTAGCCAGGGTTTTACCTGAATTAATCCTTAAGCACTGTAAGGCGCGGGATTGGAGGGATTTGGGATGATTAAAGTTGGTTTTGCTTTTACTGGATCCCACTGTACATTACCCGGTTTACTTGGGGTTTTGGAAAAATTGTCCGGAAAATTTGACATTACTCCGATTTTTTCGGAAAGTGTGCAAAATACCGTTTCCCGCTTTGGTGACGGGAAAGAATTCATGCAAAAAGTAGAGAGCATTACCGGGAAAAAGGGTATAAAAACCCTCACGGAAGCGGAGCCTATTGGTCCGCAAAAACTTTTTGATGTACTGGTGATTGCTCCCTGCACCGGTAATACTATGGCAAAGCTGGCCAACGGGATAACCGATTCGGTGGTGTTAATGGCTGCTAAAGCTCACTTAAGAAACCAAAAGCCTTTAATTTTAGCAATATCCACCAACGATGCTTTGGGGATAAATGCCAAGAATTTAGGGTTATTATTAAATGCAAAAAATATATTTTTTGTACCGTTTGGGCAGGATAATCCCAAAGATAAGCCGAATTCTTTAATTGCAAACTTAAATTATTTAGAAGATACTATAAATGAAGCGTTAAAAGGAAGACAAATTCAACCAATGCTTATTACCTATTCCTAATAACAAATTTGGAGGTGTTATTTTTGAGCTATAATGTGGTAGTAATTGGAGCTACCGGTGCGGTAGGAGGAGAAATTCTAAAAATTTTAGAGGAAAGAAACTTTCCCGTAAAAGAACTTCGATTGGGGGCAACTTCCCGTTCTGCCGGTAAAGAAGTAGTTTTCCGGGGAGAAACGTATCGGGTAGTAGAAACAACACCGGAAATATTTGATGGTATGGACATTGCCCTTTTTGCCGGGGGTTCTGCCAGTAAAGAATTTGCACGCGTTGCTGCAGCAAAAGGGGTTACAGTAATTGATAATAGCAGTGCTTTTCGTTTAGAGCCGGACGTACCTTTGGTGGTGCCCGAAGTAAATCCTGAAGATGTAAAGTGGCACAAAGGTATAATTGCCAATCCCAATTGTTCGACAATCCAGATGGTTGTGGCGTTAAAGCCTTTACATGATTATGGAAAAATTAAACGGGTGGTTGTCTCAACCTATCAAGCGGTTTCCGGTGCTGGCATTGAAGCCATAGAAGAATTAAAACAGCAGGTAAAGGCGTATTTAAACGGTGAAGAAGCGGTACCTAGTGTATTTCCGTATCCCATTGCATTTAATTTAATTCCCCATATCGACGTTTTTCAGGATATGTATTATACCAAAGAAGAATGGAAAATGGTTTTAGAGACCCAAAAGATTATGCATGACCCGGAAATTAAAGTAACCGCTACTACTGTAAGGGTACCGGTCTTTAGAAGTCACTCGGAAAGCATTAACATTGAAACCGAAATTAAAATTACCAGGGAAAAAGCTATTGAGCTCCTGAAAAAAGCTCCCGGGGTAAAAGTAATTGACAATCCCGAAGAAAAACAGTACCCCATGCCCCTGTATGCCTCGAACCAGGATGAGGTTTTCGTGGGGAGAATAAGAGAAGATAATACCATACCCAATGGCTTAAATCTTTGGGTGGTTGCTGACCAATTACGGAAGGGTGCAGCTACAAATGCTGTACAGATTGCTGAACTATTAATTAAGTACGGGTGTGTGAAGCAAAATGGCTAAAAAGTTCATTATTTTAAAATTTGGCGGAACAAGTTTAAAGACGGCAGAACTGCGGGAAAAGGTAGCCCAAAAAATAATTAATACCTTTGAATCGGGCTATCACCCGGTGGTAGTGGTATCGGCTATTGGCCGGAAGGGTGATCCTTATGCTACCGATACCTTATTAAATTTTGCCTACGAGGTAAATCGTGATTTGCCACCTCGGGAAGCGGATTTATTAATGGCGTGCGGAGAAATAATTAGCGGTGTAATTATGGTTAATACCCTGGCAAAAATGGGGTATAAAGCAAAACTGTTTACCGGTGCTCAGGCAGGAATTATCACCGATGATAATTTCACCTCGGCATCGATTTTAAAAGTTAAAACCGATAAGATTTTAAAAGCGGTGGATGAAGGTTTTATCCCTGTGGTTTGCGGATTTCAGGGGGTAACGGAAGACGGCGAGGTTACCACCCTGGGACGGGGCGGAAGCGATACTACCGCTGCGGCTTTGGGAGTTGCTTTAAAGGCTGAGTTTATAGATATTTACACTGACGTGGAAGGGATCAAAACGGCCGACCCGCGAATTGTTGAGGATGCTAAAACCTTAGAGGTAGTGACGTATAACGAAATTTCCCAGCTGGCGCATGAGGGGGCTAAAGTTATTCGTCCCCGGGCGGTGGAAATTGCGATGCAAAAAAATATTCCCCTGCGTATTAAATCTACCCTGACCGATGGGGAAGGAACACTTGTTACATCCCATGCTGAAGTTTATGGCGAAGTAATTGAAGTAATTCGGGACCGAATTATAACCGGTATTGCCCATATTCCCGGGGTAACCCAGATAAAAATTTTAAGGGAAGATACACCGGAAATTGTGAATTTAGCCCAGAAAGTGTTTAAAGGCTTAGCGTTGGCGGAAATAAGCGTGGACTTTATTAATATAAGCCCCGAGGGTTTGGCGTTTACCGTTAAAGGGGAAGTTACGGAAAAAGCGGTGGATGTTTTAGAAAATATGGGTTTTACCCCGAGAATACGCCGCAATTGTGCTAAGATAGCAGCGGTAGGAGCGGGGATGACCGGTGTGCCTGGGGTTATGGCTAAAATTGTGGAAGCTTTAACCCGGGAACAAATTGAAATTCTCCAATCCACCGACTCCTATACTACCATCTGGGTACTGGTGGATGGGGAAAATATGGAAAAAGCTGTTAGGGCTATTCACAAAGCTTTTAAGCTAAATGAATAAAAAATTAAAAGAGGTGAAAGGATGGCAGTGTTTGGACGATTGCTTACCGCAATGGTAACCCCTTTTGATCGGGAGGGGAAGGTTAACCTGGAGCAGGCGCAAAAGTTAGCAAGCTTTTTGGTGGAAAACGGCTCTGACGGTATCGTGGTGGCGGGAACTACCGGCGAATCACCAACTTTATCCTTTGAAGAAAAAGTAGACCTATTTAAGGCTGTCGTAGAAGCGGTAGGGGGAAAAGCGGCAGTTATTGCCGGAACGGGATCCAATGCAACGGAAGCTTCGATAAAACTTACTAAAGCGGCGGAAAAGGTCGGAGTAGATGGGGTAATGCTGGTAGCTCCGTACTATAACAAACCTTCCCAAAAGGGGCTTGTCGAACATTTTCAGGCAATTGCCAGGGCCACCAGTTTACCGGTAATGATTTATAACATTCCCGGTCGTACAGGGGTCAATATCTTACCCAAGACGATGGCTAAAATTGCCGAACTGGAAAATGTTGTGGCAGTTAAAGAAGCTGCAGGAAATATCGATCAGGCAACAGAACTAATTAAAATTTTACCGGAAAGGGTCAAAGTATTTTCCGGAGATGACAGTTTGACCCTGCCTATTTTAGCGGTGGGGGGATACGGAGTTGTTAGCGTGGCAAGTCACCTGGTAGGTCTTAAAATAAAGGAGATGATCGACCAGTTTCTTTTAGGGAATGTAGCGGTGGCGGCTCGTATCCACCAGGAGCTTTATCCCTTAATTAAAGTATTATTTATAACAACCAATCCGGTACCGGTAAAAACTGCACTAAATTTAATGGGACATAAAGTGGGTGGTTTTAGACTTCCACTGGTGGAAATGAACGAGGAGGAAAAAGAAGAACTGGTACGGGAATTAAAAAACTTTAATTTGTTATAAATTAAAAAATCTTCGGGGAAGGCTATTTTCACTTGTCCTTCCTTTTTTTATTTTTTATAATTACAATAGATTGTAAAAAGCTAACAAGTGGGCGGTTTAATATAAATTAAAAATTAAACGGGAGGTGTATTACCAATTAAAGATGGAAAACTTCATATTATACCCTTAGGCGGCCTTGGAGAAATCGGGAAAAACATGATGGTCATCAAATATAACGATGCCATAATTGTGATCGATGCCGGACTAATGTTTCCCGAAGAAGAACTTTTAGGTATCGATATGGTTATCCCCGACATGTCTTATCTCTTGGAGAACAAAGATAAAGTTAAAGCGGTGCTTTTAACCCATGGTCACGAGGACCACATTGGTGGGATGCCTTATTTGTTAAAACAATTTGATGTTCCGGTTTACGGAACAAGGCTGACTTTGGGACTTTTAAATGCCAAGCTTAAGGAAGCGGGGATTCCAAGAGCTAACTTAAATATAGTGGCTCCGCGGGACGTTTTAAATATTGGGCCGTTTAAGATTGAGTTTATCAAAGTTTCTCACAGTATACCGGATACTGTGGGAATTGCGGTACATACTCCTGTGGGAACAGTAGTCCATACCGGCGATTTTAAACTGGACCCAACTCCGGTTGATGGGAAGGTTACGGATTTTTATAAGTTAGCGGAACTTGGAGAAAAAGGTGTTTTAGTTTTAATGTCGGACAGCACCAATGCTGAAAGGCCCGGTTTTACCTTGTCGGAAAAAACCGTTGGTAATACCTTTGAAGAAACGTTCAGGGTAGCGGATGGGAGAATTATCATTGCAACTTTTGCCTCAAATGTTCATCGTATACAGCAAGCAATTTATACCGCCCATAAATTTAAAAGAAAAGTAGCCATTGTTGGCCGGAGCATGTTAAATGTCGTTGAAATTGCCAACGAGTTGGGCTATTTGGATATTCCCGATGGCCTGTTAATTGATGTGGATGAAATAAACCGCTACCCCCATAAACAAGTAGTTATTTTAACTACGGGAAGCCAGGGAGAACCGATGTCAGCCCTAACCCGCATGGCCATGTCTGAACACCGCCAGGTGGAGATTGTAGCTGGAGATACGGTTATCATTTCTGCAATGCCGATTCCGGGAAATGAGAAGCTGGTCTCAAGAATTATTGACCAGTTATTTAAATTGGGGGCCAAAGTTATTTACGAAGCGGTTTCAGGTATCCATGTATCCGGACACCCCAGCCAGGAAGAATTAAAATTAATGATCAATCTTTTAAAACCAAAGTACTTTGTTCCCATTCACGGGGAATACCGCCATTTAATTAAGCATGCGGAAATTGCGCGGGAGTTAGGTATAAAACCCCAAAACATTTTTGTGGTGGAGAACGGTCAGGTTTTGGAATTTACGAAAAAATCCGGACGCCTTGCCGGAAAAGTACCGGCCGGCCGGGTACTGGTTGATGGACTTGGAGTGGGTGATGTCGGGAATATCGTGTTAAGGGACCGTAAACAACTGGCCCAGGATGGTATTATTATTGTCGTGCTTACTTTAAATCGGGAGTCCGGAGACATTGTTGCCGGTCCCGACATTGTAACCCGGGGATTTGTCTACGTCCGGGAGTCGGAACAGTTAATCGATGAGGCCAAACAGAAGGTTACCGAAGCTTTAAATAAATGTTTTAATCACGGCTTGTTAGAGTGGTCTGCTATAAAAAGTCAGGTTAGAGATGCCTTGGGAAAATATCTATTTGAAAAAACCCGCCGTCGTCCAATGATTTTACCTATTATAATGGAAATTTAAAGGGGAGAGGACTTTGAACTTATATGAAGCTTTGGTTTTAGGAGTTGTACAAGGTTTAACCGAGTATTTACCCGTTTCCAGTTCGGGGCATTTAGTTTTATTGCAAAAAATCTTTGGCATAAAAGAAAATGTCTTGCTCTTTGATATTTTGGTTCATTTAGGAACTCTTGTTCCCCTTTTAATTATTTTTCGCGCTGAGATTTGGGAAATTATTAAAAAACCCTGGGGGAGGCTACCGCTTTTAATAATTGCCGGTACCATTCCTACGGCTCTAATTGGTCTTGGGTTTAAGGACTTCTTTGAACGGCTTTTTGTCTCAGGTTCTACTTTAGGAATTGAATTTATTATTACCGGATTAATCCTGTGGCTGGCGGAACGGCAAAAAAGCGGGCGAAAAGAACTCGATAAAACAACTTTTTTGGATGCGATTTTTGTAGGGGTGGCTCAGGGGTTGGCCATTTTGCCGGCAATTTCACGGTCGGGTTTAACCATTTCCGGGGCTTTAGTTAGAGGATTAAACCGCGAATGGGCGGCGAAATTTTCGTTTTTATTATCAATTCCTGCCATTTTGGGTGCAGCGATTTTGGATTTAAGAAATTTTGTTGGCCAAAATTTGGATTTTAGTAGTAATGAGTTATTACCGTTTATTATTGGGTTTTTAGCAGCAATGCTTTCAGGATACTTTGCGGTAAAATTTATGTTAGAGATTTTGCGTAAGGGAAAATTAACCTGGTTTTCCTATTATGTCTGGATTTTGGGTGTAATAATTTTGGTCTTACAGGCGGCAGGTAAATTCTAACCTGCCGCTTTTTGGAGGGATTGAATGGCAAAATATAAAAATACCAAGCAGAAAAATAAAAAAAGCTTTACCGGAGAGCTTTTGGGAATTTTTTTAATGCTCTTGGGAATTATTGGGCTTGTTAGTATTTTTTCCGATAAAACCGGCTCGATAGGATTGTTTTTCCGGCACTGGTTTAGCGTTTTTGCCGGTCAGGGGAATTTTCTTTTACCAATAATTATTTTTACTATTGGTTTTAAACTCTCTTTCGGGCAGACGATTAAAACCTTGGGTAAAAAAGAAGCGGGTTTACTTGTCCTCGTGGCAGCATTTTTGATTTTTTTAACGATAAAGCTACCGTTAAGCGTAATGTTTACCATGGCCTGGCAGGGTGAAGGTGGGGGAATAATTGGAGCGCTCCTAACTTATGGTGCCTTAAAATCTTTGGGATTGGTAGGTACCTACCTTTTGCTCCTGACCCTTATTTTAATTGGAGTTTTACTAATTTTGGATTTATCCTTTAAAGAATTTACCCAAAGCCTCATTGCTGGCCTGAATAAAATAAAGGCTTTTGTGGTGGAAAGCATCTTTCCATTATTTATTGAAGAAGAAGAGCTCAAGCCCAAAAAGAAAAGAAAAGAACCGGTAATTATTGAGATGCCACCACCACCTGAACCTGCCTTTGCTCTTCAATCAGAAAGCTCTCCAGTTTCTGTAGAAACAGAAGAAAGGGACGACCAAAAGAAAAAAGAAAATACGAAAATCATCAAGGAAAAGGAAGAAAACCTTATTTCCTTTGAACAACTAAGTCTTAAAGATTTTGAAAAATACCAGCTACCGCCGATATCTTTATTAAATCGTCCCAAATCATCCCGCACTAAAATGAACCGGGACATTTCCGAAAATATCAAAATCCTGGAAGAAACCCTTGAAAGCTTTGGAGTTCAAGCTACTGTTAAGGAAGTCTCCTGTGGACCGGCGATAACCCGCTATGAATTGGAACCTGCCCCCGGGGTAAAGGTTAGTAAGATAGTAAGCTTAGCGGATGATATTGCTTTAAAATTAGCGGCAGCGGATGTCAGAATTGAAGCACCAATTCCCGGAAAAGCCGCGGTAGGGATTGAAGTACCCAACAAAGAAATAAATATGGTGGTATTAAGAGAAATTATTGAAACTCCTGAATTCCAGAATCAAGCTTCACCTCTTGCTTTTGCCCTGGGCAAAGATATTGCCGGGAAACCAATTGTGGCAGACCTTCAAAAAATGCCTCACTTACTCATTGCTGGAGCAACCGGATCGGGAAAAAGTGTTTGTTTAAATACCCTGATTTCCAGCATTTTATTCCGGGCAACTCCTCAGGAAGTAAAGTTTCTGATGATTGACCCTAAAATGGTCGAGCTGGTTACTTTTAACGGTATTCCCCATTTAATTAGCCCGGTAGTTACCAATGCTAAAAAAGCAGCAATTTCTCTGCGCTGGGCAGTTAGAGAAATGGAGCGGCGTTATGAACTTTTTGCCAAATACGGTGTGCGGGATATAACGCGCTTTAACAGTTTTGTATTAACTAAAGGTGGCGAGGATTTAAGTTATTTGCCGTACATCGTTATTATAATTGATGAATTAGCGGATTTAATGATGGTTTCCCCGGCGGAGGTGGAAGATTCTATTTGCCGGTTAGCGCAAATGGCCCGGGCTGCCGGGATGCATTTAGTTGTGGCAACTCAACGTCCTTCGGTGGACGTTATAACCGGTTTAATTAAAGCCAATATTCCTTCACGGATATCTTTCGCGGTGTCGTCGCAGACCGATTCCCGCACTATTTTAGACATGGCTGGTGCAGAAAAACTTTTGGGAAAAGGAGATATGCTATTTTTCCCGGTGGGTGCCCCCAAACCTATTCGCGTTCAAGGAGCTTATATGTCCGATAAAGAAGTGGAAGCGGTGGTGGAATTTTGGAAAAAGCAGGGGGATCCGGAATTTTCGTCCGATTTTGAGCAGGAAGGAGAAGTGGATGAAGATTTACAGCTGGAGGAAGACGAGTTATTGCCGCAGGCGGTGAAAATTGTCATGGAAGCCGGGCATGCCTCGATTTCCCTGCTCCAAAGACGGCTTAGAATTGGTTATGCCCGGGCAGCTCGTTTAATCGACCAAATGGAAAGAAAAGGAATTGTTGGGGGCTATGAAGGAAGTAAACCGCGGCCGGTATTAATTTCCTACGAACAATATAAAAAAATGTTCAAGGACCTTTAAAGGAAAAAAACCTTTAAAGGTCTTTTTTTGTATAAACTTGCCGTGAAATAAGAATACTATGATTACAGGTGGTGAGAAAATGACAAAAAAAGGACTAAAATTTATAACTGTAATAGTACTGGTAATTTTTTTGGCGGGTAGCGTAACTTATTATTACAACCAGGTTTTGGCTGCCAAACCAAAAGCGTACACTTATTCGGGAATTAGCGATCTTTACCTTTTAGCCCGGATTATTCGGGCGGAGGCGGAAGGGGAACCGTATGCGGGAAAGGTTGCTGTTGCTGCCGTTGTTTTAAATAGGGTACGACACCCCGGATTTCCCAATACCATTGCCGGGGTGATTTTTCAACCTGGAGCTTTTGAATCGGTGGCCAACGGGCGTTTTTGGTCATTACTTCCAAACCGGGAAAGTATTAAAGCTGCCTATGATGCTTTACGCGGTTGGGATCCAACCTTTGGTGCTCTCTTTTTCTGGAATCCGGCCAAAAAGGTTTCGCGGTGGATTTGGACAAGAAAAATCATTGCCAGGATTGGCAAACATGTTTTCGGGAGATGATGGAATGAAAAGGACGGTTGCCGTTATCTTGGGCAGTTTATTGTTAATTGGGATATTTATCTGGGGTTATGATCAAAGTCAAAAAAAGAATCGTCTATACTGGGAATTAAATAGTCAGTACCGGAGGGCTTTTGAAGAATTATACGGACACAGCAAAACCTTAGAAGCACAGGTGGGAAAAACATTAGTTTCCATGTCACTGCAGCAAAATTTAAAACAGGCAGCTAAAGGGTGGCGACAGGCATATGCTGTTGTGGAAGATTTGGGGCAATTGCCGGTAACCACCTTTTCCCTGGAAAAAACAAAAGCATTTTACAATCAGCTTGGAGATTTTACCTATACCGTTGCCATTAAGGACACCGAAGGTAAATCGTTGAGCCCTGAGGAAAGGGAGACTCTGGCAACCTACTATAATGAGCTGAAAAAAATTAACGATAAACTGGAAAAAGCGATGGCTATCTTAAAAAATCAACCGATTATGATTACTAAGGAAACCAAACTGTACTCCCTCCGGGAGGATTTGATGCCGGAAGCGATAGTTAATGCCTTGCGAGATGTGGAAAACAATGTTGTAGATCTGAGAAATAAAAAGGTTGCTTACGAAGGTGATTTTGTCAATATTAATCCCTACCCCTTAGGAATAAAAGGTAAACCGGTTTCCATGATTGAGGCGAAAACAATAATAAAAGATTTCTTAGGGCAGGAAGCTGCTGGGAGGATGATTTTGCCGGTTACCAGGGTTAACGGTTTAATTCCAACGTATTTGTACGAAGTAATAGACCGTCAAGCGAAAACGAAAATTTATTATAATGTTTCCGTTAACGGCGGTAAAATTCTTAGCTTTTTGACTACAAGGCCAACCGCCTCCCCTTCTTTAACGGTTAATGAATG
>NZ_BDJL01000132.1:232424-257496 GCF_001950325.1 Carboxydothermus islandicus
TTCAAAAAGCAAAAAAATATCTCCAGAGGTTTGGCTTTCGTGCTTTAGAGCCCACAGAGATGGATAAAATAGATAACGAATTAAGTATTACCTTTGTAAGTAATGTAGACGGGATATTATATTACCCCAAAATAATTAAAGTAAAAGTGGGAATGGATAGAGGGGATGTTACGGCTTTTGAAGGAACCCAGTATTACATGTACGATAGACCTCGACCTTTAAATAAGCTCCTTTTAACTGAAGCAGAAGCGAAAAAAAATATTAACCCGCGTTTAAAAATTTTACGAACTCGCAAAGCCGTAATTTTAAATGACAGGAACCAGGAGGTCTTAACATACGAGTTTTTAGGTGAATTGCTGGGGGAAAAATATTTAATTTACGTAAATACCGAAACGGGTAAGGAAGAAAAAATTGTGAGGTTAAAGGAATTTAAAATAACTCCGGCAAAGGATGCGGAAACGGTTTTTAACTATGAATAATTCACCGGGCGGATGCCCGGTTTTTTATTATTGACCGTAAAAATTGCCGGTGTTATACTTAATCGAGACTCTTTCATTAGCTATCCAGGTGGTACTCCGTGAAAACTATAGCTTATTCCGAAGTTAAAAATTTAAAAAATCCGGTGTTGATAGATGTCCGTTCTCCGAAAGAGTTTATCGAAGATCACATTCCCGGTGCCCTGAATTTACCGCTTTTTAATGATAGGGAGAGGGAAGTTATAGGTAAAATATATAAATATCAAGGTGTAAGCCAGGCCAAAATAGCAGGATTAAATTTTTTATCTCCCAAGCTTCCCCGCATAGTTAACGAAATCCTTAAGTATAAAGAACAGGGAGATGTCGTTATTTATTGCTGGCGGGGAGGCTTAAGAAGTCTTGTTTTGGCAGAACTCCTGCGGATGGTTGATATCTATGTTTACCGTTTAGAGGGGGGTTATAGAAGTTACCGCAAAGAAGTAGTTAAATTCTTTGAAACTGTTGAAGATATTCATCCCGTTGTTCTTTACGGTATGACCGGGGTTGGGAAAACAAAAATTTTAGAAAACTTGCAACTGGAAGGATTGCCGGTTTTAAACCTGGAAAGGCTTGCCAGTCACCGGGGTTCGGTTTTTGGACATTTGGGGCTTGAGCCCCAGCCCACTCAAAAATTTTTTGAATCGAAGTTATACGAAGTTTTAAAGGATTTGCAGGGAATTCCTTTTTTAACGGAAGGAGAAAGCCAAAAGATCGGTAAACTGTTTATTCCCAGAGGATTGTTTAGAAAGATGCAGGAAGCACCGGTAGTACTGTTAGAATTACCGGAAGAAAAACGCATTGAAAACCTCATGTTTGAATATAATGCGGAAAAAATTGATATTGAATTGTTTATAAAAGCTTTGCAAAGTATTACCCCCTATTTGGGCAGAGCAAAGGTGGAAAAGCTTGTAGAAGATTTAAGAAGGCGAAGATTTTATGATTTTACGAAGACCTTGCTTCTTGACTATTACGACCCTCTTTATAAAAAATCCAGGGCCTATTTACAAAATATAAAAAAGGTTATTTCCGGAAAAGATATTGATGAATTAACCGCAAAAGTAAGGGAATTTTGGAGGGAAGTGGCAGGAGGGAAAGAAAAATGATTGGAGAAAAATTAAGAAAACGCCGGGAGCAATTAGGTTTAACCCTTAAACAGGTGGAAGAAGAGATTAAGATCCGCAGTAAATATCTACAAGCTTTGGAAGAGGAAAGGTTTGATGAACTTCCGGGAAAAGCTTATATTAAACCTTTTTTACAAAGCTATGCCCGCTTTTTAGGAGTAACGATCGGACCCGAAGATTTGCCAACAATCGTGGAAAATACAGAGCAATTTACCTCGGAGCAGACAAAAAAAGGTAAGGCTATTTATAGAGAAAAAAATTTTTTTCTACCATTAAAAACTGTCTTTATTACGTTGTTCTTTCTTATTATAACCAGTAGCTTCTTTTATACTTTTATAAGCGGCAGAATAACCAAAGAACCTCCTAAGACTATAAAACCTCCAGTTCCCGGTAAAGTTTATCAAAAACAAAGCCAAAGAGTACTGCCGGTGAAAAGCTTTGAAAAAACGATTATTGTTAGGGCCGTTTACGGGCCTTGCTGGTTAGAAGTTAAAGAAGAAGATAAGGTTGTCTTTACGGGTAAACTAAATCCTCCCGCCGAAAAACAATTTATTTCGACCAAACCCGTTAATATAAAATTTGGCAATGCCGGAGCGGTAGTGGTAACGGTAAATGGAGTAACCTACGGAACACCTGGAAAGATGGGCCAGGTAGTTAAGGAAACATATTAAGGGTAAGAGGTGAAAGAAATTGAAATATTTTATCCTTTCCCTGGGCTGTACCAAAAATCAAGCGGATAGTGAAGTAATAATGGGAATCCTGGAAAGTAAAGGGTATGTGCGCTCTTTAAATCCGGAAGAATGCGATTTATTAATTGTAAACACCTGTGGTTTTATTTCCGCCGCTGTTGAAGAAAGTGTTGAAGAAATTTTAAATCTTGTTCACCTGAAAAAACCCGGACAAAAAATCCTGGTTGCCGGTTGTTTGGTCCAAAGGGAAGGTAAAGAGTTAGCAAAGCATTTACCGGAGGTTGACCTATTTTTTACTCCCCGGGAAATTAATAACCTTGATAAACTTTTAGCTGATTTTGGGGAAAATAACAAATTAGTTTTAAGCGAGCCGGGATTTTTAAACTTGGAAAAAAAACCGCGTGCCAAAATCAATGAGGTCTATCGTTATATCAAGATTGCCGATGGCTGTGATAACCGTTGCACCTACTGTACTATTCCTGCAATTCGGGGTAAATACACCAGCAGGCCTCTTAACGATATTTTAGAAGAAATAAGAGATACCCTAAAGCAGGGAATTAAAGAAATCATTTTGGTAGCTCAGGATACCACCGCGTACGGTATTGATCTCTATGGGGAGTTTAAATTAGTTGAACTTTTAAGAAAAATTGCCAAAATTAAAGGAAATTTTTGGGTAAGGTTGATGTATCTTTACCCCGATAAAATTACTCCCGAATTAATTAACGAGATTAAAGAAAATCCCAGGGTAATTAAGTATGTCGATGTACCGTTACAGCATATTCATCCCGAAATTTTAAAGAAAATGGGAAGAAAGGGAAGTAGTGAAGAAATTATATCAACCTTAGAAAAGCTCCGAAAAGAAATACCGGATATAACTATAAGGACTACCTTTATAGTTGGTTTTCCGGGAGAAACGGAAGAACAGTTTAACTATCTTTTGGATTTTGTTAAAAAGTTTAAATTTAATCGTCTCGGGGCTTTTCCTTATTATCGCGAAAAAGGTACCCCGGCAGCAAAAATGAAGGACCAAATACCGAAAAAAGTTAAGGAGCAACGTTATGAGAAGTTAATGGAGGTACAGCAAGAAATTTCCCTTAACTTAAACAAAGGTTTGGTGGGTAAAAAGATTCCTGCCATTGTGGAAAAAAAGATAAGGGGAGAGAACCTTTACCTTGGTCGAACCTATATGGATGCCCCCGAAATTGACGGAATAATTGAAATTAAAGCGGAAAAACGGTTAAAAAAAGGGCAGATTATTAATGTTTTAATCACCGATTATGATGTATACGATTTAAAAGGAGAGTTTATAAATGATTGATAATGCTTTAATTTCTCTGGCACAAGAAGTGCAGCGGTTGTTTATCGCCAAAAACTTAACTTTGGCAACGGCGGAATCATGCACCGGCGGGCTTTTAGGAGCGGTAATTACTGCTGTTCCCGGAAGTTCTAAATATTATTTTGGAGGGGCAGTAGTTTATGCCAATGAAGCTAAAGAAATCTTAACCGACATAGATAAAGACCTTTTACTTAAAAAAGGTGCGGTAAGCCCCGAAGTTGCTCAAGGCTTAGCATTGGGAATAAAAAATAAGCTTAAAACAACGGTAGGAGCGGGTATTACGGGAATTGCCGGGCCTTCTGGGGGTACACCGGATAAACCCGTTGGCCTGGTATATATTGGTATTGCGACCGTCAGGGAAGTTAAAGCTTTTAAATATCAATTTAACGGTGATAGGCAGAAAATTAGAACGCAAACGGTCGAGGAAGCATTAAAACTTTTAATTCAAAATTGTTTTGACAATTAAACCGGCGAAAAGTTATAATAAACACGAACAAATGTTTTATGGAGGGAGCTTTCATGAATGATAAACTAAAAGCTTTAGAGCTTACCATTTCCCAAATTGAAAAGCAGTTTGGAAAAGGCTCCATTATGCGCCTGGGTGAAAACACCGGAAAATTTCAGGTGGAAGTAATTCCTACCGGTTCTCTGGCTCTGGATTTAGCCTTAGGGGTAGGTGGAGTTCCCCGGGGCCGGGTGGTTGAAATTTTTGGCCCCGAATCTTCCGGAAAAACTACCGTAGCTTTGCATATTATAGCGGAAGCGCAGAAGATGGGCGGTATTGCAGCGTTTATTGATGCGGAACATGCGTTAGATCCGGTTTATGCCCAAAAGTTAGGGGTTGACATTGAAAATCTTTTAGTCTCCCAGCCCGATACCGGCGAACAGGCTTTAGAGATAGCTGAAAGCTTGGTAAGAAGCGGTGCGATTGACGTAATTGTCATTGATTCGGTAGCTGCTTTAGTTCCGCGGGCAGAGATTGAAGGAGAAATGGGTGATGCCCATGTCGGTTTGCAAGCCCGCCTTATGTCTCAAGCTTTAAGAAAGCTTACCGGGGCTATAAGTAAATCAAAAACGGTGGCAATATTTATTAACCAAATGCGGGAAAAAGTTGGGGTTATGTTTGGAAACCCGGAAACTACTCCCGGGGGACGGGCCTTGAAATTTTATGCGTCAATTCGCATGGATGTTCGAAAGGTAGATGTCATAAAACAAGGAAATGATATTATCGGCAGCCGCACGCGGGTAAAAATTGTGAAAAACAAAGTAGCGCCTCCTTTTAAGCAGGCGGATTTTGATATTATGTACGGAGAAGGGATTTCCAAGGAAGGAAGTTTGTTGGATGTTGCTGTTGAGTTAAAAATTATCCAAAAGGTAGGGTCGTGGTATTCCTATAATGATGAGCGCTTGGGCCAGGGCCGGGAAAATGCCAAAGAGTTTTTACGGCAGAATCCGGAAATTTACAGAGAAATTGAGCAAAAAATCCGGGAGCAAGTATTAAACTCTCCAGAATCGCCAAGTTTAAAAAATTCCGAGGAGTTTGAGGAGTAATTTTGAGTAGTCGGGCTTACCAAAAAGCCTTAAACTACCTTTCCCGTGCCCTGCGGACTACGGCAGAAGTGCGCCAGTATCTTTCAAGAAATGGGTTTCCCAATGAAGAAATTGAAGAGGTGATTTCCAAGCTTACTGCTATCGGTTATTTAGATGACAGACGGTACTTGGAAAATTACCTTTTAAGTGAAAAGGCTTTAAGATACGGAATAAACAAAATAAAATTTAAGCTTTTGCAAAAAGGATTAGATTTGGAACATTTAAATAATTTGCCGGTAGACGAAGAGGAGGAAGTGAATAAAGCAAAAGAAATTTTATTAAAGAAGTATAAACAGCTTGACCCAATGGATTATGGTAAATATTACCGGTTTTTGGTGGGACGTGGTTTTTCGCCGGCGGTGGCGCGTAAGGCAGTTTTCTTGACAGATGATAAGGATAACGGGTAAAATATGGATAGGTGAAAGTAGAATGGGACCTGCCGATTGGTTTTGGCCTGTTGGTAGGTTTCTTATTCTATTTCAGCCGAGTAGAAACTCGGTTTTTTTTATTAGCTATCCAATAGTAAGGAGGTGAAAAATTGAATTTAATAACCGACCTAATTATTGCTGTTGCTGGGATTGGGGTTGGGGTTGCCGCAGGTTATGTTTTAAGGAAAAACATAGCTGAAGCAGCCATCGGTTCCGCTGAAGCTCAAGCTCAAAAAATAATTGACGAAGCAACAAAAGCCGCTGAGGCCAAAAAACGAGAAGCTGTTTTAGAAGCAAAAGAAGAAATTTTAAAAATGAAAAATGAAGTAGAAAGAGAACACCGGGAAAGACGCCAGGAATTGCAACGTTTAGAGCGCAGGCTTCTTTCCAAGGAAGAAACCTTGGATCGAAAAATAGAAAGTTTTGAGCGGAAAGAAGAGCAGTTAGCCAAAAAGGAGCAGGAAATAGAGAACTTGCGGCAAAGTTTAGAGGAAACGCTGCAAAAAGAATTGGCGGAGTTAGAACGGATCTCGGGACTTTCAACCGAAGAAGCAAGGGAGCTTCTTCTAAAACAAGTAGAAGAAGAAGTTCAACAAGAAATGGCCTTATTAATAAAGGAAATTGAAACAAAGGCCAAAGAAGAGGCCGAGAAAAGAGCCCGGGAAATTATCACTTTGGCAATTCAAAGATGTGCTGCTGATCATGCGGCCGAAACCACCGTTACGGTTGTTGCCCTCCCCAATGATGAGATGAAAGGTAGAATAATAGGGCGGGAAGGTCGAAA
Source organism: Carboxydothermus islandicus (assembly GCF_001950325.1). GTDB lineage: Bacteria > Bacillota > Z-2901 > Carboxydothermales > Carboxydothermaceae > Carboxydothermus > Carboxydothermus islandicus. Next base: position 238,888 of record NZ_BDJL01000132.1, read on the forward strand.
CATCAGGACTTTTGAATCTTTAACGGGTGTTGATTTAATTATTGATGATACTCCTGAAGCTGTAATTCTTTCCGGTTTTGACCCAATCCGCCGGGAAATTGCCCGACGAGCCCTGGAAAAATTAATCCAGGATGGGCGAATTCACCCGGCACGGATTGAGGAAATGGTGGAAAGAGCTACCAGAGAAGTAGAGCAAGATATAAGGGAAGCTGGTGAACAAGCAGCTTTTGAGGTTAACGTTCACGGTTTACATCCCGAGATTATTAAACTACTTGGCAGGTTAAAATTTAGAACAAGTTACGGACAAAATATTTTAAAGCATTCTATTGAGGTTGCCCACCTGGCAGGCTTAATGGCTGCTGAGCTGGGAGCTGATGTTAATTTAGCAAAACGAGCAGGGCTTTTGCACGATATCGGGAAAGCGGTTGATCACGAAGTGGAAGGATCCCATGTGGAAATTGGGGTTGAGCTTGCTAAAAAATACCGCGAGCATCCGGAAGTTTTACATGCTATTGCTACCCATCATGGTGATGAAGAACCAAAAACAGTGGAAGCAGTACTTGTGCAAGCTGCCGATGCCATTTCTGCAGCAAGGCCTGGAGCAAGGCGTGAAACTTTGGAAGCATATCTTAAACGGCTCGAAAAGTTAGAAGGAATTGCTAATGAGTTTGAAGGCGTGGAGAAATCTTATGCTATCCAGGCTGGCCGGGAAATAAGAATCCTGGTAAAACCTGAAAAGATAGATGACCTGGCTTCCGTTCGATTAGCTCGGGAGATTGCTAAGAAAATTGAAGAAGAGGTAGAATACCCCGGGCAAATAAAGGTTACCGTTATTCGGGAAACCAGGGCAGTCGATTATGCAAAATAGGCAAAAAAACGACCCGCAGGGGTCGTTTTTAATTATAGAAGGAAAAAAGGGTTTTGTGGTAAAATTAAGTTATGGTGGGTGAGATAGCGATGAAAAATCCAGTTAAATCCGTTAAAAATGAAACAATTGTAAATCTTCTCACATCGATCTTTCTTTTACATCCTGAGCTGGCGGCGATCCAAATAGATTCCGATGCCAGGCAAGTTAAGTTAAAATACTTTATTGAAAGTCTGAAAGATCTTACTCAGAGGCTTAAAAAGACCGAGTATTTATGGAAAAGTTATTTAGACTTAAAAAAGATGGAAAAATATACGTTGGAGATAAAATACAACTTACTGGAAAACTATGTTATGATAGAAGTTTTCCGGGACCTAAATACCTTTCATTTAGGGGAATTAAGTTTTGCAGTTCAGGTGGGAAAAGGGTTGGGTTTTAATTACCTTACCGATGAATTTAACGATGTGCTTGATTTTATCGAAATTGACGAACATCAATTAAGTTTACTTTTAGAAAATACCAAACGAAGTTTTTATAAAACGGTCTTTGCTTTCCGCGAGGAAGGAAGAGTTGTGATAGCCAATTAGAAACGGAGGATAGGGCGTTGAATATTTTAATACTCGGGGATATAGTAGGACGGGTGGGACGTCGCGGGGTTAAAGAGGTTATTCCCAGGATAATGGAAAAGCACGTAGTAGATTTTATTATTGCCAATGGGGAAAATGCGGCGGGAGGAAATGGTTTAACTCCGGAAATTGCTCAGGAACTATTTGCAGCAGGAATTAACGTTTTAACGATGGGAAACCATACCTGGGATAAAAAAGAAATATTTACTATAATTGGTGATGCGCGCATTATTCGTCCGGCCAATTATCCTCCCGGTACCCCCGGACAGGGGTATGGTATTTTTAGGGTTAAAGGTAAAAATGTTGCGGTAGTTAACTTAATGGGGCGGGTATTTATGGCCGAGTTGGACTGTCCCTTTCGCAAAATGGACGAAATACTTTTAGAACTGCAAGCTGTTGATTACATAATTGTCGACTTTCATGCCGAAGCCACTTCGGAGAAAATAGCCCTTGGTTGGTATTTGGATGGGAGGGTTTCATTAGTTTTTGGCACCCACACGCATGTGCCAACGGCCGATGAACGGATTTTACCCGGGGGAACTGCTTATATTACCGACGTGGGGATGAGTGGGCCGTTAAATTCGGTGATTGGAGTTAAAACTAATTTGGTACTCCAAAAGTTTTTAACACAAATGCCCCAAAGATTTGAAAGTGCCAGCGGTCCCTATATAGTTTCCGGAATTTTGGTTTCCCTGACTGAGGACGGTAAAGCAGAAAACATAACCCGTATTCAGTATATTGAAAGGGAGTAACGAGGAAATTCATAGTAAAAATTTAAAAAAAATTTAAAAATAAAAAAGGAAATTTCCCTAAAATAGCGAATATATTGATATACCAGATATAGTAAAATATACAAGCTAAGGAGGTTTGCTAATGGAAGTGTTGAAAGTTTCAGCAAAGTCTAATCCAAATTCGGTAGCCGGTGCTTTAGCTGGGGTTATCCGGGAAAGAGGCAGCGCGGAGTTACAAGCTATTGGCGCAGGGGCGATTAATCAAGCGGTAAAAGCTGTGGCGATTGCCCGTGGTTATGTAGCGCCCAGCGGCTTGGATCTGGTTTGCATCCCTGCCTTCACCGACATCGTTATCGACGGTGAAGAACGGACTGCCATAAAATTAATCGTTCAGCCCCGTTAAAAAGTTTTAAGTGAAATGCCTGTTTATCTTGACGATAGACAGGCATTTATTCTTTCTAAGGAGAGTGAAATGAAGGTGATTATCGACTGTCATCTGGATTCTTTAGTATTTTACTATAATAGGGGTTTAAATTTTTTTAAGGAAATTGATCCAGAGGCTCAAACCAACTGGAAAAATATAAAAAATGCAGATGTTATACCATTTTTAGCTATTTACATTGAAGAAAAATTTAAACCTGATAGAGCCTGGGAAAGATTTATCCGGATCTATAATTTTTATCAAAATTACTTAAATAGCATGTTTAACCAAGAGAAAACTTCATTTTACTTAAGTGTGGAAGGGGGAGAAGTAATAGATAATCTTTTAAAAATTGAACAATTGAAGCAACTGGGGGTAGCCTCTCTTACCCTTACCTGGAATTATAAAAATTTAATTGCCGACGGTGTTTTAGAGAATAACCCCCAAGGCCTTACTACTTTTGGTCGGAAAGTGGTGCGGGAATTAAACGAAAAAAAAATTTTGATAGATGCCGCTCATCTTGCTGAACCCGGATTTTGGGATTTAATAGATTTATCGGAAAAACCTTTTATTGTCTCCCATGCCAACTGCCGAAGCCTGTGCGACCATCCCCGTAATCTTAGTGACCGGCAAATAAAAGCTTTAGCGGCAAAAGGTGGGGTAATTGGAATCAGTTTTGTCCCGGACTTTATATCTGCCGAATTTCCCACCTTGGAAAAGTTGGTAGCCCATTTTATCCACGTTGCTGAAATTGCAGGGGTTAATGTACTGGCAATAGGTTCTGATTTTGATGGAATGGAAAAAAGAGTTGGAGGATTGGAAGATTGTACCAAGTACCAAAATTTAAAGGAAGCGTTATTGAGGGCTGGGTTTTTACCCGGTGAGGTTGAAAAAATATTTTACCAAAATATTGATAGAGTTTTAAAAGAAGTGTTATATTAATTTTAAAAATTAAAAGGTGGGTGGGGGATGAAATTTTCAACCGGTATTTTTGATGAATTATCGATGCGGATTAAAAAAGTATCTAAAGAGCGCGACGTGATAAATTTAAGCATCGGAAGTCCCGATTTACCGCCACACCCTAAGGTAATTGAAGTATTAGCCCAAGAGGTCCATAATGTCCAAAACTATGGATATACCTTAAATCCAGGCTTAGAGGAATTAAGAGAAGGTTTAATTGACTGGTATCAAAAAAAGTATGGAGTTAATTTAAAAATTGATGAAACCATTGTACTGCTGGGATCACAAGAAGGTTTAGCCCACTTACCCCTTGCTTTATTAAATCCGGATGATTTAGTCTTAGTCCCTAACCCTGGTTATCCCATCTATGAAGCGGCAGCAAAACTTGCGGGAGCGAAGATTTATTATTACCCTTTATTGGAGGAAGATAATTATCTTTTGGATATCAAAAAGATTCCGCATGATGTTTTAAAAACGGTAAAAATTATTTTTCTTAACTACCCTAATAACCCTTTGACTGCCTTGGCCAATTACGAATTTTTCGAAAAACTTGTATTTTATGCCAAAAAATATGGTTTTATCTTGGTTAATGATTTGGCGTATGGAGAATTAACTTTTGATGAGACAAAAAGTATTAGTCTTTTAGAAATTCCGGGAGCAATTGACGTTGCAGTTGAATTTTGTTCCGTATCAAAATCATTTAATTTAGCGGGAATGAGGGTAGGTTTTGCTGCTGGTAATCAAAAGGTTATTTCCGCTTTAACAATATTAAAATCAAACATTGATTACGGTGTTTTTAAGCCTTTACAAAAAGCGGCTTTAGAAGCGATTAGGCTTCGGGATGTTATTATTCCGGATTTAGTTAAGACTTATGAAAAAAGGAGAAATGTTTTAATTAAAATTTTATCTCAGTATGGCTGGCAAGTAAAACCTCCTTTAGCTACTATGTTTGTCTGGGCCCAGCTTCCTGATGGAATAAATGATTCAAGAAAATTTTCTTTCGATCTTCTCGCCAATACTGGTGTAGCAGTAACTCCGGGTATCGGATTTGGTGACCTTGGCGAAGGGTACGTTCGGATTGCCCTGGTGGCGGACGAGGATAAACTTACCGAAGCAGGAAAAAGAATCGGAGAATATTTGCAGTACAGGAGGGAAGTATGAGAATTGCTGTAATTGATGGTCAGGGCGGAGGCATTGGGAAGTACATTATTGAAAGGTTACGTAAAGCTTTTGGCCAGGAGATTGAAATAATCGCTATTGGAACCAACAGTCACGCTACTTACAGCATGTTAAAGGCGGGGGCAAATGAGGGGGCAACGGGCGAATCTGCCCTTATTTATAATTTGTCCCGGGTGGATATCATCTTGGGTCCGATAGGAATTGCTTTTCCCTACGGGATGCTTGGGGAGATTACACCGGAAATGGCAAAAGCTCTTTCCTTGTCCAATATTAAAAAAGTTTTACTGCCTTTAGCTCGAGAAAATTATTTATTTCCGGGAATTGGGGACCTGCCTCTTCCCCATATGGTTGATGAGTTGTTAGAGTTATTATCTATGGAAATACAAAAAAGAAGTGGTAAATAGCTACCACTTCTGTTGTATTTGCTGTTCGGCCAAGGCAATTAATTTTTTTACCATATTACCGCCAATTTTTCCACCAAGCCGTCCCCCAACCCGGCCGCATTCCCGGGATGGAACTTCACCCCAGTAGCCGTCTTTCACTTGGTCATAAATACCGATTTCCCTGGCGGCTTCGATTTTCATTTTTTCTAAGTTTTGTCTGTAGGTGGTGTCATCGGTGCCAATGCCCAATTCTCCGGCAACCTCATATTTAAGTTTTTCCAGGGGTGATTTCACCACTGTCACCACCTCCAATTATATTTTTTGTCAAATTGAAATAATTATTCGAACAATTATTGGGTTATAAGTATAAATATTGCAAAATTGATAAAATAATGAAAAAGGAGGAATAAGAATGGAGTCAAAAATAGTAAAGGAAGGATTAACTTTTGATGATGTACTTTTGATTCCTGCAAAATCGGAAGTGTTACCCAGAGATGTGGATACTACTACGCGTTTTACGAAAAAGATCAAATTAAATATTCCCATAGTTAGTGCAGGTATGGATACGGTAACCGAAGCGCGAATGGCTATTGCCATGGCCCGGGAAGGAGGGATTGGGGTCATACATAAAAATATGTCTATTGAAGAGCAAGCAATGGAAGTGGATAAAGTTAAACGGTCCGAACATGGAATTATTGCTGACCCAATATCGTTGTCCCCGGAGCATTTAATTAGAGATGCTTTGGAAATAATGGAACGGTACCATATTTCAGGAGTACCCATTACCGTAGAAGGAAAGTTAGTAGGAATTATAACCAATAGAGACTTACGCTTTGAATCGGATTACAGCAAAAAAATTGCTGATGTCATGACTAAAGATAATTTAATTACCGCACCGGTAGGGACGAGTTTAAAAGAGGCGGAAAAAATACTGCAAAAGCATAAAATAGAAAAGTTACCTTTAGTAGATGAAAATTTCCATTTAAAAGGTTTAATTACGATTAAAGATATTGAAAAAACCCGGAAATATCCCAATGCCGCCAAAGACGAAAAGGGAAGGTTGCGGGTTGCAGCGGCGGTCGGGGTTAGTCGCGACATGATGGACAGGGTAAAGGCTTTAGTTGAGGCTAAAGTCGATGCGATTGTGGTGGATACTGCGCACGGTCACTCCCGGGGTGTGTTGGACGCGGTATATAAAATTAAAAGCAGCTATCCGGAGGTTGAACTGGTAGCCGGAAATGTGGCCACTGCTGAAGCTACCGAAGATTTAATCAAAGCCGGTGCCGATGCGGTAAAGGTGGGCATTGGTCCAGGGTCAATTTGTACTACCCGGGTAGTGGCGGGGATTGGGGTTCCGCAAATTACAGCCATTCTTGATTGTGCTGAAGTTGCCATGAAGTATGATGTACCCATTATTGCCGATGGAGGGATTAAATATTCCGGAGATATCACCAAGGCGTTAGCCGCGGGTGCTGATACAGTTATGTTAGGTAGTTTGTTAGCTGGAACCGAAGAAAGCCCCGGGGAAATTGAAATCTGGCAAGGGCGGAGCTATAAAGTTTACCGAGGAATGGGCTCTTTAGGCGCGATGAAAGAGGGAAGTAAGGATAGATATTTCCAAGAAAACGAGCAAAAGTTGGTACCGGAAGGAGTAGAGGGAAGAGTTCCCTTTAAGGGGCCTGTTTCCGAAACTATCTTTCAATTAATTGGTGGACTTCGGGCAGGAATGGGATACTGTGGGGTTCGCAATATTTATGAATTAAAAACCAAAACAAAATTTATCAAAATTACCCAGGCAGGTCTTAGAGAAAGCCACCCTCATGATGTAACCATTACAAAAGAAGCGCCCAATTACAGCCTGTAATTGGGCAGCTCTTTTTCTTTTACATATTTTAAATCTTCCCAGTGTTTAACTAACACGCCTAAGGTGGTATCCAACACTTCGGGATTTAATGAGGTTAAATTTAATAATTTTATAGTTTTGGCCATTTCTACCGTTTCGGCAATGCTTGGTTTCTTTTTTAAATCCCGGGTTCTTAAACGGTTGGCAAAATCCACAATTTGACCTGCAAGTTTGGCATCAATTCCCGGAACTTTGTTTAAAATGATTTCAACTTCCCGCTCCCGGGCGGGATAGTCAAGGTAAAGATAAAGGCAACGACGCCTCAGGGCATCGGAAAGCTCCCGGGAGTTATTGCTGGTAATGATTATAAACGGTGGATTTTTGGCTTTTATCCTACCCAATTCCGGAATGGTTATGGCATATTCAGCTAAAGTTTCTAAAAGGAAACTTTCAAACTCTTCGTCGCTTTTATCGATTTCATCGATAAGTAAAACGGTTTTAGTTGCAGACATTAGAGCTTTTAAAAGGGGGCGGGGTAGGAGAAATTCTTCACTGTATAAATCTTTTTTTACTTCTTGCCAGTTATTTTTAACCGTTTGCAAAAACAAAAGCTGCTTCTGGTAATTCCATTCATATAAGGCTTTAGCTTCATCCAATCCTGGATAACACTGAAGCCTTAAGAGCGGTACCTTTAAAGCTTGACTAACTGCAAGGGCGATTTCGGTTTTGCCTACGCCTGCCGGGCCTTCAATTAAAAGCGGTTTTTCTAAGTTGTAGGCTAAATAAATTGCGGTTGCAATTTGCTTATCGCTAAAATAACCCACTTTACTTAAGCGAGAAGCTATATCTTCGGGATTTTTAAACGGCATAATTTTCCCCCCTAAAAAGGTGATTGACATGATGGAACCTTTACTTGATTTTATTAATTATCTGCGGCGTCAGGGGATTACCTGCTCTCTTGCCGAAACCATAGACTTTTTTAACGCCATCAGCACTGTAGAACAACCGTTAACGATACAAAACTTCAAGAATATTGTTAAAATTACCCTGGCCAAAACCCCCGAACAGCAAAAAATTTTGGACGACGTTTTTTCCTACCTTCTAATTGAAGATTATAACTTAAATTTACCAACTTTAAAAGATAAGGGTGATGATACGGGGGATTTAGGCCTACCTTCGGGGCAAATTGGTAATGAGGAAAGCTTATATTTTTTACTTCGCATTAATGACGAAAAAGCTATAAAAAAGCTTTTAGATAGTCAGGAAAATTGGTCAGCGGAGATTAAAGAGTTTTTAGCTAACGTTAAAAGGAAAATAAACTGGTATGAAAATCTTTATAAAATTGAAAAAGAATTTGGAATTGATGTGCGTAAACTAACTGAAGAAGAGTTAGAAAAATATTTAGTATATCTTTATAAAAATAAAAAACAAAGTTTTAAAACCAAGCCCCTTCAAACAACCCTTGACCTGACTGAAAAAGATCTTTTAGCAATCGATCCACTTGAAAAAGCGGTATTGGATAGTTACCTTAAAAAAATTGCTCAAAATTTAGCCTGGAAAAAAAGTTACCGTAAGAAATTGGCAAGGCGTGGTGTTTTTAATGGTCCATACACTTTACGGTTAACACTAAAAACCGGCGGAATTCCCACACAAATAGCTTATCACCGGTATAAATTAAAGCCGGCGGAAATTATTCTTTTACTGGATATAAGTGGTTCCATGGCAGATTACTCCAGCTTCTTTTTAAAATTTACCTATCATATTGCTGCACGGTTTCAAAAAATTAATTTATTCTTATTTGTGGATAAAGTAACCGATGTCACCGGCCTTTTAAATTTGCCTTACCGGGAATTTATTGAAGCTTTGGAAAAGGAAAAGTTAAGTTATACAGGCTTTTCCGATTACAGGAGAGCTTTTTTGGAATTTTTGCAAAATAAACCAAAGCTTTTAAACAGGCAAAAAGTATTGATAATTTTGGGGGATGCAAAAAATAACTGGCAGGATTCCGGTGCGGAATATTTAAAGGAAATTAAAACAAAGGTGAAAAAAATCTTTTGGTTAACCCCTTTAACCATGGAAGAAACAAGTAAAACCGACTGTGTAATTCATGAATACAAACCTTTTATTGATAAGATATTTTTATGCCGAAGCTTAAAGGATATCGAAAAATTTTACCGGGACCTGTTTTAAATTTGTTTTATCTTGACGAAAGGTTTTTTTATAACAAACAATTTTCGCGGCAGGAAAAAAATGCCAGAAAATTGAATAATACTACCATCAAAATAAGATCTGAGGTGGTAGTATTGCGCCTTGCCAAAAACTTAAACTCATTAACCGATATTTTAAAAACGGTACTGTGTTATTTTCCCTGTATGTCGGAAGAAGAGCTGGTAGGATATGTCCGGGCAAAAATGTTAAAGGAATTTTCGTATAAGGAAGTTCTGGAGAAAACCCGTAACTGTCTAAAGCAAAATCCCTGTTTTTACCAGAATGATGAAGGCTTCTGGGCGGTGCGCAAAGAGGGGATTCGGGAGAACGATTCTTTTTTTAAACAGGTTCTAATCAGTAAAAAGCCGCAAAAATATACTTTAAAGGACAAAAAAAATAAAAAAGTTCAGCAATTAAGCCGGGACAGTCGGTTTGTGCAGTTAGATGATGGTTCCTGGGCTTTGACCTACTGGTTAATAAATGAAAGTGATTTTTTATTGCGGGAAAAAATTGCCAGAGAACTTATGATAGAGGAATTGAGGCTGGAGGAATTAGCTAAAAGAATGGATACTTCACCGGAAAAAGTTTTAAAAATTTTAAAAAAGTATCCTTTTTTTGAGCAAAACGGTTACGGTTATTATAAATTGGACCTGAAACTAAAAAAAGTATACGCTCAGGCTTCGCTGAAATATATGGATGTCATTAAAAAGTTAAGAATATTTTATACCGATAAAAAAAGTAAAGTTAGTGCCGAAGTTTTAGCACAGGCCCGGGAAGCTTTAGAGCAAGCAGCAGCGGTCCAGTTTTTGCAAAGAAAAAGTCAAGAAGAAATTAATGAGCTTTCGGAAAAAATTGCGGAAAAAGATTTTCTTTTGGCATTACGGCGGGAAGAATTACTCCGGATGAGCCGGGAAAATGAAAAGCTAAGAAGAAAAGCCGATAGTATCTTATACCAGTGCCGGCTCTGGCATGCTCGCTATCAGCGGGTAATCCGGGATAAAGAAGAACTACTGGTGATTAAAGAAAAATTAGAAAACTCTGTTGTAAATATGTTTCAAAAGTTAAATGCCTACCGGGAAAAAGATAAAGAAAACCGAAAAAAACTTTTTGAACTTAAAAATACCTTTGAAGAAAAGGTAGCTAAGCTTGAAAAGGAAGTAATTGAGGTACAGGAGCAGTTAAAAAAAGCGGAGGAAAACTGGCAGAAAAAAGAAAAGAAATTAAGACAAGAGTTGGAGCGCTACTCCCTCGACTTAGGATTTCTTTTAAACGAAAAGGAAGCGCTGGAAAAGCGGGAAAAAGAGCTTTTAGAAGAAATCGAAAAGCAAAAGGAAATTATAAAACATCAGGAAGATCTTTTAAAACTGCCGCTAATAAATATCTTATGCAGGATAGTAAACTGGTGGCGGACGATGAATAATATTTAAAAGCTCCCCTAATGGGAGCTTTTTTGCTGAAATCATACGTATTCATAACGGACAGGATTTTCTAATTGAGTTATACATAAGAAACCCTGATAATTGAAATAAAAAAAATTAAATATTCCCAAAAGATGGTTGTGATATAATTTTAGCAGTCAAAGCAACAGAAAAAGCGAGGTGTAAGTGTTGACCGATAAGGGGGTAATTCTCGTAGAAGGAGTTAACAGGGGAGATTTAATTTTAGAGCCCCTGACCAGGAAAATTTATATAGAGCTTGGGGAACCAAGCCTGAATGACAACCAGGCTGATGTTGACCGCCTGGTTGCGGCGTTACGGAAAATACTGGGACCGGTAACGGTACCGTTAACGGTAATGCGCCGTGTTCCTGGTGTTTTACTGGAGGCCGGGTGGCGGGTAACGGTTACATTGGGAGAGGAAGCTTCGGGGACTTTGATTTTAATGGACCTCGAACCGGGAAATACCACTAATCGCCATTATGGCCTGGCGGTGGATATAGGTACCACCACTGTAGTGGTTTACCTGGTAAACATGCAAAACGGGCAAATCATGGGCACGGCAGCGGATTATAACGGCCAGATTTTCTTTGGAGAAGATATTCTTACCCGTATATACCTGGGCAGCACACCGGATGGTCTGGAGCAATTACAAAGGGCTATCCTTGATACTTTAAATAAATTAATTAAACAACTTATAAAGAAACATAATGTGGAAGCCCGCGAAATTAGTGCCGTTGCTGTAGGCGCCAACACTACCATGGTTCATCTTTTTTTGGGATTGGATCCTTCCCGTATTTGTAAGGCACCGTATATCCCGACGGTAAATAGCCCGGGAATTATACCCGCTGGCCAGCTGGGATTGCAGATTAATCCACTGGCGCCGGTTTACTGCCTGCCTTCTGTAGGCAGTTATGTAGGAGGGGATGTAGTTGCTGGGGTACTGGTCAGTGGTTTGCACCTTTCACCTGAGCTTTCTTTATTTGTAGACATTGGTACCAATGGGGAAATTATTATGGGTAACCGGGACTGGCTGGTGGGATGTGCTGGTGCCGCTGGACCGGCATTAGAGGGGGGTGTAGCGAAAAACGGTATGCGAGCCGAACCGGGGGCGGTGGATAGTGTTAGGATTGATCCGGACACAGGTAAGGTATATTACACTACCATAGATGGGGTTCCCCCGGTAGGTATTTGTGGCTCTGGCTTGGTTGACTGCCTGGCAGAGCTATTGCTTGCGGGCATCATCGACCGGTCGGGGCGATTCAAGGACGGGCGGGATCGGTTCGTGGTGGTGCCTGCTGAGGAATCGGCTACTGGGCAGGATATCGTGATAACCCAGGCGGATATAAATAATTTACTACGAACCAAAGGGGCGGTTAATGCAGCTCTGGAACTTTTGTTGGAAAGCGTAGGTTGCGACCTTTCCGACATCGAACGTTTTTATGTTGCCGGAGGCTTTGGCCAGTATCTACACCTGGAATCTGCTATTACCATTGGTTTGTATCCCGACTTACCCCGGGACAGGATGGTGCGTCTGGGTAACTCATCCGGAGAAGGTGCCAGACTGGTGCTTTTATCCAAGCAGAAACGGGTCGAGGCGGAAGAGATTGCGCGTAACATTACCTACTTCGAGCTCAATGCCAGCCAGGCTTTTATGAATAAATTTGTCGGCAGCATGTTTTTGCCCCATACCAATCTCGACTATTTCCCTACAGTGAAGGAAAAGTTAATCCAGCGAGGACTGCTTTACCCAAACAGTTCGGTTACTTAGCGCAAACATTCCTGCTTTTAAGCAGGTTTTTTTCTTTTTAAAGGAATTTTTTGAAATATGCCGAATAAGAAACAAAAAGGAACGAACGCTGTTACTGCCCGTAAAAATGTTATTCCCAACAGGTTGATTGCTTAAGTTTAAATACGCATAGATTGTTAATTCGGTAGAGGAATACGGTTTATAATCGTAGAATTAAATTAGAAAACAGGTTAGATAAAAATTACAAGGTGTGTGACAGAAAGGAGAAGGCATGCAAAAGATTAAAAACATTTTATTTGAAGTAATTTATGCCGTTTTACCTGTAACCGTCGTCATCATTACTCTTCAAGCTATACTTCGATCTTCAATTGATATTATAATACAATTTTTGATTGGTGTTATAATGGTTACTATTGGTTTAATTCTTTTTTCCCTTGGCGTACAAATAGGTTTACTACCATTGGGAGAAACGATAGGTGCAGCCCTACCCAAAACAGGTAAAGCGTGGGTTGTAATTCTCTTTGGATTTTTGCTGGGTTTTGTGGTGACAGTGGCCGAACCAGATGTTCGAGTTTTAACTACTCAAATAGATATCGTTTCGAAAGGAGTTATTTCCAAAAACCTTTTAATTAGTGCTGTAGCTCTGGGTGTGGCGATTTTTGTGGGTTTGGCTATATTGCGGATTATACTGGGTATTCCCATGAAACATCTTTTAATTGTAGCTTATGGTCTTGTTTTTATTCTGGCGTTTTTTACACCGGCTGAATTTTTAGCAATTTCTTTTGATGCTGGTGGTGTAACCACAGGCCCGGTAACAGTACCGTTCATTATTGCTTTAGGGATAGGGGTTGCTTCGGTTTTAGGAGGTAAAAGTGCATCCTCCGATGGCTTTGGACTCATAGCCTTAGCTTCTGTTGGACCTATTTTAGCAGTATTGTTGCTTGGGGTGATTTTTCGATGAAAGAAATTCAGATATTTTCTGGATTTAGCCATGTTATATTAGAAGTGTTTATAGCTATTTTACCTCTTGTGATTATGTTTTTAATATTTCAATTTTGGCTGTTAAAATTTCCAAAATATAAAGTCTTAAATATTTTTAAGGGTTTGGTTTTGACGTTTCTTGGCTTAGTTATTTTTTTACAGGGAGTTTATGTTAGCTTTTTTCCCGTTGGCAAAACATTAGGAGTAGCTTTAGGGAGTTTAGAACACAATTGGGTATTGATACCAATAGGTTTTATTTTGGGTTTTGTAGCTACATTTGCCGAGCCTGCCGTACGTGTGCTGACTTATGAAGTAGAAAAGGCTTCGGGAGGTTATATCCCAAAACAAATAATGCTCTATACTTTATCTTTGGGAGTTGCTATCTCGATTGCTTTAGCGATGGGGCGAATTATCTATGGAATCCCTCTATGGTATTTTATCATCCCAGGCTATTTAACCGCTTTTATAATTATGCATTACTCTACACCCGAATTTATCGCAATTGCTTTTGATTCTGGAGGAGTGGCCACCGGACCTATGACCGTAACTTTTATCTCGGCTGTAGCGTTAGGTGTTGCTTCGTCTATAGAAGGACGAAATCCGTTGATAGAAGGATTTGGGATGATTTCCTTGGTAGCTCTTTCACCAATTTTAACAGTTTTGCTTTTAGGATTGCTCTTTACTAGAAAGGAGAGCAAGGATGAGTAAAATCTTAAATAAATGTAAACTTATAATAGCCATTGTTAATTATGGTGTAGCAAGAAAAGTAGTTAAGGCTTCTAAGGAATCTGGGGCCGACGGTGCAACTACTATAATGGGAAAGGGTATAGGAATTCATGAAAGGATGACTTTTTTTGGCATTCCAGTTGAGGCGGAAAAAGAGATAATTTTTACTTTAATTCGCGAAGAGGAATTAGATACCGTTTTTCAAACTATTATTTCAAGTGCCCAACTGAATAAACCGGGGCAAGGAATAGCTCTTATCATTGATGTACAGGAAGTAGCGGGTATTTGCCATATGTGCATACCTGCTGAAACTAAGAAAAAAAGTTTTGGGAGGATTGAAATGGAAAATAACGGAGAGATTTTATATGATTTAATCATAACTATAGTTAATAAAGGTGATGCGGAAAAAGTAGTTGAATCTTCAAAAAGGGCCGGTGCGGAAGGTGGAACGATAATATCCGGCCGGGGAACGGGAATTCATGAGCACGCTAAGTTATTTGGTATTACCATAGAGCCGGAAAAAGAAATCGTTCTAACTTTAATTGAACGCCAAAAAACTAAGAGGGTATTGGAAGCTATAGTAAATGAGACCGATTTAAACAAACCTGGGAAGGGAATAGCCTTTGTCCTGGCAGTCGAAAAGGTTGCCGGAATTAATCATCTTTTTAAGAGAGAATAAAGTAAAACCAATTTGTCGGCTTTTGCTCATTTTTTCTTTAAGCAGATTATGCAGTTATTGAAAACTAATTTTTGCTGCTGCCCACCCGTCGCTTTTTTATTTAAGTGAATGGTTATTTCCTTATATAAAACCGTAAAAAGAGGAGGGTTCTATGAATATTAGAAAAATATTATTTATCAATTTTAGTCTAATGTTTTTATTAGGTTTACTATATTATTTTCAGTTTTTTGGTTTAAATGAACTATTATTAAAATTGTGGGGTGTTATTGCAATAATTTTGGGAACAATTGGAATAATTTTAAGCAATTTAAAAAGGTTTTATAAAAAAATCAGTATAGCAATAAATATTATTCAAATAATAGTTCAAATACCTTTGATTTACTTTTGGATTAAATATAAAAAGTTTCTTGAAATTGATAGTATCGATACATCAATTTCGATGAAATATTATTTTTACATAATGCCAAACATCTTAATTATCCTTTTATCATTTTATTTCTTATATTTAATTATACGCAAAAAAACGGAAAAAGGAAGTTTTTAGCGAGAATGTATTTATAGCCAAACCAAATTGCCGATATTTCAGGGAATCATAGGAAATAATGTTTGTGTATAAAGATTATTATAACAAATATTATAACAAAAATAAAACCTCGGATGGTTTCAACTCTTTCGTAATTATGGTAATGGGCAGGGTGCATTTATTACTCCTTATGGGGTTACGTTAGCACCTGCAAAAGCTGGTTATACAAATTAATTTAGGATGGTGATATTAGGTGAATCGGGCGAAAATAATTATACTAATATCAATGATGCTATTGATTAATTTATTTTTATTTAAAGATGAAATAAGAGCAATTGCAGGTCAGGTTTTTACCAGTTATGAAGATAAACTTATTGAAATGAAGGATTTGGGCATTATTGTTGATAAAAGTGTACAAATTGATAAAAACGTTTTGGTAAAATTAGATTTTAAAAAATTAAAAAATAAAGTAAAGGATTTTACTGGAACCGAAGTTCCAAAAATTGTTTTAACTAATTTAGAAAATGAGGATTCAAAAACTAAAATTGAGGTTAAAACTGAAATAAATGGCGAAGCAAAATATATACAAATTGACCCGGATTTAGATTATGAAATAATAGGCTTTATTGATGAAGCGGCATACTGTTTCGATAGTAATAAACCGGAAATATCTATGGAAAATGCCAAAAAAGAAGCATTGGAATTTGCTCAAAAACATTTTCGAGCATTCAATAAATATAATATGGTGTTAGTTGAACAAAATTATTTTAATAGGGTTTCAAAAAGTGATTACTATTTTATCTGGAAAGCAGTAGATGAAAATGTAGAATTACCAGTATATGTTAACATAATGGTTGATTCCAGAAGCGGTAAAGTGTGTAGCTATACTTGTGGTTATGGTAATAATAAGGTAGAGCAATTAAATCCCAAAATAAGTAAAAATGAAGCGCTAGACATATTAAAAAATTTTTTAAAAACCAAATACCCCGATAAAGAAATTAAAGAGTATAATATTAAGCTAATGGTTGGAGAAAACCACACGAGTAAAGTTAAAGAAGATGTTTTAAAATACCGTGTCGATTATAAATTTAATGTTCCAGAAGATGCTGTTTTTGATAAAAACGGAAAATATATAGTCAAAGGTGGGAGTTTGCAGATAAATGCAAATACCGGGGAAATTATTCTAGAAGGAATATATTAATAACTAAGAATCTATTTATTGGAATATCTGTTTTAACTTATTCATTTTCATTTTGTAACAAATACTTAACGTCCTGCTTTTTCAAGCAGGCTTTTTTCTTTTTAGAGGAATTTTAGGAAATATGCCGAATAAGAAACAAAAATGGCCAAAGGAGAAGATAGATGCTTTCCAAAGTTCATACGGTTGCCTTAAACGGCATTAACGGAGAAATAGTAGAGGTGGAGGTGGATATAAACCGCGGGCTTCCGGGGATGGAGGTAGTGGGCCTTCCCGATACGGCGGTCAAGGAAGCCCGGGAGCGGGTAAAGTCGGCGATAAAAAATTCCGGGTTTGATTTTCCCATCGCCAGGATAACGATAAACCTTGCCCCGGCCGACTTAAAAAAAGGTTCCCAACTTTGATTTGTAAAAATAAAAGTGCAAGATAATACGTTCTAACTTTGCATTTTTACCCGAAAGCGAATAAAAAAAGCACATCAAAACCTGCATTTTACGGCTGAAAATCAGTCAGAAAAATGCAGGTTAAGTTTTTAGGAGGTGTTTTTTGGTGCTATCACCCGAAGCAAGAAAACTTTATAGAAACTTTATATGTTATCCGACGGCAAAGAAACCTTTGAGGAATAACTTGAACGATACCAGACCAGAGGTTTTATAATGGGGAAAACCAAAACCGTTCTTGATAAGAGTTTCTGTATAGCCGAACTCTTAAACGACTATCAGCAGGTAAGGGAAATTACAAAAGAAGAATACGAACTGCTTTTTGACTTTGCGGTATGGTAATAGGCCATAGTTTCGTTCAAAAGCTTTAAATTACGGGGTAAATAATCCCAAGGCAAAGTAGAAATATACCAGAGGTAATTAAGAAAATGGGAAAAACGATCTAATAAAACAACAGGGAAAGCGCCGATAGCAGGATTGATGGGTTTAAGGAATTTTTTCAAAATAGTCATCGGAGTATTACCACTCATATTTTTGCCGAAGTGGGGTCTACGGTAATTAAAGTAAAGGAGCCAATTCTGAGCCATATTTAAGAAGGCAGAACGGGAAGTAAACTTAGAAAGATTGATAGAGTAAAACTCTTCATCAACAGAACGGTGAGAACGCTCAACGAAAGAATTAAATTGTTTTTGACCAGGAGGAATATTTAACAAAGAAATATTCAAAGGCTCAAAGATAAACTTTTGCATAATAGACTTTTTTCTGGAAGTAGGGTGGCCACCAAACTCTTCCCCATTATCAGTTTGGAAGAAGAGAGGCTGATTAATCCCAAAAGCTCTTAACCAAAAGGCCACGAGAAGCATAAAAGAAAGGCCATTTTTAAAAGTAAGTTCGTTGGCAAAAGCAATAAAACGGAGCCGGGATTTAACATCAATAGCAGTAAACTGGTATTTAGGCAACTTATTGCGGAAAATTGCAGCATAAGCATCAAAAGGCAAAGCCGATTGGTCGGCAATATGGTTAGAATCGATTTGCCAAAACTGAAGCGGTTCAAAAGCTGAGAAATCAAAGGCCAAACGTTTTTGCCCGGAGAAAGTTTTAACTTTACGGGTTTTTATCTTATAACGACGTAAGATATTGCGAATAGTATAGGGAGAAAGATTAATCTTATAAAGAGAAGACAAAGGAACAGCCAAGCGGCGAGGGTCGAAATTGGTGGCTTTAGCTAAATCCACGACAAAATTTTCAATGTTTTCAGGAGTACGATT
The DNA here is from genome assembly GCF_001950325.1 of Carboxydothermus islandicus. Taxonomy (GTDB): domain Bacteria; phylum Bacillota; class Z-2901; order Carboxydothermales; family Carboxydothermaceae; genus Carboxydothermus; species Carboxydothermus islandicus. Next base: position 257,104 of record NZ_BDJL01000132.1, read on the forward strand.
AGGCATAGGCTTTTTTGGACCCTTTTTCAAGATACAAGCAGCAATGGAACCATTGGATTCTAAGAAACGTTGCCGGATTTTATAAACCCAACGAGAAGAAACTCCAATAATATTGGCAACCTCAGGAACAGAATATTTTTCCAAAAGGGAAAGAATTAACTGAACAGGAGCTTGGGGATTACCTGATGCTTTAAGTTTTTGGTATAATTTCATTAGGTGGGTGTCCCTCCTTTTTGGTTTTTAAAAGTTTCCCACTTTAATAATACCCGAGGGATACCCACCTTTTTCAATGCCTGTTTTAGCTTAAAAAAATATTGTGAACGATTCTCTGGCCTATCTACAAAAAATTTTTAAAATTGTCTTGACAAAAAAAAAAAAAAAAAGTGAAGTATA
>NZ_BDJL01000132.1:257538-257857 GCF_001950325.1 Carboxydothermus islandicus
TTTTTGTTTGTTTATAAGGCTATATTGGTTAGGAGTTGGAAATATCAACCTTATAAGGTAAGTTAAACTAACCTGTGACAAAATCCTTTTAATCAAAGTGGGCTTAGATTCAAGGTTAAAACCTTTAAAACTTTTAAACAAAAGTTAAGGAGGAAAAATCAAATGAAAATAAGAATATTAATTCTAACTCTTGTTATATTGTGTTTGGCAATATAAAAATGCATAAAACGGCAAAGAAAAATGCAGAAAAAATATTGGCCATTGCCAGCACAAAAAGATACATAAGAGTTAAAATTTAACAGTTTGAGAGGGCGTTTTT
>NZ_BDJL01000133.1 GCF_001950325.1 Carboxydothermus islandicus
GAGCTGCCGAAGGTGGGACCGGTGATTGGGGTGAAGTCGTAACAAGGTAGCCGTATCGGAAGGTGCGGCTGGATCACCTCCTTTCTAAGGAGAAACAAACCGCTTGCCGTTATTTCCGACCAAGGAATCTGTTCTTTGAAAACTGCACAGAGGTTGGAGAAAAAGAGAAGGTCAAGTTAGTAAGGGCGTACGGTGGATGCCTAGGCGCCAGAGGCCGAAGAAGGACGTGGCAAGCTGCGAA
>NZ_BDJL01000134.1 GCF_001950325.1 Carboxydothermus islandicus
TTAGCCAAAGCTTCCGGCTATCCCTTAAGCGGTTACGAAAAAATAGACCATCCGGTCCAGCAGGAAATTTTCAAGTTTATTGCTGACTTTACCGCAGTGTCCCCGGAAAAGATTAAGATCGGCATTGACGGCTGCGGGGTGCCGGTTTTTGCCGTACCCCTGAAAAATGGAGCTTTAGCCTTTGCCAAGCTCTCACGGCCCGACCTGTTTTCCGGGAAATTAAAAGAAGCGGTAGAAACAGTAGTA
>NZ_BDJL01000135.1 GCF_001950325.1 Carboxydothermus islandicus
TGGTTTAATAGATGGCATTATCCCCGAGCCGTTAGGAGGAGCACACCGGAATCCAGCGGAAACATTAAAGGCGGTTAAAGAAGAAGTTGTTAAAAATCTGCAAATCTTAAAAGAAACTCCCGTAGAGGAGCTGTTACGAAAACGATTTCAGCGGTACCGCTCTATAGGGAGCGGCATTGTCGAGGGAGGCGTAAGCTTATGAACTCCATTGGGGTTTTAACCAGCGGTGGCGATGCACCGG
>NZ_BDJL01000136.1 GCF_001950325.1 Carboxydothermus islandicus
TGCCTCCCATAGCGGAACCGTAGAGCATACCCAAACGGTAGCAGGAATTTTACAAAAAATTGGCCTTGACGAGGGTTATCTAAGCTGCGGCACCCATGAGCCTTTTGACCGGCAAACCGCCTTATGGCTTAAACAGGAAGGAATAGAGCCATCACCCCTCTATAACAACTGTTCAGGCAAACATGCGGGCATGTTAGCCTTAGCCAAAGCTTCCGGCTATCCCTTAAGCGGTTACGAAAAAATAGACCATCCGGTCCAGCAGGAAATTTTCAAGTTTATTGCTGACTTTACCGCAGTGTCCCCGGAAAAGATTAAGATC
>NZ_BDJL01000137.1 GCF_001950325.1 Carboxydothermus islandicus
CCCGAACCGACCGTCGTTGAAAAGGCGGCGGATGAGCTGTGGGTAGGGGTGAAATGCCAATCGAACCCGGAGATAGCTGGTTCTCCCCGAAATAGGTATAGGCCTAGCCTCTGCTGATAGTTACAGGGGGTAGAGCACTGATTGGGCTAGGGGGCTTCACCGCTTACCGAACCCAGTTAAACTCCGAATACCTGTAGGGAAAGAGGCAGGGAGTCAGACCATGGGGGAAAAGCTTCATGGT
>NZ_BDJL01000138.1 GCF_001950325.1 Carboxydothermus islandicus
TAACAGGTGAACCTCCTGATGGTAAAATATTAGTAACCAAACCAATAAATAACCAAGGAGGTTACACCTGTTATGGCTATTATACCACAAATCAGCATTTTTGGGTGGGAAGAAATCGAAGAATTAGGAGATTTAGAGCGGCTGCGACTTGTATTGGAATATATGCCGGATGAAGAACTTATGAGACAGTTGGAGAAAGAGCGGAACAAAGGCAGGGACGATTATCCAGTGCGAGCCATGT
>NZ_BDJL01000139.1 GCF_001950325.1 Carboxydothermus islandicus
ATTTCCTTTACCGTTAGTGCGCCAACGGGACAGGAGGTAACACATACCGGAAAATCAGAGACACCTTTGCATAAATCGCATTTTATACAGCGGTCAATCACCCTGATAGCATGAAACGGGCAGGCTTTTTCACAAAGCCCACAGCCGGTGCACTTTTCTTCCGAACAAACTACTCTGCCTTCTTCGTCATAAAAAAGCGCATTTTCCGGACAAGCTTCTATGCATTTAGCTTTTTTGCAAT
>NZ_BDJL01000140.1 GCF_001950325.1 Carboxydothermus islandicus
AAAGGTTTCCGACAACTTTTTGTCTATCGAGGTCAAGGAGGCTTGAAAGTGGGGTATCTTTTACAGAGAATTACGGGGGAGATTGCGGAAAATCTAAGAAAAGCGGCGGTGAAAGCGGGGGATTTGGACCCTTCGGACGAGTTTGCTTTTGAACTGGAAAAACCCAAAGAAAAAGCCCACGGAGATTTAGCCACTAACTTAGCAATGCTTCTTACCAAAAAGGCGCGGAAAAATCCGCGGG
>NZ_BDJL01000141.1:0-217 GCF_001950325.1 Carboxydothermus islandicus
TTCCTCTTTTCCAACTTGCCTCAAAGGCAAAAAATTTCATTGGTGGTTAATTATTTGATTATTCAATGCTGGCTAATTATTTAATTGTTTATATAAGAAAAAAAAAATACTGGAAGGGGACTTTTTTATGTTTTAATATCTTTTTCTTCGCTCATTTATACTTCAGTTTTATAAAACAAACACCTTTCTACCGTTAAGGATGTTTCTAACTTTTTTA
>NZ_BDJL01000141.1:227-43134 GCF_001950325.1 Carboxydothermus islandicus
TTTTTTTATGTTTTAATATCTTTTTCTTCGCTCATTTATACTTCAGTTTTATAAAACAAACACCTTTCTACCGTTAAGGATGTTTCTAACTTTTTTATCATTTCCTTTAACTTTTCAGCAGTTGGCTGACATAGCCTTACGACCTTAGCCCATTTAATTTGCATTGTTGCTTTTTAACGAGTTTACCTACATCTAAGTATTAAAAAAATTGAATGAAAAGTCAATAAAAATTTTAAAATTTGTCAAATGATGCTAATTCCTGTTTCTTTAGTATGATAGAGTAAAAAAAGTAAAATAAAACACATCATAAAGATTGTTGGAAAGCTTGACATTAAGGCTCTTTTTATCTTTATGTAACCATTTTATTGGTAATTAATTTAATTTGCATTTCAGTTATAAGGTATTTTTTAAAGCAAATCGATGTACTCTGCTAATTCTTCGGTAGTTGAAACAGTATATCTTGCCACAGTTTGCAGTGACACGGAACCGTCAGATTTAAAGTGTCCAAGCAACTTGGCTACTTTATCCAGGCTGGCCCCGCTTTTAATCAGGTTTTTGGCGAAAGTATGCCTAAGCTGGTGAGGATGCAGGTTTTCTATTCCTGCAAGTTCTCCTGCCGCTTTCACCCTTTTGTAAATAGATGACGGATTCATCGGTTTGCCCTTCCAACCAGGAAGAACATACTCATATTTGGACTTTCTTTTTAACTCATTTAAGGTATCCCTTAAAAGCGGGTGCAGTGGCACTTCCCGAACCCGTCCCATCTTACCTATAACCTGTAATTTTTTATCTTTGATATTATCCCATTTTAATTCAGCCATTTCTGATACCCTAAGTCCTGCTAGAAGCCCAAGATAAATTATAACTCGGTCTTTTAATTTCAGCGCATCGCAGATCGTTAAAAGTCTTTTACGTTCAAAATCACTTAAAGACTTTGGCTGTTGAACAGGAACTACTGCTGCCTTCACTTTTTTCCATAAATCTTTTTTCAGGCCAATAACTTCGTATATCTTGCCCAGGAGTACCAACCTGTAGTTGGCGGTGGAGATTTCATTTTTTTTGAGCAAAGAATAATAAAATTCCTGGGCATCGACTACATTTGCTTTTTCAACGTCTATACCTCTTTCCCACAAGAACTCTTTCCAGATTTTCCAAGCCCTCCAGTATCCTTCAATTGTTCTTTTATTCAAATTCTCTTCCAGGGCCCAAATCAAAAATTTTTCAAAATATGGATCTTGACCCTTTTGTTCTTTTCTCATATCAGTAACGCCATTCTCCTTTTCTTAAGTTTTCAAAAAAACAAGGTCTGCAAAAAATTATAACTTATCTTTTCTTAGACTAACACTTTTGGATTAAGAGTCAATATTTAAATTAAAATATTGACTTATATAAACAATTAAATAATTAGCCAGCATTGAATAATCAAATAATTAACCACCAATGAAATTTTTTGCCTTTGAGGCAAGTTGGAAAAGAGGAATTTGGATGATTGAGTTGATAGAAGTACTTTTGATTTTGGAAAAACAAATTGAAAAAGTGATAAAAACAAGTGAAAGTGCGGTATTAGAAATAGTTCAATCTGTAGAAAACAGCATGACTGTGCTAAAAAATAGCAAAGATTTAATTGCCAGTTCTATGCTGGAGGTATTGGAGCTAAATCGAAAAAGTATTGCGGCAATTAATGAAGTGGTAGAGGAAAATGCTAGAGTACTGCAGGAAGTGGAGGATTATATTCGCCAGTTAGTTACAAAGATTAACGATGTCTTTCAATTATGGGATAAAGAGGAGCAGGCAGCATTGGTAGAGATTTTAGAAAAAATTAACCGAAAAACCAGGGTAGTAGCGTTAAATGCTTCGATAGAAGCTGCCCGTCTGGGAGCTGCCGGTCGAAATTTTGCTGTTGTAGCCAAAGAGATCCAAGGTTTGGTAAGTCAAACGTCTGAGGCTATTGGAAACTTAGCGGAGCATAATAAAACTTTTAAGGGAAAAGTGGAAGAATTAAGTGGAAGCTTAGAAGAACTTGAAAACTATTTTTTAAGTCAATTGAGAGCTGCCAATGAAAAGATTAAGGAAAGCGGGAAGATAAGCCGGGAGTGGGGCCAGAAGGTCAGTGACATTTTTTCTAAGGCTGATACAGCTTTAAAGGATTTAGAAGAAGTAATTTCTCGAGGAGTTATTAATTTTCAATTTCAAGATATTATTGCTCAAAGGCTAAATAATGTTATTCAAGGGTTGAGAGTTATTGAAGAACACTTGGAAGGTAAGGAACAAGGGGAATTATTGAGTAAAATTAAAGCGCTTTATAATTCTGAAGAAGAGCGAAGAATTCACCAAAGTACTTTAGATGCTGAACTGTTGAATGTTGAATTTTTCTAAAAAATTTTGCGTTAATTAGAAAACTTGTTCTTCTAGGACTGGTGATATGGGTGATTTTCTTTGGCCGTTAAGAACAGAATCAGGTTAATTCGAAAGAAAAGAAAAATTAAGAGTAGAGAACTAGCTGAGCTGGTAGGGATTTCTTATTGGGCATTAAACAAGTATGAAATCCATGAACGGGAACCAAGTATCGAAATTCTTTGGAAAATAGCAAAGGAATTAAAAGTGAGTCTCGAATACCTTGCCGGGCTTGTGGAAGAAGAAAATCCTTATAATGATGTAATTAAAAAAATTTACCAATTACCTGATGAAGCTATAGAAGAAGTTAACCTTTTTCTGGATTTTTTGCTGTTCAAGTATAAAGCCTGAAGAGCGGTTTATGATTAATTTTTCAATACTGACAATAGGAGTGGAAACTTAATGTACACAGTCGATTTGACTGACGTAGTAGTTGCATTAACAAAGGCTTTGGAGTTTACTAAAGGCGATTTTGCACATCACCATGAAAGGGTAGCATATATTGCTGCATCTATCGGGAATAAGCTAAAGCTTCCAGCGAAAGATTACGAAACACTGTTTTGGGCAGCTTACCTCCACGATTTAGGTGCAGGAGCAAGATTGATGAATCTAGACGATATATCTTTACTCGATAAATACGATTCCAAACATGCTGAATTGGGCTATGAACTTTTAAAAGATGTGCCTTTTTTTCGGGAGGTAGCCGAAGTAATTAAGCTTCACCACCGAAGGTTTATGGATTATCCATTGGAAGATCGGTACAAAACTGTTTCTCTTTTAAGTCAAATTATCTTTGCTGCTGACCAGATTGAGTTACTTCTTGCTCCTAGAAAATTGGCTTTATTGCAACGTAGAGAAATCGAACGTTACTTTAGTAAAAATACTAAAATTCTTTTTAACGATTTAATCGTAGAAGCATTTTTAGAACTTTCGAAGCAGGAAAGCTTCTGGATAGACCTTAGCCATTACTATATCGAGGAAAGGCTTTCGGAATTAAGGCCAAAAACAAAAATTATGGCCGGCGAAAAGGAATTAAAACTTTTGTCAGTACCTTTTGCTTACATAATTGACGCTAAAAGCCATTTCACCAAAACGCACTCCTTAAATGTTGCCGTTTTAAGCGGCCAGCTTGCTGAAACTGCCGGACTTACAGAACAAAGAGCGTTGATAGAAATAGCAGGGCTCGTCCATGACATAGGAAAACTTGGTGTTCCAAATAAAATTCTCGAAAAAAACGGGCCTTTAACTGAAAGCGAATTTGCAATAATAAAAGCTCATCCCTACTTTTCGTACCATTTGCTAAACAAAGTTTCAGGCTTTGAAGATATAGCTCGGTGGGCAGGATACCACCACGAGCAGCCAAACGGACAGGGCTATCCTTTTAAAGCTTCCGGCGAGCAGTTATGTGTTCCTTCAAGAATTATTGCCGTGGCGGACAAGTGGGTAGCTTTAACGGAGAAACGCCCTTACCGGGATGCTTTAAATACGAAAGATGCTTTAGAAATTTTAACCGATATGACAGCAAAAGAAATCGTTGATAGAAAGATAGTAAATTTGCTTAAAGAAAACATAGACTACTTTATAAATAATGCAAACTTAGAAATTCAAAATATTACCGAAAAAGAAATTGGGGGTAAAAATCCGGCAGTCTATCAAACAAAGATGCGTTGAGAATCTGTTTAATTGGCGTTATCGCAGAAAAAGCACTGTCATTATTGTTAGTGCCAACTGTCGACAGTTTTTTGGGTAAATAACTAAAAAGGTACATATTTGTAGTAAAATATTAAAGGGATAAAATAAAATCAAAAAAATTTTTACTGAAACACTTAATAACTGTTACTTTTGTATGGTACGGTCCCCCTCCACTATGATAAATAGTGTAAAAGATGGCCTGCAAACCATGCAGGCCTTTTTTGGCATTAAGGAGAGATGATATGAATATGCGTCGGTATTTTTTGCTGGGAGTCCTTACTTTAACAGTGGCTTTGCTTTTTATTGTTTTTATTTTTCCTATTAAAGTACTGCCCCGAGGGGTGTGGACATGGGATATTTCATTGACGAAAGAGCAAGACTTTTGGGAAATATTAACGGAATATAAAATAAAAACGTTGTACCTGCAAATACCGCCCAAAATTAATTCCGAGCAAATGGCTAAAATTTTAACGGAAGCTAAAAAATTGGAAAAAGAAGTTTATGCCCTGGGGGGAGAACCAAGCTGGGGACTAAAAGAAAACCAGGAGGAAGTATTAGCTTTTATTGATAAAGTTATCGACTTAAATCAGAAACTTCCGGTAAAATTTGCCGGGATTCAGCTTGATATAGAGCCTTACTTACTGCCCGATTGGGAAAGAAACTGGCAGGCAGTAGCGGTAGAATATTTAGATATTCTTAAGCTTGTTAAAGAGAAACTTTCCGGATCGGGGCTTTCCTTTGAAGTGGTGGTACCTTTTTGGTTTGATGAGGGAGAGAAGTCCTTTCGCCTAACCTATCAGGGAAGGGAAAACTATTTATCCGGACATATTTTAGAGCTGGTAGCGGGGATTTCGGTAATGGCTTACCGGGAAAACTACGAGGAAATACCGGTGGTTTGTAAGGAAGAATTAGCTTTAGGAGAAAAATATGGTAAGAAGGTGCGGGTGGGGATTGAAGTAAAATATTTTCAAAATAGCAACCAAGTATTATTTACGGCTGTATCGAAGTTAGAAAAAAGTTTTCGCGACTATCTTTCTTTTGGTGGCATTGTGTTTCATGATTATTTTGCTTTACAAAAATTAAATGATAGATAAGTAAAAATAAAAACCTATTTAAAAAGGGCAAACTCTAGCCCCATGTTTACAATTAAAAAGTTTTTGTAAAAACGAAAAGCCTTTATAATTATAAAAAGGGAGAAACTAAACAGGTGAATATGGAGGAGACAATGCGCGGATTTAAGATTGTAAGTTTTTTTGAGGACAAAGGAATCAACATCCCCCGGCGTAAGACCAAAGCCAGTGCCGGTTATGATCTGGAAGCAGCGGAGGATGTGGTTTTAAACCCGGGTGAGGTAAAACTGGTGCCTACCGGTGTTAAAGCTTATATGCCCGAAGATGAAGTGCTTCTCATTTACATTAGAAGTAGCCTTGCGGTGAAAAAAGGCTTGATTCTCGCCAACGGCGTAGGGGTAGTAGATGCGGATTATTACGATAATCCGGAAAACGAAGGCCATATCATGGTACCTTTGTTTAACCCCGGGAAAGAACCGGTAACGATCAGGAAAGGGGAACGGATAGCCCAGGGGATTTTTACAAAATATTTAAAGACCGAGGATGACCAGGCAGAAGGCCAAAGAACGGGAGGGTTTGGATCTACCGGTCAGTAAAAAAATAACAGTAAAATTTCTTTCTTAACAACTTGCCTTCAAGCGAAAAATGTGTATAATAGTAAGAGCGAGGAATAAAGAAATGCGCCCGTAGCTCAGCGGATAGAGCGCCGGCCTCCGGAGCCGGGTGCGTAGGTTCGATTCCTGCCGGGCGCACCATAAATTGCACAAAAACCGGGTTCTATAGGGCCCGGTTTATTTTTTTAACTAAAGCAGGAAAAATTAAACTAATGTAGAAGAGAATAGTGAAAAATAATCAGAAAATTTTACCAACAGGGAGTGAGGGGTATTAAAGGCAGGTATTTTTACCTGACCCTTTTGTTAGTGCTGCCATTAGTGATAGTGGGAACGGTCATGTATTATTTTTTATACCTGGAAATACCGGAGTTATCGAAAAAAAATTTAACCTATGTTGCGGTACATATGGCGAAGGAAATTGAAAAAGACCTAACGGATATTAACGATTTGGAAATTTCTGAGCAAAACGAAATAAATTTAATTTTAACTCATTTTCCCGATATGATGATAAGTTTTATAAAATGTCCAAATTTGGAAATTATAGCTCGCTATGCCAATGTAAATGGCAAATTAGCTAAAGATAGCGAATTAATCGGAGGGATACTTACCGGAGAAATTAAAGATATTATCATTAAAAAACGCTATCCTTATTTTGGTAAGTTAAGCTTAGCCGACGGGAAAGCCTATGTTTACCTCCACCCGGTTTACGTGAAGAAAGAGCTGGTGGGTTTTGTTCTTACCCAGCAAAACCGAAATTACTTATCGGTAGTGGTTGGCGAAATTTTGAGGCTTAGCGGAACGGTGTTATTTTTAGTGCTCCTGGTGGGAATAGGATATAGTTTACATTATGTTTTTTTAAACGACCGGAGGACTCTTGCCCTTACAAAATCTAACTGGGATTTGCAGCGAAAATTAAATGCCGTTTTGGAAAATGCACAAACGGGGATTGTTTTAGTTGACAGGGATTTAACTATTACCTACATAAATCCCTCGGCGGAAGAGTTTTTTAAGGTTTCTTTTGTAGAAGCTGTGGGAAAACAGTACGATGAGTTTATCAAAAGCTATATTATAACCGAGGAAGAGAAAAAGTCATCATTTTTAGTACATACTTTAAAAACCGGAAATACCGTTTATAGAAAAACGATAACTTTTCAAGTTCTGGGAGAAATGCGTTTGGGGGAAGTTTGTACGGGAATTATCCAAAATAATTTGGGACAAATTGACGGAGCTTTTTTATTTATCCAGGACATAACCGACAAAAGGCAGAAAGAAGAGTTAGCTGCCAAAACCCTGCAGTTAGCAGCGGCGGGTGAAATTATTTCGGAACTCACCCACGAATTAAAAAATGCCTTTACGGTGTTAACCGGTTTATCAAAACTTTGTCAGGATGGGCGGCCCGAGTTGAAAATGCTCGATGAGGAAATAAATCGGCTGTACCGCTTAACTACTGATTTTCTTAATTTAAACAAAGCTTACCGGGCTAAAAAAGAACGTTTTGATTTTCAAAAATTAGTGGTGGAAGTATTGGCCCTTGTTGACAGAGAAGCTCGAAAACAAAAGGTGAAAATTGAGACTTTTCTTCATTACCCCCCTTATTTAAAGGGGGACCGAAACCTTTTAAAACAAGCGCTCTTAAATGTTTTATTAAACGCCGTAGAAGCAATGGAAGGGGGTGGAGTTCTTAAGATTTATCTGGACTACAACGTTAAAAGCCGGGAAATAGTTTTAACCGTGGCCGATAGCGGTCCCGGTATACCGCCGGAAATTTTGCAAAAAATTTGCCAGCCTTTCTTTACTACCAAGGAAAAGGGGACCGGCCTGGGTTTACCTTTTACCAAGAGGGTAGTGGAATTTCACTTGGGAAATTTAATGATTAAAAGCGAAGTGGGCAAAGGAACGTGGGTGATAATTACTTTACCGGTAGGGGAGGGTAGCTATGAAAAAATCCAGGTGGTATGAAGTGGTAAGTGTAGCTTTGGTAATTTTGGGACTGTTGATGTTCAACTGGGCTTTAGGTAGACTAAACGTCAAAAGTACCGCAGTTTACATGGCTGTGCGGCTTTTAATGGGAATGGGACTTATGTTAGCGGGATTTTCTTTAGAATGGGAACGGATATCCAAAACTTCGAAAATAACTTTTGATTGGGTAACCCTTTTAATTCTCGGGCTTCCTGCCCTGATTTTAGCCTGGCTTCCCTTTTTTGTTCATTATTTAAATTTACCTTTGCCCGAGCTTATCTGGCAGGAGAGACTACCGGCAGAATCGGTGGGAGCATTTTTTTTAGGTATTGCTCTTGGCAAAAGCTTTCGGTAGTAATGCACAACTCCTTTTTTGGTGGTAAAATTATATAAAGACCGAAAAAAGGAGCGGATGCTGTGAAAAGGGTAGTCAGCGTAAGCCTGGGTTCTTCCAAGCGAGACAAAGCAACCGAGGCGGAATTTTTGGGAGAAAAATTTATTATCGAGCGCCGGGGTACCGATGGGGATTATAATAAAGCGTTGCAGGTTTTAAAAGAGTTGGACGGCAAAGTAGATGCTATTGGACTTGGCGGGATAGATGTCTATCTTTATGCCGGAGGACGCCGGTATGCTATAAAAGATGGGCTTCGGCTTTTGCAGGCGGTTAAAATTACTCCGGCGGTGGATGGAAGTGGCCTCAAAAATACTTTAGAGCGGGAAGTGGTGCGGGAGCTTGCCCGTATGGGAATTATCACTCCTAAAAGCAAGGTGCTGCTGGTTTCCGGCGTGGATCGTTTCGGTATGGCGGAAGCGTTAGTCGAAACCGGTGCGGAAGTAATTTTTGGCGATTTAATTTTTGCCCTGGGAATTCCCATTCCTATTAGGAAAATCAGCACTTTGAATTTCTTAGCGGCTATACTGCTGCCCATTATTACCAAGCTGCCGTTTCAGATTCTTTATCCTACGGGCAAGGAACAGGAAGTTAGAGAAAAGAAAAGCAAGAATGACCGGTATTACCACTGGGCGGATATTATTGCCGGGGATTACCTCTATATAAAGAAACACTTACCGGAGCGGATTGATGGCAAGATAATTTTAACCAATACTACTACCCGGGAAGATGTGGAGGAGTTAAAAAACAGGGGGGCCAAAATGTTAGTTACAACCACTCCGGTTTTAAACGGACGCTCTTTTGGAACCAACGTTATGGAAGGGGTTTTATTAACTCTTCTAAACAAGAAGTGGGAAGAAGTAACTTCCGAGGATTATTTAAAACTTTTAAAGGAACTGGGCTTTAAGCCCAATATAATTGAGTTAAATTAATCATAGATCCTTAAAAGTTTGTACATTTCCATGTTTATCCGATTATCAGAGGGAAGGCCGTGGTCGGCACGAAATTGCACTACGGCTTTTTCCATTTTTCGGCCAAAAATACCGTCGATGGGACCGGAATAATAACCTTTAAGCTTTAAAAGCTCCTGCAGAATAAGAACATCACTTCCTTTAGAACCTACAACCAATGTTCGCCACGGGGTTTCCTGATAGGTAAAAGGATTACCGAGAATAATTACTTGATCTTGAAGGTTAACCTTTTCGTACAGTTCTTCTACATGCCGGTTTAACATCCGGATACAGCCGTGACTGGCGTAACTGCCAATGGAACCGGGTTTGTTGGTCCCGTGAATGCCGTACATACCCCAGGGTACGTTTAAACCTAGAAAGCGGCTGCCAAAACCGCTGCCCCAGTTTTTGCGCATAAAGATGATTTTAAAGCAACCAATCGGGGTGGGAGTTTTCAGGTCACCCAGGGCAACCGGGTATTTTTTTACAAGCTTATCTTCCCGGAAAAGATAAAGGAGGCGGGTCCGCGTTTCAATGATAATGATATTTTTTTCGTTGGCTAAAACGGTAAGGGGAGTTAAAAATATCATAAGGAAAACAAGAGAAAAAAGTTTTTTTACCATTTTATCTACCTCCGGTAATAAACTTGTCCTTTATCGAATAGTTATTTATTAGTGTGATACATCAGGACAGGTTTATTTCGGGAGGTGAAAAAATTTGGTCAGGAAAATTATGGCAGGTATTTTGGTGGTTTTTTTAATAAGTGGGGTTGCCGGCTGCAGCTGGTGGAATAAGATTTTTGAGCGTAAAGCGGTAGTTCCGGATAAAACCGAGGTTAAAGAGGAAAGCGTAGAAGTAGGTCAAAAAGGCGAGATGGTTGAAGTAGTTTTATATTTTGCCGATGAAACCGGCGAATATTTGGTTCCGGAAAAGCGGATGATTGCCAAAGTTCCAGCTATTGCGCGAGAAACGTTAAACGAACTTTTTGCCGGCCCCCAAACTTCTAATTTAAAGCCGGTGGTTCCTTCCGGTACGGTTTTACGGGATATTAATGTGAAACCCGATGGCTTGTGCATTGTTGATCTCAGCCGGGAAGTGATAGATAACCACCCGGGAGGATCGGCGGCGGAAGCGTTAACCGTATATGCTATTGTGGACACGTTATGCCAATTTCCTACGATAAAAAAAGTAGAGTTTCGGGTTGAGGGGGAAAAAGTGGAAAGCTTAAAAGGTCACATGGACCTAACGGTACCGGTGGAGAAAAATGAGGCGATGATTAAAATAAAAAATTAACCACAAACCTTTTTTGGCTTTTAGGCCAAAAAAGGTTTTTTTCTTAAAATCCCTTGACTTTTTTGCCAAATAGAGTTTTTCTTAAAAGGGTAGCAGATGGAAAAAAGGATTTTTGTGTGGGATAATATTAAGAAGGGTATCAAGAAACAGTTCTGGCAGAATAATATTTTGGTAAAACTTTAACCGTTTACAGGAGGTTTAGCATTTTGGACAAAGCATCACTGGGTATCGGAATATTTGATTCGGGAGTTGGCGGAGTAACGGTGCTAAAGGAATTAATAAATTTGCTCCCCCAAGAAAACTTTTACTATTTGGGAGATACTGCTCATGTACCTTACGGCTCGAAATCCAAAGAGGAATTATTAGTTTTGGGCGATGCCATAATTCGCTTTTTTCTTAAGTTAGGGGTTAAGATGGTAGTCTTTGCCTGCAATACCAGTTCGGCCATAACCTTACCCATCTTAAAAGAAAAATACCCGGTTTTAATGGAAGGAATGCTGGAGCCCTTAAGGAAAAATATGCCGGCCAAAGCCAAGGTCGGGGTGCTGGCCACCGAGGCGACGGTGAAAAGTGGGCTTTATCAAAAAAAACTTATGGAAACTAACAAGTTTCAAGAAGTTTATATGGTAGCTTGTCCCCGGTATGTGCCCTTGATTGAAAAGGGGATTGTTTCGGGGAAAGAAGTGGAAGAAGCTACCCGGGAATACTTTGAGCCACTTGTAGAAGAAGAAATTAGAGATGTGGTCCTGGGTTGTACCCATTATCCTTTTTTAACCGAAACTATTCAGAAACTTTACCCCAAAATTCAGGTAATTGACCCGGCGGCCTATGTTGCCCGGGAGGTTTATCGAAAATTAGAGGAAAACAAGCTTTTAGGTGAGAATGGCGGAAAAGTCCAGTTTTTTGTTACCGGCGATGAAAAAAGTCTAAAAAATCTTGGAAGCTTGTACTTAGGCTATAACATAGATAAGGTCCAAAAAATTGACCTGGAGGTAATAGTATGAAAGAGGTAAATTTAGTGCTCGGGGTGATTGGGGCTGATGTTCACGCTATTGGCAATAAAATTTTAGAGTATGCCCTCACCAATGCCGGTTTTAAGGTACACAATTTAGGGGTAATGGTGAGCCAGGAAGAATTTGTGAAAGCTGCTTTGGAGACCGATGCCAAAGCGGTATTGGTTTCTTCCCTTTACGGTCACGGGGAAATTGACTGTCGTGGTCTCAAGGAAAAGTTTATTGAAGCTGGTCTGGATGATGTTCTCCTGTATGTAGGAGGTAACTTAGTGGTGGGGAAACAGGATTTTACCGAAGTAGAGAGAAAGTTTAAAGCAATGGGATTTGACCGGGTATTTCCCCCGGGAACGATGCCGGAAGAAGCAATACAAGCCCTTAAAGAAGACCTTGGGCTAATGTAGGGGGCTTTTAAGGTGACGTTAGGGCTTTTTTTGGACATAGGCAGTACATATACCAAAGGACGAGTGGTGGAGTTAGAACGGGGGGAGCTTGTAGCTTCGGCTAAAGCTTATACTACCGTAGAAACCGATGTAACCCTTGGGATAAACGATTGCCTTTTAGAGTTATCACGGCAGGGAATTAAAGAGAAATATGATATAAAACTTGCCTCTTCTTCGGCTGCCGGCGGACTCAGGATGGTGGCGGTAGGGCTGGTACGGGATTTAACCACCGAGGCGGCAAAAAAGGCAGCTTTGACCGCCGGGGCGCGGGTAGAAAAGACCTATAGCTATGAGCTTACCCCGGAAGATTTGGACGAAATTTTGGCCCTGAATCCGGACATCATTTTGCTGGCCGGAGGAACTGACGGCGGGAACAAAAAATACCTTTTAGAAAATGCTAAGAAATTATCACGGCTAAAAATTAAAGGCACGATTTTGGTTGCCGGCAACCGCTCGGCGGCTACCGAGGTTGCCGGAATATTAGAAGGCAAGGTAGACTTCAGGATTGCTCCCAATGTCTTACCGGACCTCAATACCCTAAACATTGAACCGGTCCAAAACCTGATTCGCCAGATATTTTTAGAAAAAATAGTTGAAGCCAAAGGGTTAAAAAAAGCCGAAAAAATCGTGGACAAGGTAATGATGCCAACGCCCCTGGCGGTTTTAAAAGGGGCGGAACTTTTAGCCCAAAAAATCGGGGAGCTTATATTAATTGATGTCGGAGGAGCTACTACCGATGTACATTCGGTAGCAAAGGGGCTACCCACCTCGTCGGGGGTGAGTTTAAAAGGACTTCCGGAGCCCTACGCTAAAAGAACTGTGGAAGGGGATTTGGGGTTAAGGAGAACGGTGAAAAATGTTGTTGAATACGGACAAGAAGAATTTTACAATTCTGGGATTACTTCCGAGCAATTAAACGGTTACCTGGAAAAAATTTATAGAAATCCGACGTATCTTCCCCAAACCCCCCGGGAAAAGGAAATTGAAAAAGCGCTTACCCGAATTTGTGTCAAAACAGCAATGAATCGGCATGCGGGAAGATTGGAGGAAATCTGGACTCCTGCCGGAAAAAGTTTTGTTCAGTACGGTAAGGATTTAACCGGGGTAGAAGCTTTGGTTGGAACCGGAGGACCTTTAGTTTATGCCGAGGAACCGGAAAAAGTTTTAGCGGCGGGTTTTTTTGAAGAAAATAGTCCTCATATCTTAAAGCCCAAGAAACCTGAACTTTATTTAGACACCGAGTATGTCTTGTTTGCTGCGGGCTTACTGGCGGAAAATAATCGGGAAGCAGGTTTAAAACTATTAAATTCCGTTAAAAAACTTTAAACAAGCGGGAGGCAACGGGGAATGAAAGGGAAAATTGATCTGGAGAAGTTTTTGCAAACTCGGAAAGAAGTTCTGGCTGCCTGGCCTACGGGAGCGGAAGTGTCATTGGAAGATGGAATAAACTACCATAAAGCTTTACCGCCGGAAAAAAACTTTGCCGTTAAGCTTAAAAAAGTTAAGGAAGAAGGAATTACTGCCATTCAACCCCGGGCGGGGGTTGCTTTATTAAACGAGCATATAGCTCTTTTGAAATATTTAGAAAAAGAAGGGGAAGCGGACTTTCTTCCCACCACCATTGACAGTTACACCAGGCAAAACCGCTATCAGGAAGCCCAGCGGGGTATCGAAGAAAGCCTGGCGGAAGGTCGCTCAATGTTAAACGGCTTTCCGGCGGTAAATTACGGGGTGTATCCTTGCCGCAAGATAATTGAAGAGGTTAACGTGCCGGTGCAGGTACGTCACGGGACTCCCGATGCCCGGCTTTTAGCAGAAATAACCCTGGCCGGGGGTTTTTCAAGCTTTGAAGGAGGAGGTATTACCTACAACATTCCCTATGCCAAGGAAGTCCCGTTGAGAAAATCTATTGAAGACTGGCAGTATGTGGACCGGTTGATCGGTTACTATGCGGAACACGGGGTTTTAATAAACCGGGAATCGTTTGGACCCCTTACCGGTACTTTGGTACCGCCGTCCATTACCATTGCCATTAATATTTTAGAGCTTCTCTTAGCCGTCGAGCAGGGAGTAAAAAGCTTTACCCTGGGACTCGGGCAGTGCGGCAATTTAAACCAGGACGTAGCGGCTTTACACGGGATGGTGGAACTGGCGGAGGAGTACTTAAAGCGCTTTGGTTTTCAGGATGTGGATTTAACCACCGTATTTCACCAGTGGATGGGTGGTTTTCCGCAGGATGAAGCCCGGGCTTTTGCGGTAATTGCCTGGGGAGCGGTAGCTGCCGCTTTAGCCAAGGCTAACAAGGTTGTTGTTAAAACACCCCATGAAGCTTTGGGAGTACCCACCAAAGAAGCCAATGCCCAGGGTTTAAAAACCACCCGGCAGATTGTCAATATGCTAAAAGACCAGCGGTTTATGGTCAATGAGGAATACCTTTTAGAAAAAGAAATGATGAAAAAAGAAGCCCGGGCCATTGTGGAACGTACTCTGGAACTGGGAGAAGGGGACTTGGTTGCGGGAATTGAGCGGGCGTTTGCCGCAGGGGTTATCGATGTGCCTTTTGCCCCCAGTCGTTTTAACCTGGGGAAAATCCTGCCGGCACGGGATGATACCGGAGCGGTGCGGATTTTAGAGTTTGGAAATCTTCCCTTTGATAGCGAAATCCGGGAATTTCATAGGGAACGGCTAAAACGGAGAGGGGAAAAGGAAGGACGGGAGCCCAGCTTTCAAATGGTGATTGACGATATATACGCTATTGGTAAAGGAATGTTAGTAGGAAAACCGAGGACAAAGTAGGTGGAGCGATGAAAGTTGGCATAACAACAACCATACCGGTAGAAGCGGTTTTTGCGGCGGGCAAGACGCCGGTTGATTTGAATAATATTTTCATTACCGCTCCCTCGCCTCAGGCTTTAGTGGAAGAAGCGGAAGAAGAAGGTTACCCCAGAAACATCTGTGCCTGGATTAAGGGGCTGTATACCGTTGCCAAGAATGATCCGGAAATTGGAACGATTATTGCCGTAACCCAGGGGGATTGCAGTAATACCCATGCGTTAATGGAAACACTAATGCTGGTGGGAAAAGAAATTATACCTTTTGCTTATCCCTTTGACCGGGATTACGACCTTTTAGCCCACCAGTTAGAAAAATTAATTGCTGCTCTGGGGACTACCTGGGAGGAAACGGTTCAAGTTAAAAAACAGTTGGATGAAA
This sequence comes from Carboxydothermus islandicus, assembly GCF_001950325.1. Taxonomy (GTDB): domain Bacteria; phylum Bacillota; class Z-2901; order Carboxydothermales; family Carboxydothermaceae; genus Carboxydothermus; species Carboxydothermus islandicus. The sequence goes on from NZ_BDJL01000141.1 coordinate 15,257, forward strand.
TAAGAAAATTTTTGGTGGAGCTTGATTATTTAACGTATGCCGAAGGAAAAGTCACGGGTTTTGAAAATCACCTGTGGCTTGTATCATCAAGTGATTTTAATCAGGACCCCAAAAAGTTTCAAAAAGAACTCCTGGAATTTTTAGAGGAAGCAAGAAAAAGGCCCGGAGAGAAAGAAAAGCTGCGCATAGCGTATATTGGTGTGCCGCCGATAATTCCCGACCTTTACGATTACCTGGAAGAGAGGGGCGCCCGGGTAGTTTTTAACGAGGTCCAGCGGCAGTTTTCCATGCCGTATTTGGAGGAAGACATCGTGCGGCAGTACCAGTTATACACCTATCCCTACGGCATTTTTGCTCGCCTTAAAGATATTAAAGAGCAACTTGAACTAAGGGAAGTGGATGCGGTAATTCACTATGCGCAAAGTTTTTGCTACCGGCAAATAGAAGATTTAATTATCCGGCGGGAAATTAAGCTTCCGATTTTAACTTTGGAAGGAGATAAGCCGGGAAGAATGGATGCTCGCACCCGGATGCGGGTGGATGCTTTCTTGGATATGATTCGTTAAAAGGTGATGAAGATGTATGTAGGAATTGACCTTGGCAGTAGAAATGTCAAAATGGCAGTTAAAGAAGATGGAGAAATAAGGTTTTTACTTTTTGATACGGTGAGTTTTTACCGGGAATACGGAAAGCTTGTAGCAGGCGAGCTGGTGGTTGATTTTTCGGCTCTGGGGTTAAATTCCATTGAAAAAATTGTTTCCACCGGATACGGACGCCAGGCGGTGAAAATAAAAGGCGGCATTGATCTCCCGGAAATCCGGGCCCATGCGTTGGGGGCGGTTTACCAGACCGGGCTTATGGATTTTACCCTGTTGGATTTAGGGGGACAGGACAGTAAAGTTGTCTTGGTTAGAAAAGGCAAGGTGGTAGATTTTTTAACCAACGATAAATGTGCTGCTTCTACCGGAAGGTATCTCGAAAACATGGCTGCGGTTTTAAAGATTTCTTTAGAGGAATTGGGAAACTTTTATGAAGATCCGGTGGAACTTTCAAGTACCTGCGCTATATTTGGGGAGACGGAGCTTTTAGGCAAGGTGGTGGAAGGTTATCCTTTGGAACGGTTGGCGGCCGGGGTAAACTATACCATTTATAAAAGAATTGCTCCGATGCTTAAAAAACTTTTTTCTCCTCAGGTGGTGTTTACCGGGGGAGTGGCATACAGTCGCGCTTTAAGAAAGATCATTGAAAAGGAGCTTGGGGTCGAGGTAGTAATACCCCGGGAACCGCAATTTAACGGTGCTCTTGGTTGTTTAAGATACGGGGGAGGGATATAATGCGGCTAACGGTTTTGGGGTGCTGGGCGCCTTTTCCGGCACCGGGGGGAGCTACGTCGTCATATCTTTTAGAAACGGAAAAGGCAGCGATTTTAATTGATGCGGGGAGCGGGGCAGTAACGAACCTGTTGAAATGGGGGCAGCCGGAAAAACTTGATGCGGTGGTGCTTTCCCACTGGCATGAAGACCATACTGCAGACCTGCCCATTTTACGTTATCTTGTCAGAAGCTTATTTTTTACCGGAAAACGAACCGAAAAAGTAAAACTTTTTTATCCGGAATCCCCGGAAAAGCCGGATATGAGTAAATATCAGGAGTTTTTTGAGTTAATACCGATTAAAGAAGGAGAGTTTTTACAAATTAAAGAACTTCAAGGGTGGGCCGTAACCAATTCGCACCAGACTTTATCTTACGGCTTTAAATTTACCAACGGAATTAAAACCTTTGGTTATACCGGTGATACCGGCTACTTACCAAAGCACGCCGAGTTTTTTTCCGGGGTAGATTTGTTACTGGCGGAGTGTACCGGTTTTAAAAAAGATAGAGATTATACGCAAAATAACCATTTAACTACCGAAGATTGTGCGCTTTTAGCGAAAAACGCTAGGGTCAAAAACCTTGCGGTTACCCACTTCTGGCCCTTTTACAATGTTTTAATGCTTTTAGATGAAGTCCGCGCTATTTACCCCGGGGCCTTTGCCGTGCGGGAAGGAATGAGTATTGTATGAGCATTTATCCCCATGAATATCTTTTAAAAGCAGTTTATTTTGCTCCCCGGGGCAAACACCGGCTTATGGCTTTAGGTTCGGTTTTGGCCGAGAGATATTTAAGTCCCAAGGATAAATTGGTGGGGCTAATTGGTGATGCTGGGGCCGGCAAATCTTTATTAATTCGCGGGATGTTTCCGGGATTAGAACTTACCAATGATGATGAAGGGATAAATTTGCGGCCATTACCGTTACTGGAAGATTATGAACGGGAAAATTTTCGCCACCATTCGTATCACATGGATATGCGCTTTGAAATGGCTTTTACTCCGGCGTACCGTTTAGCCGAGGCGGTTAAAAAAGCTATCGATAAAGGGCGGCGGGTAGTAATTGAACATTTTGATTTGCTGTATCCCTATTTAAATATTAACGCCGAGCTTTTAATCGGGATTGGTGCTGAGGTGATTTTATTTCGCCCCAATGTTTTTGGCCCCTTTCCCCAGGAGGTGGCCGATGAAGTGTTTCCCTCTTTGGTTTACCGGAAAATGGCCCATTCGGCGGAAGACCTGACCGGTTATGTTTTAAAAGAAATGGGGATTATCAAGCCGGAGGTTCACAGCGATATCCGTAACGGTTTCTTACTGGAGTTTAAAGAAAAGCCAGAAATAGATTTAGAGGATTTGGAAAAAAGGGTAAAAGAATTAATTGCTCAAAATCTTTCAATTTGCTATTATGATGAAGAACATATCAAGCTTGGCCAGGAAAAGGTTGAATGTACCGGCCCAAGGATTCACGTTTCCAGAACCGGTGAGATAAAAGGTTTTAAAATACTTAAAGAATTAAAATACGATCCTATTGAAAAACTTTATATAATTGCCGGGGTTGTTGGTCAGCAGGATAACGAAAATGAGGTGATTTAATGCGGATTGATGGCAGGGAAAAAGACCAGTTACGAACGGTTAAAATAACCACAAACTACATAAAACATGCTGAAGGTTCGGTTTTAATTGAAATGGGTGATACCCGGGTAGTTTGTACCGCCACCGTAGAAGATAAGGTGCCTCCCTTTGCCAAGGGCGAAGGCAAAGGATGGATTACTGCGGAATACGGGATGCTTCCCCGGAGCACCGAAACGCGCAATGTCCGGGAAGCGACCAAAGGTCGGCAATCGGGTCGGACCCTGGAAATTCAACGGCTAATTGGTCGAGCCTTAAGGGGAGTGGTTGATTTAAAAGCTTTGGGGGAGCGAACTTTGTGGATTGATTGTGACGTAATTCAGGCGGATGGAGGTACCAGAACTGCAGCGATTACCGGTTCGTTTGTGGCTTTAGCATTAGCGTTAAATAAGCTCGTTGAGGACGGAATTTTACCGGTAATTCCCTTAAAGGATTTTGTGGCGGCGGTAAGTGTGGGAATAGTTGAAGGCGAGGAAGTTTTGGACTTAAATTTTGAGGAAGATTCGAAGGCTTTAGTGGATATGAACGTGGTGATGACCGGTTCTAACCGTTTTGTGGAAGTGCAGGGGACCGGTGAAGAAGCAACTTTTTCCATGGAAGAACTGCAAAGGCTATTAACACTGGCCCAGAAGGGGATCAGGGAGTTAATAGAGCTTCAAAAACAGGCTCTGGGAGATATTGCCCGAAGGATAGGGATGGAAAATGCAGCGGATAGTAATAGCCAGTAAAAATCAAGGAAAGCTTAAAGAATTTTCGTCGCTTTTAAGTTTTCCGGGTTTTTCTTTAGTTAGTCTTTTGGATTTCCCGGAAATAGGGGAAATACCCGAAGAGGGGACAACCTTCGAAGAAAACGCCTGGCAAAAAGCTTCTACGGTTTCCAAGTTTACCGGTTTGCCGGCCCTGGCGGATGATTCGGGCCTCGTGGTGGATGCCCTGGATGGAAGACCGGGGGTGTTTTCTGCTCGTTATGCCGGTGAGCCCAAAGATGATTTTAAAAATATCCAAAAACTGCTAAAAGAATTAGAAGGTGTCCCCTGGGAAAAGAGAACGGCTCGCTTTGTAGCGGTACTTTGCCTTTATTTCCCTGACGGCTCTTTTATTACGGCCCGGGGGGAATGTGAGGGCTATATTTTAGAGGAAATGCGGGGTAGCGGTGGTTTTGGCTATGACCCGGTCTTTTATCTTCCGGATTACGGTAAAACCATGGCGGAACTTCCTTTAGAGGTAAAAAACAAAATAAGTCACCGAGCCCGGGCATTAGAGGAGCTTTTAAGGAAGCTAAAGGAGGATTATAGGTGGAGTACCTGGTAGTTAGCGATACTCACGGACGCATTGAAAAGGTGATAAAATATGCGCGGGGCCGGAATTTTGCCGGGATAATCCATGCCGGGGACTACTACCGGGATGGTATAGCCCTGGGGACGGAGCTCGGTATTCCGGTGTTTGCGGTTCACGGAAATTGTGATGGGGTTTGGAATGGGATAGAAGAAGAATTATTGGAATTAAACGGAATAAAGATATTTTTAACCCACGGTCACTTATACTATGTAAAGCACGATTTAAAACAGATAGCCGAAAAGGCTGCCCAACTAAAAGTAGATCTGGCAGTTTTTGGACACAGTCACGTGCCGACTTTTACCAAGCTTAATGGTGTCTGGTTGTTAAATCCCGGAAGTCCGGAAAGACCCCGGGAGGAGCAAGGGGGAAGTTTGGCGGTTATAAAAATGGAGGAAAGAAATTTTACAGCAGATCTAATTTATCTCTAAAAAACCAAAATTCACCATCAAATTATTTATTGACAAAAGTCGTTTAATTATTTATACTATTTGATGCACGGAGGAACGAGCGGGTGTAGCTCAATGGTAGAGCCCTGGCCTTCCAAGCCAGTCGCGTGGGTTCGATTCCCATCACCCGCTCCATTTATTCCTGTGTCCCTGTAGCTCAATGGATAGAGCAACGGACTTCTAATCCGTAGGTTGGGGGTTCGAGTCCCTCCGGGGACGCCATTTCTGGAGGTCAGAAGTTGGAAGTTAGAGGTTAGATTACATCTAACTTCAGTTAATTAATAAATTATTTTCCAACCTCCAATCTCCAATATCCAATTTCCAATATGGTGGGTGTAGCCCAACGGTTAGGAGGCGCATGACTGTGGATCATGACAGTGTGGGTTCAAATCCCATCACCCACCCCATTTTAGAAGTTAGAGGTTAGAAGTTAGAAATTGGAGAACTTCTAACCCTAAAATAAAAATAAAGAATTTTATCTTTTGTTTGTCCAATCTCCAACTTCCGACATCTAATTTCTAAATTGGGGCGTCGCCAAGCGGTAAGGCAGCGGTCTTTGGAACCGCCATTCGTTGGTTCGAATCCAGCCGCCCCAGCCATTTGATAAAAACAGCAAAAGCTGTTACAATAAAGTTTTGTTGTGAGCCATTAGCTCAGTTGGTAGAGCACCTGACTTTTAATCAGGGTGTCGAAGGTTCGAGTCCTTCATGGCTCACCATTTTATTTGGAAATTTAGAAGTTAGAGGTTAGATTTTGGAAAAACCTTTAACTTTTTATTTATGTTTTGTTTTTTTTTATTTCTAACTTCTAACCTCCAACATCTAACTTCCAAAAGGGCGGGTGTGGCGGAACTGGCAGACGCGCTGGACTTAGGATCCAGTGGGTAACCGTGGGGGTTCAAGTCCCTCCACCCGCACCATTTTAACTTTAGCTGCGGAAGTGGCTCAGTGGTAGAGCATCGCCTTGCCAAGGCGAGGGTCGCGGGTTCGAATCCCGTCTTCCGCTCCAGAAAGTAAGCCCTGCAGTTAGCGTGCAGGGTTATTTGTTTTTTGGCCGGGCTGTTTCTTAAAGACAGTTTTTAGTTGCACATTGTTTAGATTCTGTGTAGAATATAATAGTAATTGAATATGTTGTTTTTAGCGGAATATGCCAAAAAAAGGCAACAAGAGATTAAATACATATTGCAAGGAGGATCAAGATGAAAGTTACCAAAGAAACTTTAGAAAAGAGTCGGGTGGAATTAACCGTTGAGGTAGAGGCGGAGGAAGTTTCTAAAGCTTACGAAAAAGCTTATAAAAAAATTGCCCAAAAAGTAGTTATCCCTGGTTTTAGAAAAGGAAAGGCTCCCAGGGTTTTAGTGGAAAGACATGTGGGTAAAGAGTATATTTTAGAAGAAGCCCTGGAGGAACTGTTGCCGGAGAGCTATGTTAAAGCGGTTAATGAGGCAGGAATCGAACCGGTAGATAAACCGGAAGTATCTTTGGTTTCCTACGGGATTAATGAACCGCTGGTTTATAAAGCGGTTGTAGATGTAAAACCCGAGGTTGAGCTGGGTCAATATACCGGCCTGGAAGTAACCAAAATGCCCGTTGAAGTTACCGATGAAGAAGTAGAAAAAGAACTGACCTATCTCCAGAATCGGTATGCGAAACTTATTACCGTTGAAGATGGTGAAGCAAAACTTGGTGATATGGTGGTAATTGATTTTGCCGGGAAAATGAATGGGGAACCCATTGAAGGGGGAAGTGCGGACAATTACCGGTTAGAACTGGGCTCAAAGGTTTTTATTCCTGGATTTGAAGAGCAAATTGTGGGTATGAAACCGGGAGAAACCAGGGATATTAATGTTACCTTTCCTGAGGATTACCAGAAAGAAGACCTTGCTGGAAAACCGGCAGTCTTTACCGTAACTTTAAAAGAAATTAAACGGAAAGAGTTAGCGCCCCTTGATGATGAGTTTGCCAAAGATGTTTCCGAATTTTCAACTCTGGCGGAGTTAAAAGAAGACCTCAAGAAAAAGATTGCTCAAGCCAAGGAAAATATTTCCCGGGAAAAAATGGAAGCAGAAGTAATTGAAAAAGTGGTAGATAATGCTAATGTGGAAATTCCCGTAAGCATGGTAAACCACGAAGTTGATCATATTCTTCATCATTTTGAGGAAGAGCTTAAGTACCGGCGGTTAACCTTGGAACAGTACCTGGAATACCAGAAGAAAACCCTGGATGAATTAAAGGAAGAATTAAAACCAAGAGCCGAACGCAATGTTAAAACCGAATTAGTGTTAGAAGCTATTGCCAAAAAAGAAGGAATTACCGCTACCGATGAAGAATTAGATAAGGAGCTTGGTAAAATCGCCGAACTTTACCAGCAACCGGTAGAGGAAATTAAAAAGCTTTTTGCTCAGCGAATGGATGATATTGCCTATTCCATTGTTCGCCGAAAAACTATTGACTTTTTGGTGGAAAATGCCAAAGCCGTTTAAATTAGCATAAGGGGGTGTGGTTATGAGCTATCTTGTTCCCATTGTAGTAGAACAAACCAGCCGGGGAGAAAGAAGTTACGACATTTGGTCAAGGTTATTAAAAGACCGCATAATATTTATTGGAGGACCTATAGATGACCACGTTGCCAATTTAGTAATAGCGCAAATGCTTTTCTTGGAAGCGGAAGACCCGGAAAAAGATATTCACTTATATATTAATTCTCCCGGAGGAGTAATAACCGCTGGAATGGCCATCTACGATACCATGCAGTATATTAAACCGGATGTTTCTACTATTTGCATAGGTCAGGCGGCAAGCATGGGTGCTTTTCTCTTAGCGGCCGGGGCCAAGGGTAAGCGTTTTTCTCTGCCCTATGCCCGGATTATGATTCACCAGCCTTTGGGGGGAGTACAGGGGCAAGCAACCGATATCGATATTCATGCCCGGGAGATCTTAAGAATGAAAGATATACTTAATGAATTATTGACCAAACATACCGGACAACCGAAAGAGAAGATTGAACGGGATACCGAGCGGGACTTCTTTATGTCGGCTGCCGAAGCTAAAGAATACGGAATCATCGATGAGGTGATTACCGTTCGGAAATAATCTTTGAGGTGATGAAATGTTTGATAAAAATCAGCTAAAGTGTTCCTTTTGCGGTAAGCATCAGGATCAGGTGCGAAAGCTTGTGGCTGGACCAGGAGTTTATATATGTGATGAATGCATTGAACTGTGTAACGAAATTATAGAAGAAGAATTAGCTGACGACCTGGAAATTTCCCTGGAAGAACTCCCCAAACCCCAGGAGATCAAAGCTTATCTTGACCAGTATGTTATTGGTCAGGAAGAAGCCAAGAAAGTATTGGCGGTAGCAGTTTACAATCACTACAAACGGATTAACCTTGGTGGGAAAATTGATGATGTAGAGTTATCCAAAAGTAACATCATTATGTTAGGGCCTACCGGTTCCGGAAAGACTTTATTGGCTCAAACTTTAGCCAGATTTTTAAATGTACCTTTTGCCATTGCTGATGCGACTGCCTTAACGGAAGCCGGTTACGTAGGCGAAGATGTGGAGAATATTCTTTTAAAACTAATTCAAAACGCCGACTATGATATTGAGCGGGCCGAAAAGGGAATTGTTTACATTGACGAGATAGATAAAATAGCCCGGAAGTCGGAAAATCCTTCCATTACCCGGGACGTATCCGGAGAAGGGGTCCAGCAAGCTCTTTTAAAAATCTTAGAAGGGACCATTGCTTCCGTACCGCCCCAGGGAGGGCGGAAGCATCCGCATCAGGAGTTCATTCAAATTGATACTACCAACATCCTCTTTATCGTTGGTGGAGCTTTTGAAGGGATAGAGAAAATAATTCAGAACCGAATCGGGAAGAAAGGTCTGGGGTTTGGAGCGGAAATAAAACCCAGGAAAGAGCAAAATGTTGGCGAAATTTTAAAACATATTATGCCGGAAGATTTACTGAAATTTGGCTTAATTCCCGAGTTTGTTGGCCGTCTGCCAATTATTGTGACTTTAGATGCACTGGATGAAGATGCTCTGGTTAGAATCCTCACCGAGCCCAGGAATGCATTAATAAAGCAGTATCAGAAACTGTTTGAATTAGATGGGGTAACTTTAGAATTTGAAGAAGATGCTTTAAGAGCTATTGCCCAGAAAGCTATTAAAAGAAATACCGGGGCTCGGGGCCTTAGAGCTATTTTAGAAGAAGTTATGCTCGATGTTATGTACGAAATACCCTCCCGCAAAGACATTATAAAATGCATAATAACGCGGGATGTTATTGAAAATAAAGCAAAACCCATTTTAGTGGGAACTTCGGAAAAGCGGAAAAAGGGCAAAAAAGAGGAAACAGCCTAATTGGATGTTGGAGATTAGAGTTTGGAAGTTGGAAGTGGTTCTTGGTGTTTAAGCAAGGACCACTTCTTTTTTTATTGTTTAAAAGCAGATATCGGAATAGGGTTGGCAAGTAAAATAAAAAAGATGGGGAAAACTAAGAGTAAATTTAGCGAGGAGGTGTTAGTGTGGAAAAACTTCCGGAAACGCTGCGTTTTTTTCAACCGGGCTGGTGGGTGGTTCATTTGGTTGGGATTGGATTGTTAGTGTATTTATTTTTTAAAGCTTATTAAAAAAACTTGGACAGGGAGATGATTTTTAATGCACCACTTAAAGAAGAATCTTCCCCAAAAATTTCGTTTTTTAGAGCCGGGCTGGTGGATTGTACATTTAACGGGACTGACATTAACGGGAATCCTAACGTATCTGGTCTTTCGTGACGAAAATGAGTTAGACCTTTAAATAAACTGCCTCTTTCCGGTAATAATAGGAAAGAGGTGAGTGAAATGGACGGGTTTAGCGGAATTTTAGCGGTGGGCCAAATTATTCTTTTAATAGCAATTTTGGCCCTTCTCTTTTCTCAGGGAAAAGCCCAGCAGGTAAATAAGAGTTATCTAGAACGGGAAAGTGAAAAGGAGCTGGCTAAATTAAATCATTTACGCAAAATTTCTTTAACGGAACCCTTAGCGGAAAAGACACGGCCGGAAAAGTTTTCGGAAATTGTCGGTCAGGAAGAAGGGATTGAAGCTTTAAAAGCCGCATTATGCGGTCCCAATCCCCAGCACGTAATTTTATACGGACCACCGGGAGTAGGGAAAACGGCTGCTGCCCGGCTGGTGTTAAAGGAAGCAATTAAAAGTTCCGCTTCTCCTTTTAAAGAAGGGGCCGCCTTTGTTGAGGTGGATGCCACCTGTACCCGGTTTGACGAGCGGGGAATAGCCGATCCTCTTCTGGGCTCCGTTCACGATCCTATCTATCAGGGGGCAGGCCCTTTAGGAATTGCCGGAATTCCCCAGCCCAAGCCCGGGGCGGTAACCAAAGCCCATGGGGGGATTTTATTTATCGATGAAATCGGGGAACTTCATCCGGTACAGATGAATAAGCTTTTAAAGGTTTTAGAAGACCGGAAGGTTTTTTTAGAAAGCGCTTATTACTTTTCCGAAAACCCGGAAATTCCCAAACACATTCATGAAATTTTCCAAAAAGGTTTACCTGCGGATTTTCGTTTAATTGGGGCAACCACCCGAAATCCGGAAGAACTGCCACCGGCTTTAAGATCCCGGTGCGTGGAAATATTTTTTAAACCCCTTGGAGATGAAGAAATCCGGAAAATTGTTCAAAATGCTGCCCAAAAAATAGGAATTTCCCTGGGAAAGCATGCCTTACAAACAATTGTTAAATACGCCAACTCCGGGCGCGAAGCGGTTAATATCGTCCAGCTGGCGGCGGGGCTGGCGATAGGGGAGGGAAGAAAAAGAATTCTGGCAAGAGATGTGCTGTTTGTGGCCCGGGCGGGTAATTATCATCCCAAACCCCAGATTGTTTTACCCGATGAACCGGCGATAGGAAGGGCTCTGGGTCTTGCGGTGACGGGACCCAAAAACGGTGCGGTTTTAGCCGTAGAAGCATTGGCCGAACCCGCCGAAAACCTGCCCGGAAGTATCAACGTTTCCGGTATAATTGAAGAAGAAAAATTTTCCCAAAGTCATACCGAACTCATTGCCCGCAGTAAAATTCGCGGGGCGCTTGATAATGTTTTTGCGGTTTTTCGCAGCCAAACGGGAATTAATCCCCAAAAATACGATATTTATTTTAACTTTCCGGCTCCCTGGCCGGTGGATGGTCCGTCGGCCGGGCTTGCCTTATTAGTGGCCCTTTATTCGGCAATTTTCCGCTGTTTAATTCCGGCCAAAACCGCTTTTACCGGGGAAATCTCCCTTTTAGGTGAAATTTGTCCCGTAGGCGGAATTCCCGATAAAATTGAAGCTGCAGTCCGGGCCGGAGTTAAAACTGTTTTTTTGCCCCGGGGTAATTACCCCGAAGTAGAAGGAAATAAAAAAATAAACCTGGTTCCCGTAAAAAGTGTTGATGAAGCGTTAAATTATTTATTTGCAGAAAAGGACCAAACCCTTCCTTCCTCCTTAGCTTGAACTTACTTTTTAGATTATTTTATGGTAGAATAATGATACTCAAAAAGGGAGGTGGTTAGAGGTGGAAACACGGGAATTACCGCTTTTGCCTTTACGGGGCCTTTTGGTTTTTCCCTATATGGTTATACATTTAGATGTGGGCCGGGAAAAATCAATTGCTGCTATAGATCAAGCAATGATTTCCGACCGCATTATTTGTCTGGCTACCCAAAAAGATGCCCAAATAGATGAGCCAGCTCCGGACGATATATTTACGGTAGGCACTATCGCCGAAATAAAGCAGCTTTTAAAACTTCCAGGAGGAACGTTAAGGGTTTTAGTTGAAGGTATCCAGCGGGCTAAAATTAAAAAGTACATAGAAATGGAACCTTTTTTCCGGGTGGAAGTGGAGGTGACCCAGGAAGAGGTAAGTAAAACCCCGGAAATCCAGGCGTTAACCCGCAGCTTAATTTACCAGTTTGAGCAGTACGTTAAACTTTCCAAAAGAATACCGCCGGAAACGGCCATAACCGTTGTCAATTTGGAGGAACCGGGACGCCTGGCGGATGTAGTGGCAAGCCATTTGCCTTTAAAAATTGAAGATAAACAAAGAATCCTCGAAGCGTTGGACGTAAAGAAACGGTTGGAAATTTTGCTGGAAATTTTAGCCCGGGAACTGGAAATAGTAGAAATAGAGCGGCGGATCAATTTGCGGGTTAGAAAGCAAATGGAAAAAACCCAGAAGGAGTACTATCTGCGGGAACAGCTTAAAGCCATTCAGCGGGAATTAGGGGAAAAAGATGAAAGGGTTGCCGAAGGGGAAGAGTACCGGGAAAAAATTAAAGAAGCTAAGCTTCCAAAAGAAGTTGAGGAAAAGGCCTTAAAAGAAGTGGAAAAGTTAGAAAAAATGCCACCGATGGCGGCTGAAGCAACGGTGGTGCGAAACTATCTTGATTGGATATTGGCCCTTCCATGGAATCGTCGCACCAAGGACCGCCTGGATATTAAACTTGCGGAGCAAATACTGGAGGAAGACCATTACGGGTTGGAAAAGGTTAAAGAACGAATTTTGGAATATTTGGCGGTACGAAAGCTTACCAGGAAAATGAAGGGGCCCATTCTCTGCTTTGTGGGACCGCCTGGGGTGGGTAAAACCTCCCTGGCTAAATCTATAGCCCGGGCAATGGAAAGGAAGTTTGTGCGTATTTCTCTGGGGGGCGTACGGGATGAAGCGGAAATCCGGGGACACCGGCGGACTTATGTTGGTGCCTTACCGGGACGCATAATTCAGGGAATGCGCAATGCCGGAAGTCAGAACCCGGTATTTCTCCTGGATGAGATTGATAAAATGAGTATGGATTTTAGAGGTGACCCCTCGGCGGCTCTTTTAGAAGTTCTGGACCCGGAACAAAATAACAGTTTTTCGGACCACTATATTGAACTGCCTTTTGATTTATCCCATGTCCTGTTTATTACGACTGCTAATAATTTATACAACATACCCCGTCCGCTTTTAGACCGGATGGAAGTCATCCATATTCCTGGCTATACCGAGGAAGAGAAGTTAGTCATCGCGGAAAAGTATCTTTTGCCCAAGCAGCTAAAGGAACACGGTTTAAAACCGAAAAATCTCAAAATTTCTACCAATACTTTTTTAAAAATTATTCGGGAATATACCCGGGAATCGGGAGTTAGAAATTTAGAACGGCAAATTGCCTCCCTTTGCCGGAAAGCTGCTAAAGAAATCGTTACCGACAACGTAGAGGAAGTAAAAATTACCGTAAGCAACCTGGAGAGGTATCTGGGCATACCCAAGTTCCGGTACGGTATTGCGGAAGCGGAGGATGAGGTTGGGGTTGCTACAGGCCTTGCCTGGACGGAAGTGGGCGGCGATGTAATGTTTATTGAAGTTTCGGTACTTAAGGGGAGCGGCAAGCTCTACCTTACCGGTAAATTAGGGGAAGTAATGAAGGAATCGGCGCAAGCAGGTTTTTCCTACATTCGCTCCCGGGCAAAAGAGCTGGGTATTGAAGAAAACTTCCACGAAAAATACGATTTGCACATCCACGTCCCCGAGGGGGCAATTCCCAAGGACGGCCCATCGGCAGGGATAACGATGGCAACGGCTATGGTTTCGGCTTTATCGGGACAAAAGGTGCGTAAGGACGTAGCCATGACCGGAGAAATTACTCTGCGAGGAAAGGTGCTGCCTATTGGCGGCCTTAAAGAAAAAATTTTAGCGGCCAAGCGGGCAGGAATAAAAACCATCATTATTCCCCATGAAAACCGGAAAGAATTAGAGGAAATTTCCCCGCAGGTAAAAAGAGGCCTAAAATTTATCCTGGTAAAGCATATGGATGAGGTTTTGGAGGCAGCCTTAATTCGGGAAGAAAAACCTGAAATTGAACCGCCGGTGCCGGCGGAAGAAAAGGAAGTCACCGAACCATCGGAACTTTCCGTGCATTAAAGACCACCGTTATTCGGTGGTCTTTTTATGAAAAGATTTTGTTAAAAACAAAAAGGAGAAGGTCGGTAAAACTAACTTTTTCCCTGATTTGGTTAAAAAGTTTTTGGTAAAAAGATTCAGGGAAAAAAGGGCCCTGGGGGTTATTGTAGTATTGCTGAGCTAAGGCTACGGTAACCGGGTTAAAGGAAAGGTTTTTTGAGAAAAACCCCTCATTATTCAGGAAAAGAAAAAGCTTTTGCTGGGTTGCGGGGGCAAGGGATAAAAAACCGGTGGTTTCAGGGTTCTGGTAAAAAGCTTTTTGTCCGTGATAAAGGGCGGAAATAATTTTTTGTAATTCCTTGAATTTGATATCGTCTTTTACTGCTAAAACAGCAAGGTCCGGGGCTTTAATAACCGCAAAGGGGTTTAATTTTTTCAGGGGAGTTAAGGAAGAAGTAATGTAGAGATTTCCGATGCCGGCCATAAATGCTTCTTCTTTTATTTCTTCCGGTAAATCAAAATAAGGGGTGTAGTCTTTATAAGGTTTTAGACCCTGCCGGGATAAAAAATCTACTAAATCCCGGTACTGCTTACTCCCCTTGGAGGGAAGGATTATCGCTTTATTTTTGAAAGAAAAATTTTGCGCAGGATTTCTTAGATAAATTGAGTACGGTTCGAAATTTGACAATTTTATAAGTATTTTATAGCCGGGAGGGATTTTTTCCGAGGCTTTTACCGCGATGAGATCAGCCTTAACTAATTTGTCTACGATTTTAACTCTGGTTCCGTAAAAATCCCAGTAACCTTTGTCGGTTAAATAGTATAAAAGCCAAAAATGGGGGGAGTTTTTCGGCAAGTAAAGTCCATAGGTGATTTGCTTATTTAAGATTTGCATAAGAAAAACTCCTGTGGTAATTAAAACCAGCAAAAAAACGCTCCCAATAATTTTTTTCATAATATCACCCTTAAAAACTGTTATGCAGCAACTTGTTTAAAGTTGACAGTTTCCCGGGAAAAATATAAAATAATTTCCAAGTGAAAAGGAAAAAATGATGCCGGGGAGGAGTACCGAAATGCCTCCATGCAGAGAGGAAAGCCCCTGGGCTGAAAGGCTTTCCTGGCAGGCTTCGGGAACGTCGCCCCTAAGATTGTGAAGGGGAAGCCAGTACCTTTCACCGGGTTATGCCCGTTATAGCTACAAAGTGCCGGGAGCGTTATTTCCCGGAAGCAAGGTGGTACCGCGGAAAGTGCCTCTTTCGCCCTTGGGTGGAAGGGGCTTTTTTATATGATAGAGTTATACCTTAAGAAAAGGAGGAATATACAATGACCTTGCCTTCGGTTTATTCTCCCCGGGAAGTGGAAAGAAAATGGTATAAATACTGGGAGGAAAACGGCTTTTTCCATACCGAACCCGATCAACGGAAGCCTTTTTGTATTGTTATGCCACCGCCCAATGTTACCGGTCAGCTTCACATGGGGCACGCACTGGATAACACTCTGCAGGACATACTTACCCGTTACAAAAGAATGCAGGGCTTTAATACCCTCTGGCTTCCGGGAACCGACCATGCGGGGATTGCTACCCAGGCTAAAGTAGAGGAAGAACTGCGCAAAGAGGGACTTACCAAGGACGATTTGGGCCGGGAAAAGTTTTTAGAAAGGGTTTGGGCCTGGAAGGAAAAATACGGTAACCGCATAACCGAGCAGTTGAGAACTCTTGGGGCTTCGTGCGACTGGCAACGGGAGCGTTTTACCCTGGATGAAGGCTGCTCCGAAGCAGTTAAAGAGGTGTTTTTACGGCTTTATGAAAAGGGACTTATTTACCGGGACTACTACATTACCAACTGGTGTCCCCACTGTAAAACCACTATTTCCGATATTGAAGTGGAGCATATAGAAAAAGATGGCAAGCTATACTATATTAAGTATCCTTTAGAAGATGGTAGCGGTTATCTTACCGTGGCAACTACCCGGCCGGAGACCATGTTAGGCGATACGGCGGTGGCGGTTCATCCGGAAGACGAAAGGTACCGGGGATTTATCGGCAAAAACGTGATTTTACCCCTGGTAAACCGGCCGATACCGGTTATTGCCGATGAGTATGTGGATAAGGAGTTTGGCACCGGAGCGGTAAAGATTACTCCGGCTCACGACCCCAACGATTTTGAAGTGGGGCTTCGGCACAAGCTGCCACAGGTAGTAGTTTTAGATGATAATGCGGTAATGAACGAAAACGCTGGCAAGTACCGGGGGCTTGACCGGTATGAAGCGCGGAAGAAAATAGTTGAGGATTTAAAAAATTTAGGCCTTCTCGTGAAGGAGGAAGAGATAACCCACTCGGTTGGTCATTGTTACCGTTGCGATACGGTTATCGAACCGCGGCTTTCCAAACAGTGGTTTGTAAAAATGAAGCCTCTGGCGGAGCCGGCCATAGAAGCGGCTTTAACGGGAAAGGTGAAGTTTGTGCCGGAACGCTTTACCAAAATTTATCTTAACTGGCTGTATAACATCCGGGACTGGTGTATTTCCCGGCAGCTCTGGTGGGGTCACCGGATTCCCGTATGGTACTGCGACGAGTGCGGTGAGGTTATCCCTTCCCGGGAAGAGGTAAAAAGCTGTCCTGAATGCCAGAGTACCAGGGTCCATCAGGACCCCGATGTGTTAGATACCTGGTTTTCTTCGGCTCTCTGGCCTTTTTCCACCCTGGGCTGGCCCCAAAATACCGAAGACCTGAAGTACTACTATCCAACTTCGGTTTTGGTTACCGGCCGGGATATAATCTTTTTCTGGGTAGCCCGGATGCTTTTTATGGGCCTGGAATTCATGAAAGAAGTACCCTTTAAGGAAGTTTTAATCCACGGCCTTGTCCTGGATGCCCAGGGGAGAAAAATGAGTAAGTCCCTGGGTAACGGAGTTGATCCGGTAGAGGTTATTGAAAGCCACGGAGCCGATAGCTTGAGGTTTATGCTGGTAACCGGCAATACTCCCGGGAATGATTTAAGATTTCACTTTGAACGCCTGGATGGGGCCCGGAATTTTGCCAATAAACTCTGGAATGCTTCCCGCTTTGTGTTAATGAATTTCGAAGGATTTGCTCCTCAGGGAATTAAGCAAGAAGAGCTTACCTTAGCGGACCGCTGGATTTTAGCACGGTTAAACGCTGTAATTTCGAAAGTAACTTCGTATCTGGACGAGTATGAGTTAGGGGAAGCGGCCCGGGAACTGTACGAGTTTATCTGGGATGAGTTTTGCGATTGGTATGTGGAGCTTACCAAGCCCCGTTTATACGGGAAAATGCCCGGAGGGGATACTGCCCGGGAAGTGCTGTATGTGGTTTTAAAGACTACCCTGGAGTTACTCCATCCCTTTATGCCGTTTATTACCGAAGAAATCTGGCAAAGACTTCCCCACGAAGGAAAGACGATAATGCTGGCGCCCTGGCCAAAAGGGCGGGGGGATTATGAAGACCCCGAGGCCGTTAAACAAATGAGCAGCTTAATGGAGGTTATCCGGGAAATAAGAAGGCTCAGGGCCGAGGTTAACGTTCCGCCAGGAAAGCGCGGTGAAGTTATTTTAGTGACTGCGGACCAGGAATTAACCCGCTTACTTAACGAAAACGCCTGGGCAATAGCAGCTTTAGCCCAAAGCGAACCGCGGGTCGTTCCGGAGATGGAGGCGCCGGAGGGAGCTTTAACCGGAGTTGCGGCAGGAGTAACTGTTTATTTACCGCTTAAGGATTTAATTGACCTGGAAAAAGAAAAAGAGCGACTCAATAAAGAGCTCAAAAAAGTTCTGGCGGAAATCGAACGGCTTAATCAGAAATTAAATAATCCTGGATTTTTAGCTAAAGCTCCTGCAGAAGTGGTCAATAAAGAACGGGAGAAGCTAACAAGCTTTTACCGGGAAAAGGAAATCTTAGAACAAAGGATAGGGATGCTTTCCCATGAACTATAGTGAAGCACTGGAATTTTTAAGTAACCTTACCAAGTTTGGAATTAATTTGGGGTTGGGGAGGATTTCCGAACTTTTAAGAAGGCTTGGCAATCCGCAGGAAAAGGTAAAGGTAGTTCACATCGGGGGAACAAACGGTAAGGGGTCGGTTTGTTCGTTAACGGCTACGGTGTTAAAGGAGGCGGGGTATAAAACGGGGCTTTTTACCTCGCCCCACCTTTCCCGGTATACCGAGCGCTATCAAATAAACGGTAAGGAAATTTCGCCGGAAAGGGTTTCTAAGTTAGTAACGGAAATAAAACCGGTGCTTCTGGCGATGGTCGATGAGGGTTTTGAACATCCCACCGAGTTTGAAGTGTCCACGGCGATGGCTTTTAAGTATTTTGCCGAAGAGGAAGTTGATTTTGTGGTTTTAGAAGTAGGACTGGGAGGCTTAATTGATTCTACCAATGTGGTTTCCCGTCCGGAAGTTGTCGCCATTACCAATGTGGGAATGGATCACATGGATTATCTGGGAAATACCATTACCGAAATTGCCCGGGTTAAGGCGGGGATAATAAAGCCGGGAGTGCCGGTGGTAACGGCGGCAACAGGGGAGGCTCTGGAAGTTATCAAAGAGGTAGCAAAAGAGAAAAACAGCCCTCTTTTGGATGTTAATGAGGAAATCGTTTTGAATTTAAAAGAAAAAAGCTTAAAAGGGCAGATTTTTGACCTTATTTACCGGGGTGAAACCTATCCCGAGGTTAAAATTCGCCTTTTAGGAGCTCATCAGCTTCTAAACGCCAAAATTTCTTTTGGTATTCTTAATATCCTGCGGGAAAAATACAACATACCGGTGGAAGCAATTTACCGGGGATTTAGCAAGGCCATTTGGCCGGGGCGTTTTGAGTATATTCCGGGAAATCCGCCGGTACTTATCGATGGGGCGCACAATCACGATGGAGTTAGAGCTTTAAGGAAAGCTTTTGCTGACTATTTTCCCGGGGTAAAGCCGGTACTGCTCCTGGGAGTTTTAGCCGATAAAGAGCGGGAAAAAGTGGTGGCGGAGCTTTTGGATTTACCCTTGGAAGTGGTAGTGACCCGACCTCCAACTCCCCGGGCGGGAGATATCACCGTCTTAGCACGACTTTTTAAAGAAAAAGGGGTTAAGGTGAAGGTTATTGAAGAACCGACCAAAGCTTTATCTTACGGCCTGGAAATTGCGCAAGAACACCAAACCCTCTTATTAATTACCGGTTCCCTTTATATGATTGGCGAAATCCGCCCTTTACTTTTGCAGGATAGAGATTAGACGGGCTTTTGCCCGTTTTTTCTTTTTTATTGTGTAGGTATAGATGTTTTTCCGACCACTGACCACCGACGACTTACGACAGTTAATGCATATTTTTTCCTCCTTTCTTCAATACTATAAAGAGGAAAGGAGGGGCAAAATGGGCTTATGGGGAAAAATTACAAAAATTTTTAAGGGTAAAGGAAAAAATTCATCTTTTAACGAAGAAAAGCCAACCAGGCTTTCGGAGTATAAAGAAAAAAGATTTTCCGGGAAGGTTACGGTTGACGCTTCGGAAATAAGAAAAATTTTAGGGGATCCTTCGGACCTTGTTATCAGAGAATTCAGCTATTACGGGGTTGCGGCGGCGGCGGTAATGATTGATGGTTTGGTAGATAAAATGGTGGTTATCGATGGGATTTTAAAGCCTTTAATGGTTGAGGCCAAAATTGCCAGGGAAAAGCCCGCTGACCCTTATAAAAGTTTGAAAGAAGAAATGCTGGCTATTGCGGAAATTAAAGAGGTGCAAACCCTGGATGAGTTTCTGCTGGCGGTGCTGTCCGGTGAAGTTGGGCTTCTTCTGGAAAATTGTCCGGTGGCACTTTTGGCCAGCGCCAAGGGCTGGGCAACCCGATCGGTAACCGAACCGATGAATGAAGTGGTGGTGCGGGGTCCACAGGAAGGTTTTACCGAAACCATCCGGGTAAATACAACCTTAATCCGGCGGCGGGTCCGTTCGCCCTACCTCCGGTTTGAAGCTTTAAAAATCGGGCGGATTTCTCAGACCGATGTGGTAATAGCGTATCTCGAAGACATTGCTAATCCCCAAATTGTGGAGGAAGTACGAAACAGGCTTTCCCGGATTGATGTGGATGCTATTTTAGAGAGCGGTTATCTTGAAGAGTTTATAGAAGACGATCCATTTAATATCTTTCCCCAGATTAAACATACCGAGCGACCGGATAAAGCGGTAGCGGATTTGTTAGAGGGAAAGGTGGTAATTTTAACCGACGGAACTCCTTTAGCCTTGATAGTACCGGCTACCTTTCCCGAGTTCTTTCAAGCAGCGGAAGATTATTATGAAAAATATTTCATCGGAAACTTTTTACGCTTAATTCGCCTTTTAGCTTTTTTTATTGCTATGTTTTTACCTTCCCTTTACATTGCGATTATTACCTATCACCAGGAAATGATTCCAACGGAGCTTTTAATAAATATCTGGGCTTCCCGCTCGGGAGTACCTTTTCCCGCTTTTGTCGAAGCGTTAATCATGGAGATTGCCTTTGAAGCTCTCAGGGAAGCGGGGGTGCGCCTGCCGCGTCCCGTTGGTCAGGCGGTGAGTATCGTTGGAGCATTAATAATCGGGCAGGCGGCGGTTGAAGCGGGAATTGTATCTACTTCCATGGTTATTACCGTTGCCATTACCGGAATTGCTTCCTTTGCCATTCCGGCTTTTAACATGGCCGTAGCGGCCCGGATTTACCGCTTTGGGATGATGATTTTGGCGGCAACTTTTGGCATGTTCGGGCTGATGATGGGCTTTATCTTTTTAGTGATCTTGCTTTGCAATACCCGTTCCTTTGGGGTTCCTTACCTGGCCCCGATAGCACCTTTAAGCATTCCCGACCAGCGAGACGTTGTTGTAAGACTGCCCCGGTGGCTTATGGTCAAGAGGCCCAAACACTTTCGTCCCCGGGATGAGCGGCGGGTAAAAGAAGGATTAAGACCGGGCTATCATAAAGGGGAGAAGCGGCGGTGAAAAAGGTCTTAGCGGCTTTGTTAATTATCGGGCAAATTTTCTTTACAGGTTGCTGGAGCCGGATGGAATTGGAAGATTTAGCGATTGTACAGGGCATAGGGGTGGATGAAAATAAAAAAGGTTTAAAAAAAGACCGGTACTTATTTTCAGTGCAGGTGGTTAATCCCAGTGCTCTTACCAGTAAAGGAGGTGGCGGTGGAGAAAAGCCTTACGTCATAAGGCTTATTAGTGGCGAACTTTTTTTTACCTCTTTGCGGGAACTTAATATGGAAACGGCTTTGCGCCTGTATTATGCCCACAACCGGGTGATACTTATCTCCGAAGAAGTAGCCCGCGACGGATTAAAAAACCTTTTGGATTTTTTTGAGAGAAACCCGCAGTTTCGCCGGGATAATTATGTCTTAATAGTAAAAGGTAAAGCGGTTGATGTTTGGGATGGTTTTCCTGGACTGGTGAAAGTTCCGGCAATTGCTATTTATGATTTAGCGCAAAAGTCGTATCTTACTGCGGAAGCTGGGATTATTGAGTTAGGGGATTTTATTGAGCTTATGGAGGAAGAAGGGGTGGATCCTTACGCACCTGGGGTGAAGATTTTGCTCAAGAAAGGGCGAAAAGATATTCGGGTATTTCAAACGGCTCTTTTTAAAAAAGATAAATTTGTGGGCTGGCTTGATGAGAAACAGTCCCGGGGTTTGTTGATTGTTACCAACAAAGTAAAAGGCGGGATTACTGAGGTTACTAACCCCTTTAATCCCGAAGATAAGCTTTCGGTAGAATTGGAAAAATCAAAAGCGAAGTGGGAACTAAAGGTGGTGGAGAATAAGCCTATAATAAGACTTAAGGTGGAAACAGAAGGGATTATAACCGAGGTCCAAAACGGCCTTGATTTTAGTAAAAAGGAAACTTTTCAAAAATTAAATCGGGAGTATGCCAAGTCGGTCCGGCGCGATATTTTGGAGTTTATTAATAAAACCAGGGAAATTGGTGCAGATCCTGCCGGTTTTGGCCGTTTTATCTACCGGGAAAACCCCGGGCTCTGGCAGGAGATAAAAGATGACTGGGAGGAGGAAATTAAAAATTTGTCGATTGAGGTAAAGGTTCAGGCTAAAATTGTTCGAACGGGGATGACAGCCGCTTCAATTAAACCCCAGTAGGGTGGTGATTTCCTTGGCATATCTTTTGGTAGGGTTATATTTTTTAATATTGGGTGTTTTTGGCTATCCCCTCCTGCGGGAAAAGGAGTACCGGGAATTAATCGTATTTTCCGTTTTAATGTTAATTTCCTTTTATTACGTATTAGCGGTTGTGTTAGGCTGGCCCTTAATAAATCCGGCTTTACCGGTCATGAAAATTGGTAAAATTATTAGCGGTTTCTTTGAATAATTTTCGATAGTTTTTGGTTTTTTCTTTAAATAAAAAAATTTGAGTATATGCAGGTAAATTTTTTGGAACAAGGAAAATTACCTATAAAAAACTTTTATTATTAAGGATTATTGTTTATTTTTTTTTCTTTGTGTTATAATTCACCTATAAGGAGGGGAGCGGTATGAAAGGGTTTAAAATTCCAGAAGCCACAATTTCAAGGCTTTCGGTATACTCCCGCTATCTGGAAAACCTGTACCGTAAAGGCATTACTACCGTGTCTTCGGCGGACATTGCCCAGGGGGTAGGGGTAACTTCAGCTCAGGTTAGAAAAGACCTTGCTTATTTTGGCGAGTTTGGTACCCGGGGGGTTGGGTACAATGTTAAGGAGCTTTTAGACCATACTTTAAAAATTCTCGGATTAAATACTACCTGGAATATGGTAGTGGTGGGTGCTGGAAATCTCGGCTCGGCTCTTTGTGCTTACCGGGGCTTTAGAGAGAGGGGTTTTTACATAGTAGGGGTATTTGATAACGATTTGACCAAAATCGGTAAAAAAATTAACGAGTACGAAGTTTTACCGATTGACAAGTTAGAAGAAGTGATCAGGGAAAACAACGTGGAGATTGGAATTATTGCCGTTCCGGCAGCTTATGCTCAGGATGTTGCTACCCGTTTGGTAAAAGCGGGGGTGAAGGGGATCTTGAACTTTGCTCCGACGGTTTTAAACGTTCCCGATAAGATTATCGTTAGAAGTGTGGACCTAACGGTTAATTTAGAAGTTCTATCCTTTAATATTCGCCGCGACTAAGACCCCGGTGTTTACCGGGGTTTTTTGTTTGAAAAAAGTAATTGCATGGGTTTTATAAAGATGATAAACTTTTTGTGAAAGAAGGGGGATTTTTCTTGAAAATCTACCTGGCTTCAAAATCACCGCGCCGGCAGGAGTTATTAAAAAAAATTTACAGCCGGTTTGAAATAATTCCGCCGGAGGTAAAGGAAGAGGGCTATTCGTTAAATCCCATGGAATTGGCGCTAACCCTCTCCCGCCAAAAAGCCGAGAATGTGGCTGCAAAAATAAAGGAAGGAGTCATCGTTGCTGCCGATACGGTGGTAGCGGTAGAGGGAAAAGTACTGGGTAAGCCCCGGGATGAAGAGGAGGCTTATTTCATGTTAAAAACCCTGTCCGGGCGGGAACACGATGTTTATACCGGAGTAACCTTAATGGAACAGCCGCAAAAACGGGAAAAAAGTTTTGTCGAGGCTACCAGAGTCTGGTTTTACCCTTTAACCGATGAAGAAATAAAAAATTACATAGATTCCCGGGAGCCCTTTGATAAAGCGGGGGCTTACGGCATACAGGGCAAAGGTGCTCTTTTTGTGGCAAGAATTGAAGGATGTTATTTTAATGTGGTGGGGCTTCCGGTGGCCCGATTGTATCGTGAACTTAGAGAGTGGGGATATTAATGGGGGAAAAAATCAAAAACCTGCCAGAGGAGCTCAGACCGAGGGAGCGGCTTTTACGCCATGGACCGGAGAGTTTAAACCCGGCTGAGCTCCTGGCGGTGCTTCTTGGAAGCGGTACGCCCCAGGAAAATGCTCTGGAATTGGCGTTACGACTTTTAACTACTTTTGGCGGGTTAAAGGGGCTAATAGAGGTGCATCCCGAACAGTTAAAAAGCTTTAAAGGAATTGGCCAGGCCAAAGCAGCAAAACTTTTAGCGGCTTTAGAATTAGCCCGGCGCTATTACGAGCTTACCGGTGAGGATAAGCTAAATTTTTTAAATCCCGATGATGTTTATAATTATTTAAGATACAAAATTGGCCACAAAAAGCAGGAACAAGTGGTGGTGTTATATTTAAATACCAAAAACCAGCTTTGCGGTGAAAATGTAGTTGCCATTGGTGGGGTAAATCATGCGGGGGTGTCGCCGGGAGATATTTTTCGGGAAGCGGTAAAAATTGGGGCTTATGCGGTAATTATTGCCCATAATCATCCCAGCGGCGACCCAACTCCCAGCAAAGAAGACATAGATTTTACCGGCCGGGTGAAAAAGGCTTCCGAAATTTTAGGGATTAAACTCTTAGATCATCTAATTCTCGGAGAAAATAAATATATCAGTATGAAAGCCGAGCGGTTATTTTAGAAAGGGGAAGTTAAGATGGCCTTTAAATTTGGATTGGTAGCAAAGGATTTAGGCATTGACCTGGGAACTGCTAACTCTTTGGTATACGTAAAGGGACGGGGCGTAGTTTTATTAGAACCTTCGGTGGTGGCGATTAGAAAGGAAACGGGGCAAGTGCTGGCGGTAGGCAACGAAGCCAAGCAGATGATTGGCCGGACTCCGGGAAATATTGTGGCTATCCGGCCGATGAAAGATGGAGTTATTGCCGATTTTGACATTACATATAACATGTTAAAACATTTTATTAACAAGGCTTTGGGCGATAAGACCTATTTAATTAAGCCCAACGTGGTGGTGTGTGTACCCTCAGGAGCTACAGCGGTGGAAGAAAGGGCAATCCGGGATGCAGCTTTGGCCGCAGGGGCCAGGGAAGCGTATTTAATTGAAGAGCCCATGGCTGCAGCGATTGGAGCGGGATTACCGGTGGAAGAGCCTACCGGCAATCTTATTGTGGACATCGGCGGAGGTACCACCGAAGTTGCGGTAATTTCTTTTGGGGGGATAGTAACCAGCCAGTCCTTAAGGATTGCCGGGGATGAAATGGATGAAGCGATTATTAATCACATTAAGAAAACCTACAATTTAATGATTGGCGAACGTACAGCGGAAGAAATTAAAATTAACATTGGTTCCGCTTACCCTCAGGATACGGTTACCACTTATGAGGTAAAGGGCCGGGATTTAATTACCGGACTGCCGCGAACAATTGAAGTGAGTTCCGAGGAAATTTATAAGGCTTTAAAAGAACCGGTTTCGGCCATTGTGGAGGCCATTAAAGCCACTTTGGAGAAGACACCTCCGGAACTGGCGGCGGACATCATGGACCACGGGATTATGCTGGCCGGGGGAGGCTCATTGCTAAAAGGTCTTGATAAGTTAATAAGTGCCGAAACCCACATGCCGGTCCACGTGGCGGAGGAACCGATGTTTTGCGTAGCTTACGGTACCGGAAAAGCTTTGGAAAACCTCAATGTTTTAAGAAATGTTTTAAAAACCCCCAAAAAATCCATAAAAGAGGCGTGATATAGTTGGCTAAGAGATACTGGGGCAAGACTCTTTTAGTTGGGGTATTGCTGACGGTGCTTCTCCTGTCTCTTGCCCGCTATACCACCCGGGAGCTTCCTTTTTTTTCCGAAGTTAAGTCCGGACTTAAAGACTTGACTTACCCTTTTGCCCGGGCGGTTAGTTTTCTCTGGGGTGGAGTTAGCAATGTTACCCAATACTTTAAAGATATTAATGAGCTGCGGCGGGAAAAAGATAGGCTTCTTCAGGAAAATACTGCTTTAAAATACCAGTTAAATCGTTTACAGGAAGTAGAGAGGGAAAACCTGCGGCTTAAAGCACTGCTGGGCTACAGTCAGGAACACCCAAATTATGAACTTATTGTGGCCAAAATTATCGAGCGGGATCCGGCCAACTGGTATAAGTCTTTTACGGTAAATCAGGGAAAAAGTTCCGGAATTAAGAAAGACATGCCGGTTTTGGACCAAAACGGTCTGGTGGGCCGGATGATGAATGTGGCCGCTTTAAACGGTGAAGTATTGCTAATTACCGATCCGCGGAGCAGTGTGGCGGCGGTTACTTACCAGGGACGGGTTCCGGGGATAATAAAAGGAACGGCTTTATCCTCCGAGCTTATTATGGATAACATTCCGCTAAATCTTGAAGTTCGTACCGGAGAGAAGGTGCTAACCTCCGGGCAGGGAGGAGTATTTCCCGCTGGTATACCTATCGGTTACATTGTAAGTGTAACCAAAGATCCGTCGGGTTTGGTACAGGTGGCGAAGGTTCGTCCTTATGTGGATTTTGACCGGTTAGAGGAAGTTTTTATTTTAAAAGGCAGTCGTTGACACCTGGGGGCAATGGTATGTCAAATCTAAAGGCTATGCTGTATTTTTTATTTTTTTATATAATAGCGCAAACGGTTTTTAGCCGCCTGGCGGTAAATGGAGTAAAACCGGACTTAATTTTAATTTTAACGGTAATTTTAAGCTTTTTATATGGTCCCCCCCGGGGGGCCTTTTTCGGTATGCAAGGAGGCCTTATTGAAGACCTCTTTACCGGCCACTTTATCGGGCTTAATACTTTGGTAAAAATGGTTGCCGGTTTTCTGGCGGGGGTGTTAGAAGGAAAAATATATCCGGAAAACTGGTGGTTTCCGGGGGTTATTGTTTTTGTTTTAACTTTTGTAAAGGATTTTCTCTACGTAGCTTTTTTAAATCTCCTGGGTATAAGTATTACCTTCACCGAAGCCTTTGGCAGGATAATGCCCGTAGAAGCATTATACAACTTTTTCCTAACGCCTGTCTTTTATTTCTTTTTTTACCGCGCCGTCAGGGGGAATAAGCCTTGAAAAAAAACAGCAAAGCCAATTTGGGCTGGATGGGTGTGGTGGTAACGTTTTTCCTGTTTATTTTATGGGGAAGGCTTTTTTATCTTCAAGTATATGCTACGGCCAAATATCAGACTATGGCCCGCAAAAACGCTATAAGGATAATTGATGTCAAAGCCCCCCGGGGAGAAATATTGGACCGGAATGGCAAAAAAATAGTTACCAATAAAGCCGTTTATACCGTTTCTTTATTGTTTACCGGATTAAAAAATGCCGATGTAATTTTACCCAAACTGGCGCAAATCCTCCAGGTTTCCGAAGAGGAACTACGGTTAAAAATTAAAAACTCTAAAGCACGGCCGTATGAACCAATTCGCCTGGCTTCTGAGGTACCCTGGGAAGTGGTGGCGAAAATTGAAGAGCGACGATACGAACTTCCGGGAGTTACGGTAAATATCGAGCCTGCCCGGGATTATCCGTACGGTACTTTATTGGCACATGTGGTGGGATATATCCAGGAGATCAAAGATACCCAGTTAAAGGAACATCAAGCTGAAGGATATAAGTTGGGGGATATGTTCGGACAAACGGGCCTGGAAAGTTTTTATGAATCGGTTTTACGCGGAAAAAATGGTGGGCGGGAAATCGAAGTGGATGCCCGGGGTAATCCTGTCCGGGACTTAGGGATAAAAACCCGACCGGAGCAGGGTAATTCCTTGGTTTTAACAATTGATGTCGACCTGCAAAAAGCTGCGGAAGAAAGTTTGCAAAAAACCATTTCAGCGCTACAAAACCGTTATCCCGATGCTAAAGCGGGTGCGGTAGTGGTCCTTGATGTGAGAAACGGGGAAGTACTGGCCCTGGCCAGTTACCCCACTTTTGATCCGGCAGCTTTTCCCAAAGGGTTAACCCAAAAACAGGTGGATGAGTATATTAGAAATCCCGATCGGCCGCTTTATAATCGCGCGGTCTCAGCCACCTATCCTCCCGGCTCTACCTTTAAAATGGTCACCGGCATGGCTGCCCTCTTAAATCGGGTAACTACACCCTCCGAAACAATTTTCGACCCGGGGTATTACAAACTGGGAAATCGTGCTTTTAAAGATTGGAACCCAAGGGGCCACGGGGTTGTAAACTTTGTTAAAGCCATTAAAGAGTCTTGCAACGTTTATTTCTGGACGATGGCCCGGCGGGTGGGAGTAGAAAAAATTGTGGAAGTGGGTAAACAATTTGGTCTGGGAATGATGACCGGCATAGACCTTCCCGGGGAAAGTTCGGGACTTTTACCGACTCCCGAGTGGAAAAAGGAAACCAATACCGC
>NZ_BDJL01000141.1:43144-46760 GCF_001950325.1 Carboxydothermus islandicus
CATTATCGAAAAAAATTTAAAGCCTAAAATAGATAAAATAAAAAGTGATTACGAGCAAAGAATAGCTAAGGCTAAAACTTCCGAGGAGAAAAAGCGGCTGGAGGCGGAACGGGACAAAAAAATTCAGGCAATTAACCGGCAAATTGAAATTTACCGCTGGGAAACCAAGTGGCAGCAGTATGATACGCTTAATATGGCCATCGGTCAGGGTTATAACAATTATACCCTTTTACAGCTTGCCAATTATGTAGCGATGATTGCCAATGGGGGAATTCGCTACCAACCTCATCTGGTAAAAAAAGTTTTGGACAATCGGGGAAGGGTTGTTGAAGAGGTAAAACCCAGGGTTTTAAGTAAAGCAAAGGTTCCCGAGAATGTTTTAAATTACGTGCGGCAGGGAATGCGGGAAGTTACATTACCCGGGGGTACTGCCGGAGGAGTGTTTGCGGGATTTCCGGTAGCGGTGGCGGCAAAAACCGGGACAGCTCAGGTTTTTGGCAAAGACGATCACGGTTTGTTCGTTGCTTATGCCCCTTATGATAATCCCAGGATTGCAGTTGCGGCCATTATTGAACATGGCGGTCATGGGGCTTCTTCGGCAGGTTTGGTGGCCAGGGATGTTTTAGCGACGTATTTTAAGGTACCAAAAGTTAATACCGGGGTTTTTGGACCGGTGGAATAAGAGCAGGAATTTTCCTCTAAATGTAGAATACATCAACTTAGTTAATTTTAGAGAAAAGGTGCTTTACGATGTTGAGGGGAGAGTTTTTCTTGGAAAACACTTTGCTAATAGATAAAACCTTACGTTCCGGGCAAAAGGTAAATTTTGCAGGAAACGTGGTTATCCTTGGGGATATTAATCCCGGAGCGGAAGTGGTAGCTGCCGGGAGTATCATCGTTCTTGGGACGGTCAGGGGAGTGGTTCACGCCGGTGCCGATGGGTTTAAAAAAGCGGTGGTACTGGCTTTCAGGCTTTTACCAACTCAGCTGCGAATTGCCGATCATATTACCCGACCGCCGGAAGATGAAGAAATAACAAAAGACAATTTTAGCCCGGAAATTGCCCTTATTAAAGACGGAATGGTAGTTATTGAAAGTTACGAAGGGAACCTTGGAAAGCTTTTAAAATAAAAGGAGGAAGATTATGGGGGAAGCAATTGTCATTACCTCGGGAAAGGGCGGCGTCGGTAAAACGACTACTACCGCCAATTTAGGAACAGCTTTAGCGATGATGGGCCAGAAAGTGGTTTTAGTGGATACGGATATAGGTTTGCGAAATCTTGATGTGGTTTTGGGACTGGAAAACCGGATTGTTTATGACTTAGTTGATGTTGTCCACGGAAATTGCCGTTTAAAGCAAGCGCTTATAAAAGATAAGCGTTTAGAAGGATTGTATCTTTTACCGGCGGCCCAAACCAAGGATAAGACGGCGGTAAGTCCCGAACAAATGCGGAATTTGGTTAGTGAGCTTAAAAAGGAGTTTGATTATGTTTTAATTGATTGTCCCGCGGGAATCGAGCAGGGATTTAAAAATGCGGTGGCTGGAGCCGATCGGGGAATTGTGGTAACTACTCCGGAAGTATCGGCGGTACGGGATGCGGACCGCATAATTGGGTTACTGGAAGCTGAGGGGATTACCAATCCCCGGCTGATAATTAACCGCATTCGCCCCAAGATGGTTCGGACGGGAGATATGATGGGGATAGAAGATATTATCGAAATTTTAGCAATTGACCTTTTAGGGGTTATTCCCGATGATGAAACTATTATCGTAACTACCAATAAGGGCGAGCCGGCTGTCTATGACCAGAACTCCCGGGCGGGACAAGCTTTTCGGAATATTGCCCGGCGGATAATGGGGGAAGAGGTACCGCTGATGAATTTAGAAGAAGAAGGGTTCTTAAGCAAGTTTAAAAAGTTTTTCGGTTTCAACCGCTAAGGGGAGGGGACGGCCGTGCTGGAATTTTTAATGAAACTTTTGGGGAAAGAACAGCAAAACAGCAAAACCATGGCGAAAGAACGCCTTAGACTGGTTTTAGTGCAGGATAGGACCAATGTTTCACCGGAGCTATTACAAAATTTAAAGGAAGATTTAATTGCTGTCATTACCAAATACATGGAAATTGATGAAAAAGCTCTTGAAGTAAATATTGATACCCATGAAGAACAGGTAGCTTTAATTGCTAATATTCCCATAAAAAGTGTAAAGCGAAACATTCGAGTCCAGGCCAATTAAAACGGCTTTTAGGCCGTTTCTTTTTTTACGGGCAAAAGTTTGGTATAATTAAACGCGAACAAGACGTAGGAGTGGAGCAGATGCAATTTCGGCGGATGTTAAAGGAACTTGATTGGGGAGTGCTGGCCAATGTCTTTTTAATAATTATTTTAGGGCTTGTTTTAATTGCCAGCGCTACCCGGGCCACTTCTTCCGATGATATTCTTGGCTTGGCTAAAACCCAGCTTCTCTGGGTTTTTACCGGTCTTCTTTTAATGTTTGGTAGTTTGTACATTCCTTATGATGACTTTCCGCGCTATGCCAAATTCCTCTATCTTTTTAACCTTGTTATGTTATTGACCGTATTATTTGCCGGGCGGGAAGCGTTAGGAGCGCAGCGCTGGATTAAAATAGGCCCCTTTTCCTTACAACCTTCGGAGTTTGCAAAAGATATCATAACTATAACTCTGGCCAATTACTTAACTGCCCGTCAGGGACAGATTGATAAACTTAGCGATTTTATCCGGGTGTTTGTCCATATTGGTGTCCCTATGCTGTTAATTTTAAAGCAGCCGGACTTAGGTACTTCACTGGTGTTTGTTGCCATTACTTTTGCCCAGCTTTATGTAGCGGGGGCAAACCGTAAACTCTTATTTAGTCTCTTTGGCGGGGGCCTGGCGGTGGCTATTGGCTGGATTGCTCTCCATCTTCACTTTCCCCAAATCTGGATTCCATTAAAAGAATACCAGTTAAACCGGTTAATTATTTTTTTAGACCCGTGGAAGGATATGCAGGGAGCGGGTTACCACGTGATTCAGTCACAAATTGCCATTGGGTCGGGAGGTTTTTGGGGAAAAGGCCTTTTTCGGGGCAGTCAAAATCAATTAAACTTTTTGCCCGAACAGCACACCGATTTTATTTTTTCGGTATTAGGGGAAGAACTGGGCTTTATCGGAGCTTCGGTGCTACTGGTACTGTATTTGACTCTTTTTTGGCAGTTGATTCGCATTGGCCAGCAGGCCAAGGACTTACTGGGAAGTTTACTGGTAGCCGGAGTTGTGGCCAAGCTTGCTTTTCATACTTTTATTAATATTGGGATGACCTGCGGGATTATGCCCGTAACGGGGATACCCCTACCTTTTGTAAGTTACGGAGGAAGTGCGATGTGGTCCAATTTACTTTCGGTGGGCCTGGCGCTTAATGTTTATTTAAGGAGGAAAAAATTATCGTTTTAGGTTTTAGGGAAAATAATTAAATTTTCAAAAAATTCTCTTAACAAAGAAAATAAATTTAAGTATAATGGAGAAAAAATTAATTACGGGTTTTCCAGGAGGAGGGGGCTTGTTATGGCGGTAATTTATAAAGCCGGTGACGGTATCTGGCAGGTTGATTTATTTGAAC
>NZ_BDJL01000141.1:46778-72771 GCF_001950325.1 Carboxydothermus islandicus
GGGATTGCCGGCAGAACGAGCTGTTTTATTGTGAAGGGGGAAGAAAAGGTAGCATTGGTGGAAACCGGACCTACGCCATCGACCAAATATATCTTAGAAGCTTTAGAAGTTCTGGGAATTGACCGGGAAAGGGTTTCTTATGTTTTTGTAACGCATATTCATTTAGACCATGCCGGAGGGGCAGGAAACCTTTTGCAGTATCTTCCAGGAGCATATCTTGCGGTACATCCCCGGGGGGCAAGGCATATGATATCTCCGGAAAAATTGGAAGCTGCTGCTAAAGCTATTTACGGAGAGCGGTTTTTACCGTTTTTTGAAAAAATAGTTCCGGCCCCGGCCGAAAGAGTTCTGGAAACTACCGACGGCCAGGAATTTGATTTAGGGGGCCGAATATTAACCATTTACCATACTTTAGGGCACGCCCGTCACCATCAGGTAATTACCGATAGTTTAACCCGGGGTCTTTTTTCCGGCGATATGGCGGGAGTTTTAAATAGCATTATTAAAAACCGGTACGGAAAGGTTTTTGTCTATCCTTCAACACCGGCTACGGAATTTGAGCCGGAAAAAATGATTTTAGAGTTAAAACGGTTTTTAAACTTAGGACTTACAAGGATTTACTATACCCATTTTGGGATGGTAGAAAGCCCTGAGGAGATTTTCAACTATCTAATTTCTGAAGTGGAAGAGTACGAACGTATGGGCCGGGAAATTTTAGCGCAAAATCTTGGCCTGAAGGAAATGCGGCAGGCTTTAACCTATCGGGTATATCTGGAAGCAGCTAAAAAGGGAATTTTCCTTGATGACGATATAAAAAACAGTTTTGAACTTGACCTGGAATTAAATGCTGCCGGTATACTTCATTACTTAACAAAATAAAAGTCATGAAAAATTATCCCTCTTCATAAGATGTAGTAAAACATCTTAGGGGAGGGATTTTTTATGTCCGATAGGGACAACCTGAAAATTTACGGAGATTGGAGCAAACCCTACATAAGAAAGAAAAGTATTTATCGCCCCCCGGGGAAAAAGCGTGACTTTAGGATTTTTTCCAAGCTTTTGCTGGTGGTAGTAATTATAGCGGGTTTTACTTTTTGGGTGAGTAAAGATTTACCGGGAGCAGCAAAGCTCAAAGAAGTTGTGAAATACGTTTTAACTACCGAAACGGAGGTTCAACCGGTTTTTGACCGGGTCTTGGAGATTGGGATGGGAAGCGAAGAGGCTCTCACTGCTTCTAATTTAGAAATTCCGGTGGATGGGAAAGTAATCCGGGGATTTGGCTTAGATAGTGATGGCTTTTTTCACGGTGGTTTGGATATACTGGGCGAACCCAATAAACCGGTTAAAGCTGCGGCTCACGGAACGGTGGTAAAAACCGGTTATAAAAAGGGGTACGATAACTATTTAATTCTTTCCTGGGGCGAACAGGAGGTTTTATATGCAAACTTAAAAGAAGTATGGGTTAAAGAAGGAGAACAGGTGGAAAAAGGGCAGGAGATAGGTTGTACCGGGAACAGCGGGATGCTGCATTTGGAGTTTCACGATAAAGGTCTTGCCGTTGACCCGGCACCGGTCTTTAAGGTGAAAAGCTAAATGAAATTAAAATTTCACCCGCTGTTCTGGGTTTTTCTTTTAATGTATCTTGCTTTAGGAGCATTTAGTAAAATTGGCATACTTTTATTTTCGCTCGTGTTTCACGAACTATTTCACCTTTTCCTTTATAAGAAGCTTTTTCAGAAGCCCGTTTCTTTGACCCTGTTACCCTTTGGAGGGGTAATAGAAACTTCCAACCCGGTAGAATTTTTTCCGGGGAAAGAGTTTTTGGTTGCGGCGGTGGGGCCGCTGGCCAATTTAATTTTAATGTTTTTTGCTTTAGGAATTATCAATAATGGCTTTTTTAACTCAAATATAGCTTTTTTATTGGATTTTAACTTTATCATGGCGGTTTTTAATTTTTTGCCGGTTCTTCCCCTGGACGGGGGACGAATGTTGCGGGCGGTTTTAACCAGGATTACCAATTTAAGAAAAGCTACCCGGATTGTTTCCAATATTTCGCTGGTAACCGCTCTTGCGGTAGTGGCGGCGGGAATTTACGGCTTTTTATTCAGGCTAAATGGTGCCGATGTGGTAATTTTAGGAGTGTTATTGCTTTTTTTGGCCTTCCGGGAAAGGGTAAAAAACAGCTTTTACTTTTTGCATAACCTAACTTATAAGGAAAAAATTTTAAAGGAGCAGAAAATTTTAAATTCCAGGGTTTTAACGGTAGCTCCAAACACTCCACTAAAAGAGGTGGTGGACAAATTCTTACCGTCCCATTACCAGTATGTGGTGGTGGTGGGGCGAGATCAGGAGTGTTTGGGATTTTTAAGCGAACGGCAAATAATGGAAGGTGTTTTAAAGTCTGGACTGTTAAAACCGGTGGGAGAGCTTTTACAAAAGTGAGAAGCTTTCCTGCTTATTTTTTTCTTGCGGGAAAATTTGTGGTAAAAT
Source organism: Carboxydothermus islandicus (assembly GCF_001950325.1). Taxonomy (GTDB): domain Bacteria; phylum Bacillota; class Z-2901; order Carboxydothermales; family Carboxydothermaceae; genus Carboxydothermus; species Carboxydothermus islandicus. The sequence goes on from NZ_BDJL01000141.1 coordinate 49,269, forward strand.
AGCTATGAGGTGAAAAAGGTGAATATTGCTAAGCTTTTAGCATTGGTCCAAAAACCGGCGAGATACTTGGGCAATGAATTAAATGCGGTAAAAAAGACCTGGGAGCAAAATTTAGTTAAAATCGCCTTTTGTTTTCCGGATTTATATGAAGTTGGGATGTCCCATTTAGGACTTAGAATTTTATACGAAACGGTAAATCGCCGGGATGATGCTCTTTTGGAGAGGGTATTTGCACCGGCGGAAGATATGGAAAAGCTTTTGCGGGAAAAGGGTTATTTTCTTTTTTCCCTGGAAAACAAGAAACCCCTTGGGGAGTTTGATTTAGTAGGCTTTACCCTGCAATATGAATTAAGCTATTCCAATATTTTAAATATGTTGGAATTAGGTGGCCTGGAACTATTTGCCGAAAAGAGAAGGGGATGGCCCCTTGTTATGGCCGGAGGTCCGGGGGCTTTTAACCCGGAGCCTTTAGCTGATTTTATTGATTTTTTTGTTTTAGGAGAAGGGGAAGAGGTCTTAGCGGAAATAATCGAAGTGGTAAAGGAAGCCAAAGTTAAAGGCTGGGAGCGTAACGATACCCTTTTGGCTTTAGCGCAAATTCCGGGGATTTATGTTCCGAAATTTTACCGGGTTAGTTATGATGAAGCCGGAAGGTTGATCGAGTTTATGCCGCTTAAAAAAGATCTTCCGGTGGAATTTACCAAAAGAATTTCTCAAGGCTTTTTATCCGGACATTCCCTGCCAGCTCCCATAGTACCTTATCTTGACATTGTTCATAACCGGGCCATGGTGGAGATAATGCGGGGGTGCAGCAGGGGTTGCCGTTTTTGCCAGGCGGGGATGATTTATCGCCCGGTACGGGAAAAAACTCCGGAATTGGTTTTGGCAGAAGCAGAAAAAATTATGGAGAAAACCGGCTATGAAGAAATATCCTTGGCTTCCCTGAGTTCCGGAGATTACCCGTATATTCGGGAGGTAGCGAAAAAGCTTTTGGATAAGTACCAGGAAGCGGGGGTAAATGTAAGCCTTCCGTCGCTAAGGATTGATTCTTTTGCAGTAGATTTGGCGTCCGAACTGCAGCGGGTGCGGAAAGCTACCCTGACTTTTGCTCCCGAAGCCGGAACCCAGAGAATGCGGGATATTATTAATAAAGGGGTTACCGAGGAAGACCTTATAAATACCGTAACCGCTGCTTTTAAAGCGGGCTGGCAGGCAATTAAACTTTACTTTATGATCGGCCTGCCCTATGAAACCGACGAAGACGTTGCGGGAATTATTCATTTAGCCCAAAAGGTTGCCGATATCGGTGTTAAAGAAGGGGTGTCCCGGGGGCGGCTTAAAGTTACGGTGTCGGTTTCGAACTTTGTTCCCAAACCCCATACTCCCTTTCAGTGGCTGGGGATAATTTCAGCGGAAGAAATTAAGAGGCGGCAGGGGATATTAGAAAAATTAGCCAAAAAAGACCGGCGCCTTAGTTTAAAAATGCACGACTACCGGACGAGCCTTTTGGAGGCAGCACTTTCACGGGCTGACCGGCGTATTGGGCGGGTAATTTACCGGGCGCATAAATTAGGCGCCAAGTTTGACGGCTGGCAGGAATATTTTAATTATGAGCTGTGGCAAAAAGCTTTTTTAGAAGAAGGATTTGACCTGGAAGCTTATGCCCGGAGGAGCTTTTCTTTGGATGACCGTTTGCCCTGGGAACCCTTTGCCGGGGGGATTAGTCAGAGGTTTCTTAAAAAGGAGTACCGGGACGCCATGGCTGGAAAGAACACCGCTGATTGCCGGGAGGGTAAATGTACCGGATGCGGGGTTTGTCCTGCTTTGGAAATTTCCCCGGTGCTGACAGGGGGGCGAAAGGTTGATGAAATACTTACTTAAGTATTCCCGGGGAGGAGAATTAAAATACATATCCCACCTGGATACCCTCCGGGTTTTTGAAAGGGCTTTTCGCCGGGCCAATTTGCCGGTTGCCTTTACGGAAGGCTTTAACCCTCATCCCAAGTTTTCCATAGCCTTGCCCTTAGCGTTGGGGCATGAAAGTCAAGGAGAGCTAATGGAATTAACCTTAAAGAAGGCTTTACCTCCCGGGGAGATAAAAGACCGCTTAAACAGTGTTTTACCTTACGGTTTTAAAGTGTTAGAAGTAAAACCGTATTCCGATGATCGAAGTTTGATGGCGCGGGTAAGCAAGGTTGTTTACCGGATAAAAGTCAATCTTCCCAGGACAGAACTTTTAGCCAGGAAGGAAAAGCTTTTAGCAGCTAATCCCCGGATAGTAAAAACTACCAAAAGAGGTGAAAAACAAATTGATTTTTGGCAGGCGGTCGAAGCTTTAGAAGTGCAGGATGATGGCATAAAGGTGGTTATCAAGGTTGGGGAAAACTCCTTGCGTCCGGAAGAGGTAGCTAAAACTTTTTTGGGTTATTTGCCCGGGGATATTGAATATATTCGGGAAGAAATTATTTTAAGCTAAAGGGAGCTATCATGACTAAGACTTTAGTTTTTCACCGACAGCCGGAATACGATTTAGCGGCGGTAATGGTTGACGGCAATCCTTTTTCGCTCTTTGCGAAACGGCGTGACGAACAAACGCAGATTAACGATATTTATCTGGGAAAGGTAGAGAAAGTAGTTCCGGGGTTACAGGCGGCTTTCGTAAATTTGGGTTTGGCTAAAAACGGCTATCTGCCTCTTGATGAGATAAACGTTAAACCCGGAGATGTAGTGCTGGTCAGGGTAGTTAAAAACCCCACAGCTCAAAAAGGAGCCAAGCTATCAACGGTGATATCCCTTCCGGGGCGAAACCTTGTTTATTTTCCCCAAAAAGAGATGAAAGGTATTTCTAGGAAACTTACGGAGGACAAAAGGGAGTATTACCATAAGGTATTAGAAAACTTAAATCTTCCCGGTGGGTTTATTGTTAGAACTTTAGCCGGTGAGGAAGAAGATCTTTTGCAGGAAGCCAAACGGCTTTATGAAGAATGGCAGGGAATTTTAGAGCGAAGTAGGAATGCGCAAGCCCCGGCGTTACTTTATAAAGAAGATGACCTTTTTACCTGGTGTCTTCGGGAATTACTGGATAAAGACTTTACTGCCCTTTATGTGGATGATTTTGAATTACTGGAGATCGGGCAAAAGTTTCGCGAAAGATTTCGCGTCTTACTTCCTCCGATATATAAAAGCTTTAATGTGATGGAAGAGTTTAATCTAATTAAAACTTTAGAGAAGCTTACCCGGGAACGGGTATGGCTGAAAAACGGCGGTATTTTGGTCATTGAAAAAACCGAGGCCTTAACCGCCATTGATGTCAACTCGGGAAAATTTACCGGAAAAAAGGATTTAAAAGAAACCGCTTTTAAAATAAATCTCGAAGCGGCCCGGGAAATTGCCAGGCAAATTAGGTTAAGAAATATCGGTGGAATTATCGTGGTAGATTTTATTTCCCTGTTGGAGGAGGAACGGTGGGAAGAGATTTTAAGGGCTATGGAAGAAGAGTTTTTGCGGGATAAAGCCAAAGTAAAGGTTACCGGAAAAACTCCTTCGGGGCTGGTGGAAATTGCCCGGCAGAAAATAGGGCTTTCCATTGGAGAACTTTTTACCCAGGAATGTAGCTGTTGCCAGGGCACCGGAAGAATAACAGATATTACTGTCAAACGTCTGTGACTTTGGCACCTTTACGTGTCCTCGAATTTGTCAGGGACTTTGTCTCGGGCAAACCACCGGCCTTCGCCTCCCTTGTTACTTGACTAACTCAAAAAAAAGAGGTATAATACTTAGTTGGCAATTTCTCCGCAGGAATCGGGGGAAAATGGAGCAAGGTCCGTTTCTACTCTTGGAGGGAAAGGAGCGGTACCTATGTCGAGAACCGGTTATGTTGTAGAAGTTCATCGGACCGATGCGCTTTTACTCCGTGCACTTTACGGAGGCTCCAAATCCTACTGGGAGCTGATGCGAGAAGGTCAAGCGCAGACCTACCAAGTGCTGAAGGCCCTGCAGACGCTTTTGGAGAGAGAGCTTGTGACATACGATGGTGACCGCTTTGTGCTCTCCGAAGCTGGACGCCGGCAGGTCGAATCCTTAGGGCTGGATCGGGTGGCCGAGCAGCGCTGTGAGACCTGTGCGGGACGTGGCATCGTCCTGCAACCACCTTTTGACCGGGTCCTTGAAACATTCCAAAAAATCGTGACAATGCGGCCAAAAGCAACGCCCGACTTTGACCAGGGGTATGTGACGCCCGAGACCACCGTGCTGCGTCTGGCCCTGATGGCCCAGCGGGGCGATCTGGTGGGACGCGATCTCCTGCTGTTAGGCGATGATGACCTTACGGGCATTGCGGCTGCGCTCACGGGGTTGCCGCGGCGCATTTTCGTCCTGGATGTGGACGAACGCATCGTTGGCTTCATCCGCGATGTAGCCCGGGACCGGGGGTGGGACAACGTTCACGCTGAAGTCTACGACGTGCAGGATCCGCTGCCCGAAAACCTGCGCGGCCAGTTCGACGTGTTCTTTACCGATCCGGTGGAAACGTTGCGCGGTATTTTACTCTTTTTAAGCCGTTGCACCGAAGCGTTGCGGGGTCCAGGGTCGGCCGGATATTTCGGCCTTTCATACCTTGAAGCCTCGTGGAAAAAGTGGCGCGACATCCAGCGCGGCATCCTTGATCTGGGATTTGCCATTACCGACATGCTCGGTGCCTTCCAGGAATACCAGCTGGAAAACATCGTGGCCCAGGGTTATCCGGTAGCCCGCATGGCGCCGGTGGCGGTTAAGGAGCCCGATATTTCCTTCTACGTGAGCACCGTCTACCGCCTGGAATTAGCTGAAGAACCGCGACCTCTCTTTACCGGCCGGGTGGAGCTGGGCCGGGACCTGTATTACGACGACGAAGCATGTGTTACCCTTCCCCGATAATTTCCGTAAAGAGTTGCGCTCCGGGGGATATTTTCGCCCACGGGGCGCATACCTTTGTGAACACAGATTAACAATATTACTTGACAAAAAAGAAAAAATTAAGATAAAATTTTAAGGTAAGCCGCTCAAAAAAGGCTTTAAATAGGCGTTGGGCCTTGCCTTTTTTGGCGAGTCTAATGCAGGAGGTTTTGGAGCATGTACGCAATTATTCAAACCGGCGGCAAACAGTACAAAGTGGCCGAAGGAGACAAACTTTTTGTGGAAAAGTTAAATGCGGAGCCGGGGAGCATTGTAACCGTTAATGAAGTCCTGGCTGTAGTTAAAGATGGGAGCATTAAAGCCGGGAATCCCTTTGTTGAAGGGGCAAAGGTCAACTTAAAAGTGGTACGTCACGGGAAAGGCCGCAAAATTATTGTTTTTAAGTATAAGCCTAAGAAAAATTACCGGAGAAAATACGGCCACCGGCAACCGTTTACGGAAGTTATTGTGGAGAAAATTGAGGCGTAAGGCCGGGAGGTGAGGTAAATGGCTCATAAAAAAGGCGTTGGTAGTTCAAAGAACGGTCGGGATTCAAAAGCGAAACGTCTTGGCGTTAAAAGATATGCCGGTCAGTTTGTTACCGCCGGAAGCATTTTAGTTCGGCAGAGAGGGACCAAGTTTCATCCCGGTAACAACGTAGGTATTGGCGGTGACGATACTTTATTTGCCAAGATTGATGGTTATGTTGTTTTTGAACGGAAAGGGAAAAACAAAAAGCAGGTAAGCGTTTATCCCCAAAATGTAGCAATTTAACCAGCCGAGCAGGGCTGGTTAATTTTTTATTGTGAAAAAATAACCGGTGAGAGGATAATAAAATGGAAAGAGCAATAAAAATTATTCGCCGGGAGCGGCATGAGTTTTTAAACTACCTGCAAATATTGCGGGGTTTTTTTCAGTTGGGTAAGTATGATAAGGTTTTAGAGTATATTGACCGGGTAAGCATGAGTATCCAGGAACGTCAGGAATATTTTCGCTTATTTAAACCGGAAACGGCATTAATTCTTACCGAGCTTTATTATTTGCTGGAAAGCGTGGAAGCTACCCTGACAATTTCCGGGGATAAAAGGGGACAATATAATAAAGATTTTGGACCGGTGGTTGAACGTTTTGTTTTAGAAAACTGGGAGCTTCTAAAAACTTATACTGGCAAAAAAGAGGTAAAAATTATCTTAGATGATTTTCCCAGGATAGAACTAATAATTGACGACCAAAAAAGCCAGGAACAGCTATTATAGGGAGGTAAAGAATATGTTTTATGATACGGCAAAAATTTATGTAAAAGCCGGTGATGGAGGTAATGGTTGTGTATCTTTCCGGCGGGAGAAGTATGTACCCAATGGCGGTCCCGATGGGGGTGATGGCGGCCGCGGAGGCAGTGTTATTTTAGTTGGGGATGAAGGTTTAAATACCCTTTTAGACTTTCGCTATAAAAAGCATTATAAAGCACCCCGGGGTGAACATGGCAAAGGGAGTAACCGTCATGGAAAAGCAGGGGAAGATCTTTATCTCCGGGTACCGGTGGGAACGGTGGTAAAAGACGAGGCTACCGGAGAAATAATAGCTGATATCACCGAGCACGGTCAGGAAGTGGTGGTTGCCCGGGGAGGCAGGGGTGGCCGGGGCAATGCCCATTTTGTAAGCCCTACCCACCAGGCACCGAAATTTGCGGAACTGGGGGAACCGGGAGAGGAGCGCTGGCTTATTTTGGAATTAAAGCTTTTGGCAGATGTGGGTTTGGTAGGCTACCCCAATGCGGGAAAGTCGACGTTAATTTCCCGGGTGAGTGCTGCCCGCCCCAAAATTGCCGATTATCCTTTTACCACCCTTACTCCTAACCTGGGAGTGGTTAAAGTTGGCGAAGGGCAGAGTTTTGTCATGGCCGATATTCCCGGGTTAATTGAGGGAGCCCATGCGGGAGTAGGTCTTGGTCATCAATTTTTACGGCATGTAGAGCGTACCCGGGTTTTATTAATGGTTTTAGACATGAGCGGATTGGAAGGACGCAATCCGGTGGATGATTTTGAGGTGCTTTTAAAAGAGCTCAGACTTTATAACGAAAAACTTTTAACTAAACCCCTCGTAATCGCTGCCAACAAAATGGATACGGCTAATGCGCAGGAAAACTTAGAAAAATTAAAACAGCATCTTGCCGGAAAGTACGAAATATATCCCATTTCGGCTCTTACCGGTGATGGACTTAAACCGCTTATTTACCGCCTGTGGGAAATTATCTCGGCTTTACCGCGGGAGGGTTTGGAGGTTGAACCGCTGAAAGTAATAAAAGAGCAACCGGAAGAAGGCTTTGTGGTGGAAAAAGTTGATGGAATATTTGTAGTTAAAGGGAAAAAGATTGAGCGGTTGGTGGCTATGACCAACTTGGATAATGAGGAAGCGGTGGACCGTTTGCAGCGGACCTTTACCCGGATGGGATTAGAAGAACAATTAAAACGTGCCGGGGTTAAACCGGGAGATTTGGTGCGGATTGGTAAGTTTGAATTTTATTTTGTGGACGAAACCGAGGGGCTGGAGGAAGAATGAAAAAAATCTTAATTGCCGATGAAGACAATTTTATCCACTTTCTTTTAGCCGTTATAAGCGTCTAAGGGATGTTTTTAAGTTTTTATTAGCAGCAATAATTGAAAATATTGGCTATCGGCAGCTTACATGTTTTTGGCGCTTTCTCGGGATTATTGACTTTTTACGGGGGGATAAAAGCTGGGGGAAAATCACCCGGAGGGGATTTTAGTGTTATAAAAACTGTTTATGGCTATTGTAAATTTATAAACTAAAAAAGCCAGGGTACTGTGATATAATAAATAAGAGGTGTCCTTTTATGAACTATACTACTGTTCGTAGATATGCCCTGGACATTTTAGATAATATTAACGATGGGGTGTTTGTTACCAACAAAAAGCGAAAAATCGTCTACTGGAATAAGGCAGCAGAAGAAATAACCGGAAAGACTAAAAAAGATGTTTTAAATAAAAGCTGCTATGAAGTGATGAACTTTCCGCAAAACGACCAGGGAAAGTGCCTTTGCGAAAATAACTGTCCCCTTTTATCAACCATTAAAGAAGGAAAAGTGATAAAGCGGTATAAAACGATTTTTACGAAAGGAGAAGAAAAAATAACCTTAGAAGTTTCTACCTCACCAATTATTAATCCGTTAGGTCAGGTGTTAGGCGGGGTAGCGGTTTTCCGGGAAATTAAAGATTAAAGCAAAAAGGTTGGGTAATATTTCCAACCTTTTTTAATTTCTTTTCAGGGCCCAGGGTAAAAGCAGTACCGCCAGAAGAGCCATAGTGCTGCCAAAGTAAAAGGCGGCGGCGGGGTTAATGATGTCCCACAAAATACCGGCAATTAAGCTGGCCGGAAGGGCCGAAAGACCTATTGCAGCATTATAAAGTCCGTAAGCCGATGCCCTTTTTTCCGACGGTACTAAATCGGCAACCATGGCTTTTTCCACTCCTTCGGTTATTCCGTAATAGGCGCCATAGAGAATATACAGTAAGGCAAAAATTTTGGGATTACTTGTTACCGCAAATCCCAAATACAAGAGGGCGTAAACTATCCAACCTCCGGCAATAAGTTTAAGACGACCAATCTTATCCGACAGAGCTCCTGCCGGGTAGGATACCAGAACGCTAATTAAGTTAAAAAATCCCAGCGTAAGAAAAATCTCGACAATCGTCATGCCGTTTTCTTTTGCTTTTAAAATTAAAAAGGCATCGGAAGAATTTCCCAGGGTAAATAAAATTAAAACTATCAAAAACTTTTTAAACCGCAGGTCAAGTTCTTGAAAAGATAGGGAAAACCTTTTGCCTGTTTTTTCCCCTTTTGGCGGTACTTCTTTTATGAAAAAGGCCAGCAAAAATAAAACTAAGATCCCGGGGATGGTGGAAATAATGATTAACTTTTGAAAAATTTCCCGGCTCATGGAGACGGTCGTTGCTTCACTCCAATGAAGAATGGCGGCGGCAATAAATAAAGCCAACACGGCCCCAAAGGGGTCTAACGCCCGGTTAAAGCCAAAAGCTTTGCCCAGGTTTTCCGGCTCGGTGGAATCGGCGATTAATGCATCTTTGGGTGAAGTGCGCACTCCTTTTCCAACCCGGTCGAGAAAGCGGATTAAGAGAACCACCGGCCAGGTAGTGGTCCAGTAGAGGAAAGGGCGGGAAAGGTTGGAAAGGGCGTAGCCGAGAAAAACCAGAGCTTTTCGCTTTTTAACGATATCGGATAGATAACCGGAGATTAACTTTAAGAGGGTAGAAGTGGTGTCGGCTATTCCTTCGATTAAGCCTATTATCTCGGTTTTAATGCCAAGAACACTGGAGAGAAAAAGGGGAAGGGTTCGCAGGGTAAGTTCGCTGGAAAAATCATTGAGCATGCTGATAAAACCAAAAAGGAAAGCGTTTTGACTTAAGCCCCAAAATTTTTTCTGGGGTTTATCTTTTGGCATCCAAATCATCCTTTCAAAAATTGACCGAATGGTCAACTATAATTTTAACATTAATAATGTTTAAAAACAATATTTTATACTTGACTTGTGAAAATAAGTACAATATAATAAAAACAAAATGAAAATTATATAAAAAATACAGAATTTCTAAGGGGCTGTATTTTTTATTAGCAGTGATAGTGAAAATTGTCACAAAATTTAAAACAGGAGGGACATGGCAATGGAAAAAAGCTTTTTAACGCCCCAGGAAATCGTCAACTTTTCCCTGGAAACCGGAATCAAAAAAGCAAAGCTTAACTGGCTTGCCGCCTTTATCCTTGGGGTTTTAGCCGGGAGTTATATTGCTTTTGGGGCTTTTGCCGCCAATGTGGTTAGCCATTCGGTAGAAAATTTTGGCATTGCCAAGTTTTTGGGTGCTGCCGTATTTCCGGTGGGATTAATGTTAGTAGTAATGGCCGGTGGAGAACTTTTTACCGGAAATACCTTAATGACTATTGCCCTTGCCGAAAGAAAGATTACCTTAAAAGCAATGTTTAAAAACTGGTTCTGGGTCTATGCTGGCAATTTTGTTGGTTCTCTTTTAATGGCTTACCTGGTGGGAAGTTCCGGTATGTTAGAGTTAAATAAAGGGTTAGTGGCGGCAACAGCGCTTAAGACTGCAGCTTTAAAAGCAAATCTGACCTTCAGCGAGGCATTTTTTCGGGGGATTTTGTGTAATATTTTGGTGGTTTTAGCGGTGTGGCTTGCCCATGGAGCAAAAGATGTAGTGGGGAAAGTAGTTGGAATCTGGTTTCCCATAATGGCGTTTGTCTTATCCGGTTATGAACACAGCATTGCCAACATGTATTATTTTGCCGTAGGCCTTCAGGCCAAAGCTTTGGGAGTTGCCGAAATTGCCCATTTAACGCCAGAACTTTTGGCTAATTTAAACTGGGGGCATATCTGGCTTTATAACTTAATTCCGGTAACCCTTGGGAATATTGTTGGGGGCAGTATTATAATTGGCCTTGGTTACTGGCTGGTTTATCTCTATCTGCCGCGGATTAACGTACTCTCCTTTGGAGGTATTTTAAAGAAATTAATCATTAGGGCAGAAAAACCCAGACTTCAGGAAAATAACTAACAGCGGAGGATAAAAAACCTCCGCTTATTTTTTAAAATTTCCCCAAGTTTTCAGGAGGAAATTTAGCTTGTTTTAGCGAATAATATATCAAAAAAGACATAATAAATTTGGGGGTGCTTAAGTGAAACGGCTTTTGGTTTTATTTAATTTGTTTTTTTTGCTAATTTTTGGGGTCACCGGTTGCCTGGAAAAAGGGGCAGTTACTTCTAAAGCTACCACTCCGAAGAATCCCGAAGTGATCCTGGCTACTACCACCAGCACGGTAGATTCGGGGCTTTTAGACCAGTTAAAGCCGGAATTTGAGCAGAAAACCGGTTACAAGCTTAAAATTGTAGCGGTGGGCACCGGTCAGGCTCTGAAAATGGGGGAAAAGGGGGAAGCGGATGTTCTTTTAACCCATGCGCCGCAAGATGAAGAGGTGCTGGTGGCGAAAGGGTATGTGATTGAACGGCAACCGGTAATGCATAATGATTTTATAATTGTAGGTCCTAAAAATGATCCGGCAGGAGTCAAATCGGCAAAAGATTTAAACGAAGCCTTAAAGCGGATTTATGAAAAAAAGGCCCTTTTTATCTCCCGGGGGGATGATTCCGGGACCGATAAAAAAGAAAAAAGTCTCTGGAAAGCCGCAGGGTTAAATCCTAAAGGACAATCGTGGTATAAGGAAGCGGGAGTAGGTATGGGAGCGTGCTTGCAGCTTACTTCGGAAAAGCAGGGTTATTCCTTAACCGACCGGGGGACATACCTTGCATATAAAGGGAAGATTGATCTGGCAATTGTTCGGGAAAAGGACCCGGGACTTATAAATTATTATCATGTAATGATTGTAAACCCCAAGAAGTTTCCCAAAGTTAACTATGAAGGAGCCAAAAAGTTTGCTGAGTTTTTGTTAAGTCCGGAGGTCCAAAAAGAAATAGGCGAATTTAAGAAAAATTTGTACGGACAATCGTTGTTTATCCCCGATGCTAAATAAGTAGGAGGAGTTATGGAGTTTATCTGGGAAGGGATTAAAGAAAGCATCCGCTTAATTTTAACCGGAGATCCGGAACTTTACCAAATTTTACATCTTACATTAAAAGTAAGTTTAACGGCAACATTGTTTGCGGCAATAGTGGGTTTACCGATAGGGGCTTTTTTAGGTCGCAAAAAATTTTGGGGTCAGAAAGTAATTCTGGGAATCTTTAATGCTTTTTTAGGCCTGCCGCCGGTAGTGGTAGGTCTCTGGCTTACTATGTTTTTGTGGCGAAGCGGCCCTCTGGGAAACTTAAACCTGTTATATACTCCCAAAGCCATGATTTTAGCTCAATTTTGTATTGCCCTGCCGGAAGTAATAGTATTTACCGCTGTGGCTTTTAGCCAAATTTCCGAGAACTTTTTTCGTCAGGTTAAAGCTCTGGGGGCAAATCGTTCCCAGCAACTTTACCTGTTATTAAAGGAAGTACGGCTTGGGTTATTAGCAGCGGTGATTGCCGGCTTTGGCGCTGCAATTTCCGAAGTTGGGGCGTCTTTGATGGTGGGAGGCAATATCTACCAGGAAACCCGGGTTTTAACCACTTCAATTTTACTGGAAGTGGGCCGGGGAAATTTTGGTCTGGCTATTGGTTTAAGTATTATTTTGATGTTAATCTCTTTTATTGTAGTGGGAATCCTCACTTACTGGCAAAGAAAGGGTTATTAGCGGTGATTTCAGTAAAAAATTTGCAGGTTTTTCGCGCCCGAAAGCAAATACTTAAAATTGATCAATTAAAAGTAGCTGCGGGAGAGAAAATTAGCCTTTTAGGACCTAATGGTTCGGGTAAATCAACGTTACTGAGAAGTCTTGCGCTAATCGAACCGGAAAGTCTGCAGGCTGTTTTTTACAATTCTCGTGATGCCAACTGGCAAATAGGATATTTAATGCAAGAACCGTATTTTTTCCGGGGAACGGTGGAAGAAAATTTAGTATTGCCTTTAAAGCTTAGGAAAATTCCGGAAAGGATAATTAAGAAAAAGCTTTGGGAGTTTACGGAAAAGTATGAACTTGAATCACTTTTAAGGAAAAATCCGAAAGTTTTGTCCGGGGGCGAAAAACAAAAAATTAATCTTCTTAGAACTTTAATTTATGAACCTTTTTATTTATTTTTAGACGAACCGTTTACGGGCATTGATGCTCTGACAAAAAAAGAGCTTAACAAATATCTCCAAAGCTATTTAGAACAAGAACCCGGGAGGATTTTAATTTACGTAAGCCACGAGTTAAAGGAGCTTTTAAAGTGGGGTAAGCGCTTTTGGTATTTAAAGGATGGAGAAATTAAATTTGATTTGCTAAAGGAAGAGTTTTTAAAGTTAAATGAACATGTTGTAGACAATTATCTCCAATTATTATTTGAGGAGTAAGGATTATGAAAATTAAAACTAAAATCTGGATTGAAGAGGATAATGCGGTGGTTTTTGGGGAAGGAAGGTATTTAATTTTAAAGACAGCTTTAGAGCTTGGGTCTTTAAAAGCTTCTGCGGAAAAGCTTGGCCTTTCGTACCGGGCAGCCTGGGGTAAAATTAAGGCTACGGAAAAGTTTTTAGGGATTAAACTGGTGGAAAGTAGCCGGGGAAGAAAAGGTGGCATTAGTTTAACGACCGAAGCCCATAAATTACTTGACCTTTATGAGCAGTTAAAAAATGACATTAAAAATTATGCCGACCAAAAATTTCGGGAGCAGTTCTTAGAAAAAATTTGGCAGGAACGTTGAAATTGGAGGTAAATTAAGGTATAGTTTTGGCAAAAAGGGGGCGGTGGAGGAAAAATGGAAGCACTTAAGCGCGTAAAAGATTTTTTGTCAAAGCAAAATCCGCCGGTGGAGGTAATTGTTTTAAATGCCGATACCAGCACCGCTCCTTTGGCGGCAAAGGCTTTAGGGGTGGAAGTGGGGGCTATTGCCAAAACCATTGTGGCCGTTGGTAAAAGTAAAGCTGTTTTGGTGGTAGCCGCAGGAGATGTAAAACTTGACTTTAAAAAGTTAAAGGAGATAACCGGTGAAAAAATGCGTTTAGCCCGGGCGGAAGAAGTGGAGGAATTAACCGGCTTTAAACCCGGTGGAGTTTGTCCTTTTGCCTTAGAAAAGCCTCTTCTGGTTTTAATCGATGAATCTTTGGAGCGGTTTCCGTTAGTTTATGCCGCAGCCGGTTCTCCCAATTCGGCGGTTCCGATAACGGTACCGCGGCTTTTAGAAATAACCGGTGGCCAAAAATGCCGGGTAACGGAGTGAGCAAACAATGCGCGATATATTAAAAAATGTCCGCCGGGTGGTGGTAAAAATCGGTTCTTCTTCCTTAACCCACCCCGAGACGGGGAAAATTAACCTTGCGGCTATGGAGCGTTTTGTAAGGGAATGTGCAGATTTAAAAAATGCTGGATTCGAAGTAATTATTGTATCTTCCGGGGCAATAGCTGCTGGCATGGGAAGGCTTTCTTTAGCAGAAAAGCCGAAAAATTTGCCGGAAAAGCAAGCGTGTGCGGCGGTAGGTCAGGGGGTATTAATGCATTTATACGAAAAATTTTTTTCCGAATACCAGGTAATAGCAGCGCAGGTGCTCTTAACCGGGGAAGATCTGGCGGCAAGAAAACGTTTTTTGAACGCCAAGCATACTTTTTCGGCGCTTTTAAATTACGGGGTTGTTCCCGTAGTTAATGAAAACGATACCGTAGCGGTGGAGGAAATTCGTTTTGGGGATAACGATACTTTATCGGCCCGGGTAGCAGTGCTGGTGGAAGCCGATCTCCTGGTTCTTCTTTCCGATATCGATGGCTTGTATACCGCTGACCCCAGGAAGAACAGTAATGCTCGTTTTATTTCTGAGGTTATAGAAATTAATGAGGAAATCGAAAAGCTGGCCGGGGGCAGTGGAACGGTGGTTGGTACCGGCGGGATGGAGACCAAAATAGAGGCGGCGAAAATAGCGGTCAATGCCGGAATACCCATGGTAATTGCCCGGGCAGAATATGGCAATTTGCGGCGAATTTTAAGAGGGGAAGAGGTTGGAACCTTTTTTTACCCGAAAAAGAAAAAGCACTGGAAAAAACTGTGGCTGTTATCCGGGGCAAGAGTTCAGGGAAGTATCGTAATTGATCCGGGGGCAGAAGAAGCCCTTTGCAGCGGTGGAAAGAGTCTTTTGCCCTCGGGTGTGCTGGGAGTGGAAGGAGAATTTCCGGCAGGAGCTATTGTGGCGGTTAAAAATTTAAAAGGACGGGTAATAGCCAAAGGGCTTACCAATTATACAGCGCAGGATATTTTAAAAATTAAGGGACTTCATTCCTGGGAAATTGCTGACGTTTTAGGTCATAAGGATTATGACGAAATTATCCACCGGGATAACTTGGTGCTGGTGGACTGAGGAGGATGGTTTGATGGATGAAGTGTTAAGTCTGGCAAAGAAAGCTAAAGAGGCTTCGAAAAAGCTTGCTAATTTAAGTACCGAACAAAAAAACCGGGCACTTTTAAAAATAGCCCGGTACCTTGAAGAGAATATGGAGAAAATTTTAGCCGAAAACCAAAAGGATTTGGCGGAAGCGAAAAAAGGCGGTCTATCACCGGCTTTTATTGAAAGGCTTACCCTGAACGAAAAAAGGATTTTAGACATGGCGGAAGGGGTAAGGCAGGTAGCCAAACTTCCTGATCCCGTTGGTGAAGTTCTCGGGATGACCCGTCGGCCCAACGGCCTTGTAATTGGTCAGGTGCGGGTACCTCTGGGGGTGGTGGGGATTATTTATGAATCCCGGCCAAATGTTACCGTCGATGCGGCAGCTTTGTGCCTTAAAGCAGGAAATGCGGTAATCCTGCGGGGTGGGAAGGAAGCTTTTAACTCAAACCTTGCTTTAGTTACCCTTATGGAAGAAGCGCTCCGGAATGAGGAAATTCCCGAAGGGGCTGTGGGAATGATTAAAACTACCAGCCGCGAAGCGGCTAACTATTTAATGCGACTAAACGGCTATTTGGATGTTTTAATCCCCCGGGGGGGTGCCGGTTTAATTAAAACGGTGGTGGAAAACAGTACGGTGCCGGTAATTGAAACGGGGGTGGGCAACTGCCACGTTTATGTGGAAGAAGATGCGGACCTGGAAATGGCAGAGAGGATAATCATTAATGCCAAATGCCAGCGGCCGGCGGTATGTAATGCTATGGAAACCCTGCTGGTGCACGAAAAAATTGCCCCGGTCTTCCTGCCCCAAATTGAAAAGGCCTTGAAAGAAAAGGGAGTAGAAATTCGGGGATGTGAGGTAACCCGCCGGTATATTACCGACGCCTTACCGGCTACCGAAGAAGATTACTACACGGAATTTTTAGACCTTATTTTAGCGGTGCGGGTGGTTCGGGACTTGGATGAAGCAATTGCCCATATTACCAAATACGGTTCGGGCCATTCGGAGGCCATTGTTACCCGGGATTATTTTAAAGCCAAAAGGTTTACCGAGGAAGTGGATGCGGCGGCGGTTTACGTCAATGCCTCTACCCGTTTTACCGATGGTTTTGAGTTTGGCTTTGGGGCGGAGATTGGGATTTCCACCCAGAAACTGCATGCCCGGGGACCCATGGGCTTAAAAGAATTAACCACTACCAAGTATGTCATTTACGGCACCGGCCAAATCCGGGGATAAACTCCGTCCCCATATTTACGTCCATACGCCAAAAAGAGGGACGGTTCTTATATTTGCGTCTATGCGCCTAAAAAAAGAACCGTCCCTGAATTAGGCGTTTAGGGTTTTAGGAGGACCAGGACTTTAAAGACCTCTCCCATTGGGGGGAGGATTAATTTTTTTATTTTTAAAGTTTCCTGGTAGCTCTCCAAAGTCCGGGTAAGGTCGTCCCCTTTTACAAACTCCATAATTCCCGCTTTTATTAAAAATTCTCCCTGGCTTAAATACAACTCTTCCTTAAAACCTGAGGTTTTAGCTTTTTTCCGGAGCATCCCAAAATCAACATGGGCTGTTATGTCCTGCTCACCGGGATTTTGCAGGGGGTCTATTTGCCGGTGGCGGGAAAAAGCAGTTATGGTACCCGTACTGCGGGCAGGGTGATAAAGTTCAGAGGTATCAAAGCCATAGTCGATTATAATTAGTGCCCCCCGGTTGAGTTTTTGGTAAATTTCTTCCAGCCACTTACCTGCCTCCAGGTTTACTTCGAAAATCTGTCCTTCAACGGGAGATAGGTTGGCTTCTTTTAGGTATAACTCAATTTCGGGGGAAGAAAGCCGGGATGGGTAGGTAAAAAATTTACCGTTATCATCAACCCCGACGTAAATTTCCTGAAAATTTCCCTTTTGAAAAATTACCCGGTGGACGGGAAATGCGTCCACTACTTCGTTGGCAATGATTATTCCCGAAAAATTTTGGGGAAATTCCTGAAGATGTCTTATCTGGTTTTGCTGGCTTTTAAGATTTTTTCTTTGGACTTCTCTTAAATAAGCGCTTATTTCAATAATATGATATTCCGGGAAAAGCCCTTGAGCGGCAAACCAGACTAAGATATCTTGAGCCATTTTCCCGGTTCCAGCGCCAAATTCTAACAGCGTTAAGGGTAAGCCATAAGTTTGGTGGAGGTTAAAGATGTATTTCCCCAGAGTATAACCAAAGCTTTTACTTAAAATTGGGGCAGTATAAAAATCCCCTTCTTTTCCCAGGGTAACGTTTCGGGTATAATATCCGTAGTCCGGATGATATAAGGCTAATTCCATAAAATCCCGAAAGGTAAGGGGCATTTCTTTTATTTTTTCTATTAGTACTTTTTTAAGCATAAAATCCTCCTTTTTAGCATATACAACGAAAAATAAAATTTCTTAATTGTGATTGTACCATAACGACAAATATAGACAAAAGAAGGCAAAAAACTTTGCAGGAATTTTTAATTAAACGTCGAATACTTTTGCCTTGTGTGATGGGGTGAGATAATGAAGCAAATTTGGGCAAAAATCCAAAAAGAACGGGAAAAGCTTGTAGAAATATATGAACGGAAAAAAGATTTTCAGGATGCGGAAGTGTACCGTTTAAGCCAGGCTATAGATGAGCTGGTGGTTAATTATATGAAAAAACAGTTAAAAAATCCGGAGGACCGGTTATGGCCGGAGCTAAAATAGGGATTTTTGGCGGAAGCTTTAATCCGGTGCATATAGGCCATCTGGTACTGGCGCGGGAAGCCTATTGGCAGGCCAAACTTGACCAGGTCGTCTTTATGCCGGCCAAAATCCCTCCCCATAAAAAAGAGGGAGTAATAAATGAACAGCATCGCTTTCAAATGTTACAGTTGGCTTTAAAAAAATATCCGGAGTTTTCAATAAGTGATATAGAATTTCTGCGGGACAAGCCTTCGTATACATTTGATACGGTAGAGGAGTTAAAATTAATTTATCCCCGTGATGAACTTTACTTCATTACCGGTGCCGATGGCCTATTAGAAATTGCCGGGTGGTATCGGGGAGAAGAACTTTTAACAAAGATTCCTATAATTGCGGTATCCCGTTCAGGGGTATCCAAAGAAGTTTTTTTAAATCAGGTCCAAAACCTTAAAAACCGGTATCGGGCTCAAATAATCGTGGTAGAAATGCCGGAAATTGGCATTTCCAGTTCTTTAATCCGGCAGAGAATCAGGAGTAATCTTCCTTATTCCCATTTAGTACCGGTAGAGGTATATGATTATATTGTTGCAAATAATTTATACCGGTAATTTTGTATGAACTGTGCTGGCCGGTTAATAATAAGAATACAAAACAAAGTATTAAGTGAAGGTGGTTTTTGATGACCAAAACATTGTATGTTGGCAACTTACCCTGGAAAATCCGGTCAGAACAGTTACAGGAAATTGCTTCGGAGTTTGGGGAAGTTTTGGGAGCTCGGGTAATCCTTGAAAAGAGCACCGGTCGTTCCAGGGGATACGGCTTTATTGAAGTGCGGGATGAAGATGTGGAAAAATTTATGACCGGATTAAATGGCAAAGAAGTTGAAGGGCGAGAACTGGTAGTTAGCGAAGCCCGGGAGCGGAATGGTTAACCCCCGATTTTGCGGGGGTTTTTTCCGGTTTAAGGGGGATGGGTTGTGAAAAGATTTTTAAAGATTTTACAGGAAAACCTTTCGGAAGAAAGACTAAATCACTCTTTAGGGGTTGCGCGGACTGCTTATTATCTTGCCCAAAAGCATCTTCCGGAAAAAAAAGAAAAAGCCTTTTTGGCGGGAATTATCCACGATATAGCCCGGGAGTGGCCGGAGGAGAGAATGATTGCTTTTTTAAAGGCTAAAGGATACCACATAACACCGGAAGATAAATTAAACCCGGTGGTGCTCCATGCTCCCGCGGGAGCATATTTTAGCCGGGATATGTTGGGGATTTATGATGAAGAGATTTTTAGCGCAGTTTCCCGCCATACCCTGGGAGCAGTGGACATGACCGAATTGGATATGATTATTTTTTTAGCGGATTTAATTGAACCGGGGCGAAGTTTTGCCCAAAGGCAAAACCTTTTAATTGCTTCTTTTCAGGATTTAAAACGAGGGATGCTTTTAGCCTTAGAAAATACGGTAGAATATTTAAGGAACAAAAATAAAACGATTGATTCCCGGACACTCCTGGTTTTAAATTATTTTCGGGAGATAGTAGCAAAAAAATCGAAAATTTAGCTATAATATAAAAAGGAATTTAGGGGAGGTGTCTTTTTGGAAAAAACTTTACCTCAACACGTCAATATTGCAATGGATGCTGCTCTGGATAAAAAAGGATTTAATTTAAGCCTTTTAGATGTTTCTTCCTTAACCCCAATTTGCGATTACTTTTTAATAGTTTCCGCAAGTTCGACCATTCAGGTAAAGGCGATTGTCGATAACATTGAAGAAAAACTGTCAGAAATCGGCTTAACTCCTTTCCGGATTGAAGGTAAAAATGCGGCCCGCTGGGTTTTAATGGATTATGGGGACCTGGTGGTGCATGTGTTTGTAGAAGAGGAACGGGAATTTTACGATTTGGAAAGATTGTGGCGGGCAGCCGAAAATTACCGGCATGATGTGGTTGACAAAGTTTAATGATTTATATATAATTTCTCATGTGACTAACAATGTGAAAAACAGTGAAGAGGAGCAGTAACTGTTTGTGGCTTAAAGAGAGCAGCCGGCGGGTGCAAGGCTGTAGCCTCCAAACAGTGAACTCGCCTCGGAGTTGCCAGAGGGATAGGTACTTCTGGCCGGAAGGTTCCGTTATCCAAAACAAGTGGGCAAGAATGTGGGGCTGTAGCGCAGTGGGAGCGCGCTTCCTTGGCATGGAAGAGGTCGCGGGTTCGATCCCCGCCAGCTCCACCATTATTATCTTCTTGCCAAGTAGGGTGGTACCGCGGGAAAACACTCCTCCCGTCCCTTAGGGGATGGCGAGGAGTTTTTTGTTATACCTACGATGGAGGGAGTATCATGCAGGAAAGGTACGATTTTAAAAGTATTGAGCCGAAGTGGCAAAAAAAATGGGAGGAATTAAAACTTTACGAAGTGGACGATTTTTCGGAAAAACCGAAATATTACTGTTTGGAAATGTTCCCGTATCCTTCCGGGAAGCTCCATATGGGCCATGTCCGGAACTACTCTATTGGTGATGTGGTAGCCCGGTACAAGCGGATGCGGGGCTATGATGTGTTACACCCAATGGGCTGGGATGCTTTTGGTTTGCCGGCGGAAAATGCTGCTATCAAACACGGTAATATCCATCCAGCCGATTGGACCTGGGATAATATTGCCAATATGAGACGGCAACTAAAGGAGCTGGGCATTTCTTACGACTGGCGGCGGGAGGTGGCTACCTGCCATCCGGAATATTACCGCTGGACCCAGTGGCTGTTTTTGCAGTTTTACAAAAAGGGGCTTGCCTATAAGAAAAAAGCTCCGGTAAACTGGTGCCCCGGCTGTCAAACGGTTCTGGCTAACGAACAGGTGGTAGACGGGGAGTGCGAGCGCTGTCATTCCCGGGTGGAGAAAAAGGAGCTGGAACAGTGGTTTTTTAAAATTACCGCTTATGCCGAAAGACTTCTGCAGGATATTAAAAAGCTTCACGGCTGGCCGGAAAAGGTAAAAATCATGCAGGAAAACTGGATTGGAAGATCCGAAGGGGCGGAAATTACTTTTAAAATAAAAGGGCATGAGGAAGCTATTTCGGTGTTTACCACCCGGCCCGACACTATCTTTGGAGTAACCTACATGGTATTGGCGCCGGAACATCCTTTGGTTGAAAAAATATCCCGGGGAACGTCGCAAGAGCAGGCAGTTTTAGAATTTAAGAGGAAGATGATGTACCTTTCGGAGATTGAACGGACTGCCGAAACCGCCGAAAAAGAAGGAGTATTCACCGGAGCTTTTGCGATAAATCCCTTTACCGGTGAAGAAATTCCCATACTCATAGCTAACTATGTTTTGGTGGAGTATGGCACCGGTGCGGTGATGGGGGTGCCGGCTCACGACCAGCGGGACTTTTTATTTGCCAAAAAATATAATTTGCCGATAAAAGTGGTAATAGTTCCACCCGGAGAGGAATTAAAAGCTGAAAAGCTAACGGAAGCTTATACCGGAGAAGGAATTCTGGTCAATTCCGGCGAGTTTACCGGCTTAGCCAACAAAGAGGCAATCAGGATAATTACCCGGGAAGCGGAAAAGAGGGGATTTGGTAAATATCGAGTGAACTACCGGCTGCGGGACTGGCTTATTTCCCGGCAACGGTACTGGGGTGCTCCCATTCCGGTGGTGTACTGTGAAAAGTGCGGAATTGTGCCCGTTCCCGAGGACCAGCTACCGGTAGTTTTACCATACAATGTGGAGTTTCGTCCTACCGGGGAAAGCCCATTAAAATACGTTCCCGAGTTTTTAAATACCACCTGCCCCGAGTGCGGTGGACCTGCAACCCGGGAAACGGACACGATGGATACGTTTATTTGTTCTTCCTGGTATTACTATCGCTATACTTCACCCCGGGATACCGAACAGCCCTGGAGCAAAGAAAAGGTTGAAAGATGGCTGCCGGTGGACCAGTATATCGGCGGGGTAGAACATGCTATTTTGCACCTTTTGTATTCCCGGTTTTTCACCAAAGTGCTTTATGACCTGGGTTTAGTTCATGTGGATGAACCGTTTACCAATCTTTTGACCCAGGGCATGGTATTAAAAGATGGGGCCAAGATGAGTAAATCCAGGGGAAATGTGGTCAGTCCCGAAGAAATCGTGGAAAAATACGGGGCCGATACCGCCAGGCTGTTTATTCTTTTTGCGGCGCCGCCGGAGCGGGATTTGGAGTGGAGTGACCAGGGGGTAGAAGGAAGCTTTCGCTTTTTAAACCGGGTGTGGCGGCTAATTTACCAGACCAAAGACAGGATATCCGACGAACTACGGGAATTTTCGGCAAAAGATAAGGAATTAAATCGCCTGTTAAACGCCACCATAAAAAAGGTAACGGAAGATATTGAAGAAAGATTTAACTTTAATACGGCAATTTCGGCGATTATGGAGTTAGTAAACGGCCTTTACCAGTACAAAGAAGGGGAAATTAATCCCGGCCTTTTAAAAGAAGCGTTAAACAAACTGGTGATACTTTTAGCGCCTTTTGCTCCCCATATTGCCGAGGAATTATGGGAAGCTCTGGGTAATAAACAAAGCGTTCATTTGGAGAAGTGGCCCGTATATGATGAAAAAGCTCTTATAACCGAGGAAGTGGAAATAGTTATCCAGGTTAACGGTAAAGTCAAGGACCGGGTAATGGTTCCGAGAAATGCTGAGGAAGCTACGTTAAAGGAAATTGCCTTAAATACGCCGAAAATAAAAGAATTGACCGCAGACAAAAAAATTATTAAAGTTATAGTAGTACCGGAAAAATTAATTAATATTGTGGTAGCGGGGTAGCAATGGAAAACTGGGAAGTTTTAAAAAAAATCCCCCTGTTCGGGGAACTTTCCCCGGAGGATTTAAAGGAAATCGGGAGCCTTCTTTATTCCCGGAGACTTAAAAAAGGACAAATTTTGTTTTCCGAAGGGGACCCGGGAACGGCCGTTTACTTTTTAAAAAGCGGGAGGATTAAGCTTTATAAAGAGGACCGGGAAGGCCGGGAACACATCCTTCATTATGTTGAACCGGGGGATATTTTTGCCGAAGTGGTGCTGTTTTCCAGGCGGCCTTATCCTGCCACCGCCGAGGTTATAGAGCCGGGGGAAGTTCTGGTAATTCCCAACCAGGAAATGGAGAACCTCCTAAAACAGCGGGGAGAAATTGCAGTAAATTTAATAAAAGTGATATTGCATCGTTTGGATTTAGCCAACCAAAAAATTAAAGAATTAGCATTAAAAGATAGTTTAGCCCGGGTATGTAGCGTTCTTTTACGCTACGGTCCGGTAATTAATCTTTCCCAGCAGGAAATAGCCAATTTAGCCGGGGTTTCCCGGGAAACGGCCAGTCGAATTATAAATGAGTTTAAACGATTGGGAGTGCTTCGGGCGGAAGGTCGGAGCATAGAAATTATAAATTATGACAAATTAAAAGATTTCTCTTAAATACTTTTTTCACAAAAAAGGGATTGGGTAAGTTTGGGCGAATTCTTTAATTAAGAAAATTAAATATTCCACTCTACGGGTGCCCGGAAGGGTTAAAAGGGAAGCCGGACGGAATTTCCGTAAACGGCGCGGGCCCGCCACTGTACTCGGGGAGCCTCTTTTAACGATGCCACTGTCCGGTCTTACCGGATGGGAAGGCCCAAAGAGGCGATGAGCCGTAAGCCAGGAAACCTGCCCGTGAGAGTTAATCTTCTTACCTTCGCGGCGAAGGGAGGGATTATAAGGCTTTTGGTTATAATCCGCTTACCGAACCGGGAAGCGGATTTTTTACTGTTTAGGAAATTATGCTTTTATTCTTGCTGTGGATAACTTATGGTGATAAGGTAGAAGTATGAGGAGACGGGAGAAGAAGGAAAAGAAACAAACGATAAAAATAGTAGATA
>NZ_BDJL01000142.1:0-56439 GCF_001950325.1 Carboxydothermus islandicus
TACCAGCCGTTTAATTTTGGGACGGTCCTCGGGAATCTCAAGTTTCTCGCTAACGGAAACTTCAACAACATTACCCAAGTTAACCGGGGCAGTTAATAAAAAATCTTTCCCGCCAATACTTCCCTGAACCAGTTCTCCCGCCGTACCGCAAACATACGCTTTTACTTTCATCCTTTTCTTCCACCTATAAGGGCCTTTACTAAATCGGCCTTACCGTAAAAATTAAGATGTAAAAACGAGGCAAAAATATTGTCCCTCGCCACCCCATCAAAGGCTTCACGCCCATTTTTCCACAAGAGGTACGCCGGATTGTCCTGCGATCCTGAATAAGTAGAGTAATGAAATTTATGTCCCCAGATTTCATTTTGATAGTTCTTCCCAAGGTAGCCTCCAACCGGCTTTCCCCGATAATAACCAAGCCCCTGGAGTTTACCGGTTAATTCCATTTCTCCGGGTAAAATACCGGTCAAGGGATAAGTTTGCTCCTTAACTTTAACGCCGGAAGTTAAATAAATAAAACCGCCGCATTCCGCATAAACTCTAAGACCACCCTGGATTTTCTTTTTTAAATTCTGGATAAATTTTTGGTTTATTGATAACTCTCCGGCAAACAGCTCGGGATACCCGCCCCCCAGAAAAAGTAAGTCCACGGGGGGAAAATCGGAATCATTTAAGGGACTTACCGCAAAGACCTCGGCGTTAGATCTTCTCAAATACTCAATTGCCTCCTGGTAATAAAAATTAAAAGCTTTATCAAAGGCATAAGCTATGCGCTTTCCTTTTAAATTGGGGAAGTTTATTGATGGCAGCTTTTTCGGAACAAGTAACTCCGGTAAAGTCGCCAGGAAGTCAGCAAAATTAATTTTTGCCAGCACCTTATCTTTTATTTCTTTAATAATTTCCACGATATTTTGCTCTTCGGTGGCCGGGATAAGGCCTAAATGCCTGGATTTAAGTCTGGGAAGCTCATTTTGGTAAAACACTCCAAAAACCTTAACCCCTAACGGTTTCAAGGCAGATAAGAGGTGTTTCTCATGGTTTTTCCCCGAAACTTTGTTTAAAATAATCCCGGCAATTTTGATATTTTTTTTAAATTTAAGATAGCCGTAAACTTGAGCTGCCACGGTAGTACCAAGATTCTGGGCGTCGACCACTAAAATTACCGGAAGATTTAAAAGCTTGGCCAAACGGTAAGTGCTCCCGGAAAACTGTTCGTCCCGGCCATCAAATAAACCCATAACTCCTTCTACCACTGCAACCTCTGCCGTCTCGGCTTTCTCATAAAAAAGCCGGCGAACCAATCCCGGAGAAGTCAGGATCTCATCGAGGTTATAGGTAGGCTTGGCAAGCGTTAAACGGTGGTAGGTAGGATCCAGGTAATCAGGCCCAACTTTAAAGGCCTGCACCTTTAAGCCCAAATGTTTTAAAGCTGCCAGTATACCAACGGTTAGAGTACTCTTGCCCGCTCCGGTAGCGGTACCACTTATAATAAACCCTTTCATCATACCCCTCCTACCGCAAAGAGACCGCCTAAAAGTAAAACCATTAAAAATACCGTAAGCCAGAAAAGTTTCAAAGCTTTATCTATTACCTCGGGAGTTAACGGATTAAGCGGCTCACCTAAATAAGCCCGAAAGCTTTTCTGCCCGTGGTAGATATTTTCGCCTCCAAGCCTGACCCCAAGACTTCCCGCCAGGACGCTTTCGGGAATTCCGCCGTTGGGGCTCGGGTGTTTTTTGGCATCTCTAAGCCAGGTTTTTATTGCCCTTTTCCAGTCATATCTTAAAATAAAGGCTGCGAAAACCATTAAAACTCCCGTGATGCGGGCGGGTAGGTAATTTAAAAGATCATCCAATTTTGCCGCAATGCGCCCGAAATAAAGATACCTTTCACTTTTATAGCCCACCATGCTGTCTAAAGTGTTAACCGTCCTGTAAAACCATACTCCCGGAAGTCCTCCAATTAAATACCAGAACAGGGGAGCCACTACCCCATCGCTGGTATTTTCGGCAAGGCTCTCCAAACTTCCCCTTACCACTTCTTCTGCCGGTAATTCCCGGGTATCACGGCTTACAATCATCCCCAGACTTTTTCGAGCTTCAGCAAGGTTAGACTCTTCTAAATATTTTTTTATGGTGGTAACCACAGCAGCTAAACCGGTCGGAGCTATGGCAAAAAACAACCCGACCCCCTGAAAAACAACCTGGAAAAGAAAAGGTAGCTTCTGGGTAAAATGCTGGTAGATAAAAGCTATGAAACTTACCGGCAATAAGGTCAGCACCACCAGTAAACCACCGCGAAGGATTAAACTTTTTTTATAAGAGTTTGCAGGATAAAGCCTTTTTTCCAGAAAAGCAATATAACGACCAATTAAGGCTACCGGATGATAATTTCGTCCTGGATCTTTAAAGATAAGGTCAAAGATTAAGGCAATAATTACCGGAAAAAATATTTCTTTCATCCTATATCCCCAGAATCTCGTAAATTTTCTTTAAGTTAACGTTTTCCCTAAACACCCGGGCTATTTTATCATAATTTTCCTGGCGCAGGTTCTTTAAGGAAGTCGGGCGGTTTTCAATCCCCTCAAGCCCTTTTTCCTGCCGTAACTGATTTAAAAGGCGATGACGAAAAAAGTCATTATCAAAAAGCCCGTGCAGGTAGGTACCCAGAACTCTACCGCGGGCAAATACCAGCGGATTTTCCGTATTATCCAATACCTCACTTCTTTCTCTTAAAAGAAAGGTTCGGCCGTGGTGAATTTCATAGCCAGCAATTTCTTCCCGGTAAGGAAAGAAATAGCCATCCGTCTTTTCAACTAAAGTTTTTGTTCGCCTGGTAATTTTATCCCCGCGAAATTCGGTGACAGTATCGAGAATTCCTAAGGCTTTAACCTCCGTTTCCTTTCCCTCCACCAGTTCAGGATCCAATATCTTTTCTCCAAGCATCTGGAGGCCCCCGCAAATTCCAATCAGGGGTTTTCCTCTCTCTACATAAGCGTAGAGCTTTTGGTCAAGGCCCTTTTGTTTTAAATAGTTTAAATCGGCTACGGTGTTTTTACTTCCCGGCAATATTACCAGGTCAAAATCGTCCCGAAAATCCTGAAGAGTTTTGATATAAATAAGCTCCACGTCCGGTTCATACTGGAATATTTCAAAATCGGTAAAATTGGAAATCCTGGGGTACCACACCACGCCAATTTTTAAATCTTTCTCCCGGTAATTAAAAGTCTCTTCTAAACTTACCGAATCTTCTTCGGGAATTAACAGCTCGGGAATGTAAGGCATAACCCCCAAAACCGGAATACCGGTTTTTTCTTCTAAAAAAGTAAGGGCAGGCTTTAATAATTCCAGGTCACCCCGGAATTTATTTAAGATAAAGCCGCACACCATTTTCCTTTCCTCGGGCTCTAAAAGTTCCATCGTTCCCACCAGGGAAGCCAGCGCTCCTCCCCGGTCAATATCGGCCACTAAAATAACCGGGGCATTGGCTAAAAAAGCGGTTTTCATATTGGCAATGTCGGAAGCTTTTAAATTTACTTCCGCCGGGCTGCCGGCACCTTCAATCACAATAAAATCAAATTCTTGCGCTAAAGTTTCGTAAGCTTTTTTTACCACTTCCCAAACCATACTGCGTCGCTCAGAATGGTAGCTCTTGGCCGAATAGTGACCAATAGGCTTACCTAAAACTATAACCTGGCTACCTTTATCGGACGAGGGTTTTAACAAAACCGGATTCATTTCTACCCGGGGCTCTAACCCACAGGCTTCCGCCTGGGCTACCTGAGCCCGGCCCATTTCTCCGCCATCCAGCGTTACATAGGAATTTAAAGCCATATTTTGCGCTTTAAAGGGAGCAACTTTAAAACCGTCCTGATAAAGCACCCGGGCTAAAGCTAAAGTCAGCACCGATTTCCCTACATGACTCGCTGTCCCCTGAAACATTATGGCCCTGGCCATTAGCTCACCCCCTTGATTTTTACCGGTATTCCCGCCACGGTAAGGTAAACTTCATCGCAGTACTTAGCAAAAATTTGATTGACAAGTCCGGCTACATCCCGAAATTTCCTGGCAAGCTCGTTATCGGGAACAATTCCAGAGCCTACTTCGTTGGTAACAAAGATAAGCGGAACGGCAATCCTGGGAAATATTTCTACTACTTCATAAGCTTTACCAACCACATCTTCTTCTTTAAGAAGTAAATTGGTAACCCAGAGGGTTAAACAATCGACCAGAACCGCATCTCCCCGGGCTGTTAAAAGAACGTCCCGTAAATTTACCGGCTCCTCCACCGTAACCCAGTTAGGGGGACGACGACTTTGATGTTTGGCAATCCGCTCACGCATCTCTTCGTCACCAGCAGTAGCAGTAGCTATATAAACTACTTTTTCCCCGAAAGAAGTCGCTAACTTTTCCGCAAAACTGCTTTTGCCCGAGCGCACCCCGCCGGTAATTAAAACCTTCACTTTATTTCCCTCCGGTCCGGGATAATTTAATTAAAGCATTAACAATTGCTGCCGCAATGGTACTGCCCCCCTTAGTACCCAGTAAGGTTATATAGGGCACCTCACAGGTAAGCAACAGTTCCTTACTTTCTTTTGCTCCCACAAAACCCACCGGCACTCCCACCACCAGCGCCGGCTCTACCCCGGTTTTTATGAGTTCAATCACCGCCAGAAGAGCTGTTGGGGCATTACCAATTGCTATAACCGAACCATCCATTTGCTCTTTTAGCTCCATCATCGCCTGATACGCCCGGGTAACTTTATTTTCTAAAGCTTTTCTTTTAACCGCTTCCTCGTGAATCGCGCAAACTACCTCGCCGGCATAACCGGTAATTCCCGCACGGACCATTTCCACATCGGTAATAATTAAACTTTTATTTTTTAAAGCAGCAAGCCCCTGAGTGATAGCCGCGGGATGAAATCGAAAATCCTTTCTAATTTCCGGGTCCCCGGAAGCATGGATTGCCCGTTTAATTACCTGGTCTTCAGGAGTATTGCTAAGCCCCGTTAAGCTTTCAATAATGGCAAAGCTTTTTTGTTCAATCTCCTGGGGATTAATTAAAAATTCATAATTCATTGGCCAACACCGCCGCTAAAAATTCAATAAATTGTTCTTTTTCACCTAAAGGTTTCAAAACCGTAATCTTTAAATCGGGATACTGAGCTTTTAACTGGTCAATTTCTTCCGGAATATCGTGCACTAAATGAAGTCCTTCAAATAGAAAAACCGGGAAAATGGCTATTTCCTGGTATCCTTCCCGATACAAGCTTAAAAGCGCTTCTTGTAAATTGGGATTAGCTCTTACCATGAACGCTTCTTGCAACCGGAAGGGAAAACGTTCCCTTAACTTACCCACCACTTCGCGAAATTTTTCCACCGCTTGCGCCACCCGGGAACCGTGAGCCAACAAAACTACTGCTTTTTCCATTTTTCCGCCTCCAATTTTAAAATTTCTTCCAACCGGTCCAGTGTGGATACTAATTGAGGGTAAAAAACCACCGGACGTTTTATTAATATTACCGGTAAACTTTGATTTAAAAAGCTTTCTGCCTTTTCCCTTTCTCCTCCTAAATCACCGCTTTCTTTGGTCAAAAGACCGGTCAGGGAATAAAATTTAATTAGCTGAGAAATAAGCTCCCGGCTTCCTGGACCCCAAAAGGAAAGCCGGTCCTCGGGAGGAATTCTCAAATCATCTAAAAGAGTAAAATTATCCGTTAAAGGTAAAACTTTGACTACCGGTTTTTGCCCTAAAACAGCACTTTTTCTGATGATTTCCGGAAGCATTTTTACTCCCACAGTTATTAATGGACGCTTACCGAGTTGCGACAGTTCTCTTAAGGCAGCTTCTAAATCAATGGCTTCTATGATAAGAGGATTTTTTAATTCATCTCTGGGGCGCTCAAACCTGATATAGGGTATATTTAATACCTGGGCCGTCCTGATAGCATTTTCACTGGCATTTTTAGCAAAGGGATGGGTAGCATCAATTATTAACTTTATCCCTTTTTTCTGAACAAATTCCAGAAGGCCATGAAAATCCAGGACTCCAGCATGTAAAGATTTTTCATATTTTTTAAAACGCATAAGGCCCAGATTTGATGCAACCGATAAAATAAAAGGTAAACCTTTTTTTTCGAGCAAATCGGCAATTAAGATACTTTCACTGGTACCTCCCAGCAATAAAATCACCACTTATACCCCCGGGGCGTAATAATAAAGTTTTCATAAAAATAACTCTGACTATTTCCGATAATTATTACCGTGCGCATATCGGCATCCTCTTCGGTAATTTCCGCTAAAGTTTTTAACTTGATTTCTTCTGCCAATCTGCCAGCATCCCGAACAATCCCTACCGGAGTTGCGGGATTTTTGTACTCCAGCAAAATTTCAATGGCTCTCCTTAGTTTCTTTCTCCGGTGACTCTGGGGATTGTACAAAGCAATAGCAAAATCTCCTAAAGCTGCATGCCGGAGCCGTTTTTCAATTACCTCCCAGGGGGTTAAAAGGTCTGATAAGCTTATCAAGCAAAAGTCATGGTTTAAAGGTGATCCCAGCAAGCTTGCTGCTTTTAAAGCAGAAGTAATACCCGGAATAATCGTTAAATTTACTTTCCGGGGGGAAATATTTTGCTCCTTTAAAGCTTCCAATACCACCCCGCTCATTCCATAAACTCCAGCATCACCGCCGGATATCACCACTACCCGTTCCCCCGAAAGAGCAAGGTTGATAGCTTCTAAAGCTCGCGCTTGTTCTTCCTTCATACCGTAAGCCACTACTTTTTTCTCACCAATTAAAGATTTAACTAAATCAATATAGGTTTTATAACCAATTATTACCGTACACTGCTGGAGGTAACTTAAGGCTAAAGGAGTCAGTTCTTCCTTTCCTCCCGGTCCTATTCCCACCACCGCAAGGCTTCCGCCAGAGCTACTGACACTTTTGGAAAAATCTTCTTGGGTAGTATTAAATTCCCCATCCCTGCCCCTTTGATAGCTGCCGCTTCGCATACATTTCCCACCCCTACTTTTGTTAAAACTTTAGAAGATTGCGGTAAATTTTTTATAGTAATTACTTCCAACAGTTCCTCCCGCGTAAAAAATTTTGTTTTAAGCCCGTATTTCGCCGCCAGCTCCAGGAGAGCAGTCTCATCTTTTTTAAGCTCGATACTGGCTATTCCGGCAACACCTTTTAAAGAAACACCGCCCTCTTGTAGAGCTTCAAGAACTGCCTTTTCCAGCAGGGTAAACTCTACTCCACGGCGACAGCCTATACCCACCCAAACCGCCGGAGGATAGAGCTGGTATTCATTGGGTTTTAAAGCAACAAGATACGGCGAAATCAATATTTTAATTCCAGAAAACTCCTCTTCAATTTCTGCCCGGTAAGGATAGGGAAAATCTAAAGGCAAAGCTCTGGCAAAAAACTTAACCTCGTCTCCCCGGGCTAAGGCAGCATTTACCCTTTTAAAAACTTCCCGGTCAGCGTACCTTAAGCCGTATTTCCTGGCTAAAACATCCAGGCCAACTTTTCCCTGAACATCGGTGGCGGTGGTAATTACCGCTTCCCCACCTAAATTTTGGGCGAGGATCTGGGCGATTTCATTGGCACCGCCAAAGTGTCCGGATAAAACGCTTATAAAGTATTTACCCGTTTCATCGGCCACAACTACCGCCGGGTCGGAAAACTTATCTTTGATAAACGGAGCAATTAAGCGAACCGCAATTCCTAAGGCTCCGATAAAAAGAAAAGTTGTATCGTTGTTCCAGTTTTTTTTAAGACAGTTTTTAATTTCCGCGCTTTTACCGGAAAAGAGAGTAACGTTTCCCCCAAGTTTTAAGGTTAAAAGGCGCCGGGCCAGAGTTTCACCGGCTGCGGTAAAGTAAAAAATTATTAAATTCTTAATCACTTTCTCTTCTCCCACCATGAGTAAAATCGGGAGCATATAATTTTGAGCGAGTAGGAGGCGGATTTAAAAACTCCCCTACAAAGATAAGGGCGGTTTTGTTAATCTTTTCTTCTTTTACTTTCTGAGCAATATCCGCTAAAGTACCGGTAATAATTTTTTCTTCGGGAAAAGTAGCTTTATAAACTACCGCTACCGGAGTATCAAGAGCTCTTACCCGGGAAATTTGGGCGACCACTTCATCGATTTTATCCACACTTAAAAAGAGCACAAGGGTTGACCCGATTTTAGCCAATTCCTCTAAGTTTTCTTTTTCCGGCACCGGTGTTCTCCCGGCAACCCTGCTTAAAATTACCGTCTGTGTACCGTCGGGAACGGTTAATTCGTAACCCAGGCGGGCAGCCGCACCAAGAAAAGAGCTAACTCCCGGCACCCATTCCAGTTCAACTCCATAGGCTTTTAAAGCTCTTTTTTGTTCCTCTACTGCCCCATAGAGGGCTGGGTCTCCGGTCTGCAAGCGTACGACAACTTTTCCGGCCCGAGCATACTCGACCATTATCTCCACAATTTCTTCTAAAGTTCTGGGCGCCGAGTCAACTTTCACCGCCCCCGGTTTGGCATATTCCAAAAGTCTGGGATTAACCAGGGAACCTGCATAAACAATTAAATCAGCTTCCTCCAAAAGTTTTTTCCCTTTAACGGTTATTAACTCGGGATCACCCGGGCCGGCGCCTACTAAATAAACTTTCACGGCTAATTCCCCCTCTTCGCTAAGGCCAGGGAAAAATACCCGGTTTTTTCGGGAAGTTCATTAAAAGAGCAGATTTTTTCCTCTTCGGTACCAAGCTCTTTAAAATAATATCCCTGGATCTTTGCTTCCTTTACCAGCTCTACAAAGCGGTCGTAATAGGAGGAAAGTTTTAAAAATACATAGGTAGTTTTGGGCTCAAAAGTAAAATCTTCCGGCAAAGTCGATAGGATTGCTACCTTTTCATCTTCAAAAGCCAGGTTAAAGAAGGACTTAGCGGCTGCCAGGGAAAAGGAATTTATCCCCGGAACGATTTCAATTTCCCCTGCAAAACCTAACTGTTTTAGCGCCTCCAATAAATACCCAGCGGTACTGTATAAACCCGGGTCTCCCAGGGTAAAAAAAGAAACTTCTTCCCGGTTTAAATACTCTAAAATTTTTTGGGCAAAGGTGTGCGCCGCTTCCCGTTTTTGCCCCTCGTCTTCCACCATGGGAAAATTAAAAAAGAGAATTTCTTTATCGTTATCAAGAAAACTTTCCACAACTTTAAAAGCCCTTTTTCCGGGAAAAACTAAAACCCGTACCCCTCGCAAAATCTTCATAGCTTTCACCGTAATAAGCTCGGGGTCCCCCGGCCCAACACCAACCACGTAAAGTTTAGCCATTCTTTTCCTCCTTTTTCCTTCCGGTAAAGATAAATACGGGATTTTGGGCATTCAGAATATGATAGCTTCCTGCTTTTTTAAACCTGGTAACCGCTATGCTCACCCCGTCAAAATCGGTAAAAGAGCTGTTTTGAAAAAACTCCTGGTAAATAGCTAATGATTCAAGGGTGACTGCCAAACCTGCAAGGACCCCACCATTTTTCAAACAGGCCCCAACCTGCTCTAATACTTCTCTTAAATTTGAACTTCCACCGATTACCACCGTATCCGGTGATGGATAGGCGGATAAATCACAGGGCAAGGCCCGGGGTAGTAAAACCACATTCCTTACCGAAAATCTTCTAAGATTTTCTTTAATTACGTTAAGTCTTTGCAGGTCTTTTTCAAAAGCATATACTTTACCCCGGGGAAGGCTTAAAGCCAGCTCCACCGTAATGGTGCCCGAGCCTGACCCTACTTCGTAAACCACCTCATCCCCTTTCAGGTTAAGCTTTTTTAAAAGGACTGCCCGGATTTCTTCTTTAGTATAAGGAGTTCCGGGTAGATAAAAATCTTCATCTTTCAACAATTAATATCCCCCTCCCTGAAAGCTCCGGAGGTAAATCGTCAAAGGAAAGCTTTATTATTTTTTCTTCCGGATAGCTTAAATCATAAAGTAAATAGTAAGAAGCTCTCTCCAGGCCATGTTTTTGCAAAAGTTGTTTTAGGGAAGAGGTATTGATTTTCTCTCCTAATAAAAATACATGGACCGTAAACTCCTCTTTTAATTTTTCCGGTAGGGCTCTTCCATGGAGGGAATAAAAAGCAGCCCCATCCCATAATTTTTTCAAGCGGGCAAAAGCTAACTGCACCGAACTTATCCCCGGAATAACCTCGGTAACAAGTCCCGGTTCTTCATTTTCAATCTTTCTTAATAAACTGTAAAAGCCGGTATCGCCCCGCAAAAGAAGAGCAATATTAAAATTTCTTGATAAATCTTTTATTTGCTTTAAAACCGCACCAAATTCACCAAAAGATAGATGTTTTTTACCCGGTGCAAAAGTTTTTAAAAGTTCTTCCGCCCCGGCCACATAGTCCGCCTCTCCAATTACCCTTTCACCAATTTTAGTAAGATACTCGGGACTTCCCGGGCCAACCCCCACGACTTTTACCCATCCCACGGCCACCCCTCCTCAAGGCGGTCAAAGGTCGTGGCAATAATCGCCCCCGATATATCGGTAAAAGCCACATCCATGGTAAGACCGCTATAATAGCTCTTTAACTTTTCTTTAACCGCCCGGGCAAGTACAGGCAGATAGTGGCCTTTCCCGGCGCTCTTTAAAATTTCCAGAGCCTGTTCCACGTTTTTGGTGGAGTAAATTTTATTAATTAACTCCTGACTTTCGCCAAGGGAATATAAAAATAACGCTAAAGCCTCCTTTTGGCCCCGGGCCACCTGGCTGTGGAGGTTTAAAATGCCAAGGTAAGTCTTAATAAGTTTTCCCAGGTACCCTATTATTAAAATTTTCTCTACCCCTTCGTTCTCCGAAATCTTCAGCATATCTCCCAGATAATTACCCGTTTCGACGATAGCTTCAGGCGGAACGTTTAACCTCTGGGCTACTTTTTTACTTTTATTGCCTAAAACAAAAACAACTCTTTTTAAATCCAAATATAATGCCTTTTTTAGCTGGAGTTGCAGGGACTCGATATAAGCTTCCCGGGAGTAAGGTACGACAATGCCCCGGGTACCCAGGATGGAAATACCGCCTTTAATCCCCAGAATCGGATTTAATGTTTGCGACGCAAGCTCCTCCCCCTCGGGCACTTCAATAATCACTTCCAGCCCCGTTTCCCCGCCCAAAATTAACGGCTCCAGCGCTTCTTTGATTTGTTGCCGTGGAACGGGATTAATTGCCGCCTCTCCCACCGGTACAGCAAGCCCCGGTTCCGTGACAACTCCCACTCCCCGTCCCCCTTTTATGGTAATCCCCGGGAAGTTTTGCCGGCGTACCCGGGCTATAATTAGGGCCTGATCGGTGACATCGGGATCGTCTCC
Organism: Carboxydothermus islandicus; assembly: GCF_001950325.1. Classification (GTDB taxonomy): domain Bacteria; phylum Bacillota; class Z-2901; order Carboxydothermales; family Carboxydothermaceae; genus Carboxydothermus; species Carboxydothermus islandicus. The sequence continues at coordinate 11,357 of NZ_BDJL01000142.1, forward strand.
GGCATCTTTTCTGATGCCGCAAACCGCTTCGCCATCCTCTTTTTCTAAAATTTCCGGGGTTAAAGTAAAAGTTATTCCTGCCGGCGTATTAATGGTAATTGCCTTCATTTTTTCCCCCAGGAGCAGTAAACGGGCTGCACCCAAAGCCGCTGCCGCGGCTACAGTACCGGTAGTTACCCCGTAACGGGGAGTTTTTACCCGGCCAAGTACTTCCCAGAACTTTTTTTCCTCTTTTACCGGATATTCGTGAGCTAAAAGCCGCCCGCTATCTTTTAAAATTTTACTGCCCCTTAAAAGCCATGGCTCTTCCAGGTTCGCACTTTCCAAAATCCGGGATTCCAGGAGAATTTCTTCGGGCGGTCCTGAAGCCAAAAGCTTTCCGGCATGTAAAACCGCTACCCTGTCGGCAAACCGGTACGCCAAATCAATTTCATGGGTAGCAGCGACAATCGTAATCCCTTTTTGCCACTGCCGTTCAACAATATTTAAAAAGAGGCGGGTGTGATACCGGTCCAAAAACGCCGTCGGTTCATCCAAAACTAAAAGTTCCGGTTCCATCGCCAAAATTGCTCCCAGGGCGACAAGCTTTTTTTGACCCAGGCTAAGGGAAGCTATCGGCCGGTCCCTTAACTCCCAAATTCCGAGTTCTTTTAAGGTTTCTTCCACCTTTTCCCGGACTTTACTTTCCGTATACCCCAAATTAAAAAGCCCGTAAGATATCTCTTCCGCTACCGTACCGGCAAAAAGCTGGGTTTCCGGATCCTGAAACACCACCCCAACTTTTTGCCGAAGTCGTAACAGAAAATCCTTTTTGTACGAAAACTTTTCTCCCCGCCAAAATAGCTCTCCTGCAGTTGGTTTTAAAATCCCGTTTAAATGGAGAAAAAAAGTGGTTTTTCCGGCGCCATTTTCCCCTAAGACAAAAAGCCGTTCACCTTTTTTAATCTCCAAATTTAAGCCGTCTAAAGCCACATTTCCCGCTGGATATACGTATTTTAATCCTTTTACGGTTAAAAGATCTTCCAAATAAAAGCACCTCCATAAGTAAAGAGCGCCAGCACAACTACTATACCCAAAAATAGCAAGGGGTAATTTTGATTTTGATAATCCGGTTGCAAAAATACTATTTTATCGTTATATCCCCGGCTTTCTAAAGAAATGGTCATTTGTCCCACCCGGGCCAACCCTCCTTTAAAAATACCCGCAGTTAGGAGGGAAAAGGAATAGATGCCCCGGCGAAAATTCCGGTAGCCCAGCCTTGCTTCCTGGGCTTTAATGATTTCCCCGGCAATTTCCAGGAAAATAAAAATAAACCGGTGGATAAAAATAATTATTTCAATTATAAATTGAGGAATACCAAGTCTTGAAAGTCCCGCTATTAAATCCAGAAGGGGAGTGGTAAAAATTAAAAAATACAAACCCAGAATGGAAGTAAGGGCACGACCGCCGGCATTTAAAGCCAAAAACAAATTTTGCCAGTTTACATAAGGAGCTGGCCGGAAGTCAATCATTATCCCGATTAAGCTTGCCAGCAAAAAACCTCCCGGTAAAAGCAAGTACTTGAAAAAAATTTGCCCGGGGATTTTCCCCTTTCTCACCAGAAAAAAGCTTACTACCCCAACGGTAGGGAGTAATGTTAAAAAAGGATTGGGAGCTGTTAACCCCAGGAATAAAAGCGCAAAGGTAAAAAGAAGTTTATAAACAGGGTCAATTTTCCTTAAAGGAGTTTGATAAGCCAACTGCTCTGTTAGCATTTTTTCCTTCCTTCTTTCCCTTCAAGTACCCAAGATAAAAACCCACAAACCCGGCGCCCAAAGCCGCCTGCAGGGCAAATAAAAACGACTCTATCTCGCCGCTGGGCGGTTCCCAGACGGGAGAAAACCAGGGCTTATAATTGGGGTCTTGCTTTTCAATCACCCGGGATGCTAATTCATCAGCGCCGGAAAATTCCCCCTTAACAAAAAACATTGGAACCGCAATTAATGCTATAACCAAAATTAACAGGATGATATTGGTAAACGTTCTCATTAATGCTCACCCTTTTCTACCCATATTTTGGCATCCTCATAACGGCTCAAGAAATTATAGGTTAAAACCGTCAAAAGCCCTTCGCTGATGGCTAAAGGAATTTGGGTTAAAGCAAAGATTCCCATAAATTTTAAAACGCTTAAGCTAAAGGAACTTCCCGGAAAGGCTAACGCCAGTTGGACCGAAGTAACGATATAGGTGACCAGGTCTCCCAGCATGGCCCCTAAAAAAATGCTAAAATTGTTACTAACTCCGGCTTTCTGTAACCCTTTATAAACCCCGTAAGCTACCAGTGGTCCGGCAACTGCCATGGAGAAAGTATTAGCACCAAGGGTGGTAAGGCCACCGTGGGCTAAAAGAAGAGCCTGAAAAATCAAAACAATAAAACCTAATACGGTGGTGATAAAGGGCCCAAATAAAATAGCGGCCAACCCTGTTCCGGTAGGATGGGAACAACTGCCCGTTACCGAAGGCATTTTTAACGCCGATAAAACAAAGATAAACGCTCCGGCAAAGGCTAACATTAGTTTAGCTCCCGGCCCCCGGGTAGCTTCCCTTTGCAAACGGATAAAACCCACCACTACAAAAGGTAGAGTAACAAGATTCCAGAAAATCACCCATTTTACCGGTAAAAACCCTTCCATAATATGCATGGCAAGAACCGGAGTAGGAATTAAAAGAAAAATTAACAGAAACAAAAAACCAAACTTTGTTTTTAACATGCCCTCCACCATCCTTTTTAAAATTAAAATCCCCTCCTACGCCGGTAGAAGGGGATTTATAACCAAACTCCCGTTCTCCACCTATCCGCGTAGGTTTCGAACCAAACTTTAAGGCAGGTCTCCTGGCTGTAGTTCATCGTTACCCCATCCTTCCCGGTAAAAACCAGTGGATATATTAGGGTAACTCCCTACTTACAGTGGCGGGACCGCGCCGTTACCCAAGACTTTTGGGCTCGGACTTCCCTTTTAAGCCGTAAAGGCACCTTAAAGTTACAATATTCAATTTTTACTAAGTTAATTCGTAAAATTTTTCGTAAATCCTGCTTTGTGAAAATATTTTTATTTAAATTTTTCCAGGATTAATTTTACCGAAGGTTTTTCCCGGCAAAACTTCCGAAAATCATAAATTTTGGCTACTTCTTTTAAAATTTCTTCCCTTTTATTTTTCTCAATTTTGCTTTCCTTTAAGGCTTTACGTAATTCCTTCCAAAATTTAAGGTAATCATCCCAGGCAGGATCAATTAACCGGGAAAGCTCTTCTTTTAAAAGACGGGCCGCCAGGGGAGATAACCCCGAAGTGCTAACAGCTATTTCCCAGCCTCCCCGGCGCCAAACCGCTGGAACAAAAAAATTGGACTCCTCGGGATTGTCGGCTACATTGACCAAAATCCCCATTTTTTGACAAAGATTAGCTATTCTTTTATTAAGCTCTGAATTATCGGTGGCGGCAAAAACTAACTTGGGGCCGGATAAATCTTCTTCCTGAAATTCCCGCAGATAAAGTTTAATTTGCCCGCCCTGGGCCAGAGTCATTAATTCCGGAAGGGTTTTCGGAGCAACTACGGTAATTTTTGCACCTTCTCGGAGAAGATTTTGTACCTTACGAAGGGCAACCCGACCACCCCCTACGACTAACACGGGAGTCCCCTTTAAATTTAAACTGATAGGATACACGGTAAACTCTCCTTAACTACTTTTTAAAATATCGTAAAAAAATATAGTAGCCAAAAAGTCCGGCGACCAAAACAAGTCCCACATAATAGGGAAGATTTTCCTTAAATGTGCGGTTACCCTTTTCTCCGGGAAGGCTTACCGCAGTAACCTTTAAACCAGGTTTCATGTAAATACTGTAACCTTCAAAGATGGTCCCTTCCACCACTACTTCCTTTCCCACATAGCTTTGCCAGTTATGTTCGCCGTATAAGACATAATAGGGCTCGGGCTTACTTAAATTTCCGGAATCGGTAACTTTTAATTCGTAATGCTTTCCTTCTAAATCCGACTCCACCACAATGCCTTTCACCACGACCTCCTCACCTAACACTAAACTATTAAAACCAAAAAGCAGGAAAAAAAATAACCACCAAAACCGCTTCATCGTCTCACCCCTATTTTAAATCTTACTTTATTTGACGCAAATTTGCATAATAAGTTTTATCGAAAAAAAAAAAAATTCCCGGTTTTCCGGGAAGCTTACCATTTTTCCCAGTGAATCCTTTCTTCTTTAAATCTTGTAATCGTATCGGGTGTTTGGTTGGGATAACCCAGAGCTATCAAGTTTAAAATGCGATAGCCTTCGGGAATTTCTAAAATTTTAGCTATTTCGCGCTCCCGCTCTTCATAAGGATGCACTGCAAGCCAAACACCGCCTAAACCAAGAGCATGAATGGCTAAAAGAATGTTTTCTGTCGCTGCTGACAGGTCCTGAATCCACATCTCCTGACCGGGGCCGGGATATTTCAGTAGTTTTGGATCAGCAACCACAGCAATTGCCGCTGCTGCTTCGGCAAGCATAGCTGCATAAGGATGCTTTTCTTTCATGGCCAGCATTTTTTGCCGGTCGGTTACAACGACAAAATGCCAGGGTTGTTCGTTACCTGCCGAAGGCGCATTCATCCCCGCTTCCAGGATTTTTAAAATTTTCTCCTTCTCCACCGGATGATCAAGAAATTTTCTAATGCTGCGTCGAGTGTTTAAAACTTCCAGAAATTTTTCCATCATATCCCCTCCTGGATAATTATTAGGCCTACTATAAAGTTTAATACTTTTAAGTTTTGACAACAACCCTGGGATGGTACCGAACCAGAAGAAATTTTTAAAATTTCCTTGCCAATTTTTGCACTAAATTGCTATAATGTTAGAAATTAATATTAGAAGAGGTGAGTTTAGATGAGCAAGATAAATTTACCCAAGTATTACTACAACCTTAAGGCAGACCTTCCCGAACTTCCACCCCCGCCTCTTCATCCCGTTACCGGTCAGCCCATCTCGCCAGCGGATTTAGAGGGTCTTTTTCCTAAAAGTTTAATTGAACAGGAGATTTCTACCGAACGTTTCATTGAAATTCCCGAAAAAGTCCGGGAAGCTTACGCCGAGTACCGTCCAACCCCACTTAAAAGGGCTAAAAAGTTAGAAAAGTATCTAAATACTCCCGCCAGAATTTACTTTAAGTACGAAGGTACCAACGCTTCCGGCAGTCACAAGCTTAATACCGCTCTGGCCCAGGCTTATTTTAATAAGTTAGATGGAACCGAACAGCTTACCACCGAAACCGGAGCCGGTCAGTGGGGAAGCGCTTTAGCTTATGCCGCCAATTTTTTCGGGCTGAAGTTAACCGTATATATGGTGGGTATAAGCTATGACCAAAAGCCGTACCGGAGGATTTTCATGGAAACTTTCGGCGCCCGGGTGGTAAAAAGCCCAAGCCGGGAAACTGCTGCCGGACGTAAGGTTTTAGAAGCCGACCCTGATTCTCCGGGAAGCCTGGGTATTGCAATTAGCGAAGCGGTAGAGGTGGCCATGAGTGACCCCAAGACCAAGTACGCTTTGGGAAGTGTTCTGGACCACGTCCTTTTGCACCAGACGGTTATCGGGCAAGAGGTTTATGAAGAATTATCCCTTTTGGGAGAAAAGCCCGATGTCTTGATTGCCTGCGTGGGCGGTGGCAGTAACTTTGGTGGCTTTACCTTTCCTTTTGTGCGGGAAAAATTAAAAGGTGAAAATATTGAAATAATTGCTGTAGAGCCAAAGGCCTGCCCAACCCTTACCGAAGGAGAATATAAATACGATTTTGGCGATGTTGCCGGCCTTACTCCTAAAATGCCGATGTATACTTTAGGCTACGATTTTATCCCCCCGGGCATCCATGCGGGAGGACTTCGGTACCACGGCGATTCACCTTTGGTAAGCCTTCTTTATAAAAATAAAATTATTTCCGCCAAAGCTTATCCCCAGTTAAAGGTCTTTGAAGCTGGAGTAACCTTTGCCCGTACCGAAGGCATTATCCCGGCACCGGAATCTTCCCACGCTATCGCCGCAGCTATTGATGAAGCAGTTAAATGCCGGGAAGAAGGTGTTGCTAAAACCATTGTTTTTAATTTAAGCGGGCACGGCTATTTTGACTTGTCCGCGTATGAAGCCTATTTTGCTGGCAAACTTAAAGATTGAGGAAAAATCCCCGGTTTTACCGGGGATTTTTAATTAAAGACCGGCTGACCTCTTTTTATTTCACCATGCCTAACATTCACACTTTTTAGTTTCCTTCCCGTAAATACCGCTTCAGCAATAACGGTTTTAGAAGTTTCTTTATTACCACTGGAAGTAAATATAAAGTTACCCAGGCTGTAAAAGATTGGTCTCCCTTTATAGATTTCATACTTTTGCACTACGTGCGGGTGATGGCCCATTACCACATCGGCTCCCGCTTCAACCAGCTTACGAGCAAGTTTTATTTCGGGAGGATTTGGGGTTAAATCCCTCTCCACTCCCCAGTGAACGCTTACCACTAAAAGATCGTATTTAGCATCATTTTCGCGGATTAACTTTAAGATTTTACCGACATTCGGCTCATAAAGAGACCAGATTCCCGTTTTTTTGGAACTTGCCACCCAGGTAGTTGAAGGAATAACCCGGGAAAAAGCAAGAAAACCAATTTTATACCCCTGCCAGGGGATTTCCGTGATATAAACATCCCTTCCTGCCCCTGAGTAGTAAATCCCTTCTTGCCGTAAGTAGCCAAGGGTATCATACAGACTTATCAGCCCATAATCCGCCGAGTGGTTATTTGCAACCGAAACCGCCGTAACCCCTGCCTTTTTCATAGCCTTTAAAAATTCCGGTCGACCCCGAAAAGTATATTTTTTCATTTCGGACTTTCCCCGAAGAGAAATACAGCTTTCTAAATTGGCAAAGACAAGCTTACCCTGAAAATATTTTTTAACCTTCTGCCAGGGATAATCATAACCGTATTTTTGGTAGTAATAATTTAAGTTGCCGCCGGCTAAGACATCCCCCAAAAAGACAAGTTTAATTTCCTTTGTCGGAGAAGCTGCACTGGCAAAGGCGTCAGTTAAGGTAATTGCCAGTAAAAAAGTTAAAAAAATAATTTTTACCCTGCGCAAATATACTCCACCTCATAATTAAAAATGCTGAAAACCCCTATCCTGCAAGACTACCCCATCTTCAGCTTTTACAATTCCCCGCCCATCATATCCCGTAACCATACCAATTTTAAACAGCGGTAAGTCCAGTTTATAAAGCTCTTCCTCCTTTTCGGCCGGCACGGTAAACAAAAGTTCGTAATCTTCGCCGCCGTGTAAAGCAAAATCCAAAGGTTTTAAGGTAAATTGCTGGCAGAAAGTTAAAAGAGCAAAAGACAATGGTATTTTTTCCCGGTCAATCTTAATTTCCACCCCGGAAGACCGCGCTATTTCCTGAAGTTTTTTCACAAGACCGTCACTTAAATCATTGGCAGAATTGGCAAGCTTTTCACGGCAAAGAAGCTGACCTAATTTCAATCTGGGTTCTGGTTCCAGGTGCCGGGAAATCAAATATTTTTCCACTTCTTCCGGTAATAAACCCAATTTTTCCTTTAAAAGCAAATAAAGCCCTGCCGCGCTATCTCCAAGGTATCCTGAAACATAAACCCCATCTCCTGGTTTAGCTCCGCTTCTGGTTAACACCACATCATTTAGGGCTTCACCCAAAACCGTAACCGAAACCATTATTTCGCTACCGGCTCCTGTAGTATCGCCCCCAATTAAAGTAACCCCATACTTTTGAGCCACACTTTTTAATCCCTGGTAAAAACCCTCCACAAAATTAACGTCAGTGGTTTTAGGTAAAGCCAGACTCACCAGACAAAAGCGAGGTATACCTCCCATTGCCGCAATGTCGCTTAAATTTACCGCTAAAGCCTTTTTCCCCAATATTTCTGGCTTCGTGTAATTTTGCTTAAAATGGACGTTTTCCACCAGTAAATCAGTGGTAACAAGAAGCTTTCCTTTAATTTCAACTACCGCCGCATCATCCCCGATTCCCAAAATAACTCCAGGGGATACTTCAGTAGCTTTCTGGGCAATAGCTATAACCCCTTCTTCCCCAATCTTTGTGATCTCCATTTTATCACCGTAGCACTTGAACTTTTTCCGAAGTTAACTCCAAAAACTCTTCTTCAGTTAAATTATAAAGAGAATCTATAAAATTTACCAGAAAACTTCCGGGCCCGGTACTTATTTTCCGGGCTTTTTCCGAAGCCGCTCCGTAAAAAGTTAAAGCCGCTAAGGCCGCAAGAGCCGGTTCTTCGGTTACCCCAACAAAAGCACCAATTAACGAGGTGAGGGCACACCCGGTTCCGGTCACTTTTTGAAGCATTATATCCCCGGTACGGTTTAAATATAGCCCTTCTTCAGCAATTACGTAATCTACCGGCCCAGTTGCCACAAGAACAGTTTTGTAGCGTTTAGCCACTTCTGTAAGATTTTCGGCTGTAAAATCGGATGCTTGGCTGTCCACCCCTTTTACCTTGGCAGAATTTCCCGCCAAAAAGCTTATTTCACCGTAATTACCCCTAATTATTGTGAAATTTCCAGAATCTAAAAGTTCAAATGTCGTTTCGTTGCGGTATGTGGTTGCCCCCAGACCCACCGGATCCAACAGCAAAGGCTTTTGATATTTATTGGCTAAATAAACTGCTTTCTTAAAATACTCAACCTGACGGGAGTGAAGGGTTCCGATATTTATGACTACTGCATTAGCAATTTTGACTAAATCATCAGCTTCTTCTATCCCCTCCGACATGATGGGCGAAGCTCCAGCCGCTAAAAGTACGTTGGCAGTAAAATTAGTCACTACATTATTGGTTAAATTCACCACCAGAGGAGATAAGTCCCAAACCTTTTCCCGGATTTCCCATAGAGTGTTAAGCATTTTTTCCGCCCCTTTCATTCATAATTTTCATGGCACAAAGTTCCCCGCACATGGAACAACTCTTTATGTCTTGAGAGCCGCGCTCTATTCGCATTTTTCTGGCCCGCTCGGGATTTATTGCCAGTTCAAACTGCCGTTCCCAGTTTAACTCTTTTCGGGCTACACTCATTTCATAATCCCGGTTCCAGGCTTCCCGGTTCCCCCGGGCCAAATCAGCTGCATGAGCGGCAATTTTTAAGGCAATTACCCCTTCTTCTACATCTTCCACCGTGGGCAATCCTAAATGCTCCGCTGGAGTAACATAGCAGAGAAAATCCGCCCCAAAGTACGCAGCCCAGGCGCCACCAATCGCCGCAGTAATATGGTCGTATCCCGGAGCAATGTCGGTAACCAGTGGCCCTAATACATAAAAGGGAGCGTTGCCGCAAAGCCGCTTCATAAGTTTAACGTTCATTTCAATTTGATTGATGGGCACATGCCCGGGGCCTTCCACCATTACCTGGACGCCTTGATTTTGGGCGTACTTAACCAGTTCACCGAGCTTCATTAATTCCATAATTTGCAGCTGGTCAGTAGCATCCGCAATACTTCCCGGTCTTAAACCGTCCCCCAGGCTTAAGGTAACGTCGTATTTACGGCAAATGTCCAATAATCGGTCAAACTGTTCGTAAAGAGGGTTTTCCCGTCCGTTTTTTTCCATCCAGGCAATGGTTAAAGAACCACCGCGACTGACCACCTCCGTCACCCGCGGAAAACGGTCAAGAACCTTTAAAATTTCCCGGTTCACTCCTACATGCACCGTCATAAAGTCAACGCCGTCAGCCGCCTGTCTTTCGATAACGTCAAAGAGCAGTTCCGGATCTAACCGGCTGATATCACCGTATTTATTTAGCGTTTCAGCCGCCGCCTGATATAAAGGTACGGTCCCTACCGGCACCGAACTTTCTTTTATAATCGCCCTGCGAATTTCATCAAGGTTCCCGCCGGTACTTAAGTCCATTACTGCATCGGCTCCCGCTTTAATAGCTACCTTTAATTTTTTTAGTTCATCTTCGTAAAAACAGCGATTTTCCGAAGTCCCAAGGTTAGCATTTACTTTTACTTTAAGCCCCGCTCCAATACCTTTGGGATGCAAATTTTGGTGATTAATATTAGCCGGTATTACCACTTCCCCCGAAGCTACCTTTTGCCGGATTTCTTCCGGAGATTTTCCTTCCTCCGCCGCCACTATCTCCATTTCCCTGGTAATAACTCCTTCTTTTGCTTTTAAAAGTTGAGTCATTATCGTTCACTCCTTTGCTTTAATAATTGTTTCCCGTAGTTCGTAAACCGCTTTAGCCGGGCTTTCCGCTCCAAATACAGCCGAAATTACCGCAATCCCATCGGCCCCGGCCCGGATTACCTCAGAAACCTTTTCTTTATCAATACCCCCAATAGCTATTACCGGAGTATTGGGAAACTCCTCTTTAAGCTTCCGAATCACTTCTACCCCGCAGGGTGGTGCAGCATCTTCCTTGGTGGACGTGGGAAAAATTGGCCCAAGACCAAGATAATCGGCTCCTGCCTTTATGCCTGTAATCCCTTCTTCATAATTGGTAGCCGAAAGCCCGATAATTTTTCCGGGAAAATGCTTTTTTACCACCTCCAGGGGCAAATCCTCCTGTCCTACATGTACCCCATCAGCATTTAACGCCATTCCAAGGTCCAGCCGGTCGTTAACAAAATAAGAAACTCCATGTTTTTCGCAAAGTTCTTTAAGCCGCATACCCTCCCGGTACATTTCGGCTCCCTTTTTTCCTTTTGCCCGGTACTGAAAAGCCGTCACTCCATTTTTCAGGCAATCTTCAATAACCCTCCAGAACTTTTCTTCGTTTAGATAAGCATCATCGGTAAGTAAGTATAAGGTTAAATCTACTGCAGACTTAATCAAAGCTAAAACTTCTCTTTCCAGGTCGTAAAGTAAAAACCTTGCTTTTTTGGCATTAGGAACAATTGCCGCATCTAACAGCTTCCCAAATTCTTCTAAAACCCGCATGCTTTCCTGGGCTCTTTTGGCGTTGGCTAACACCACCTCCCGCAAATTATTCCTGGCCATTTCCTCCGAACTTAGCTCCTGTCCCGGGTCGTTTTGAGCATCCCGATACCACAAGGGATTGCCAGCAAGACTTTTTTCTATTTCTTTGATAAAATGCCGCAAACGCTTAAATTCCTCAAATAATTTCCTATTAGCTAAACTAAAGCGGGCTACTTCCTCCAACACCCGAATCCCTTCCCGGGCCCGGTTTAAATTAACATCAATAATCCGGTAAATTTCCATCAAATACCTCCCCGAAAAAAATAAACCTCTTCCAGAAGATGGAAGAGGTTATTTATAGCTTACCCTATTTCCTCTCCCTCCGCTGGCATTACCCAGAGCAGGTTCAAAGGGTAGGCTTCTTCATCGCGAAACCTTCTCAGCCGGGCTCATCCGGCACCCCTGAGGTTTTTAGTTATTTTAAATTTATCCAAAGAAGTATAAATTGTCAAGACAATCAAAATAACAACCATTTTTCTAACCATTAAAATTAAGATTTTAGCATTTTAACTCCGCGTTTTTACATTTAACCCTTTTTTTACCTCAAACAAATTTTCCTTATTTAAAATTATAAAAAAAACTCTAAGGGGGGATCCTGATGGCCGAATTAACGGAAGAGTTAAAAATGATTAAAGAAAGTAAGATTTTTTATCCCAATCCGGAAAAAGTAAAAAAATCGGTAGCTGGCAGTGTTGAAAAATTCAACGAACTTTTAAAACTATCCTGGGATAACCCGGAAAAGTTCTGGGATGATGTGGCTCGTGAACTTTGGTGGCTTCATCCCTGGGAAAAAACCTTTGAAGGAAGTCTCCCGGATTTCCGTTACTTTATCGGTGGTATCACCAATCCCGCTTACAACATGCTGGATCGCCACCTGGAAAAAGGAGCGGACAATAAATTAGCGCTCATCTGGGAAGGCGAAAATTATGAAACAAAATTTTACACCTACCGCATGCTCTGGGCAGAAGTTAACCGTTTTGCCAACGTCTTAAAAAGCTTTGGCCTCAAAAAAGGCGACCGGGTGGCCATTTATCTTCCAAATATGGCCGAAACAGTCATTGCCGTTTTAGCCTGCTACCGCACCGGCATTATTTTCAATACCGTTTTTTCCGGGTTTTCCGAACAGGCCTTACGGGACCGGCTCATTCATTATGAGCCCCAGGTCTTAGTTACCGCCGACGGTGGCTATCGCCGTGGTAAAGAAATACCCCTAAAACCCAAAGCTGATCAGGCTATCGAAGGAATCAGCAGTATTCAAAAAGTAGTGGTAGTTAGAAGAACCAACACCCCGGTTAATATGGTCCCGGGCAGGGATTACTGGTGGGATGAATTAATGCAAAAAGCCCCAATAGACTGTCCACCGGAACCCATCGAAGCTAACGAACCGGGTCTGGTATTTTATACCAGCGGCACTACCGGAAAACCCAAAGGTGTGGTTCATTCCGGGGTGGCCTTCACGGTAAACAATTACGTTTACGCCAAGTACCACTTAGACCTGCACCCGGAAGATATTTTATGGTGCACTGCGGACATCGGCTGGCTTACAATGCATATCTGGGGTATCGTAGGTGCCCTCACCAACGGTATTACTACCATTTTTTACGAAGGAGCTATCGACTACCCTAAACCCGATCGTTTTTATCAGATAATCCATAAATACCGGGTAAATAAGTTATTTACCGCACCAACCGCCGTGCGGATGCTAATGCGTTACGGCGAACAGTATATGGAACACTACGATCTTTCCTGCCTGGATGTGATTTGCACGGTGGGAGAACCGCTCAATCCCGAAGCCTGGTACTGGATGTATAAAAATTTAGGTAAAGAAAAAATTTACATTAACAATACCTGGGGGCAAACGGAAACGGCGGGCACCCCCTTAGCAGGAGCTGCCTGGATTACCCCGATGAAGCCGGGCTCCTGCGGTATTCAGTTTTTAGGGGCAAAGTTAGAAGTAGTTGACGAAGAAGGAAATCCGGTACCTCCAGAAACTCCGGGTAACTTAATTATGACACGACCAATTCCCATGCTGGTACGTACCCTTTGGAAAGAACATGACCTTTATCTTAAAAGCTATTTCAGTCGGGTACCGGGAGCTTATTTTACCAACGATGGTGCGGTTAAAGACAAAGATGGCCATTTCTGGGTTACCGGTCGGATTGATGATGTAATTAATGTTGCCGGTCACCGTCTCAGTACCATGGAAATGGAAAGTGCCATCATTGAAGTGGAAGGAGTTGCCGAAGTGGCAGTGGTAGGTGCTCCCGATGAAATAAAAGGGTTAGTGCCGATTGCCTTTGTAACTTTGCGTCAGGGCTACGAAGCTACTCCCCAATTAGAAGAAAAGATTCGAAAAATAGTTGTGGAGAAAATTGGGAAAATTGCCGAACCGGCTAAAATCTACTTTACACCGGTTATGCCCAAGACCGCCAGCGGTAAAATTATGCGCCGCTTATTAAAGGAACTTGTAACCAAAGGTGAAGTTAAAGGCGATGTTACCAGCCTGGAGGATGTAACTACTTTAGAAAAAATTAAGGAAATTATTAGCGGGCGGTAAAATACCGCCCTTTTTTAGCAGGAAAGGGTGACATCCATGCAAATAAAGCAAATAATGACTACCAACCTGGTTACCATAAAGCCCGAAGGTACTTTACGGGAAGCCACGCATCTCATGCGTCTTAATAAAGTTGATGCTTTACCGGTGGTGGACCAGGATTATAAACTTTTAGGATTAATTACCAAGAGTCATGTCCTGGATGCTTTTCTTAATAACCTGCCAGCCGATACGCCGGTAAAAAACCTGATGATTACAGAACTTTTTACCTTTACCCCGGAAGATGATGCCGATAAAACCTGGGAAGTACCGGTAGGCAGGGTACCGGTAGTAGATAATGAAGGCAAAATTATTGGTATTGTCACCCGTACCGATTTAATCCGCAGTTATTACAAAGAATTAAAAAGGCTAAATTCAATCCTAAACGAACGCGTAGAAAATTACCGGGAAGCTCTCAAACACTTCAGGGAAAGCCAATACCAGCAACCGGTAATTTATAAAAGTTCCGCTATGGAACAGGTAGTGGAACTGGCCCGCCGCGTTGCTGATATTGATGCGACAGTGCTAATACTGGGAGAATCCGGGTCCGGCAAGGAAGTAATTGCTACCCTTATTCACCAGGAAAGCAGACGCTGTACGGAAAATTTTATTAAAATAAATTGTTCTGCCATCCCGGAAAACCTTTTAGAATCAGAGCTTTTCGGCTACGAGCAGGGAGCTTTTTCCGGTGCCAATAAAAACGGTAAACCCGGTCTTTTTGAACTGGCCAATCACGGAACAATTTTCTTAGATGAAATCGGCGATCTCCCCCAACAGCTACAAGCAAAACTTTTAAGGGTTCTCCAGGACAAGGAAATTTACCGGTTAGGAGGTACTACCCCGAGAAAGTTAAATGTTAGAATAATTGCCGCTACCAATAAAGATCTCGCCCAGATGGTGAAAAACAAAACTTTTCGGGAAGACCTTTATTATCGTTTAAACGTTATTCCTATCACAATTCCCCCTTTGCGGGAACGGCGCGAAGATATCCCGCCCCTAATTAATTATTTCCTGGAGGTATTTAACAAAAAGCACGGTTATAATAAAATTTTTGCCCCCGAATTGGTCGATTTTTTAACCGAACAGCCCTGGCCCGGAAATGTCCGGGAGCTCAGCAATACCGTAGATCGTCTGATAATCATTTCAAGAGGAAATATCATAACTTTGGAAGATTACCAAAACCTGACCGCTCCTTCGACTAAAATAAAAGAAAATCACGAAGATTTGTCTTTAGCAAGAAGACTCGATAACGTGGAAAAAAGTCTTCTTTTAAAAGCCCTGGAAACCTACGGCTCAACCCGAAAAGCCGCTAAAGCTCTGGGAATAAGCCAGGCATCGTTTATAAGAAAAGCCCGCAAACATGGTATTAAAACCGGCTTTTAGGGTGCTTCAATTTTGAAGCGCCGCTGCAAAAATAATTCGGGTATTTTTTAAATAACTGCTTCAAAAGCGAAGCAGTTATTTCTTTAGTTTTAACTTTTTTGTTGGCACGAAACTTGCTTTCTTAATTTTTCGAAAATTCTAAAAAGGAGGTGAAAGATTGTTTATCCCGGAGGAACATCATTTAAAGGAAAGTTTTATTGCTCGTTTTATGGCCCGCTGGCACTTTAAAAACTTTGAAGAGCTAATCAAAGCAGCATATAGCTATCCCGATTGGTTTTATTCGGAAATGGCCAAACAACTGGATTTAACTTTTTTCACTCCCTACGAAAAAATAGAAGACTTAAGCCGTGGCTGGCACTATCCTAAATATTTTAATAATGCAGGTTTTAATATTGCTTACGATGCGGTAGTAAAAAAAGCTCTGAACAATGGTGAAAAAACCGCAATCATTGTCGAAAAAGAAAACTCTACCTTCGAAACTTTGAGTTTTGAGCAGCTTTACCGGGAAATCAAGAAGGCAGCAACGGTCCTGGCAAATCTGGGAATTTCCCTTGGCGATAGGGTTGCAATTTATTTGCCAATGATTAAAGAAACACCAATTTTCCTTTTAGCTTTAGCTTATATTGGAGCTGTTGCCGTGCCGGTTTTTTCCGGATACGGCTTTGAGGCAGTCCGGGAAAGGGTTATACTTTCCGGCGCCAAACTGTTAATCACCGCTGACGGCTTTTCCCGCCGGGGCCAGGAAGTACCACTTTTAAATACTGCTCTTGAGGCAGTAAAAGACCTTAATATTGCTATTCTGGCGGTTACAAATCTAAATACCCCAAAACTTTCCCCTAATTATGAAAAGCTCTACTGGTATAACGAATTAAATAAACAGTTTGCTCAGGAAATCTCCATTGCAAGTACCAGAACCGAAGATCCCCTTTTAATCATCTATACCTCCGGAACAACCGGAAAACCCAAGGGAACCCTCCATACCCATATCGGTTTCCCGGTAAAAAGTGCTATTGACATGCTTTTTGCCTTTGATATTGGTCCTGAAGATAAAGTTTTCTGGATAACCGATTTGGGCTGGATGATGGGGCCCTGGTTGATTTACGGGACTTTGCTGATTGGCGGTACAGTAGTTCTTTACGAAGGATCTCCCGATTACCCAAGCCGCACCCGGCTTTGGGAACTAATAGAAAAACATCAAATATCCGTTCTGGGTCTCTCTCCAACCTTAATCCGGCTTCTCATGACTTTTCCCGATGCTGACCCGGAAAACTTCAGCTTTAAAAGCCTTAGAATTTTAGGTTCCACCGGCGAACCCTGGACCGAAGAAGCCTGGCAATGGTTTTTTGAAAAAGTAGGTAAAAAGAAGCTGCCAATCATTAATTACTCCGGCGGCACCGAGATTTCCGGAGGAATACTGGCTTCCTACCCGATTCATAAAATTCCTCCCTGTGCTTTTACCGGAGTTTTGCCGGGAATTAATGCCGATGTGGTCGACGAAAATGGGAAACCGGTAAGAAACAGGGTGGGAGAACTGGTAATTAAAGGGCCCTGGAACGGTATTACCCGGGGGTTTTTTAACGAACCAGAGCGTTTTGAACAAACCTACTTTTCCCGCTTTGGTCCCGACCTCTGGGCTCACGGCGACTGGGCAAAAATCGATGAAAACGGTTACTGGTACATTTTAGGAAGGTCTGACGATACGATAAAAGTTGCCGGTAAACGGCTGGGCCCCGCTGAAGTTGAAAATATTGTAAACGCTCTTCCCGAAATAGCCGAATCGGCAGCTTTTGGGATACCTCATCCGATAAAAGGAGAAGCTTTAGTCGTAGTTGCCGTACCAAACAAAACAGATTTTGTCAAAGAGGAACTTATCCAAAAAATCAAAAACCAAATCGCGACCAAACTTTCTAAGGCCCTGTCTCCCGAAGACGTATTAATCGTAAAAGCCCTGCCCAAAACCAGAAACGGTAAAATATTACGCCGGTTAATCCGGGAAAGTTACCTGGGAGAAGTAAAAAGTGACACCTTTTCCCTGGAAAATCCCCAGGCTTTGGCGGAAATTCAGAGAGAAAGGAGGGAGTGAGGTGAATTTTGAGCTATCCGAAGAACATAAACTTCTCCAGGCCACCGTAAGGAAGTTTGCCGAGGAAGTTTTAAAACCCAAAGTTCGGGAGATCGACAAAAACGGTAAAATTCCAGAAGAAATCTGGTGGCAAATGGGCGAACTTGGCTTAATGGGCCTTCCAATTCCGGAAAAATACGGAGGTACCGGAGCGGATTATCTAAGTTTTGTTATAGCCGTAGAGGAACTAGCAAGGGTTTGTCCTTCCGTGGCCCTTTCCTATTCGGCCCATATCTCCCTGGGAGCAATGCCAATTTTGCTTTTTGGAACAGAAGAACAAAAAGAAACTTATCTGCCTCCTTTAACTCTCGGCAAGTACTTGGGAGCTTTTGGCCTAACCGAACCCAATGCCGGCTCCGACGCCGGTGGGACTCAAACCACCGCCGTTTTGGACGGAGATCATTACGTGATAAACGGCAGCAAAATGTTTATTACCAATGCCAGTTACGCTAAATACGTAACCATTACCGCCGTCACCGACCGCACCAAAGGTACCAGGGGAATTTCAGCCTTTATCGTACCAGTAGGGACTCCGGGCTTTACCATAATTGACAATTTTGAAAAGCTGGGTATGCGAGGTTCCAATACTACCGAACTGGTTTTCGAAGATGTCCGGATACCTAAAGAAAACCTATTGGGTAAACCCGGAGAAGGTTTCAAACAATTTCTGCAAGTTTTAAACAACGGACGCATCGGCATTGCTGCCCTTTCGGTAGGATTAGCCCAGGGTGCCTTTGAGCAGGCACTGTCCTATGCCAGTACCCGAATTCAGTTTAAAAAACCAATCGCTGCTAACCAGGCGATAGCTTTTAAATTAGCCGATATGGCTACCAAGATTGAACTTGCCAGAAACCTTACCTATAAAGCCGCCTGGCTTAAGGAAAATAACCAGCCTTTTGCCAAAGAAGCAGCAATGGCCAAACTGTTCGCTTCGGAAATTGCCGTGGAAGTAGCCTTAGATGCGGTGCAAATCCACGGTGGTTACGGTTACATTACCGAGTACCCGGTAGAAATGTTTTTAAGAGATGCCAAGCTTTTAACCATCGGTGAAGGTACGTCAGAAATTCAAAGGTTGGTTATCGCCCGGCAGCTTGGCTGCCCGGTATAAATTAATAAAGGAGGGATACCATGCACGAAAGAATCGCGATTATCGGGGCTGCTATGTCACCCCTCCGGGCAACATACCCGGAACTTTCTTACAAAGAACTAATGTTTGCAACCGTTTCCAAAGCTCTTTTAGATGCGGGAATCGGTAAAGATGATGTAGACTCACTGGTTACCTGTTCCGATGACCTTTGGGAAGGAAGAAGTATCGGTGATGAATTTGTTCCGGATCAAATTGGAGGAGCACTAAAACCCAATAACCGAATTAACGCCGACGGCGTGTACGGAGTTTTCCAGGCATTCATGCAAATACGGGCAAAAGTAGCCACCATTGTAACCGTGGTTGCCCACTCCAAATCATCAGATCTTATTACGAAAAACAGGATTTTAAATTACGCACTGGACCCGGTTATTGAAAGGCCTTTAGCCCAGCATCCCTATTTTATACCCGCCCTCGAAGCAACACGGTATATGTATGAAACCGGAATTACCCCTGCCGATCTTGCCCGGGTGGTGATAAAAAACCGCCAAGCAGCCCTTAAAAATCCCTACGCTGCCTACGGAGCAAAGTTAACTCCGGAAACGGTGCAGAATTCCCCCACTATTTCCTCACCGCTTACCGAATTAGATGCCGCTTATTATGCCGATGGAGTAGCTGTAGTAATTCTGGCCCCCGAATCGGTGGCCAAAAACCTGAAAACCAAGCCTGTTTACGTACTGGGAATTGGCTGGGATTCGGAATCGGCACACCTCGGAGCAAGAAACTGGGGTAGAGCTGATTACGCCTATAAAGCAGGAATTAGAGTTTATGAAATGGCGGGAATAAAAAACCCGGCCCAGGAACTGGATTTTGCGGAAATCGACGACCGCTTTTCTTATAAAGAACTGATGCACGCCGAAGCACTGAGGTTAGTTCCGGAAGGTCAGGGTAAAAAAGTTCTTACGGGAGAAACCATGCCAATTAATCCTTCCGGGGGTTATCTCGGTCTTGGCTATGCTCCAAACGCTGCCGGCCTTACCCGGGTAGTAGAAGCGGTATTTCAACTGCGGGGCGAAGCCGGCTCCCGACAGGTCAAAAATGCCACTAAAGGTCTTGTTTTCGGCTGGTACGGCCCGCCATCGGCAAGCGGTGGAGCCGTTATCTTAGGTAATGAGTAAAGGAGGGTTACAATGAGTTACGAAGTTGCGGTGGTTGGTGTCGGGCAAACAAAATTTGAGTACCAAAGCAAAAAAACCACTCAGGAGTTAGTGTTCGAAGCTGCCAAAAAAGCTTTAGACGATGCCGGAATGACTTTAGAAGAAATTGATACCGTCGTTTACGGTTCAGCCCCCGATGGCTTTGACGGCATTAATATGAAAGGAGAACATGTAATTGATGCCGCCGGAGCTCTGGGTAAACCTTTTGAAAGGGTATTCGTTGGCGGTGCTACCGGCGCCCTGGCTCCCATTACCGGTTACTATCACGTGGCCTCAGGCCTATCCCGGGCAACTCTCGTAATCTGTCAGGAAAAAATGTCCCCCTGTAAACCAAAACCTCAGGGATTGTTTAACACGATTTTTGACGAATTTACCGATCGACCCATGGGTATCAACTTAATTTACATTTTTGCCCTGGAAATGAACCGGTACATGACGGTAAATAAAATAAAACTGGAAACCCTGGCCAAGGTATCGGTAAAAAACAAGAAAAACGCTATGGATAACCCTTACGCCCAGTTGCCTATGGAAATCACGGTCGAAGATGTTTTAAACGCTCCGGTAATGGCCTACCCGGTCACCAAATACCACATCAGTCCAAGTTCCGACGGCGCAGCAGCAGCAGTTTTTGTAAACAAAAATATTGCCAAATATAAAGAAAAACCGGTCTGGATTGCCGGAGTCGGCTGGTGCCTCGACTCTACCTACTGGACTAACCGGGACCTGGCCTATCCCAAATATGTTGAGTACGCTGCTCGCCAGGCTTACAACATGGCCGGGATAAAAAATCCCCAAAAAGAAATCCAGGTGGCCGAACCCTATGACCCCTTCAGTTATAAGGAACTTCAGCATGCCGAAGGCCTTTTACTGGCCAACCGGGGAGAAGGTTGGAAGTTAATTGAAGAAGGCATAGCTTACCGGGATGGAAAACTACCCCTAAGCCCCTCGGGCGGTCTTTTGGGAGTTGGGAATCCTATTGCTGCAGCAGGTATGATGAAATTTAACGAAATTGTTTTGCAACTGCGCGGTGACGCCGGCAAACGGCAGGTCAAAAATAATCCAAAAGTTGGCGTTGTGCAAGCCTGGGGTGGACTTATGCAATTTACCGGCGTCCTGGTCTTAAAAGCCTAAAGAGGAGGTGCCAAAATGGCCGAATTTCACGGTGTTAAAAGCCGCTGGGAAATCAAATACGAATGGTCCGGTGGAATAGCGATAAGCCGCTTTATGCAGGGTTTAAAAGAAGGAAAAATTCTTGGGGTTAAATGCCCCCACTGCAAAAGGGTTTTGGTTCCGCCGCGGATTTTTTGCGAACGGTGTTTCATTGAGCTTACCGAATGGGTAGAACTTTCACCCCGCGGAAAAATCAACACTTTTTCCATAGCTTATATAGATACTAACGCTCTTCCTATTTCCACACCACAAATTAATGCCGTAATTGATTTAGACGATGCCCGGGGAATTATCGGTATTTTTCACATTATTGGTGAAGCAAAACCCGAAGAAATTTATGTGGGAATGCCGGTAGAGGCAGTTTTTCGTCCGGCAGAAGAAAGAACCGGCTCTATCCTGGATATCAAATACTTCCGTCCACTTAAGGAGGGAAAACCCAATGAATAAAATCCAAAATCCCGGGGAAATCGTTTACCAGTACGGCGAAATAAAAATGGATTACCTGCACCCAGCAGGGGAAATACGAGAAAAATGTTTATTAGCTTTAAAAGAAACTAAATTTCTCGCCAGTTACTGTCCAAAATGCCACCGCACCTTCTTCCCGGCCCGGGCTTACTGTCAGTATTGTTTTGAAGAACTTAACGATTTAGTGGAAATTCCGCAAGAAGGAATTCTAAAAAGCTTCACCGTTTGCTACCGCACTCAGGACGATGAACCGCTGACGCAACCGGTTATTTATGGTCTAATTGAAATTACCGGCGCCAGTGAACTCCTCCTTCATTACCTGGGAGGAATACAGCCCGGCCAGCTTAAAATCGGCCTAAAGCTAAAACCGGTATTTAAGGAAAACCGGGAAGGACAAATTACCGATATCGCTTATTTCACCCCCGCACAGGAGGTATAAAAATGTTTTATGATTTTTTTTAACCCGACAAAATATCAAGCCGGGATATATCCCGGACCATATCAATAACCCTAAACAATTAACATCCTATAAAAAAAAGCAACTTGAAACAACCATCCTTTATTTTCTAAAAACCCCCAGGGAAAAGAAAGATTTAGAAGATTTCCTGGGGGTTTCCCCGAAACTTATCCATCAGCTAATCAACGAACTCCTTGCCGAAGAAAAAATAACAAAAATTCAACGAAAATCAAAAATTTATTTCCAGTGTAAAAAGGAAAATAAAAAAATTTGTCGAAATCTTAATTATGGCCCTAAAAGGTAAAGGTAAACCTTAAAAAAACCCCACAACCCAAACGATAGCCTTTTAGGGCTTTTTTTGTTTTTTAACCCTTCCAGGGTTGCTGGTCATAGGGAATGTATTTTTCCTTATCTACCGTACCGTTAAAGACATAAACAAAGACTTCATGTTCTTCGCCGTTCTGGTCAACGGCCCTGGTTAAAATCCTCTGATACAGACTTCCTTCTCCTTCATAATCATCGAGCCTGGCCAAGGTCTTTGCTGGTTCGTGGACCAACTCGTATATTTCGCCCTTAACCCGGTCCCCCTCCTGTTTCACCACTCCCGGGTACCAGTTAGACACTTTATACAGTGAAAAACCATAAATCTCTCCAGGACCTATGTACTTTTGCCGGGAAAGCAGGAAATTAGCTTTTTGGTTTCGCATTAGCGTACCGTACACAAAGACTTTCATCCCTTACCCCCTTAAAACAGGTAAATACTTACCTTCTCTATACTTTACAAGCATATCTCCTTCTATTTGAATTTTGGCCTGTCCTACTGACAAATCAATTACTTCCCGCAGAAACTTTTCTTCCAGTTCAGGAATAACTCCAAAATAGCCGGTAACTTCCTGAAGATATACCGGCTCTCTCTGGGGTAAACCTAAATTATTGGCAAGTTTTAAAATCCGCGACCAGTGTTCATAGCTAACGGTAACTGAATAAACAGGAATCTTTTTGACAGTAATTATAGTAGCTTTATTTAAACAAAGTTCGGCAGCTTTTCTGTAAGCTCTAATTAAACCCCCGGCTCCTAAAAGAATTCCGCCAAAATACCGGGTTACCACAACACACACATTGGTAAGTTTTTTTTGCATGATTGCTTCCAAAACGGGGCGTCCGGCGGTGCCGGAAGGTTCTCCATCGTCACTCATCCGGGTAATCCTGTTTTCAATGCTATACGCAAAAACATTATGGGTAGCATCATTATGTTTTTCTTTTATTTCTTCAATAAACTTTCTTGCTTCATCTTCGGAGTTTACCGGTAAAGCCCGGCCAATAAACAATGACTTTCTTTCGGTAAACCTTTCTTCAGAAAATTCCTCAATGGTCAGAAATTCCATTTTCCTCACCGTTTTTTCTTCCATTATACCAAAAAAAACAAAAAACGGGGGCAAGTCTCCTTGCCCAGCCGCATCTTATTTAACCTTGCTAAATCTTAATTTTTAAGTCTTTTGTGCCCCCAGTAAATTATTATGTCAAAACAGTTAATTTTAGTACCAAAATTTTTTTCGGCACTCGATTTAAATATTTTGGCAAGGTAGGGGATAAATATCCAAAAAGCTGCGGGTTATCCCGCAGCTTTTCTACTGGACCGCCTCCAGTACTTTTTGCACAAACATAATTTCCGGCGCAGCTCCTTCTATTTCTACCGTTTCGTTAATTACCGACTTGGGAACCCCAAAGACGTTGTATTTATCCCCTAATTCCGGGAATTCGCTAACCTCAATAACTTCAGCCCGAATGTTAGCGTTAGCCATAGCAAACCGGTTGGCTGCAACTGCAGCCCGTGGGCAGTACGGTCAGGTAGGAGTGACAAAAACTTTAATGGTAACCGGTGAAGTTACCTTCGCCAGTTCGGCTAAAACGTTATCCGGCAACTCCGGTTTCCCTTTAGAAAGGTCAATAATTGTCTCAATAACGGTAGAAAATTCATAACCGGACGGTATTCCATAAAAACGAATACCCACATCTTCCGTACCTTCAAAGACAATTGCCGGAATCTTATCAATTCCGTATTTTTCCACAGCTTCTTTTTCGGTGGGATAAGTGTGTACCATGAGCTTTATTTTTTCACTGGTAGCTGCCAGTTCTTCTAACAGCTGCTTGGTATGGTCACAGTAAGGACAATCCTGGGCCAATACCGGGCTTTTGGTAAAAAAGTGAATGGTCACATCATTGACCATTTCTTTGGCAAATTTTTCTTTTAGAAACTGGATATCCTTTTCTTGCAAAAAGGCCATCAAGTATCACTCCTTTACTCTTTTTAAAGTTTTTGCGAAACATTTTAATAGTATTTTTATATCTTTAAAAATAATACTTCTAAAACTAATTTTTGTCAATCATTTTTTTCTAAATTTTAATTTTCCCAGTAAACAAAAAAAGTATTTTGGTAGATATTGAAATAGCCTTTGAGGGAGGAAAACTGCCTTCCCCCAAAGGCATTCAAGTTAAACCTGGAAAAACCGCTCACCCGCTACACCGCAAATCGGGCAGCGTTCGGGTCTTGTTTTTTCAATATTACCACAAACGGGGCATATGTAGAATTCGCCATCCACATCTTTGCCTTCTTCTACCGCTTTTAAAGCTTCCTGGTACAGCCGGGCATGGACCTCTTCTGCCCTGGAAGCGAAGGTAAAGCTTCTTGCGGCATTAGTTTCTCCTGCACTTTCAGCTTCTTTAATAAACTCCGGATACATGTCGGTAAACTCGTAAGTTTCACCGGCTACCGCAGCTTTCAGATTCTCCAGGGTAGAACCAATTTTACCGGCAACTTCAAGGTGTTTTAAAGCATGAATGGTTTCGGCTTCCGCCGCACTTCTAAAAAGCCTGGCAATATTGGGATAACCCTCTTCTTCTGCTTTTTTGGCAAAAGCCAAGTACTTGCGATTGGCCTGGGATTCACCGGCAAAGGCGGCCATTAAGTTTTCCAGGGTCTTTTGGTTCATTGTCTTCCCTCCTTTGATTTTTATCTACATTTTACCAGAATTTTTTTGTTTTTAAAATCTTTTTAAAAAGGAGGGAAATTGTTTTATTTTGCTACCGGAACGGATGAGCTGGGTAAGTCTTCCGGCTCCCCGCACCTCACCGCATAAAATATACCCTTTAAGTTTTTCGCCCTCCAATACGAGCTTTAAATAATTCGCTCCCTGTCTTTGCTTGATAACCGTATAACCTTCTTCCTGCCGGGTAATTCCCGCAGCAATGGTATTGTACCCAAAAAACTCCAGGGAATTCATGCCTATGGATCCCTGATACACACAATTTTGTCCAACCATATTTATTGCTGCCACCCTTCCCTGCTCGGCCGCATTTGGCCAGAGAGCATTAACTCTATACTTACCATGAGCAACATCAAAGGTCTTAGCCACATCCCCCGCTGCCCAGACATTTTCCCAGGAAGTGCGTAAATAGTGGTCTACCAGTATGCCTTCGGAAAATTTCTCCGCTTCCGGTAAAAAATCGACATTGGGGATAACCCCTTTACCTATTAAAACTAAATCAGCTTTTATAACCTGTCCGTTGGTAAGTTTTACTTCAAAAACTTTGTCTTCCCCTAAAAACTCCAAAACATCTTCTCCTAAAAGAAATTTCATCCCCTGTTTTTCTAAGTTTTGCTGCACCAATCCGGCCGCAGTTTCATCCAGAACCTGGGATAAAATCTGACGAGAGGCCACCACAATGGTAACTTTAATCCCCCTCTTTAATAAACCGTAAGCCCCTTTTAGGCTAACCAGTCCTCCCCCCACTATAACAGCCTGTTCAGCTTTACGGGAATAATCCAGGATATTTTTGGCATCTTCCAGGGTTCGTAAGGTAAAAATTCCGGGTAAATTACTTCCCGGGAGCGAAAGCTTTTTAGCTTTCGCTCCACTGGCAATTAAAAGCCGGTCATAAGAATAGGAGTTTTTGGCGGTAAAAACTTTTTTCGCCTCGAAATCAATTTTAACTACTTTTTCCTGTTTTTTCAGATTAATCCGGTTTTTTTCGTAAAAATCCTGGGAACGGATAAAGATTTGGTCCTCACTTATGTCTCCGGCAATAAAGTAAGATGTTAAGCAGCGTCCATAAACTGCGTAAGGCTCATCGGTTAAAACGGTGATTTCGCCCACTGGATCCAACTTTCTTAAACTTTCCGCTGCAAAAATTCCTGCAGCACTGTTTCCAATAATTAAGTATTTCATTGAGGTAAACCCCCTAAAGGTTCAACAAAGCCCGTTTAGCTTTAATGTGTTCAATAATACCGGCAGCAGCTTTATAAGGATCCGTTTCCACATAAAACTTACCACCAATTAATGCTTCGGCATCCTGGGTTAAAATCCGGGTAACTTTTGGACTTCCGGCAACCGGCGGAACAACCCCCAGGTGAGTCATTATTCCCATCGCTACCGCCCAGGTACCAATGCTCAAAGCTTTTTCATGCTGGTATTCCGGGGCAGAAGCAGCAACGGGCAGGTCTTTGGGACTAACTTTAAGGTAATTGGCTACAGCTATAACCAAATCTCCGATTCGGGAATTATCCACACAGCTTCCCATGTGCAAAACCGGAGGCAGCGGCCCTCCCAAGTCATTGGCCGTACCTATTGCCGTTAAAACCGCCTTTAACCCTTCGCCTGTCCACTCGACAGCTGCCGGGTCCATAAACCCTGCTTTGGCCAGAGCATGAGCCGAACAACCGGTAGTAACCACCAGAACGTTGTTTCTTATTAATTCTTTTACTAACTCAATATGGAACCAGTCGTGTTTTACTTTAACGTTATTGCAACCTACGGTAGCCACTACTCCCAGAATATTGCCAGAAACAATATTGTCAATTAAGGGCTTTAATGGCTCCTCAGGATTTAACTTTGCTAAGGCCTTTATTATTGCCTCTACACTAAATCCTGCTACCACTTTGGCTTTTTCCCTGGGAATATAAACCTTGGCTGGATTCCTTTTCTGGAAGCTTTCAATTGCCATCCGAACAATCTGCTGGGAGGCTGTATCGGCAGTTTCGGTGGTAAAAGGTACGTGTTCCGCCCCGGGGATTCTGACAATAGGCATGGTAGTAACTAAACGCGTATGATAGCAAGCAGCAATTTCCGCTAAAGACGGCATAATGCACTGTACATCCACTACCATTAAATCCACGGCTCCGGTAACGATAGCCAATTCCTGAGCCAGGAAGTTAGTAGCCAGGGGAACTCCCTGCCGCATTAGCACTTCATTACCGGTACAACATATCCCGGCAAGATTGATTCCTTTTGCCCCTGCTTTTTTCGCCTCATCTTCCAATTTTCTACTCCACTCAACAATTTTTTCCGAAAGCAAAGGTACATGGCCATGGACGATAATATTGACGTAATCTTCTTTAAGAACCCCCAGGTTGGCTTCTGTTACCACCGGTTGAGGGGTCCCAAAAATAATGTCCTGTAAGTCCGTGGCCAGCTTGAGTCCCGCAAATCCATCCACCAGACCGAGCCGGATCGTCTTTAAGATTAAATTCACCGGGTCCGCATCCATTCCCATTGTAGTCTGGTGCAGGGCTTCCCTAATTTCCCGGTCCGGGTTTCGCGGCAGTACCCCCAACTTTTCCCAGGTTTCAAGCCGCTCCTGCGGAGAATTGGCTTTCAGGTAGGTCATGGGAGTTGCCCCGGAATTGGCAAAATCCCGGTAGATAATTTGGCACATTTCTTCAACAATTTCCCGCTCTGTTTTATTGGCCGTATCTATACCTAAGGTAAAAGCTACTTGCTTTAATTTTTCCTGATCCTT
This sequence comes from Carboxydothermus islandicus, assembly GCF_001950325.1. Classification (GTDB taxonomy): domain Bacteria; phylum Bacillota; class Z-2901; order Carboxydothermales; family Carboxydothermaceae; genus Carboxydothermus; species Carboxydothermus islandicus. Next base: position 38,675 of record NZ_BDJL01000142.1, read on the forward strand.
AATACTGTAGCTTTCCGTACCTTTAGCAATTTGTTCCAAAACTTCCAGAACATCATAGGCATGGTCCACATGGGCAGCAGCTCCGGCAGCTACCTGGCGCAGTAGATTTCTTGCCGTTATTACTTCGGCCGTTGCCCCGCAAATTCCCGCTTGCGGTCCTTCCCCAAAGGGGTCGATCCGGCACGGTCCCTGGACGCAGTGGCGGCAGCAAAGGCCTGTTAAGCCAAAACCGCACTGGGGTTGCTGGGCTTCATAGCGGTCAAAAACGGTGGAAATTCCTTCTTCCCGGGCTTTCTGGTAAATATTGGGAATAGTCGGGTCTACCGATAACTTATTTCTTTCCATCCAATCACTCCTTCACCAAAAAATTTGTTAAGTATTTCTTCCGTTCCTTTTTGGCGTAAACGGGAACTTCTATAAAGGACAGGGCTTTGGTGGGACAGGCTAAAACACACTGGGGATAGCCAATTTCAGCACAGCGGTCACATTTGGCAGCTTTACGCTGGTTTTCAACAATTACTCCGAAAGGACAAACCATCACGCACATAAAACAGCCTATACACCTTTGAGAGTTTAACACCACTTCTCCGGTTAATTCGTCTTTGGTTAAAGCTCCGCTCATGCAAGCGGTAACACAGGGAGCGTCTTCACAATGCCGGCACGTCAAAGGAAAATTTGTTGAACCGTCTGCTTCCACAAAAATACGGCGGACCGGTTTTGGCTCCTCAAAAATTGCGGCAAAAAAGTTTTTTTCTTTGCTATGGGCAGTAGCACAAGCTAATTCACAGGTTTTACAACCAAGGCATTTTTCTAAATCAACTAAAATCTCACGCAAATTATCACCTCCAAAAAGATTTATTTTTATATTTTTCTAAACTTTTCCGCCAATTCCTGCAATTATTTTTCAAAATTTTTAGATTTTTTACTTCTAAAAAGAAAGCGGCCCAATGGCCGCCCTTTTTATTTTTTATCCCTAGGGACGGTTCTTACAGCCACCACTTTCTATTCATTGTAAAATGGTGGTTTACAGAACCGTCCCTTAAAGTTTCTCAATTTTGGCTGCAGAATATTTTAGCTCCGGCGTTTTAGCCAATGGGTCCCGGGCCGGATTGGTTACCTGGTTTACCGGGCTTTCGAAAAAGTGGAAAGAAGCAAAGACGGTTCCCTCCGGCACCTTATCGGTGAGCGCTACCTTAATTTCCACACTTCCCCGGCGAGTGGTTACCCTTACCCTGTCGCCATCATTAACATTAAGTTTCTTAGCATCGGCAGGGTTCATTTCTAAATGATCTTCCGGCATATGCTCACCCATCATGGACCGGCGGCTCATCGTTCCGGTATGATAATGATAAAGCCGTCGGCCGGTAATTAAAGTAAAGGGATACTCGCTGTCCGGTTTTTCCTCCGGTTCCTTGAACGGAATCGGGTGGAACAGACCCTTGCCGCGCACAAATTTATCGCTGTGGAGAAACTTGGTTCCCGGATGGTCGGGAGCCGGACACGGCCACTGCAGGCTCTTTTTCTCCAGACGTTCATAGGTAATTCCTGCATAGCTGGGAGTAAGGGTCCGCATTTCGTCAAAGATTTCTTCCGCCGAAGAATAATTCATCGGATAACCCATTTTGGTGGCCACCAGGGCAATAATCTCCCAGTCGGGTTTGGCTTCCCCTACACAGGGAATTGCTTTCCTTACCCTTTGCACCCGGCGCTCGGTATTGGTAAAGGTACCATCTTTTTCGGCAAAAGTTGCTGCCGGCAAAACTACATCGGCAAATCTTGCTGTTTCGGTTAAGAAAATATCCTGCACTACCAGGAAGTCAAGGTTCTTTAATGCTTCTTCAATATGCCGGGCATCGGGATCGGATAAAACCGGGTTTTCTCCCATAATGTACATGGCTTTAATACTGCCCTTTAAAGCCCCATCAAACATTTCCCCCAGGGTTAATCCCGGTTTTTCCGGAAGCTTAACTCCCCAGGCTTTGGAGAATTTCTCGTTGGCGGCGGGATCATCTACCCGCTGATAGCCGGTAAAGACATTGGGGAGACCGCCCATGTCACAGGCACCCTGAACGTTATTTTGACCCCTAAGCGGGTTTACCCCGGCACCATCTTTACCTACATGACCGGTAAGCATGGCTAAATTGGCCACCGCCAGTACTCCGTAGGTACCAAAGCTAAACTGGGTAATCCCCATGGTGTATAAAATCATGGCTTTTCCGGCCTTGGCATACATCCGGGCTGCTTCCCGGATTTTTTCGGCGGGAACGCCACAAATCTCTGCTACCGCTTCGGGCGAATAATCTTTAACCGTATCTTTATAAGCGTCAAAACCTTCGGTACGCTCCCGGATAAATTCTTCATTGTAAAGCCCTTCCTCAATTATCACATGGGCCAAAGCGTTTAATAACGGTAAGTTTGTTCCAGGTTTTAATTGAAGGTGAAGATCCGCATAACCTGCCAGCTCAATATTTCTGGGGTCAATAACAATTAGTTTGGCCCCTTTCTTCACCGCCTGTTTGATTTTATAACCGGCTACCGGATGGGACTCGGTGGTATTGGAGCCAATTAACATTATTAATTCCGTCTCCATAATATCTTCAAAGCTGTTAGTCATGGCACCACTGCCAAAAGCGGCGGCAAGACCTGCCACCGAAGGGGAGTGTCAGAGACGGGCGCAATGGTCAATATTATTGGTACCAAGCACCGCCCGGGCAAACTTGCTTAAAAGATAATTATCCTCGTTGGTACACTTGGCCGAAGCCAGTACCCCAATCGAGTCACTACCGTACTTAGCTTTTATCTCCCCGAGTTTTTCCGCCACCAGCGTTAATGCTTCATCCCAGGAAGCTTCTGTCAGCTCGCCATTTTTCTTAATTAGCGGTTTGGTCAAACGGTCACCGCTATGGATAAACTTGTAACCAAACCGTCCCTTAACGCACATAAACCGACCATTTACTTCGGAGGTAGGATTAGGAGCTACCCCCACAACTTTATCATCTTTTACCAGAAGGTCAAAGTTGCAACCAACGCCGCAGTAGGGACAGGTGGTCTTTACCCGTTTTACCTCCCAGGGTCTAAATTTCCCCCGGGTGTCCTTGACCGTCAAAGCTCCGGTGGGACATACGGTAACACAGCTTCCGCAAAAGACACAGTTGGACTCCGCTAAAGTTACGTCATACGCTGGTGCCACCTTGGTTTTAAAGCCCCGGTTAATAAAATCTATTACCGAATAACCAACAATCTCGTCACAAACCCGGACGCATTTGCCGCAAAGAATACATTTGTTCATGTCCCGGACAATAAACGGGTTGTTGTCTTCAATGGGATAGACATTTTTATCTCCCTGATAACTTCCCCGGCGTACGCCGTACTCATAAGCATAATCGGCAAGGGCACACTCACCCATTTTGTCGCAGGTAAGACAATCTTCCGGGTGATTGCTTAAAAGCAGGTCCAAAATTTCCCTCCGGGCATTGATTACCGGCTCCGAATGGGTTAAGACCTCCATCCCCGGGGCCACCGGCGTAACACAGGAAGCAGCTAAATTCCGTGCTCCCTTAACCTCGACCACACATATCCTGCAAGCTCCGGGTTTGGAAAGCTCCGGATCGTGGCAGAGGGTTGGAATCTTAAAGCCAGCTTTTTCTGCCGCTTCTAAAATCGTCGTGCCTTCGGGCACCGTTACTTCTATACCGTTTATTTTTAAAGTAACATCTGCCATCCATATCCCCCCTTTATCCTTTAACTATTGCGCCAAACTTACATTTTTCCATACATGAACCGCACTTAATACATTTTTCCGGGTCAATCTTATGCGGCTGCTTTCTTTCGCCGGAAATTGCTCCCACGGGACAAACCCGGGCACAGGCGCCGCAACCGACACATTTATCCTCAAGAATCTTATACTCCAAAAGCGCCGAGCAAACTCCAGCAGGACATTTCTTATCGTAAATATGAGACTCATATTCGTGGCGGAAATACCGTAAAGTAGATAACACCGGATTGGGAGCCGTTTGGCCCAAACCGCAAAGGCTTGAGTTCTTTATGTTATATGCAAGTTTTTCGAGGATTTCAAGGTCCTCGGGCTCGCCTTTCCCTTCGGTAATTTTTTCTAAAATTTCTAACATCCGTTTTGTTCCTTCCCGGCAGGGAACGCATTTTCCACACGACTCTTTTTGCGTAAAGTTTAAGAAAAACTTGGCTACGTCCACCATACAGGTAGTTTCGTCCATTACCACCAGCCCGCCGGAACCCATCATCGCCCCGGCTTTAATTAACGAATCGTAATCTACCGGCAAGTCTAAAAGTTCCTCCGGCAAGCAACCTCCTGAGGGACCCCCAATTTGCACCGCTTTAAACTTCTTACCTCCCTTAATGCCGCCGCCGATATCAAAAATTATCTGGCGCATGGTTATGCCCATCGGTACTTCCACCAGACCGGTATTATTCACCTTACCGGTTAAGGCAAAAATCTTGGTTCCTTTACTTCCTTCGGTACCCATGGAGGCATACCAATCAGCGCCGTTTTTGATGATTAAGGGAACGTTGGCAAAAGTTTCCACGTTGTTAATATTGGTGGGCTTGCCCCAGAGGCCTTTTACCGCCGGAAAAGGTGGCCGCGGTCTTGGCATTCCTCTATTTCCTTCAATGGAAGTCAAAAGAGCGGTTTCTTCACCGCAAACAAAAGCTCCAGCCCCGGCTTTAATTTTTATGCGAAAGTTAAAACCGCTGCCAAAAATATTTTCTCCTAAATAACCCTTTTCTTCCGCCTGTTTTATGGCAATTTGTAAGCGTCTTATGGCCAGAGGATACTCAGCCCGCACGTAGATATAACCTTCGTCAGCCCCTACCGCATAGCCGCAAATAGCCATCCCTTCTAAAACCGCATGGGGATCCCCTTCTAATACGGAACGGTCCATAAAAGCCCCCGGGTCACCTTCATCGGCGTTACATACCACGTACTTTTTATCCCCTTTGGCATCTTTGGTAAACTGCCACTTTAAGCCCGTAGGAAAACCGCCGCCACCCCGTCCGCGTAAGCCGGATTTTTTAATTTCATCAACCACTTCCTGCGGCGACATGGAAGTAAGTACCTTCCTTAAAGCTTCATAACCACCATTGGCGACATAGTCTTCAATTCGTTCGGGGTTAATATGACCGCAGTTGTGAAGGACCAGCCGCTGTTGTTTGGCGTAAAAAGAGATATCGGTGTATTTTTCCACCTTCTTGTCCACCTGGGGTTCGTGGAACAAAACTTTTTCCACAATTTGTCCGCCTAAAAGATGCTTTTCGATAATTTCCGGAACATCGTCCACCTCTACCCGGCAGTAAAAAGTTTTATCGGGCTCAATAATCACAATTGGTCCCTGTTCACAAAAACCGTGACAGCCGGTATTGTAAACCTCTATATCGGTAATGCCTCTTTTGGATAACTCCTCCTGAAACTTTTCGGTAACTTTCGGTGAACCGGACGAAATACAACCAGTTCCGGCACAAATTAAAACCTTTCTCATAAGGCACCCCCTATTCGTACTTGGCAAGAATTTCTTTGACCTTATCCGGGGTAAGCCGGCCGTAAGTATCGTCATTAACCATAATTACCGGTGCTAACCCGCAAGCTCCGATGCACGCTACCGATTCCAGGGTAAACCTTAAATCGGGAGTCGTCTCCCCATCGCCAATTCCCAGTTCATTCTTCAAGGTCTCAAATACCTTCGCCCCACCGCGCACGTGGCAAGCAGTACCCAGACAGGCGCGAATCACATTCCGCCCGCGAGGCTTTAGATGAAACTGGGCATAAAAGGTTGCCACACCATAAACTTTACTGAAGGGAATTTTAAGGGTACGACTTATTTCTTCCATTACCTCCTTGGGAAGATAACCATAAATCTCCTGAGCACCCTGCAAAACCGGAATCAAAGCCCCTTTTTGCCCTTGATACTGCAAAAGCAGTTCTTTTAGTTTTTCTTTTTTGGGATCAACTACTTCCTTCCCGCAGGCACAAACCAAGAAATACACCCCCTAATTAGATGTTGGAAGTTAGAGATTGGATGTTGGAAAAAACATTAAATAATAAACCTTAATAACCTTTTATAACCTTTTGATAAAAACAACTTAGATATTGGAAGTTAGATGTTAGAAATTGGAGAAAACTTTAATAAACCTTTATAAACTTTTTAATAAAGGCGGCAGTTGATGATGCGCTCTTCGGTTATGATATAATCCATAGGGATATCGTGGGGTCCGGGAGTTATTTTCGGTACCAGCTGCAACTCAAAAGCTAAAGCCACCTTTTTTACCCCGGGCCGAAGCTGGGGTAAAAACCGGTCGTAAAAACCGGCTCCGTATCCCAGACGATTCCCTTTTAAATCAAAAGCTACTCCCGGTACCAGGACTAAATCAATCGCCTTTGGATCAGCAATTTCTCTTGTTTCAGCTTTCGGTTCTAAAATTCCGTAGGTTCCTTCTACTAAATCCCCAAAATCTTTTAAATACACCGGTAAAAGCTTTTTTTCCAAAAGTACGGTTACCGGAATTATCACTTTTTTACCGTAAGCCCATAAATCTTTTATGATTTCCCGGGTTCTTACCTCCCCCCGAAAATCCAGGTAAACCATTACCGTTCGAGCCTGTTGGTAAGGTTGAAAGGCTTTTAAAAGTGCTAAAATTTTGTCACTTTTTGCGATTATTTCAGCGGGTAATTGGTCAGTTCTTTTGTTTAATATTTCCTTTCTTAATATTTTTTTTTCATCCATCCATGATCTTCCCTATTTTCAGATTTTTCAAAAATAGCCTAACAGTTTAAGTATTCTCTTTATCCGTTCATATTCCTGCTACTTTTCAACATTTTTAAAACTAAATTAACAAAAAAAACCGGCTTTATAAGGCCGGTTATAAGCTATAAACCTCGTTACCCGTCAGCACTTTGACTCCATTATCGGTCAAGATTTTTATCGCCTTTTCAAGGTCTTCAACCCGAAAAACAACCAAAGCATTATTAGAAGACTTTTCCATAAAAGCATATAAGTATTCGATATTGATGTTGTAGGGCTCTAAAATTTTCAAAACCCCGGCCAACCCCCCGGGCCTATCGGGCACTTCCACAGCAATAACATCGGTTAAACTTACCATAAACTGCTCTTCTTTTAACAGCTTATAAGCTTCATTGGGCTTGTTCACAATAAGCCTTAAAATACCAAAATCGGTAGTATCGGCAATGGATAAAGCCCGAATATTGATGTTATTTTCCCCTAAAATCTCGGTCACCCGGGCAAGTCTTCCCGATTTGTTTTCCAAAAAAACCGATAACTGCTTAACAATCATCTAACTCCCTCCTTTTATTTTAACTCTCTTCTATCCCAAATCCGCTTGGCCTTACCTTCACTGCGCGGAATACTGCGGGGCTCCACCAACCGCACTTTAGCATTAATCCCTAAAACCGTAAAAAGCTCCCCTTCCACTTTCTTTTCCCACTGTTCAAGCTTCTTTACTTCATCGGAGAAGAACTGTTCCGATAGTTCAACCCAAACTTCTAACTGGTCCAGGGCTCCTTTTTTATCCACCACAATCATGTAGTGGGGCTCGGTGTAACCCAGAGATAAAAGTACCGTTTCAATCTGGGAAGGAAAGACGTTAACCCCGCGAATAATCAACATATCATCGCTTCTGCCGGTTACCCGATCCATTCTAATTAAGACGTTCCCGCAGGCACACGGCTCCGGATAAAGGGCGGTAATATCTCTGGTGCGGTACCTTAAAAGAGGGATTCCTTCCTTGGTTAAGGTGGTTATTACCAGCTCCCCTTTTTCCCCGTACGGCAATACCTCACCGGTATCCGGGTCGATGATTTCCGGAAGGAAATGGTCTTCATTAATGTGCAAGCCCTTTTGCTCCTGGCACTCCATTGCTACTCCCGGTCCCAGGATTTCACTTAAGCCGTAAACGTCAATAGCTTTTATTTTCAGCTTCTCTTCAATTTTTGCCCTTAATTCTTCACTCCAGGGCTCGGCACCAAAAATCCCCAGTCGCAATTTTAGCCTGTCCCGGGAAATACCCTGCTCTTCCATTTCTTCAGCCAAATGCAAAGCATAAGATGGGGTACAGGTTAAAACCGTTGCCCCAAAGTCCTCCATTAGCATCAACTGGCGTTTGCTGTTACCTCCGGAAACCGGCACCACCGTTGCCCCTAATTTTTCAGCGCCGTAATGAAAACCCAGTCCACCGGTAAAGAGCCCGTAGCCATACGCATTGTGAATGATATCGCGGGAAGTTACCCCGGCATTTCTCATTGACCTTGCCATTAATTCACTCCAGAGGTCAATATCATTTTTGGTATAACCCACCACCGTGGGTTTGCCGGTAGTACCGGAAGAAGCGTGAATTCTAATAATTTCTTCCAGACTTACCGCAAAAAGGCCAAAGGGGTAGTTATCCCGCAGGTCCTGTTTGGTAGTAAAAGGAAGATGCCGAAGATCTTCCAAAGATTTTAGTTTGTCCGGTGTAAAACCAATGGCATCTAATTTCTGCCGGTAAAAAGGTACCCGTTCGTACACCCTTTTAACTAACTCTTTCAAGCGGTGAAGCTGTATTTCTTTAATTTCTTCCCGATTGCGAAACATTTTTCAGGCTACCCCCTCGAAATAGATAAAATTTTTTTATATATTCGACAAAACAAAAATTTTTCCTTTTGGCTTAAAACTTTTTTATAAAATTTCCGTCTTAATTTTAAAGTAATCTTCAATTTCGAGGTAACTTCTACCGGTTAAATCCCGGCCCCGGTCGTCAAAGGAGATAGCGGGTAAAAGAAGATAATCCGGTTTTTGCACTTTAAGCACCTTTGTTACCGCCCAGAGGTAATCTTCTACCGTTAAAAGGCCGGCACAGCCAATGTTTCCGCCAAAAAACCGGCTTTTTACCGGTAAGACCGAGTAACTGGCTCCAAGCTTTTGTAACCCCTTCTTGATTAAGATAGCGGCTAAGTAAGAAGTTAAAATAAGAGGGGATTTCGCTAAAGCTTTTTCTACTTTGCTAATTATCCCCAAGAGCATTTCTTTCTCAATATCCCGGTAAAAAACCGCTCCCGCTTTTTGCCCGGGTTTTAACGAAAAATTAAAAGTCAACAACTCTCCTTGCCGGAAGATTTCTAAAAACTTCTCGCCGGGGGTATTTAAAAGTTTATGGGCTTCCATCCGGCTAAAAGGGGGTTGGCCATTTATTTTTAAAATAATATCATTTTTCTTTAAAAAATAGGCCTTACCCCCGGGGGTTACCCCTAAAACTTCGGCTTTAAAATCCGTTAGACGTTTTGGTTCAATTATAACCGGGGTTTTTTCCTCCAAAAACTCTGCAAAAAGTTTTTGCGAAAGTTTCTCCAAAGCGGAAGGAGCGTTAATTAATTGTTTATTTTTTTCGGTAAAACCCGGAAGAAAAACCCTGACCGCCTCTACCCCCAAATGCATTAATTTTTTGATGCTCAAAACATATTCCTCATAACCCACCACGTGGGGCATAAAAACAAAACTTGCGGTAAAAGGTATTTTTCCTGATAAATAGTAAAGGTTAGGATATATATCCGAGTTAAAACCAAAAATTAATTTTCTCTTGGCAGGTGTTAGCGCATTTACCGAAATCACCAGCTCAACTTCCCCTAAAGAACTTAAAAAATCCACCATCTCCCGGGTTAAAAGAAGGCCATTGGTGGTAATGGAAAGAGGAGTTTTAGGAAATAATTCCCGAATTTTAAGCAATATTTTCTTAAAATCCGGATGGAATAAAGGTTCTCCTTCGTTTATAATTGTAGCCGACTCGCCCAAAACAATTTTCTTCTCCGGATCTAAAAAAGGAAGAAATTCGTTAATTTTATTAAAAGGTAGATGGGAAAAGGATACGGTATTAACTTCTAAAGGGTTTCCGGTATGGCTGCAGAAAAGGCAGCGGACATTACAGCGTGAAGTTATGGGTAGCACGTTTCTTTTTACTGCATCAGCCAAATACTTTTCCATTGATTTCCACCAGACTTCTTTACAGATTTTTCAGTAACGCTATAATAAATTTGTAAAACTAAAAATAAAAAATTACGGGAGCGATTACATTGGATAGAATTATTCCTGCTGTTACTTCCGTTTTAAGGGGCAACATAATAAAAATGCCGGAAGTAATTAAAGAAGCTTCCGGAATTGATATCTTAGGAAAACATATTCAATCCATCATCTTTACCACCGACCTCGTATTAATACGGAACAACAACGCTGATGCCATTATGGCCGTCTATCCTTTCACTGCTCAGCCGATAATCACCCATGCCATTATCAGCGCTGCCGACCAGCCGGTTTTTATAGGCGTGGGCGGCGGTACCACCCGCGGGCGAAGGGTAGTTAACTTAGCCCTAGATGCAGAATTTCAGGGAGCTTTGGGAGTTGTTTTAAACAGCCCCATCGATAATCATTCCTTAAAAATGGTAAGACAAACGGTGAGTATTCCGATAATCGTTACCGTAATCTCACCGGAAGAAAATATTGAAGCACGTTTAGCCAATGGAGCCGATATTTTAAATGTCTCCGCCGGTCCCAGCACCCCGCACGTGGTGCGGGAAATTAGAAGAAACTATCCCCAGGTTCCCATCATTGCCACCGGTGGCCCGACCAACGACTCAATTTTAAAAACTATTGAAGCCGGAGCTAACGCCATAACTTACACTCCACCGTCAAACGCCGAGCTCATGCGACATCTTATGAACAAATACCGGAGCACTTTGACAAATTTTTAAAAGTTATCAACAGGACAAACCCTTTGATCTCAAGTTATCAACAAAGTTATCCACATTATCCACAGGTAGTTTTCCACAGGATTAATACCTTTCCTCTCCGAGCATCAGCGAAGGGTAGGCGTTTAAATTAAGCGGGGCAAACTTACCTAAAAGATAACGGTGATAACCGGCGGCAGCAATCATTGCCGCATTATCGGTACAGTACTGAAGGGAAGGAAAATGCACCGGAATGTTATAAGTCTTCCCAAGATTTAAAAACTCTTCCCTCAACTTTGAGTTAGCCGCAACACCGCCGGCCAAGTAAAGCTTAGCCGGTTTGTAATCTCTTAAAGCTTTTTCGGTATTTTCCACCAAAGCTCTAACCAGAGCTTCCTGGAAAGACGCAGCAATGTCTTCAACTTTGGCATCGGGATTTTTTTCCCGGAAAACCCGTACCGCAGTCTTAAGGCCACTAAAGCTAAAGTTATATCCTTCCTCTTTTAAACGAGCAACCGGAAACTTATAGATGGGTTTTCCCTTTTTACTCAACCGGTCAATAACCGGCCCCGCGGGATAGGGTAAGTTTAATACCCGCCCCACTTTATCAAAACATTCCCCGGCAGCATCGTCAATGGTTTCCCCCAAAAGCTCGTAATCCCCAAAGCCCCGCATGAAAATTAAATCGGTATGTCCCCCCGAAACTACCAGCACCAGCGCCGGAAAAACCGGCTTTGCATCTTCAAGAAAATTGGCAAAAATATGCCCTTCCATATGATTAACCCCAATTAACGGAACATTTAAGGCATAGCTTAAACTTTTGGCTACCGAAAGGCCAACCAGTAAAGCTCCTACAAGCCCGGGACCGTACGTAACCGCCACCGCAGCTATCTTTTCCTTCGGGAAATTACGAAACGCTTCATCTAACAGGGGAAAAATCAATTCTAAATGCCTGCGGGATGCTATTTCGGGTACTACACCACCGTAAATCCGGTGCAGATCTACCTGAGAAGAAAGTAAGGAAATTAACACCTTTCTACCATCTTCCACTAAGGAAACTGCCGTCTCATCGCAGGATGTTTCAATGCCTAAGATAACCTTACCCAAATTAGGTATCCTCCTTTATTTCGAGGCTCATTACAATAGCATCTTCTTCCGGACGGGAATAATATTTTTTTCTAATTCCTATTGGTTTAAAACCAAACTTCTGGTATAAGTTCTGCGCCGGAAAATTAGAGGCACGTACTTCTAAAATAATATTTCTCACCTTTCTATTTTTAGCTACCTCAAGTAATGCATTCAATAAAATTTTTCCTACCCCGTTTCTGCGGTATGCAGGATGGACAGCTAAAGTAGTTATATGAGCTTCATCCAATACAATCCAGATACCCCCGTACCCTAATATCTTATCCCCCTCACGAGCTACCAAATAAGTTGCTAACGGATTTTCGGTTATTTCATACATGAAACTTGCCTTACTCCAGGGATTAGTATAAGAAAGTTTTTCAATATCTAACACCTGAGGGAGGTCTTTTAATTCCATATGTTTTAACTCCAATTTTACTCTCCCCTTGCCTCCCGCACGATTTCCGCTTGAGATTTTCTTAAATAGAGCGGTTTTACCTCTAAGATATGTATTAACTCTAAATCCAGAAAAAATAAATTGCTGGCGATAGGTTCGTTGGCCTTTTTTAGATAGATTAAATTTTCGGGAATCTCTCCTAACTTTTCCACTCCATCGCCGATTAAAATTCCCGCAAAATTGGTAATTTTCTCTTTTGCCTCTTTTACGGTTAAAACTGTAAGCTGGTCTTGTGGTTTTGGAACCAAATCATTATAAAAATGTCCAAAATATACCTCTTCCCGGTTTACTTCCATTAAAACCAAAACTTCCCCCCGGTATGCTCCAGCATTGGCCGCAATTAAGCGTAGAGTATCGGTAGCATAAACGGGAATACCAAGAGCTTGGGCCAAGCCAAGACAGGTAGCAAGATTAATTCTTAAACTGGTAAAAGAACCGGGTCCCAAAACGGTATAAATGGCCGTTAAATCTTCGGGCTTAGCCGAGACCCTTTTTAACGCGAAATCAATTAAAGGCATTAAACCCGCCGCATGGGGTTCCTTTAACCGGTCGTTTATTTCAAAAATAACTTCATCATTTTTCCGTAAAGCCAGGGAAATACTTCTGGTAGCAGCAACTACGGCTAACTCCATTTTTTAAGCGCCTCCATTAACTCCTTAAACTTTTCGCCAAAAGACTCAATTTTGATTTTCCGCTCTCCTTCGGCAATATTTTTTAGAGTAATTTTAAGATAATCTTTCTTTAACTCCCCTGCTACTTTTTCTCCCCATTCCAAAAGATTAATATCGTAATCGGTGAAATATTCATCCATACCCAAAGCAAAAAACTCCGAGGCAGAAATTCGGTACAAATCAAAATGATTAACGTTACCCTTTTCTCCCGGGTAAGTGTGGACAAGATTAAAAGTTGGGCTTTTTACCCGGTTCTTTATCCCAAGTCCTGCCACAATCCCTGATACTAAAAGGGTCTTACCCGCTCCCAAATTACCGCTTAAAATTATTATGCTTCCGGGAGGAAGATTTTTCCCGATATATTCGCCAAGTTTTTTGGTTTTTTCCGGTTCCTTACTTATAAACTCAATCATTAAACCCCATTCCTTTTGCAGAGAATTCAAAAACATTATAGCCTTTATATTCTGGTAAATCAACCAAATAAAAAAACCGGGAACAAAACCCGGTTTTACTTATCCAAAAGCGCTTTATAAACTTCCGCAATATTCTTTTTAAATTTTTCCCGGCACTCGGGACAGATGCACCAGCAGGCTTCTTCCACCTTATTTTCATCGTTTAAAACCAAAGTACACATTAAATCCGCTGGTACCTCCCGACCGCAAAGCTCGCAGTTCGTGCATTTAATATCTCCCATATCATTACTCCCCCTATCCCCTCATTTTAAATTAAATTTCGGAAAACGTCTACACAAAAGAATATTTCCAGGGAAATTTTTCTACAAGGTATTTATTAAGTACCCTTTTAAACTCCTCAACATCAAAAGGTTTGGCAATAACCTCAAAAATTTTTTCCTTATCAATCCTTTCCAACACTTCGGGAGCCGTATAAGCAGTCATTACAATAAAGTCCGTTTGCGGAAGAAAAGACTGAATTTCAGCTATAGCTTCATCACCGCTTTTATAGGGCATGCGCATATCCATAATAATTAAACCCGGGCGAATATTTAAAGCTTTTTCCACCGCTTCCTGGCCGTTTTTTGCTTCATGTACCCCAAAGCCCATCTGCTCCAAAATAATTTTTAAAAGCATTCTAATCCCCGGCTGGTCATCGGCAATCAAAACCTGCATAATATCCATGGGTTTTCCCCCCATCCCCACTTATTACCATATACTTTTTTCGTCAAAGATAAAAAAAATCCTTTTCCTTCTGGCAAAAAACTTGTCGTTTTCTTTCTACCTTATCCGACGATTTTTTCTCCCTTAAAAAATACCATCGATATTTTTCCCAGAGAAAAAAGCGGCTTTTCCGTCACGATTAAATTGGCCCACAAATTCGGTTGTACATCGCCCACCATGGAATTTATCTTTAAAATTTCGGCAGGATTTTTGGTAAATAACGGCAAAATTTCTTTCTCCGTCAGTCCGTAATTTTGTAAAAGAAAGCCCAGCAAACGCAGGTATTTTAAAGGAATAACCGGATGGTCGGTCATTATTGCCGTTTTTATTCCAGCTTTTATCAGGTTCACCGGAGTTTCCCAGCCAAGCTCCCTTAATTCGTATTTGGAGCGACCGGTTAGGGTAGGCCCTACCACCACCGGCACCCGGGCTTCTTTAAGCTCCTCAATAATTAAATGACCTTCGGTACAGTGTTCAATCACCAAGTCTACTTCCACTTCCCGGGCTATGCGGATGGCCGTCATTATATCGTCCGCCCGGTGAGCATGGGCTCTTAAAGGAATTTCCCTTTTCAGCACCGGAATAAACGCTTCCTTTTTTAAATCAAACTCTACCTTTTCCCCTTTTTCTTTTTTCCGCAAATACTCCCGGGCATAAAGCAGGTTTTCCCGAATCAGCATGGCCGTACCCATGCGGGTGGCAGGTAAGCGTTTCTGTCCCGCGTAATTTTTTTTAGGATTTTCCCCAAAGGCAATCTTCAGCCCGCAGGGCCCAAAAACCATGCGGTCTACGATTTTTCCCCAGGTCGAAAGGCTATAACCGGTTCCCCCCACAGGATTACTGCTCCCCGGCAAAACCCCGACGGCTAAAACCCCCTCTTGATAAGCTTCGCGAAAAGCTACATCAAAAGGGTAAATCCCATCAATAGCCCGGGCGTGAGGAGTAACCGGATCATAATATTCGTTGATATCTTCCCCTACAAAATCTATTCCTTCTTCCATTAACCCGATATGGGTATGAGCATCAATTAAAGCGGGGTAAACATACTGCCCTTTAAGGTCTATTACCTCTTCCACATCCGCAAAAACTCCCGCACCAATTTCAACAATTTTTCCCTCATCATCAATTAAAAGGTCGCCTTTAAGCTGTTCACCGGAAGCAAAAACGATAACCCCATTTTTTAAAACCTTCATTGAGCTCCTCCCTCCTTTATAAGCCAGAAAAATAAGTCATCATGATTTTCTAAAAGTTCCGGATGCCACTGCACTCCCAAAATTTTCGGTCCACTAATTGCTTCAATAACCCCATCTTCCGCCACCGCTTCAACGCTAAGAACCGTCCCGGCATTTTTTAATGCCTGGTGGTGAAAGCTATTTACCCGCACCCTTGCGGCGCCAAAAATTTCCCTTAAACGTCCCTTGGGGCTTAAAGTTACCAGGTGGGTTGGCTCTTGGGGAGGGGCTTTTTGTTCATGGTCTAAAACTCCTTCTTTTTCCGTAAACAGGTCCTGATACATACCGGACCCAAAAGCTACCCCGATTAGCTGCATACCGCGACATATTCCTAAAATCGGCAATGCATGTTTGTAAGCTTCTTGAATAAGATTAATTTCAAATAAGTCTTTTTGCCTGCTATAATTTCGAATACCCGGCCGCGGTTCTTCACCAAATAAATCCGGAGCGATATCCCCACCTCCGGGAATTAAAACTCCCGTTATTATCTTAAATACCCCGGCTAAATCGTGCTCCGGAAGGATAAAAAATGGTTCAGCCCCGATTTTTAGTAATTTTTGCACGTAACTCTGGCGGCTTTTGTAGAAACCATCCTCCGGCCAGACTGGGATCCCAATATACATGGAGGCACCCCTCCTTAAAAAAATAAAGCCCCGGAAAAAGGCTAAATTTCCACCAGTCCGAGGCTTATTTCCAAGGCTTGATTGACCTTCCGCATTAATTCTTTATTTAAAGACGAAACTTTTTCTTTAAGACGGCTTTTGTCAATGGTGCGAATCTGCTCTAATAATATTACCGAATCTTTCTCCAACCCGGACTCCTCTGCCGAAATTTCCACATGGGTTGGAAGCTTGGCTTTGTTAATTTGGGAAGTTATTGCGGCAATAATGGTAGTTGGACTGTACAAATTGCCAATATCGTTTTGCAAAATTAACACCGGACGGGTACCGCCCTGTTCCGAACCAATTACGGGGCTTAAATTAGCGTAAAAGATATCCCCCCGCCTGATCTCCATTATTTAACCTCCATGTAACCATCCGCTTCGTAATAAAAACCTTCTAAAGCTAAATTCAGGTTGATCTTGGCCATTTCCTTATAGCCTTTTATCATCTCTTCCCTTAACATTTTACGTTTTTTTTCATCCAAATATAACTTTAAAGCTTGACGGACAACTTCACTTCGACTGATTTTCTCCAGCGCCGCAGTTTTATCAACTTCTTCCAAAAGATTTGAAGGTACAGCCACCACAACTTTTTTTAATGAAGCCACTTAACAATTCCTCCTTAAAAACGTGATGCCGTCCTTCCTAATTATACACCAAAAAGCAAGAAAAACAAAGGTTACCGCAGCTTTTCTACAAACTGTTTGGGTTCCTGGGATGAAAGGGGAGGAAGTCCTACCTTTTGCCGCTGACGGTCATCAATTTTCGCCAGCCTGCCGGTTTTTAGAAACATTTCATAACCCGATTTCAAGGAATTAGGATACGCATCCCGCACCATTGCCTGGTGTTTTAACCAGGTAAATACCTTTTCCATGCCAAATCTTTGCGGACAGTATTCCAAACAGGTATGGCATTCAACGCATTCCCAGATTTCCGGAGAATTTATAAGTTCTTCAATCTCGCCGTTTAAAAACCGTTTAATTACCCCCTGGGGCGACATCACTCCCGTGCGAGCCGAAGGGCAATCGTATTCACAGGCACCGCAGGTTAAGCACCGCTTTAGCACTTCTTCATTAAAGGGAAGGGGAGTATTAATTATTCCGGCTTTTTGTAAGAGGGGGAATGGGTCAACCCGATGTTCTTTTAAATTTAACTCTTCCGCCTCAATCCCTAAAGCTAAAGCTAAAAGCTCCATGTAAGTCAATACCGGTAAATTAAGATTATCTCCCTGCCGGGCGTAAAGAGCCTGTTTCTGGTCAAACTGCATAAAACATGCCGGGCAGGTAACCGATAAAGCATCGGCTCTGAGGTTCGTAAGCTCCTGAATTTTCACCCGGGCCATCCGCCAGCCGTCGTCTAATTTTCCAGCTAAAGTTAGATTATTGCCACAGCACATTAACTTTGATTGATATTCAACGGTGGTGGCCCCTAATGCTTGTACTAAAGTATCATATTTCCGGGGATTTAACGGGTCTTCAAAGGAAGCCGCAGGCGATGGCCGGTTCTGGTGACAGCCGGGATGCACCCCAATTTTTAGACCTCGTAAAGGTTTCTGCACCCGCTGTTTTATTACCCCCGCCCCTACCTCATCGGCTAAAAACTCAATTAGGTGAAATACTTTTAAACTTCCCGCAAGCTTTAACCCAAATTCCTGAAGCTTCTCATTTACCTCAGCTAAAAGCCTGGGATTGCCTTTTAATTTT
>NZ_BDJL01000142.1:56449-56567 GCF_001950325.1 Carboxydothermus islandicus
CTCAATTAGGTGAAATACTTTTAAACTTCCCGCAAGCTTTAACCCAAATTCCTGAAGCTTCTCATTTACCTCAGCTAAAAGCCTGGGATTGCCTTTTAATTTTACATACGCGGTTTTT
>NZ_BDJL01000142.1:56577-56692 GCF_001950325.1 Carboxydothermus islandicus
CCCGAGTTTGTCAGTTAATTGCGAAAAACGGCCTAAAAAAGCCCGCAAACCCTTGAAAATACTGCATCGATTTTTTAAACCTCTCGAAAATGTAGGGACAAATTATTTTTAGATA
>NZ_BDJL01000142.1:56702-119307 GCF_001950325.1 Carboxydothermus islandicus
AGGGTAGACGAGCACCCGTTACAGGCTACCACTAAAGGATACCCTTCCCTTTCCGCCAGAGCCAGGTTGCGAGCAGCAGTTAAAAGCCAGAGCTTCTCATCTTCATTTTTTATCAAACTTTTTTCCGGACAGCAGCCGAACTCCGGAATATCGTTAATTTCATACCCCAGAGCTTTTAATCCCAGCCGGGTACTTTTTTCCAGAAAAGTCAGGCGACCGGGAATCTGACAACCCCAAAAGACTGTTATTTTTTTCATAAAAGCCCTCCCGTCCTACTTTAAATGTGAATAGCTCTATTTAAAGCCGCTTCCGCCGCTTCCATCACCGCCTCCGGCAAGCTCGGATGGGCATGAATGGTATGGGCAACTTCCTCCAGGGTCAGTCCTTTCTGAACCGCCAAAGCTATCTCGCCAATCAGGTCCGTGGCATGAGGTCCAACTATATGACCGCCTAAAATCCGGTGAGTATAAAAGTCTGCGATAATTTTCACAAAACCTTCCGTTTCTTCCATCGCCACCGCTTTTCCGGAAGCCTGGAAGGGAAACTTACCGGTAATAATTTTAATTCCTTTTTCTTCCGCTTCCTGGCTGGTCAAACCCACCATGGCTATTTCCGGTAATGTAAAAATACACCCGGGAACCACATCGTAACTCATCGGTTTGGGTTCACCGACTAAGTTTTCCACCACCCGGATACCCTGGGCCGAAGCCACATGAGCTAACTGCATTTTACCGGTTATATCACCAATGGCATAAATGTTTTCGACATTTGTTCTTAAATATTCATCCACCAAAACTTCTCCCTTGGGACCCAGAGCTACTCCCACTTCCTCCAAACCAATGTTTCGGGTGTTGAGCACCCGCCCAATGGAAATTAAGACCATGTCGGTAATGAGTTCCTCGCCGTTTTCTAAAACCACCGTGATTTTTTCACCTTTTTTAACTTCTTTCACCGCCACTTTGGTTTTAACCTGAATTCCCCGTTTCTTAAATAAAGTGGTTAAATAACGGCTTACCTCTTTATCGGTATTTGCCAAGATAGATGGTAAAAGTTCTACAATAGCTACTTTAACTCCCATTTCGGAAAAAATCGTGGCAAATTCCGACCCAATTACCCCACCACCAATAATGACCATTTCCGCGGGAAGCTTTTCCAGGTTTAATGCTTCGTCACTGGTAATTACCCTTTCCCCATCGTAGCCGAGAGCTGGAATTAACGCCGGTTTGGAACCAGTGGCTAAGATTATATTTTTGGCTTCAACCTTTTCCAGACCATCAGAAGTTTCGACCGTTATCTCATTTTTACCGGTTAATCTTCCGGTTCCTTTAATCAAGGTAATTTTGTTTTTCTTAAAAAGATAGTGAATTCCTTTAACCAGGCGTTCTACCACCTGGTTTTTTCTTTCAGCGGCCTTTTTAAAATTAAAATTGTAACCGGAAACCTCAATCCCAAAAACCTCAGAATTTTTTATTTGATGAAGCCGTTCCGCTACCGAAACAAGAGCTTTAGTGGGAATACAGCCGCGATTTAAACAGGTGCCGCCCAGTTCATCCTTTTCCACTACCGCTACCGTTAGTCCCAGCTGGGCAGCCCTAATTGCTGCCACATAACCGCCGGGACCGCCCCCTAAAATTGCTACGTCGTACATCTTAAACCCCCCAGCAATGCGTGTTTAAGGTATTTGCTTTAATGTATTTTATTATACCACAAATTTACCCAAAAATTTTTATTTTTTTGAATTAAGAAAAAACCGGGTTAAACCCGTTTAATACTTCACTAAATACTCCTTTAATTCCCATTCGTGAACCTGCATGCGGTAAGTATCCCATTCCAGGCGTTTACCTTCCATATACCGCTCAAAAATATGTTCCCCCAGAGCTTCGCGGATTACTTCATCCTGCTCCAATTCCTTTAAAGCTTCGCCTAAACTGGCGGGTAGATTACCAATTCCCAAAGCTTTTCTCTCTTCTTCATTCATATGATAAATATTCCGGTCGCAGGGCGGCGGAGGCATAATCTTATTTTTAATGCCATCCAATCCTGCTTTTAAGCAGACGGCAAACGCCAGATAAGGATTGGCCGAGGGATCAGGACTTCGAAGCTCAATCCGGGTCGAAGGTCCTCTTTTGGCCGGAATCCGGATTAGGGGACTCCGGTTTCTAAATGACCAGGCTATATAAACCGGTGCTTCAAATCCTGAAACCAGACGCTTATACGAGTTTACCAGAGGATTGGTTATGGCCGAAATTGCCCGGGCATGCTTTAATAAGCCCCCGATAAAATACAAGGCTATATCGCTTAACTGATGGGGGGTACCGGGATCGTAAAAGATATTTTGCCCGTTAGCCGCCAGGGAAATATTCAAATGCATTCCCGAACCGGCAATGCCGTAAACGGGCTTCGGCATAAAAGTAGCATGCAGCCCATGTTTTTTGGCAATCTTCCGCACTACCGTTTTAAATGTAACGACCTTATCGGCAGTTCGCACCGCCGAGTCATATTTAAAATCGATCTCGTGCTGACCGGGCGCCACTTCATGGTGGGAAGCTTCCACTTCAAAACCCATTTGTTCTAAAGCCAGTACCATATCCCGCCGGGCATTTTCTCCCCGGTCTACCGGAGCCAGGTCAAAGTAGCCGGCTTCATCATGGGTAACAGTGGTAAGAGTACCGTCTTCTTTGGTTTGAAAGAGGAAAAATTCTGCTTCCGGCCCCACGTACATTTCATCAATCCCCATTTGTTTTGCTTCCTGGAGGATTCTTTTTAGATTTCCCCGGGGACAGCCGGAAAAGGGCTTTCCATCATAGGTATAAATATCGCAAATTAATCTCGCTTCCGCATACCGCTGGTCCGCCCAGGGCAAAATCATAAAAGTGGACGGATCGGGCTTTAAGTACATATCCGACTCTTCAATACGAACAAAACCATCAATCGAAGAGCCATCAAACATTAACTCCCCATCCAAAGCTTTTTCTAACTGCTCCGCCGTTATGGCCACATTTTTGGGTATCCCGTAAATATCGGTAAATTGCAGTCGGATAAAACGTATGCCTTTCTCCTGGACTATTTTTAAAATATCATCTTTGGTAGGACTCATTTTATACCTCCTTACCCCAATTTGCACTTATTATAACATATTTTTGCCAAAATTTTTTATTCACTCCTTATGTATCCAGTATCCTTGAAAATATTTAAAAAATATGTTACTTATTGTCTGTAGACTTTTAAGCTAAGAAATATTATAGGTTTGCTTAGAGGTGGAAAAATTGGGAAATAATCTTGACATCAAAAAACTCTTTGGAAGTAATGTGCGGAAATATCGACTGCAAAAAAAATTAAGTCAAGAACAACTCGCAGAACTTGCTGAACTCCATAGGACATATATAAGCGCTGTTGAATGTGGAAAGAGATCGATTGCTCTTGATAATATTCAAAAAATAGCTCAGGCCTTAGAAATTGAAATTTACAAACTTTTTTTGCCCGAAGAAAACTAATTTCTATTTGCTCCCTTTGATATCGTTAAATGGAATACAGGAGGGATAAATAATGCCCAAAATAAGACTAACAAATAAAGCTTTAGCAAAGTATAATGAAATACAGAATTTAAAACTACCACCATATGTTTCAACAATTTTAAATAACGCAAACAGATTTTCCCAGGCAACTCGCCCTGAGGTTGTTGGACAAATGACAGAACTATTTAAAGAATTTTTAAAAGAAACCGACGAACCTTCGGTAGATAAATGGAAGAATTGGTATCTCCAACGTTACCCTAATGCCATTAATGAGGCAGTAAGCAAGATCCTAAAAAAACTTGAAGAAATGAAAAATGTTATGAATAAAATTAACGAAGAAATGATAAAAGCATGGGTAGAAGATTTAGTGATAACGAAAACATTTATAGGGATGTATTATCAAAGAGCAATACTTAAGAAAATAGCAGAAATAGAAGGAAAAGATTATAGACTAGCTACTCCAGAAGAAGAATCTAAAGGAATAGATGGATTTGTTGGCAATACACCTATTTCAATTAAACCAAAAACTTATGAACATATGGATTACTTAAAAGAAAATATCAACGCAAAAATAATTGAATATATTGAAGAAGATGACGGAATAAGTTTTGAATATGAAAAGAATTGACCTTAATACTACTTATGTGACACATGACTATTTTCTTCAAAAATCTTTATAAACTTACTTTTATATTTATATTCTGTTTCATCACTGGGAACTGCATAGCCAGCTTTTATTAAATATGAGTTTACAAATATTTTATTTTTCAAATATATGTATCCCATAATTCGGTCCTTTTTTAATATTTGAATGTCATCATATTTTATAAAAATATTTTTACCCAAAATATAATTTTTTAAATAATCCAAAGCTTCTTTTTTCTTTACGATTTTTACTCCTAAAAAAGAAGCAACCAAACCATTATCTAAAATTAATGAAAGGTCGTCTGTAATACCTTCAACTTTATATAATCTTTCTCCTGAAAACTTTAACATACCTGGATTAATAAGAGGTTTTGCATCTTGAATCTTGGGAACATAATCCAAACTTTCAGTAGTGGATTGGAGTGGCTGACTTCTTTCAATTATTTCAACACCATTTAAAAAGATGTTTTGCGAAATTCCAATTTTATTTTTTATTATTTTTAAATAATTTTTATTTATCTCATAACCAATTACATTACGTCCTAACTCTAAAGCCACTTTCGCTGTGGTACCACTCCCCAAAAAAGGATCCAAAACGGTATCTCCAATAAAAGTAAACATTTTAATTAGTCGCTTTGGCAGTTCGTCAGGAAACATAGCTTCATGACCGATTTTTTTTGCCCCACCAAAATTCCAGTGCCCGGCAAAATACTCCTTCCACTCCTCTTTGGTAAGTTTTGAAGCTTCTTTTAAATTTTTGTCAATATCAGTTCTTTTGCCCGGTTTTTTAAAAATCAATATAAACTCATAATCTATTTCAATAATACCATTCGGTGGATAGGGAAAAGATCCCATAACAGTTGCTCCACCGGTGGTATTCATCGTTGTCTTTTTTTGCCAAATTATTGACCCCATATAATCAAATCCAATTTCTTCACACTGGGATATTATCTCCGCATGAATAGGTATTACCTTGTACCTGCCATAAACTACAGCTCGGGCAAATTGATCTCCAACATTTATACAAAGTCTTGTACCAGGTTTTAAGATCCTATAACATTCTCTCCAAACTTGATAAAGACTTTTTAGATATTCATGTAAACTTTGCCCAAAACCAATTTGACCTGTAACTTCATAGTCTTTCAAATGCCAGTAAGGAGGCGAAGTAACTATTAAATCAACCGATTCATTTTCTACTTCCTGCATGCTTCGACTATCTCCAAAAACAATCTTTGCTTTTACCATTACCTCGCTTACCTCCAATTAATAAATTTTACTACGTTTAAGTATAGCATCCCTCATCTTTTCAGCAAACCCATTTTTAATAATAACCAAAAAAAACCGTCCCTTCTAAATTAAAAGGGACGGCAAAATAAAGCTATCCTAAGATTTTCATAGCTTCTTCGGCATCGATGTCCATGATATACTTGATGCCGGTGATTTCTGCTGCTTCCCGGGTTAAGGCAGCCACATCGTCCCGGGTAATAGCGTCCAAGTTAAACTTCCGGGCCCCGGTCATGAACTGCTTTAATCCCTGGGCCATCCGTTCAAAATAGGAGTAAACACCAATTGCCCCAACGGGAAGCTTAGCAAATAAATCGGCCCCTAATTTATTTTTAAGCTCTTCGGCAAAGATAAATACCTGCTCTAAAGATTCACCGTATTTTTGGTATTCGGTAGGTACTTTTCCGGCTTTAACCCGCTCACCCACGGTTTTACCCACCATAGCCGCGGCTAAAGGTCCCCGGGCCATACCTACTACTTTTACGTGGGGAGCGGAAAGGGCTATACCTTTAAACACCTGGTCTTCCAGGCTAATGCCCCCGGCAATAGCTACCGGAGGAATGTAAGCTCCTTTTTCGGCTAAACGGTCCAAGTATTTGGTAAGTAAAGCCTGAATGTAAACAGTCGGAATACCCCACTCGTTCATCATCCGCCAGGGGCTCATTCCGGTTCCACCGCCGGCACCGTCCACCGTCAATAGATCAAGCCTGGCATCGGACGCAAACTTCACCGCCCGGGCTAAATCCGCCGGTCTGTATGCACCGGTTTTTAAGAAGATATATTTAGCCCCAGCTTTTCTCAATTCCTCTACCCGCTTGTGGAAGCTTTCCTCATCTACCATGCCAATCCGGGAGTGGCGTTCAAATTCTTTAAAAGCTCCTTTTTTGTAAGCTTCCTGGACCGTTGGATCTTCCGGATCGGGCAGAACGATATAGCCCCGGCTTTTAAGCTGCAGTGCCCGCTCGAGGGTATTTAATTTAACCTCACCGCCAATATCTTTGGCACCCTGTCCCCATTTAATTTCTACCGCTTCAACGCCAAGTTTTTCTATAGCATACTCCTGAACCCCTAAACGGGTATCTTCCACGTTAGCCTGGACGGCAACAATTCCGTAGCCTTGATACCACTCGGTAAACGCTTTAACCCTTTTTTCCAGCGCCGGGGAGCGTTTTACCCGCCCATTTTCCAGTTCCAAGTCCGGGTCCATGCCGCAAATGTTTTCCCCGATAACAATGGGTACTCCAGCCAATGCTGCTCCCGCAGCTAAATGCTCCCAGTTATTGGCGGCCACATTGGTGGATCCCATTCCCGCAATAACCGCCGGGAAGCGACACTTAATGTCTTTATTAGCTCCGATAGCGGTTTCAATGTTGGCAGCCGGGAAAATCGCTTTATCCGGATCAGCTTCAATGCCTACTGCCCCTACCGCCGTACCCATGATATTAAAGTGGGAGTAATCGACCGGATAGTCCTTCTGGGAGGCGGAAGTGGTAGTCCCGAAGGGCTGCGGATAAATCACCTCTTTACCGCGGATGGCCGATTTGGCGATTTCGCAGTAGCCCACGCACCCGTCGAGACAGGTAACGCACATCCCGCTGTAGGGGCTGAAATCCCCTCCGGTTCGCCTTTTGGTTCTGGTGGCCTCGGTACCGTTTAAGCCAAGGCTAAAAGTCATAGGTAACCCCTCCTTAAAATTTTATTGAAAAATTTTAATTAATCCCCATTATCGCCTTCCTCATGAACCCTTGACCAAAAATCGAAATAACTTTTTTGCTTGATTTTTAAGTACCGCCAGAATAGTTCACCAAAAAATTCCCGTAGCTTGGTGCTTTCGGAAAAACGGCGTAAAGCCTGCCCAAAATCCGAAGCCAGAACAGGCTTTTCAACACTTCCAATAGTTTCTAACGCCAGTAAACTTAAAACTAAATAAGGATTGGCTTTAGGACTTACCGTCAAAACTAAATGGTCTCCATCGTAAAAAATAAAGTTTTCCGGTTTTTGCGGATAACCGTAATAATCGTTAATTAACGGCCTGAAAATTATTTCCGCCTCGGGTAAAAGGGTAACGATTTTTTGATAAAGCTTTTCCGTCTCTTCTTTTTCGCCCAAAAAGCTATATTTAACCGAAAGGCCGGGCTTTTTATGATGGTACGGGAAAAAGGAAGCGTTAAGCCCGTGGCGCTCGGCGATTGTGCGGACCACAAACTTGGCGGTGGTTAAAATATCGGGCAGCTTGTTCCCCTTAACCGGTTTTAAACCGAGTACCTGTTCCCCGGGCTGAGCACCATGTCCCGAATATTTAACCCCAATTCCCATTTTCTCCAGAGTTAAAACCACATCCCGGCGTAAATTTTCTCCCAAATCCAGAGGAGACACGTCCCAAAGCCCGGCATAATCTACCGGTGTTTTCTCTTGAGCTTTTTCCTGCAGATAAAAGGAAAATTCTACCGCTACCTCAAGGGGTAAATTAAACCGGGTAAAAAATTTGCGCGGGCAAATTACTTTTTCTTCATTCTCCGGTAGGAGAAGATTACCATAAATCCGTCCCACCGCCCCTTCCCGGGGTCGCCAGGGTAAAACCGTTAGACTTTCTAAATCCGGTTCAAAAACTACCTTCTCGCCATCATGGAAAAAGGTCATTTCCTTTTTTAAAACTTCACCCACATTTTCCGAAGTTACTGCCACGTTTTTTAACTTTCCAGCAACATCGACAAACTGCAACCGTAAAAACTTTATACTGTAAGTATTTAACTGTTCAAGAAAGTCCACAGGTTCCATTGGTCGATACCTCCAAAAATAAAAAAGTCCCACAAAGAAAGGTAAAAACCTTTCCTTGCGGGACTTCATCGCCCCAAACTATGGCTTTTTTAGACCTAAACTCGCAATTTATTTTACAAAATATCTTCATCAATTACAATATTTTCTTAAATTGAATTATGTATACTTTTCAATAATCTTTTTGGCCACCTTTCCCATGGAAATATTTTGCCTGCGGCTTTCCTCCCGCAGAAAACGGTAAGCCTCCTCTTCCGTTAAATTTTCCCATTGAATCAACAACGCTTTAGCCCGGTCAATTAAACGCCTTTCCTCTAAACGTTTTTCCAGATCTTCTTTCTGGGTAACCAGGTCTAAATAAGTGTTAAAGTTGGTCAAAGCGGTATAAATTGCCCCCATTAAGCTTAAGGCCGTTACCGGCTTTACCAGTAGGCTTAAAGTAGGGCCTTTTTTGAAATCTTCAAGGTATTCCCAATCCAGTTGCTCCACGTATAAAATTACCGGGCACAGCCGGCTTTCATAAAATATTTTGGTATAGGGCAGGGTTTTAGTAGCCCCAAGCTTTTCGTCTAAAATGATTAAATCCGGACAAACCCGGGAGGATAAATTTATCAGAGCTCGGATTTCCTCTCCCTCGCCTACTATTAAAACTCCCATGGTTCTTAATATTTCCCTAAACCTTTTTCTCTCAGTGTAATCCCTAATCCCCAAAACCACCTTCAAATTTTCCAAAATAAATCCCTCAGCTTTTTTTCAATATCTTATAATAAAAAAAGGAAAAACCGCAAGCAGTTATGCATTGCGGTTAATAAGTATACAATTTGCCGTAAGGCCGATGGGAAACCGGCACCAATTTTTTAAAGGGAACTTTTTTTATTTCGTCCAGGGAAACATTGAAGAAATTTGCATAATTTTCCAGTAAGGGATTTAACCTCCTGTAATCTTCCTCGTTCAATTCAAACTCTGCCACTTCTTTTCCTAAAATATCTTTTTCCACTTCTCCTCTTAAATAAATAACCCCTCCATGCATTCCGGTACCAAGATAATCTCCGGTTAGCGGTTCTCCCTCTTTTTTATTTAAACCCAGCACCACCAGAATTCCTCCCGCCATGTACTCGCCAAAA
Source organism: Carboxydothermus islandicus (assembly GCF_001950325.1). Lineage (GTDB taxonomy): Bacteria > Bacillota > Z-2901 > Carboxydothermales > Carboxydothermaceae > Carboxydothermus > Carboxydothermus islandicus. The sequence goes on from NZ_BDJL01000142.1 coordinate 66,046, forward strand.
AAGGCGCCGGCGGTACCGCCCACAACGATTACCGGTACCTGCTTTTTATATTCTTTCATATGAATACCCACCCGGTAACCCACCGATTCCCGGATGTAAAGCTCTCCACCGCGCATGCCGTAGCCCAATACGTCCCCCGCATGGCCGTGAACCACAATCCGCCCATCGTTCATCGTATTGGCAATACCGTCCTGACCGTTACCGTAAACGATAATCTCCGGTCCATCCATAAACGCCCCCAGGTCATTTCCCGGAGTACCATATACTTCTATTTTGACCTTACCTTTTAATCCCGTCCCGAGATACCGCTGGCCGTTTATTCCCTGCAGGGTAAATTCGGTTACCCCTTCGGCCACTTTTTCCCTTAAAAGATTGTTTAAATCCCGGTAATACATGCCTTTTGCGTTTATTTCCATAGCCATCACCCTACCTTCCGGCATGTTTGACGCCTAAAATAGCCAGTTCAGTATCGTTAAGCCCTATACCTCTTAACCGCTCCCGGCTACCCCTCAAGCTCTCAATGGCATTTAGCCCTAAAGCTCCCAAGATCTCTTTTAACTCTAAAGACCAGCTTTTAACCAAATTTATTAACTGCTGAGCAGCCCAGTCGGGGTCAAGCCGCTGGGTTAATTCCGGCCGCTGGGTGGCAATCCCCCAGGAACAATTACCGGTATGACACATCTGGCACACGTGGCAGCCCATAGCTATTAACGCAGCGGTACCAATTGCCACCGCATCAGCTCCGAGAGCAATAGCCTTAGCCACATCCCCCGAATGCCTGATACCGCCGGCAGCCACAATGGAAACGCTGTTTCTAATACCTTCGGCTCGCAGGCGGTCATCCACCGCTGCTATTGCTAATTCAATAGGTATACCGATATGGTCCCGGATAATGGTTGGTGCTGCCCCGGTACCGCCCCGGAACCCGTCAATATAAATAATGTCGGCTCCGGCCCGGGCAATACCGCTGGCTATAGCAGCCACGTTATGCACGGCAGCAATTTTCACCGAAACCGGTTTTTCGTAGTTGGTAGCTTCTTTTAAGGCATAAATAAGCTGGGCCAAATCTTCAATGGAGTAAATATCATGATGGGGAGCAGGACTTAAGGCATCGGTACCTTCGGGTATCATCCTGGTTTCCGAAACTTCCCGGTTTACCTTTTCCCCGGGAAGGTGTCCGCCAATACCCGGTTTTGCCCCCTGGCCAATTTTAATTTCAACTACCGCCGAATGGTCGAGATACTCCTGATTTACTCCAAAACGGCCTGATGCCACCTGCACGATTATCCAGTCTTTATAAGGATAAAGGTCTTTGTGAAGCCCTCCTTCACCGGTATTCATTAAAATCCCGCACTCTTTAGCCGCCCGGGCTAAAGCTTTGTGCGCATTCAAACTAATCGAACCGTAAGACATAGGAGAAAAGATTATCGGCGTATCGAGCTTTATTTGCGGCGCAATCCGGGTATCAAGTTTTACCTTACCGTTTTCCACTTTAACCGTTACCGCATCCGGCTTTTTGCCAAGGTAAGTGGTAAGTTCCATCGGTTCCCTTAAAGGGTCAATGGACGGGTTTGTTACCTGGCAGGCGTCAATTAATAAATGGTCAAAGTAATTTTTATAAGGCCGGTCATTGCCCATACCGGTTAAAAGCATACCGCTGGATCCTGCCTGCTTCATGATATTAATCCGGTCTTCCATCGTCCAGTAGCTGTTGGGCCGAAAAACATTGGGGTTCTCGATAATCGTTATCGCTTCTTCCGGACAAAAAGCCACGCACCGCTGGCAGGAAACACACTTTTTATGATCGGGAATAACCCGGTCCGCAAAACTATACACACCAAAACCGCAGTTGATAACGCATCTTTTACATTTCCGGCATTTTTCATAATCAATTACTACTTTAAAACGGGGAGGTATTAAGTTTGCCATTTTATTCACCCTCCTTTAGCCGGACGATTACCGGCTCACCGCCTTTAGACACATGAACTTCGTCTAAAGCCGGTTCAATTTCATAAATGGCGCTTTCTTCGGAAGCCATGTAATAAAAGTCACCCCGCCGCCCCCAGACCATGGGCCGTAATTTGATCCGGTCGTTTAAGCCCATCATCACTTTGCTGTTAGCTACAATAATACTAAACGGCCCGTTTAAAAGGGAAGAACCGTACACCTGCCGTAAGGCTGTGTAAAGTTTCCGGTCTTCTTCGTCCATCTTCTCAATATCTTTCCAGAAGGGAGCAGCCAACACTTTAGCCACAATTTCTAAAGGTAAATCGTGCCGGCGGTGTAATAAATCCACTGCATAAGCTACCACTTCGGTGTCGGTCATTAAAGTGCATTTATAGCCAAACATCTCGAGATACCGCTTATTAATGCCGTAAGAAGAAATTTCTCCGTTATGCACTACCGACCAGTCCAATAAGGTAAAAGGATGGGCTCCACCCCACCAGCCTGGGGTATTGGTGGGAAAACGCCCATGGGCCGTCCACAAATAACCTTCATACTCTTCCAGGCGGAAAAACCGCCCAATGTCTTCGGGATAGCCGACTCCTTTAAAAGCACCCATGTTTTTCCCGGAAGAGGCCACATAACTATCGGGAATGTTGTCGTTAATATACATAACCTTTTCCACCACATAATCCCGTTCATCCACCGGTTCGGGGTTTTTATAAAGGCGCTCTTCCGGAACCTTTAAGAAATACCGCCACAAAAGTGGAGGATCGGTAATGGTCGCAACCGGACGGGTTGGGATTGGTTCCCCGCGCTCAATGATAAAATGTTTATTTAAAAACTCCTCGGTTAAAGTTCTACCCCGCTCCGACTGGTACATTAAATGAAAAGCGTAATGGTCGGCAAATTCCGGATAAATGCCGTAAGCGGCAAAACCCCCTCCTAAACCGTTACTCCGGTCATGCATCAGGGAAATCGAAGCAATAATTTTTTCTCCCGAAATTCGTTGACCAGCAACATTCATGATGCCGCTTATGGCACATCCGGAAGGGATCCGTTCAAAAGTCCGGTCCATTTTCCATTTCCTCCCATCTATAAATTAAAAAGCCTTCCCCTCTATAGGTACAATAATACCTAAATAGAGATAGGAAGGCGTCAATGCCTTAGGATCCGGCACGCCGTTGTGCCGGCAAGTTGTAGTAAAATTATAATGAATATTTAATTTTATGACAAGGTTAATTCAAAAAATATCTTGTATACATTACTTAGTCACCGGCTACCACAATTTGATTCCTTCCCAGTTCTTTAGCCCGGTAAAGGGCTTTATCCACCCGCGCCAAAACTTCCTCAAAACTTTCTCCTTCCCGGCAGCTTCCGATACCCATACTGGCCGAAACATTGAAGGTAACCTTTCTATTATCTTTTGCAACTTCAAACTTTTGCTTTCGTATTAACTCCTTTATCCGGGTAGCTATTTCCTGGGCAAGCTCAACAGCAGTATTGGGAAGGTAGATTAAAATTTCATCCCCACCCATCCGGATTACCTGGTCCTGACTTCTTAAATTTTCCCTAATTTTTTTCGTAAGTTCGATTAAAACCATATCGCCCGCATTATGCCCGAAAGTGTCGTTAATTTCTTTAAACTTATCAAGGTCGATAAAAATAAGGGAATAGTTACAATCCCTCTTTTCCAAAATCGCATCTTCTAAAAATCTCCGGTTAAACGCCTGCGTTAGCGGATCCCGTTGCGAAATTTCCGCCAGGTAATTTTTTAAAAGATAAAGCTTTACCAGAGGGCCGCTCATTAAGATTAAGTTGTTTAAAAACTCCCGTGCTTCCTCGGTAAGTTTGTCCTTTTCGACCGTAATAATAATATGCCCCAGTTTCTCGCTTCCCAGGGTAATGGAGAAACAGCAGGTATCGCCTTGACATTCACCGTTATCCGGGCAAAACGCCGGGAGCTCGGGAGCAACCTCCCCTTCTGCATAACGGGTAAAATATTCGTTGCTTTCCAAATTTTTGAGGACTATTTTTATTCCCTTTACTTCTACCTGTGATTTAATATGAAAAACCAGCTCTTTGACCAAATCTCCATCATTGGCCGCTTCACCCAAATTATAAACTCCTTCGGCCAGCCGGTACCATTGATTGGCAATTTTTTCTTTGGTGGTTTTTAAGTCGTAAATTCGCTTAAAAAGATTTTCATATTCCGGATACTTTCGCTGGTACTCCGTAAAGTTCAGCTCTTTACCCTCGATCCAGTCGATAAGTACCTCCAATAACTCGTTTAAGGGCTTTTCCAATTGGCGATTGATGATTACATAAATCCCCAGCACCACCAGTAAACCCAAAAGAACTACATAAAGGATTAGCCCCTGCCAAAAGCTTATAATATAAGGTCTAACCAGCAAGTCAGCAGGGACAAATACGCCTAAAGTAAGAAAACTCCCCGGTTTTAGGCTAGCAACCGGCAAGTAAGAAGCAAAATACTTTTTGCCCTCAATAACCTGAATTTCCGATAGGAACTTTTCTCCAGAAAGTTTCTTTAGCTTATCCTGCAAAAAGAGTTCCTTTTTAACATCACCAAAATACCATAAAGGCCTGTCTTGCCAGTATAAAATTAAGCCTGGCGCGAATTTTTGCTTTTGCAAATCTTTAGCAAATAACTCTGAAAAAAGAACCTGGTTTTCCTCTAAACTATAACCAACTACAATTACCCCCAAAGTTTTCCCCTCTTCATTCAGGACCTGCTCGGCCCTTAGATAGGCTACATGTTTTTTGCCAAAAGGGGCCTCTATTTCATAGAAACCTGAAATACTGCCCAACATGGTAGGCTTATTTATGAGATACCTGAAATAAGTGGAAGAAATTTTTACCCCCTGGCTGTAAATAACATTACCCCGGTCATCGATAACTTCGATAAATCCTTTCCGGGCTGCCATGGTTTTAATAATTTTGTTTTCAATCTCCCGGTAGTAGTCATTATAAGGTAAGCCCTTTAAAAGCCCCTCGGCTAAATCATAACTCCACCATATATCCCTAAAGGCGTATTCGTCTAAATTATCTAATTTTTCTTCATATAATTTAGCCATTTCCCGTGAGGCATTTAAGCCCAAATCTTCCGCTACTTTTATTTCGCGGTAATGGGTAAAACCAAAACTTATAACTCCTACAAGCACCGTGGTCAGGGTTAAAAAGAAAATTAAGCGGTATTTAATCGACTTCGGCATTTTCCTCACCAATTTATAAATATTACGTCATAACTCAACTATATAAATAATAACATACTAATAACATAAAAAAAGGGGCTGTCCCCCATTTTTTTGACAGCCCTTTTTAATAAACGGTCAGATATTTTTTAACTTCCCATTCGTGAACCTGCACCCGGTACTCATCCCACTCTTTTAACTTAGCTTCCACAAACCGTTCAAATACATGTTTACCTAAAGCCTCCTGGATTACTTTATCTTCGATGAGATAATCAATGGCTTCTTTTAAGCTACCGGGTAAGGTGTCAACTCCCAGAGCCTTTCGCTCCTCAGCAGTCATTTCATAAAGGTTTTGGTTAACCGGCGCCGGTGGCTTAATTTTATTTTTAATTCCATCCAAGCCCGCTTTAAGCATAACCGCCAGGGCAAGATACGGATTTGCCGACGGGTCCGGGCTTCTTAACTCAATCCGGGTAGAGGAACCTCTTTTGGCCGGAATCCGGATTAAGGGGCTACGGTTTCTTGCCGACCAGGCAATGTAAACCGGTGCTTCATATCCTGGAACCAAGCGCTTGTAGGAGTTAACCACCGGATTGGCAATGGCAGTAATAGCTTTAATATGTTTCATAATACCGCCAATATAGTAGTAAGCGGTTTCGGATAATTGCAACTCCCCATTGGGATCATAAAAAGCGTTTTGACCGTTTTTAAACAGCGACTGGTTGGTATGCATTCCCGAACCATTTACCCCAAATAAAGGCTTTGGCATAAAGGTAGCATGAAGTCCGTGCCTCTGGGCAATGGAACGTACAACTACTTTAAAGGTAACAATTTTATCGGCCACATCCAAAGCGTCAGAATACTTAAAGTCAATTTCGTGCTGCCCAGGAGCTACTTCGTGGTGGGATGCTTCTACTTCATACCCCATTTGTTCCAGAGCCAGCACCATGTCCCGCCGGGCGTTTTCGCCCAAATCTACCGGGCTTAAATCAAAATAGCCGGCATTGTCATGGGTCACCAGGGTGGGTTTTCCCTCGGCATCTACCTGGAAAAGGAAAAATTCTAATTCCGGGCCAACATACATGGTATAACCCAGCTCTTTGGCTTCCGCCAAAACTCTTTTTAAAACATAGCGGGGGTCTCCCTCAAAGGGAGTACCATCGGGATTGTACACATCGCAAATCAGCCGGGCCACCGCACCGTTTCTGGGTCGCCAGGGAAATACGGCAAAAGTATTGGGGTCCGGCCGCAAATACATATCCGATTCTTCAATACGCACAAAACCTTCAATACTGGAGCCGTCAAACATTAGCTCGTTGTTTAAGGCCTTATCTAACTGTTCCACCGGAATGGCCACATTTTTTAAAACCCCGAAAATGTCGGTAAACTGGAGCCGGATAAACTTAACATTTTGCTCCCGCACCATGTCCATAATATCGTTTTTGGTGTAACTCATTTAAAAATCCCCCTTTATTTTTTTTGATTAACGTCATACGCTAAGATAATGGCCTCCGCCACCGCCCGCATGGAAATTCTTTTATCCATGCTTTGTTTTTGGATTTTCCGAAAAGCTTCCTTTTCGGAAATCCCCAGGCTTTCCATTAATATTCCTTTAGCTTTCTCCACAAGTTTTCTTGTTTCTAAGGCATCTTTTAGGTCTTCTACTTCTTTTTCAAGTTCTTTAATCCGCTGGTAATTATGTTCGGTTACCTGAACGGTCATGATCAACTGTTCTTCTTCTAAGGGTTTAATTACAACCCCAACCACACCCATCTCTCCTAAAAACTCATCGAGTTTATCAATTTCAAACTCCATAGCTAAAACTACCGCACACTGGCGGTCAAAAGAAAGGATCTTGGCAATCTCCCGGCCAGGAACACCTATTAAATGATCATCAATGATAAACATATCCGGTTGAAAATTCCGGGCCATTTTTAAAGCGGTCGGCCCATCAGCGCACTCGCCCACCACAACGTAGTCGAGATTTTTTACCGCTGATTTGACCATTTGCCGAAAGTTGCTGTCCGCGGAAGCAATAATCACAGTTGCACCAAACATTCTGTCACCGTCCCAAAAATAGAAAATGGCGCCTTAAATATTAAGGCACCATTGCCAGCTAACTTTGAAAACGGACACACCCTTGTGCCCAACTATGTATTTCTATATTTAGAGAATAATTTATTAATATTTTTTTGTCAATGGGGATTTTGCATGTTTTTTGTATTCATTGCTTATTCGTTTAACAAAGCTACCGCTCTAATTGGCGAGCCTGTACCATCCCGAATTTTTAACGGTAGACCAACATACAAAAAGCGCTTTCCGGCCACTTTATCGAGATTGGCTAAATTTTCCGTATTGGTAAGGCCATATTTCGCACAAACCGCATGGCCGGAGTAATAGGGATCGTCGGGATGGTCAATAGCCGGAGCATCTACCCCAATATTTACTACTCCCTTTTGGGCCAGCCATTCCGCCGCCGCATAACTTAAACCGGTATAGGTAGTAAGCCACTTATCCGTGCCGTAGTTGCGATTATAGTGGCCGGTATAAAGCAGAACAATATCTCCCCGTTCAATGGTGAGTCCGTGTTTCCGTAATGCCCCTTCTAAATCGTAAATTTCAATGTAGCGCTCATACGGAACATGGGATACATCAAGACAAATCGCCGGACCCAGGAAATATTCCAGCGGCATTTTATCTATGGTCGGACCTTGAGGATTATATTCGTACACCGCATCGCAGTGGGTTGGTCCGTGTTCGTTCATCAGTAAGTTACGGGTTGCAAAGGGAAAGCCAATCTTTTTAATACTTTCCTCGTGGGTTATATTTTGGAAGATGTACGTGGTAAGATGCAGGGGAAAAACCGGCATTCCCTGATAAATTTCCTGGGATAAATCAATTATTTTCGCCATTCTTTTCCTCCTTTCGCCCGAAAATTTTTTGCGCTAAAGCCTTCCCGGTAGGGGTTGCCGCAAGTCCCCCCTGGGCAGTTTCCTTAAGAGATATCGGTAACTCCCGGCCAATTTCCCCCATAGCCCCAATAACTTCATCCAGGGGAATGGCGGAGGTTATTCCGGCTAAAGCCAAATCCACCGCCGCTAAGGCTTGTACTGCAGCAGAGACATTTCGTTTTACACAGGGTACTTCCACAAGCCCGGCCACGGGATCACAAACCAACCCAAGCATACCCTTCAGAGCAATGGCTCCCGCATGGGCGGCCTGTTCGGGGCTTCCCCCCAAAAGTTCCGTTGCTGCCACCGCCGCCATTGCTGCCGCCGAACCGCATTCCGCCTGGCAACCCCCCTGAGCTCCGGAAAGAGAAGCTTTAAAAGCTATCACCAGCCCCACCGCTCCGGCGGCATACAAACCTTCAATAACTTTTTCTTCGGGAATTTCATACTCCTCCATGATACTTAAAAGCACTCCGGGTATCACCCCTGCCGATCCGGCAGTAGGAGCTGCCACAATTAATCCCATCGAAGCATTGGCTTCACTTACCGCCAGAGCATAGGTTATAGCTTTCCCAAAGACCCCCGAAGCTAATGATTTACCGGAATTGTACCAGGCCTGATACTTTAAAGCCTGCCCTCCAACAAGACCTCCCACCGAACGATTCCCCTGAAGGCCTTCGGTCACCGCAGCCCGCATTACTTGCAGTCGTTCCCGCATGATATTTAAAAGGTGTTCTTCCGGAACTTCCCGGTCTTTGGCCTCTAAGATTAAGGCCATGCGCCCCAGGGTTTGGCCATTTTCCTTCGCAATTTTTATCAACTGCTCAACTGACTCCAAATACATATCTTTCCTCCTTAAAGGGGTGGAATGGTAAAACCACCGGTAATTCCGGGCAGTCTCTTGATCTCTTTAAAGGTTTCATCGTCAACGGGCTGGTCCGTTTCAATAACCATCAGGGCTTCCGCTCCTTTTTTTTGACGGGCAACACTCATCCGGGCAATGTTTATCCCGTGCCATGCCAATACCGACGTCACCTTGGCTACCGCTCCCGGCTGGTCATTATGGGGAACAATTATGGTCGGATATTTGGCCGAAATATTGACCGGATAACCGTTGATATCGGTAATTAGCACCGCTCCTCCCCCAATCGAGCTCCCGGTAACCCTCGCAATGCTGGTTTCCCCCCAGAGTTCCATGTAAGCAGTATTGGGGTGAGCTTCCGGCAAATCTATCAGCAAAAATTCATAGTTTAAACCGCGTTCTTTGGCAATCTTTAAGCTTTCCCGAATACGGGGATCACTGGTATCAAAGCCCAAAAGGCCGGCAATAATAGCACGATCGGTACCATGACCCCGGTACGTTTCTTTAAAGGATCCGTGCAAAAAGATTTTAGCTTTTCTTGGCTCCTCCCCCAAGACAAGGCGCCCAACCCTCCCTAACCGCACCGCTCCGGCCGTATGGGAGCTGGAGGGCCCAATCATCACCGGTCCGATGATATCCAGTAAATCCATCTTTTCTCTACCGTCCTTCTACAGGGATACGGGAACTACCGAAAAAGTAGAAACATCAACCAAACCACGGTCCGTAAGTTTTAATTCCGGTATCACCGGAAGGCTTAAAAAGGCTAAGGTCATAAATGGGTCGTAATCTTCAGAAACCCCAAGACTTCTAACCAACCGGTGGAGCTTTTCCAGTTCTTCCTGGACTTCATAAAGGGTGCGGTCGGACATTAAACCGGCAATGGGAAGCGGTAAACTTCCCAAAACCTGGCCCTCGGCAACGACCGTAAGCCCCCCGCCAATGCGCTTTAGTTCCTCCACCGCGACAATAATATCTTCATCACTTATACCAGCTACCACCAAGTTATGCGAATCATGGGCAATGGTGGAGGCGATAGCTCCTTTTTTAAGCCCCAGGCCGTGGATTAACCCTACCCCAACATTACCGGTATAATTGTGCCGTTCAAAAACTGCCAGTTTGGCAATATCCCTTTCCGGTGAGGTTTTAAAGTATCCTCCCTCCACCGGAACTTCTAATACTAATTTTTTGGTGACAATTTGGTGGGGAATTAACCCTATGACCCGGGCCCTGTTGGAGTTAGCAGGTATTTTTAGTTTTTCCGGGTTGATTTCTTTTAAGCGCATCGTATTCCGAACCGCCCGGTCGTCCACCGGATAACCGGTAAAAAGCGGCTTTCCCTTTTCCGCTACCAATTTACCATCTTTAAACACATACCTGGGCTTAAATTCTTGTAAATCTTCAAATACTAAAATATCTGCCCGGTAACCCGGCGCGATAGCGCCCAAATCATACAATCTAAAGTAATTGGCAGCATTGATGGTTGCCAGCTGCAAGACCGTTGGTAAATCCGCTCCCGCCGAAACCGCCAATTTAACCATGTGATTAATAGAACCGAGTTTAATTAAATCTTCCGGATGCCGGTCATCGGTAACAAAGAGGCAGCGGGAAGCGGTATAACGGTCAACGGCGGGTAAAAGGTCCAATAAATTTTTCGTCGCCGATCCTTCCCGGAGCATTAAGTACATTCCCCGGGATAATCTTTCCCGGGCTTCTTCAGCGGTGGTGCACTCGTGCTCCGAATTTACCCCGGCAGCTATATAAGCGGTCAGCTCTTTTCCGGAAATCCCCGGGGCATGGCCGTCAACTAATTTTCCTTCTGCCACCGCCAATTTTTGCAGCATTTCCTCCCGAGTATTTAAAACGCTCGGATAATCCATCAACTCCCCTAATCCTAAAACCCGCGGGTGATTGATAAATTCCGAAAGCTCCCGGGCGGTTAATACCGCTCCGGCAGTTTCCAGCGAAGTTGCCGGAACGCAGGAAGGAAGCATCACATAAATATTTATCGGCAAATTACTGCTTGCTTCCAGCATGTACCGGATTCCGGCAATTCCGGTTACGTTGGCTATTTCATGGGGATCAACCACTGCCGTAAGGGTGCCGGCCGGTACTAATGCCCGGGCAAACTCTGCCGGTGATACCATCGAACTTTCAATATGCACGTGCCCGTCAATAAATCCCGGAGTGACATACGCTCCCTGTAAATCGTGGGTAGTCTTTCCTTCATATTCCCCAATGCCGGCGATGTAGCCGGAAACCACCGCTACATCGCCGGTAACAAACTCTCCCGTAAAGCTATTAAACACTTGAGCATTTTTTAACACCAGGTCCGCAGGCTTTTTCCCTAAGGCTACTTCCACCAAATCTTTTACCGGTTTCATCGCTCTCACCTATTCTAAGCTAACTCCAACCCGGTTAGCAACACGCTTTAAGCTTTCATTGGCTTTTCGGCGGACTTCTACCTCATCCATGGTTTTTAAGACCCGGTTCTCCATTACAATCTTACCATCAACAATGGTGGTTAAAACGTTACTGCTCTGAGCCTGATAAACGAGCTGGGTGTATATATTTACCCCCTCGTTGGGAGTTGTTCTCATTTCATCCAGGTCCACAATGACCACATCCGCTTTTTTACCCACTTCCAGGCTGCCAATCTGGTCTTCCAAGCCCATGGCCCGGGCACCACCAATGGTAGCTAATTCAAACACTTTCTGGGCGGGCATAGAAGTTGGACCGTAGAACGGTTTTTGAATCAGCGCTGCCATCCGCATCTCGATAAAAGCATCCAGGTTATTGTTGCACGGAGCGCCATCGGCGGCGATGGAAATTTCCGCGCCCATCTCTAAAAGTTCGGGAATTTTGGCAATGCCTGAGGCCAATTTTAAGTTGGAAGATGGGCAGTGGGCAATTTTGGTTTTCGATTCAGTCAGAACCTTCATTTCCTGTTCGTCCAAATGGATACAGTGGGCAAGGATCAGGTTTGGAGCGGTCATCCCTAACTTTTCTAAGTACAAAACGTTTCTCATACCTCTTTCCCTTAAAACAAGCTCCACTTCTCCCTTATTTTCAGAAGCATGGGTATGAATCCGGACTTTATACTGATCAGCTAATTTGACAACTTCCTTTAATAAATCTTCGGTGCAGGAAACCGCAAAGCGTGGAGTAAAGGCGTACAAAATGCGTCCGTTGTCCTTGCCGTGCCATTTTTCAAGGAGCTGCACGCTTTCATTAATGGCATTTTCGGTGGTATCCTGCATGGACTTGGGTACTTCCGTCCCGTAATCCATCATGCACTTTCCAGAAATCGCCCGGATACCGCCGTCGTAAATGGCCTGGAAATTAGAGTCGGTATGGTTAACCGTTGCCATATCGACGATAGCAGTAGTTCCACCTTTAAACAGCTCGCCAATTCCAAGCATTGCCGAATAATACAGGGATTCGGGATCGTGCCCTCCTTCTAAAGGCCAGATCCGAAGTTTTAACCAATCCAAAAGTTCCAAATCGTCCGCCTGGCCCCGAAAAAGGGTTTGGCAGAGGTGAATGTGAGTCTGGATTAATCCGGGAATCACCACTTTACCGGTAGCGTCGATAACCTTATCGGCCTTCACCTGGAGGTTTGGACCAATTTCTTTAATAAGGTTTCCTTCAATGTAGATATCACCTTTTAGAATTTCACGTTTTGCGTTCATTGTCACAATGGTTCCGTTTTTAATTAAAATTGACATGGCAGTCACTCCCTTGAAAACAGTTTGGGCCCGACATTGTAAATCAAATTTGCAACTTTTCTCACAAGGATTAAAGACCAGGCTTAACGCCTGGCCTTCCCTTGTAAGAGTTTATTTTGCCTTTAGTGGAGCCGCATGTAGAAGTTAATGATAAAGGCAATGGAAACAATCCACATTACCCAGCTAATATCCTTGAATTTTCCGGTTAAAGCTTTTACCAAGGTGTAGGAAACAAAACCAAAGGCAAAACCGTTAGCAATACTGTAGGTAAGGGGCATCATGATAATGGTCATAAACGCCGGGAAAGCTTCGGTAAAATCATCAAAATCAACATGCCGGATTTCCGCTAACATTAAAGCACCTACGAGAATTAAGGCCGGGGCAGTTGCAAAGGCCGGTACCAAGCCAATTAGCGGAGCAAATATTAAAGCTACTACAAAAAGCACTGCTACCACAATAGCGGTTAAACCGGTTTTACCACCTTCAGCAATACCCGCCGCACTTTCAATATACGAAGTAACGGTGGTGGTACCGAAAATCGCACTGATAATCGTACCAATAGCGTCGGTGGTAAGAGCGCGGTCTAAGTTCTCAATCTTGCCATTTTCATCCATTAAGCCCGCTTTCCGGGTTAAACCAATTAAGGTCCCCATGTTGTCAAAAAGCTCAACCAGGGTCATGGTAAAGATAATGTTAAAAAGACCAAACTTCAAGGCACCGGCAAGATCAAGATGTAAGAATGTGGGCTTAAGACTTGGAATATTAAAGCTCATAATTCCGCTTATTCCTTTGGGCACCGGTACTACGCCAAAAATCATCCCGAGAACAGTAGTGGTAATAATCCCGATGAGCATGGCACCTTTAACATTCCGGGCCATTAAGACAGCAGTTAAAATCAAACCTACAACTGCCAGCAATGTGCTTGGTTCGGTTAAATTACCCAAAGTTACCGAAGTTGCTTCGCTGTTAACTACAATCCCCGCATTCCTTAATCCAATAAACGCAATGAATAAACCAATACCTACACCAATGGCAGCTTTTAAGTTGTTGGGCACCGCATTAACGATTGCCTGACGGATACCGCCAATGGTTAATATTAAGAAGAAAATACCGGAGAAAAATACCGCACCAAGACCTACCTGCCAGGGTAACCCTAATTGAGCCACAACAAAGTACGCAAAGAAGGCGTTTAAACCCATTCCAGGGGCTACCGCCACCGGAAAGTTAGCCCAGAGCCCCATTAAAGTAGTAGCCACCGCAGTAGCCCAGATCGTTGCCGCAATGGCCGCTTCTTTGGGAATCCCGGCATCGGCCAGGATGTTCGGGTTAACAAAGATAATGTAGGCCAACGTTACAAAGGTAGTAACACCTGCTAAAATCTCGGTTTTAACGTTGGTCCCTTTCTGGCTCAACTTGAAAATCCGGTCGAGCACTCCTTGATTAGATGCCATAACCATACCCCTTTCTTAATAATTTTGTAAATCCTCCGGTGCCCCATTTATAATAACCCTTGCGGGTTATTACCCATAACCTTATAAAATCTATTTACATATTTTTTCGGTAAATTTTTTAAAGCTCTCTTTAACATTCTTAGTTTTTATCTCAATATTTTCTTAAAATACTTATTCGACAAGGATTTTAAAATTCCTTCTTTAATTTTCAGAAAAAATAAATTTTTGTCGCATTTTGTAGATTTCCTTATTTTATGCTTTAAAAATTTGTTTATAATCTTTCATTGATATAACTGGTTACCCGGTCTTTGAGCTCGGTGCCCTCTTTTAAAAAAGCTTCCACCCTTTCCCGGGCCGCCAAAACATATCCTTCATCTTTAATGGAAGTAAGGTTAATTTTAACATTCATTATCGCCCCTTGTAAACCGGCATAAGCCATTTGCGCAGCAACTCCGGCATCGGAAAGGGCATTGGGATTCCCTTTTTCGGCAATAACGGGGCACAGGCGTAAAACTTCCAGGCACTTTTCGGCAACTTCCAGAGGTACATCCGCCGCTTTTTTATAGGCTTCCTGAATTTTTGCCGAACGCTCTTTTTTCTGCTCTTCGGTATCTCTGGGAAGCTTAAACGCCGCCATAACTTCGTTAAAAACTTCGGTATCGATATCAATTAAATTGACCAAACGTTCGTATAAAGCTTCGGTTTTATCTTTTAAAGGAGCAAGTTCCGCTTCTACCTCGGCAAATTTTTCCCGGCCAAGGGTTAAATTTAACACCATATTTAAGAGAGCTGCACCGTTTGCTCCGGCCAGGGCCGAAACACTACCCCCACCGGGAGCGGGAGATGATGACGCCAATTCATTGATAAAGCCACGGATGGTCAGGTCCGTTAGCATAATTTCACCTCCAGTTTAATTGGGGGCAGGGGTAAACCCTGCCCACTTTTCCTTACAGTAAGTCCGGAATGTGGTTTTCCCGAATCTGGTCGCGGTTAAAGTTTTCCAGTTGCAGGAAGTATTCGGCTACCCGCACCAGAGCTTCCTGCGGCACGGTGCCAATTAATTCGGTGCCCACAACCGGTACTCCCCACCGGGCTGCTTCGGATTTGACAAAGTTGTAGGTCCGGTAAAGGGGGCAAGCTTCGTGGTCAAACATGTTCATGGAAACAACCACCTGATTTCTTTCGGTAAACTTCAGAGCCACCGCCCGCACCGAGGTAAAGCCACCGGAAGGGCCTCTTACGGCCTTGGCGATTTGCTTGGCAATTTCCAGGTTATCGGTTCCGAGGATAACATTAAATGCCACCAACGGATTAGTTCCGGCACTAACGATGGTACCACCTTTATGGACAAACTCCTTAACATCACCGATATCCGGAAGACGCTTGGGGTCGGGATTTTCCGAAAGGAGTAAATCCCGTAAACCTTCATACTGACCTTTTCTAATAAAGTCAAGGGCTTTTCTTTCAGGAATACGGGCATTTTCCCCGGAGAAGAAAATAGGTACACCGGTACGCTTATTTAATTCTACACCAATTTCTTCGGCTAATTGAATGCATTCTTCCAGGGTAATGTTTCTCATGGGGAAAATGGGAATGGTGTCCTGCGCTCCAATTCGCGGGTGGTTACCCCTTTGCTGCTCCATATCGATTAATTCAATGGCTTTAGCCGCCATATTAATTAAAGCTTCTTTTAAGGGTTCTGGCTTACCAATGAGCTCAACCACCGTCCGGTTAAAGTCGGCATCGGGGAAATACCCGATTAGTTTAACTCCCGGTACATTTCTTACCTGGTCCACAATAGCTTCTACTACTTCCTTCCGCCGTCCTTCGGAAAAGTTCGGTACTGCATGGACGTACTTATTCATTATGTATCCTCCTCCTTCTTATAGTTTTTAATTTTTTATTTTAAGCCGGGGTTACCCAGCTTTAAAAGCACCTCTAAAACTCCGCCAGCAACCGCCAGCGCTTTTTCGGAAATGGTAAACGCGTACTCTTTTATCCCCCGCGGATCAATATCGCCAATTTTCATTCCTTCCTCCACCCGGACCTCCGGGTGAATAAGGCCCCGGATTACTCCGGAAACCTCCGCAACAATTTGCTTTTCACCGACAGTTCCTATTACCTCACCGGCTTTAACTTCCTGGCCAAAATCAAAATACCAGCAAATTTTACCCCTGCCCGGGGAATAAACCACCCTTTTAACGGTGTGTCCCCCGATTTCCCCGGGAATGCCGGTATCGGGCAAAGCTGAGCCCTGATAAATGGCACGCCCTAAGTAATGTCCCCGTTTTGTTTCAATAACCGCATGAACTTCCACGGGCGCAGTAAAACCGGGACCCACACCGATAACGATTTCCGCTTCCTCTTTTTTAGTCCCCAGGTTTTTCTTGGCCAGACGCGCATCAATTACCGCCCAGGGTTTTAGCTCTTTTACCACAATACTTTTTTCATCAGGGATAACGGGAATAATACCATTTGCCAGCAGGTTGGGAACTTCCTCAAGATTAGCTTTGCGTGCAGTAACGCCTTCCACGGTATGTTCTCCCGTATAGATCGCCTGAGCAAAGGCTACCATCCGGCGAATTGCCGTAGGTTTGGAAAGTTCCGTTGCCACCACTTTAAATCCCGCTTGATGCAAACGCCATATTATGCCCGTTGCGATATCTCCAGCGCCTTTGACCACAACAAGCCGCTGAAAAGAAAGGTAATCATCGGGTTTATCTATATCAAAAAGCACACCGTAATCCTCCGTATCGATGTACTTGGGATTTAACTCCGGAAGTAAGTCCCGTAAACCGGTGTCTCCGGTAAGCCTTTTTAAACAGGAAAAATATTTTCCGGGCAGATAGACCGGATGTCCTCGTTGTCCCCGGTAACTTAAACACCAAACTTCTTCCGGGTTTTTTTCAATAGCTTGCAAAAGAGCCTGTAAACTGCTAATTCCTACAAACGGCATATCACCAAGGGCTATCACCACACCCTGCCAGTAGCCCGGGAGCAGTCGCGCTGCTTCCCGTAACGTTCCCCCCATTCCTTCTAAAGCGGCGCTTTCACTTACTCTGTCCTTCGTTACCACCACAACTTCGGCAAAAACCCGTCTATACGTTGCTTCGGTCTGCTCCAATATCGTTTTGCCAAATAGCGGTAATGCCAATTTATCCTTCCCCATCCGCCGGGAACTTCCCCCGGCCAGAATAAAAACCCCCACTACCCCGGCAAGATGTAACCCTCCCTGAGCGAACCGTAAGTTACGATAACGCCACTATTTTTAAACAAGGACAGAACCTTCATTAACTGTTTATTATCTACCGCATCGGCTTGATTAAAAAAGATAACCTTTTTTCTGGTACTCGGAGAAAAATATTTTCCCCGCAAAATAAGCCGGTACAGAACTTCCGGCGAAATAATTTTTCCCGGCACCCCTTCGGCCCGGTGAATATACTCACCGCTATACGGTTTGTTTAATGCCGATAATCCTACCACAGCGATAACCGTCTCCGGAACATCTGGCAGAGCGGGCTCATGGGCCCAGTGAATTTTCAGGGGCCGACGATTACTGCCATCGGCTTCGATTACAAGAGGAATCCTGTACTGCCGGTAAAAGGCGTCTAACTCTTCCGGGGTAAAACCAATGATTTTTTCCTTTTCTACCCGACTTCCCACTAATATTTTTCTTTCTTCTTTTACCAACAATAACGCTTCTTCCAAGTTTTGTACCCGGTAAAAGGGTAGTTCCTCCCGGGGCGGGTAAGCAAGTTTGGTAGAAGTGGTAAGGATAAGGGGACCGTTCTGGCAGCGGGCCAAATAATACATCAGGGATGTTTTGCCCCCGCCGCCGGTTAACCATATGGGATAATTTAATTGATAACCGGCAAAGTTAAGCATTTTTCTGCTCTTTTTCTTTTAAGGCTTTTAAGATCTTTTCGGGAGTGGCGGGAAGTTCGGTAATTCTAACGCCTACCGCATTGTAAATAGCATTTAAGATGGCAGGCATTGTGGGCAGCATTGCCGGCTCCCCAACCCCTTTGGCCCCGTAAGGACCGGTTTCTTCGTAGGTTTCGACAATTACAGGAGTAACTTCAGGTACATCTAAAGCGGTAGGTATCAAATATTCGGTAAAGCTCGGGTTTTGAATCTGGCCGTTTTTCAGTTCTACTTCTTCGGTTAAAGCCCAGCCTACTCCCTGGGCCACCCCCCCCTGGATTTGGCCCTCCACAGCAATCTTATTGATTGCCCGGCCTACATCGTGGGCCGCTACAATCCGTATTACCTCCACTTTCCCGGTTTCCGTATCCACTTCCACTTCGGCAATCTGCGTAGCAAAAGCATAGGGGTAATAGGGAGCTCCCTGTCCCGTTTCCGGATCAACCATGGTGGAATGGGTGGTAAAGCTTGCTTCTCCGATTAAACGGTTGCCCTTAAAGCGCGCATGGCTGGCTAATTCTGCAACGGAAATCCGCTTTTGGGGGAAGGTTTTCACATAAACATAACCGTCTTTAATATCAAGACCATCAATGGTATTAACCGCTAAAACTCCGGCAGCAAAATCCAAAAGAATTTTTTTCGCTTTAGCCGCTGCTAATTTTACCGCATTGCCGGAGGTATAAGTTTGCCGGGTGGCTGCGGTAGTTCCGGCGTCCGGTGTACAGTCGGTATCCGCCGAAATTAAGGTAATCTTTTCAATTGGAATCCCCAGTTCTTCTGCGGCAATTTGGGCCAGCACCGTGTTGGAACCCTGGCCGCAGTCCGCAGCCCCGGTTAAAACGGTAGCACTCCCGTCATCGTGGATTTCCACCACCGCACTGGAGACATCCGGAAAACCGTTACCGTAGCCGGTACCGTAAAAAATTGACGCCATTCCGATACCCCTTTTTTTCACCGCTTCCACCTCCTTATTTAAGCTCTTCGACGTTCCAGCCAAAACGCCTGGCGGCTTCAAGCATCGTTTCCTTCAGCCCAACGCTCATGTCCAATATTTGACCGGTAGCCGTTTCCGAACCCCGTTCAAAGGCATTCCGCCAGCGAATGGTGAAAGGATGGAGATTTAACTTTTCCGCCAGCATGTCCATAATAGCTTCGTAAGCCATTGGGGGTTGCGCCGCACCAAATCCGCGCATTGCTCCGGTAAAGGGATTGTTGGTGTGAACGGCATAAGAGTCAACTTTAACATTGGGGATATAATACGGACCGGTGGCGTGTACCGCTGCTTTTCTTAAAATGTTCGGCGACCAGGAAAGGTATGCCCCGGCATCCCCGATAATCGTCGCCTCCAAGGCCACCAGTTTACCATCCCGGGTTGCACCCACCCTGTAATCCATATACATGGGATGGCGTTTGCTATGGGCTTTAAACGACTCGCTTCGGTCGTAAACAATTTTTACCGGCCGTTTTAATACCATCGCTGCCAGGCAGGCATGAATTTGCACCGTCATGTCTTCCCGGCCGCCAAAAGCCCCTCCTACCGCGGTGGTCACCACTCTGACCATATTCTGTGAAACCCCCAGAGCCCGGGCAATTTCCGTTCTATCCCAGTGGGGATACTGGGTGGCAACATAAATGACAATATGTCCCCGTTCGTCAACCGTGGCCACTCCTGCTTCCGGCTGCAAAAAAGCCTGGTCTACCATGGACGTCTTAAAGCTCTGTTCAACAATGACGTCGGCCAGGGCAAAACCCTTTTCCACATCCCCTTTGCGAATTTTTAAGTGATAGGCAATGTTACCGTTTTCACGAAGTTTGGGAGCCGTTTCTTTCATAGCCTCTCGGGGATCAAAAACCGCCGGCAATTCTTCGTATTCCACGTCAATTAAAAGCGCCGCTTCCTCGGCAATATCTTGAGTTTCAGCTACTACCAAACAAATAGCATCGTTTATGGAAGTAACCTTACCGTCGGCAAAAACCGGGATATCCGGATGCAAAACCCCGTGACCGTTATGACCGGGTACATCTCTGGCGGTGAATACTTTTAAAACTCCCGGTAGCGCCTCGGCTTTAGAAGTATCAAGTTTGGTTATTTTTGCATGAGGATACTTGGAACGAACGGTTTTACCGTATACCATTCCGGGAAGGTATATATCCTGGGGGAAAACCGCCTTTCCGGTAACCTTAGCTATGCCATCAACCCTCCAGGGAGATTGCCCCACAATTCGCTCATGCATTTACTTTCCCTCCTTTCGGGCAGCCAGTTCCACCGCATCAACAATTTTGTTGTAACCGGTACAACGGCAGAGGTTCCCGGAAATTGCCACTTTTATTTCCTCCCGGGTTGGATTGGGATTTTCTTTTAATAAAGCGTAGGCAGCCAGCACCATTCCGGGAGTACAATAACCGCACTGCACCGCTCCTGCCTCCAAAAAAGCCTCTTGAATGGGATGAAGTTTATCCGGAGTACCTATGCCCTCAATGGTAATCACTTCCCGCCCGTGAGCCGAATGGGCCATTACCAGGCAAGAGTTGACCGGTTTTCCATCCAGGAGAACGGTACAGGCCCCGCACTCTCCTTCACCGCAACCTTCCTTGGTACCGGTCAGGTGCAGGTAATCTCGAAGGAAATCGAGAAGGCGAATGTTGGTCGGTACTTCTCTTTCAATTAATTTTCCGTTAACCGTAAGGGAAAGCTTTTTCATCTCCACGGCCGCTACCTCCCCCGGCGCTGTTCAATGCGATTTAAAATTTCCCGCATAACTCCGGCAATCGCTTCGCGCTTGTAGGGGGCCGATGCGCGACTGCCGAGCTTATCCGCCACCAAATTTTTGGCAAGAGCGATAAGCTCTTCTTTGGTTTCTTCGTTAAATTCCCGACCGTTTAAAAACTGTTCTAATTCTGTTGCCCGAAAGGGATTGGGAGCAACCGAACCCAGGGCCACTCTTGCCTTTGCAATTTTGCTGCCGGCAAAAACAAGCTCCACCGCTCCTGAAATCCGCGCTATTGCCAGAGCATTCCGTCGCCCGAGTTTATAAAAACCGCTGACACTTCCCGGATACGGGGTTAAAATAACCTCTTCTAACAACTCATCCGGTTCAATTGCCGTTTTTCCTACCCCCTGGAGAAGTTCGGTAAGTAAAATCTCCCGGGTGCCCCTTTTACTTGTAAGTCTGGCTACCCCATCAAACAGCACCAGTGCCGGTACCGAATCGGCGGCTGGAGAGGCGTTTACTATATTGCCCCCAATGGTCCCTTGATTGCGAATTTGCGGTGAGCCCACAACTTTACAGGCATCGGCAAGGGCCGGGATTTTTTCTAAAACTATGGTAGAACTGGCAACTTCCGTAAAGGTTGTTGCCGCTTTAATAATAATTTTCCCCTCTTCTTCCCGAATACCTTTAAGAGCAGAAATATGGGTGATATCCACCAAAGCCTTGGGACTAACTTTCCTCTCCCGTAAATGAAGCACCAGGTCGGTACCGCCAGCGAGAATTTTATACTCTTCCCGTCCGGCGGCTAAAAGCTCCAGGGCTTCCTCTATGGTTTCGGGACGAAAATAATCAACCTTTTGCATATAAGTGCCCCTCCTTACTTAACCGGCGGAATGATGGCAAAACTATTAACATCAATTAAACCCTGGTCGGTAATTTTCCATTTGGGACTGGTGGTCAGGGCTAAAAACGACAGATGCATAAACGGTGCATGAACGGTACAACCAAGCTCCACGGCGGTTAAACGGTGAAGTTCGGCAATCTTCCGGGATAATTCGTAGCCATCTAACTCGTCGGTAATTAATCCTCCTACCGGCAGACGAAGGTCACCTAAAACCCTGCCGTTTTTCACCACCGCCACGCCACCGCCCATTTCAATAACCCGGTTAACCGCTAACGCCATATCCTGGTAGTTGGTTCCGACCACAATGATGTTGTGAGCGTCGTGGCTGACACTTTCCGCAAAGGCACCGCTCTTTAACCCAAAACCTTTAACAAAAGCCCGTCCGATACTGCCCTTACGTCCGTATCTTTCCACCACCGCAATCGGCAGTACGTCCTGGGTTAAATCCGGTTGTGCCACACCCCCACTAACCGGAACGGTAAATTCAAAAGCCTCGGTAAGGTTCTGATCGGGTATCAAACCGATGGTGCGCACTACCGCAGTACTGCCAGTAGCTTTAATCTCTAAAGCTTCCGCCGTTACCGGCTTGCATTTTACAGAGTGCTTTACTTCATCGGGATAAGTGTATTTCGGAATGTTAACTACCATTTTGCCCTTTTCGGCCACCAATTTTCCGCCAATATAAACTTTCTCAACTTTCATTTCCACTAAGTCGGAAATAACCACAATATCGGCCATCTTCCCGGGAGCTAAAACCCCAACGTGTTTCAAGCCAAAGTAGGTTGCGGGGTTAATGGTTACCATTTGGATTGCTTCCACCGGGTCAATCCCCTGTTTAATGATCCGGGCTACTACCCAGTTCATGTGGCCATTTTTAGCCAAATCCTCGGCCACCATGTCGTCGGTAGCTCCAATTAACCGCCGGGAATCCAGACCTTCTTCGGTAACCGCCCGGATGCATTCGGCCATGTTTTTCTGGGTCGAACCTTCCCGCATAAAAACATACATGCCATAGCGCAGCTTTTCCACGCACTCTTCTTTGGTGGTGGTTTCGTGACAGGAAGCTTCGGTACCGGCAGCAATTAAGTGTGCGGCTAATTCGCTGCCGAAAAGCTCCGGAGCGTTACCGTCCACTATTTTGCCAATAGACATGGCGTAAGTAGTTGAAGCAATTAAGTCGGTAATAATTTCCGGGGTGTATTTATAAACATACCTGGCGTTGGAAAAGCCCTGAAGCTCCCCGATGCCGATGACATTGGGATAATTTAATATTTCCGGCATATCCCTGGAAGTAATATCATATCCTGCAGTTTCCAACCCCGGACAGTCGGGAGTTAAAGCCGGTACTACCAAATATACCCGGTTGGGAACTACCCTGGTTTCTTCGGCCATAGCTTTAATACCGATAGGCCCTAAAGCGTTTCCAATTTCGTGGGGGTCCGCTACTAAAGTAGTGGTACCCGAAGGAATGGAAAGCCGGCTAAACTCGGAAATGGTTAGCATACTGCTTTCAAAATGCATGTGGGAGTCGATAAATCCCGGAGATAAGTAATATTTTCCCCCTAAATCCACCACTTCCGTTTCCGGGCCAATCAGGTCGGAAGCATCTCCCACTTTTAAAATGTATTCATCGTAAACTGCCACATCCGCCGGATAGATCTCCCGGGTTATAACATTGATTACCAGACCGTTTTTTAAGACCAGTGTTGCTTTTAATTCCGGATTCATTAAAACATCAACCAAACGCCGCCGAACAACTGCGGTCTTAAAGGTTTGGGCATCCATAAAAAACCTCCTCTTTAGCTTCGTTGCCACTCAAGCTTATCCACAATACCGATAATCGCCGCATCGATAGGTACCTCCCCCCGACGTACCGCAAAGGGAGCCACACTTCCGGTAACATACAGCACCAGCTCGCCAACTCCAGCTCCCACCGTATCCACAGCAACAAACGGCTGGCCTGCAGGATTACCATCCAAGTCTACCGGCAGGGTAATGAGCATTTTTGTCCCGACCAGTGCTTCGTCTTTTCGCGTGGCAACTACGTTACCAATAACTTTACCTAATAACATTCCCTCACCGCCTATTCAACAAAATTAATTTCTATATTATTTTGAGCGGCATATTCCCGGGCAAGGTCGGTGATAATTGTTTTTTGGGACACAGTAATAGTTTGATTGGCAAGCTTTAAAAGATCTTCCCGGGTAATAACCCGTTTATTTAAAGTAACTCCCGCCTTTAACGAAACAACAGTACTTTCTGTTGTTTGCGGTCCAAGGTAGGGAGAAAGCTTTTCTAAAATCGTTTTACCTTCATAGAGATAGATTTCCTGGGCCCGTAATTTTTCTATATTTTCATCAATTAGCCTTATCAAACCCGGAGGGGGATTGGCAAATCCCCGGCTTTTAAAGCCATCACCAGCAGGTAAAGCTCCATCCACAACACCAATAACCGGTTTGCCCGCAAGTTTGGCATGAAAAATCAGGGAAGCCAACGGTTCATCGTAAATACCATGGGCTAACTTGCCCACCAGGTTGGCAGAAACCACCGGTAAAAACACCAGGGTTACGGCTTTTAAAAACTCGTAAATTTTAAACTCCTTACCCTGATAGATTTTTGCAGTTCCGGTAAGGGATTTAAGATTTTCTTCACCGTAAAGTTCCAAAGCCGCTTGACTGGCAACAACTATTATTTCATAGCTTTCCCTTAAACGTTCTAAGGCTTGAAAGCCTTCCTGCGCCCCACCGGTCGCACCGGCAACCAAAATTAATGCTTTGGGCTTTGCACTGTTCAAGTTATTTTGCTGCTCTAAATAGTTTTTCATTGCGGTAAGATAAATGGACATTTTTTCACCCCTATCCAAAAAGCGCAATTCCTAAAGGGGTTACCAGCAGCGGATGAATAGGTACCTGTACCTCTTTGCCAAGAAACGTAGAAAACTCTTCGCGAAATCCAGTTAGGTAAGCGGTGCCACCCACCACATAAACCGGTAAAGATTGATCGTAATTTTTAATTACTTCTTTCACTATAATTGCCATTTTTTCAATTACCGGTCGAACTACCGGTATAATTTCCCGGTGACGGCTAAAATCTTTTTTGAGGGCTTCTGCTTCCTCAAAAGGTATCCTGTAATTTCCGGCTAAGACCAGTGATAGATGAGTTCCTCCCGTTGGTTCATCAAAGGTTGCGGTAATTTTCCCTTTTTCAATTACCGCAATACCGGTGGTACCGCCACCTATATCTACCACAATACCGTCCTCAATCCCAAGGGCCCGTGCAGCCGCTACCGGCTCATCCACCAGTGTTACCAGCTCCAATCCGGCCCCGGCAACTACATGACCGCAAGCTTCGGCATTCCGTCCTACAGTTCCCGGGGGAATGGCCGTGGCTGCCCGGGAAAGTTCAGTCCCTAAAAGCCCCTCCACTCTGGCTTTTAGTTCCCGCACAATCTGGATTGCTCCGATGTAATCAACCACCAGGCCGTCTTTAACCACACCGGCCCACTTCAAGGCTCCCGCAACCGGTATTCCTTCCTGGTCGGTAACCACCAGAACGATATCCGCAGTTCCGAGGTCAACGCCAACCTTATAGGGTGGTGGCAGGGGATTTACCTTTTCCCCGACAATTAAATCATTTAACAAGTTAAGTTTTTGTTCGAGCTCCACTTAACCCCTCCTAACAAGGCAGGGGATAGTACCGGGATTACTCCCGGACTATTTCCCTTGAATCTTGGCTAAAATTTGCGTTTCAACTTCAGCGTGGGGCCGCGGAATGACGTGGACCGCTACCAGTTCGCCAACCTTCTGGGCAGCAGCTGCTCCGGCATCGGTAGCGGCTTTAACCGCACCTACATCGCCCCGCACCATAATAGTAACAAGACCAAAGCCAATCTTTTCATAGCCAACAATAGTAACATTGGCAGCCTTAACCATCGCGTCCGCCGCTTCAATCGCCGCCACCAAACCTTTAGTTTCAATTAAACCCAAAGCTTCACCCATGATTAAATTACCTCCTTAAAATTTTTATTTTGATTTTTTATTGTCCTTATTTTTTTCCTCGGGTTTTTCAGGCTTTAACAACGATTCTTTGGTTTCATTGCTAAAAATGATTTTATCTAACTCCCCATGGGGTCGAGGAATAACATGCGACGTTAAAACTTCACCAACTTTTTGGGCCGCCGCAACACCTGCATCCACCGCAGCTTTTACCGCCGCTACCTCCCCTTCAAGCTTTAGGGTAACGGATACTTTTTTTCCGGCCCCTATAACCCGTTCAAACCCCAAAAAGGTTACATTGGCAGCTTTTACCGCAGCATCTAATGCTGTCATCGCGGTAGCGTACCCAATTGCTTCAATTAAACCAAGGGCTTTATCCATTCAATAGACCTCCTTTAAGCCCTAAATTCCGCCAAAACCTGCATTCCTACTTCCCGCGCTGCCTCCAGGGCATTTTTAACCGCTGCTGAATCGCCGGTGACCGTTAACCATACCTCGTTGGCAAAAGCCTGAGCCACCGAGGGCCCCCAGAACGACACCGGGGTCACATGGGCAGTTTTCAAAGCAGTATCGCTCATCAATAACCCTATCCCTGCCGGAGCCCCTATAATAATGCCGAAGGCCTGATTTAACGGTGCCCCAAATGTCTTGTTTAATGCTGCCGCTGCGCGAGCGGTGTAATGGGTTTCAATTTTCCCGGCCGGTGTATTTTTTATGTTCTGGTAGTACTCTTCCGTAGCCATAAGGGCAATTTCCACCGCCCTTATGACATCAGCAACATCCTCAGCAGCAAACAAGGCAAAAACTCCATGGCCCGGACCACCTAATTCATCCCGGGCAAGCTCTAACCGGATTAATTCGGAATTGGTCTTCTTAACCGCTTCATCGGCTGCCATGATTTGTACCGCAGCCCCAATCCGGGAGCTAATTACCCCTATAGCCCTTAAATTTCTGTTAACCTGAAGGTACTGGCCTAAATCCGGTTCAAGATTGGGAATTACGTAACCAACGGTGTTTCCCGCCGAAACCCCGATAAATTTTGCTTGCCCAAAACTTTTCTCCGTAATTTCCGATTTTCTGACTTCAGCTTTAACCTCTATGTTTTCTTCCATCGGTGTAAACCCGGTATTAATTTTCACCGGTGGCTTCATGGAAACGGTAAAAAGGGTTCCGCTGGGATTTAACTGGGGAGCAAAGGATGGACCCGGTTTATTGCCACTTTCCGGTGCTGTAATTCCTAAAAGCCGTTCCTTGCCTTTTTCCCGCTGATAATTGGGACGGCTTATACCGGGCTGGGCAATAATCGTAGTAGTTTCTCTGCCCTGCCGGTTTAAAACCTCAGACACAATTTTATCTACAAGGTTTTCCAAACTTTTTCACCCCTTTATTTTGCGGGTATAACTTTCAGCATTTCTTCATGGGGTCTGGGAATAACGTTAAAGGATACTATTTCTCCTACCTTTTGCGCCGCTGCCACACCGGCATCCACCGCCGCTTTTACCGCCGCTACATCTCCTTGCACGGTAATATTGACAAGGCCTGAGCCAACCACCCGGTATTCAATAATGCGAACATTGGCCGCTTTCACCATCGCATCCGCCGCTTCTATTGCTGCTGTAAGCCCCCGGGTTTCAACAAAGCCAATTGCATTACCCATTTAACATTACCTCCTACCACTCAAGGGTTAAGTAATCTTCCAGCCGGATTTGGTCATATCCCGGTATTCTGGTCCGGGCAAATCGTTCTTTTTCCGCCAGGGGATAGGTCGCATCAATACCCATTTTGGCCGATACCCCTCTTAAATTATGGGAAGGCTCTAAGGGTGTTCCCTGCGCCCCGGGGATAATTATCACATCTTGATCCGCCTGCACCCGGGTGGCAATGGCCCATTCTACATCTTCCGGGTTAAAGATATCCACATCGTCATTAACCACTACCACGTGCTTGACATCCTTATTGCTGGCCAGAGCTGCCAAAATCGCCTGCTTTCCCTGCCCTTCCGCCGTCTTTTTAATGGAAATAATCGCATGGCAGCGTCCGCCGCCTGCCATGGTGAGGTGAACATCCTGAACCGTTGGCACCACATGACGAACATGGTTATATAAAACTACTTCCCGCATCAAAGCATTTGGTAGTTTATGTTCGTAACTGGAAGGGAAGATAATTTGGAAAATCGGATTATTTCTAAAGGTTACAGCGGACACTTCCACTACCGGCTGCATCGTTTGCGGCCCGTAGTAACCCATTAATTCGCCAAAGGGTCCTTCGGGATGCCGAACATGCGGTAGCATCCGTCCTTCCAGCACTATTTCCGCATCGGCCGGAACTTCCAAATCAATGGTTTTGCATTTTACCAGCGGGAGCGGCTCTCCCATGAGCCGGCTGGCCACATTATATTTATCTAAACCAAAGGTTTGGGTCGAAAGTTGGCTGGATAAAGTTATGGCCGGGTGCACACCAAGAACTATGGCCACTTCCATGGCCTGGCCGCGTCTTTCAAATTCATAGTATTGTTCAATTAAACCCGGAGACTCAATTAAAATGCTCAAGTTGTTAGGTCCATTTAACTGCATCCGGCGAATGGAGGTAAAACGCCGTCCGTAAAAGGGATCTTTGGCAACAACGATCCCCGCTGTTATAAACGCTCCCGAATCTTTTTCGTGAAAAGTGGGAATTGGAAACAGTTTTCCGATATCAAAACCTTTGGTCAGGACATTTTCCTGTACCGGACCGGAGGGCAGTAACCGGGTTTCACCGGGATTGGTGATTGCTTCGGTTATTTTGACCAACAGTTCGGATTTGTCTATCCCCAGTGCCAAAGCAAAATTTTCCCTGGTACCAACTATGCCACCTACTGCCGGTACATCGTAGCCTTCAATCTTTTGAAAAAACATGGGAACAGTTCCCTTGGTTTTTTTCAAAAGTGCTCCCAGTTCAAATCTGGGGTTTACCGGTTTTTTCACCAGGTATAATGAGTTTTGCCGTTTTAATTGCTCTAAAAAACTCCTGAGCGATGCTGCCAAAAGTTAAAACCTCCTCTCGTACTACTCCCCCCAGCGTTTAAACAAATTGTGTTCAATTCCAAGGGAATCTAAAATCTTTCCAATTATAAACGCCACCATATCGCTTAAAGTCTGGGGACCAAAGTAAAACGCCGGAGAAGCAGGTAAAATTACCGCCCCCACCCGGGCCAAGCGAAGCATATTTTCCAGATGGATAACGGTTACCGGGGTTTCCCGCGGAACTATAATTAACTTCCGACCTTCTTTCAAAACCACATCGGCAGCTCTTGTCAGTAAATCCTCTCCGGTTCCGTTAGCTATCGCTCCCAGGGTATGCATGGAGCAGGGAACCACCACCATCCCCTGGGTTTTAAACGACCCGCTGGCAATCGGGGCAAACAGATCTGAATGATGGTAGAGCCGGGCGTATTTAGCGATTTCCGCTAAATCAACACCGCATTCGTGTTTTAAGACTTTCTCACCCATTTCGGTATAAACCGCATGAACTTCTATCCCCATCTGCGCTAAAACCTGGATTAACGTATAGCCGTAAATGGCCCCACTTGCCCCGGTTACCCCTACTACAATGCGCATTTATAAAGGCCTCCTTAGAATGTAAAGAGGGGAAAGGCCCAATTTAGGACCTTTCCCTTAAAAGTTACTTCCTGGCACCTTCCCGATTGGGCCATTCTCTCATGTATTCTTCTAAGGTCATAACTTCGGCAAATAAAGCCATGTCTCTTAAGCCCGCCTGATGCATTTCTTCATTAGCAGAAGCGCAGCAGTCGGAAATGGCAATAACGTTGTAAGCATGATAGAGAGCATCGGAAGCGGTACTTCTTACGCAAACGTTGGTCCACACACCGGTAACTACTACGGTGTCAATTTTTTCTTCCCGCAGATAAAGGTCTAAGTCAGTGTAAGCAAAAGCACTGTGACGGCGCTTTTGCACAATGTAGTCACCTTTTTCTTCATCGGGACGAAG
This sequence comes from Carboxydothermus islandicus, assembly GCF_001950325.1. Classification (GTDB taxonomy): domain Bacteria; phylum Bacillota; class Z-2901; order Carboxydothermales; family Carboxydothermaceae; genus Carboxydothermus; species Carboxydothermus islandicus. Next base: position 95,712 of record NZ_BDJL01000142.1, read on the forward strand.
CTCCGGAATAAAGTCAGAACCCCAGGTACCTTTAACCGCATGAACCGGACGTACTCTAAAGTCAGCATCGTTTTTCCGGTGGGCTTCCTGCACGAAAACAACGTTAATGCCGTTTTCATGGGCAAATTCTACAAGCTTTTGCAAGTTGGGAACGATTTTTTCCCCATCGGGGCATCTTAAAGGAGCATTGGGTCCAATAAAGTCGTTTAACATATCGATGATAACAATACAGTGTCTGTCACCTTTCATGTTTTCTCCTCCTTTGCAAATTCGTAATGATATTTTTAACCTTTTACAGGTTAAAATTTAAGCCAGCGTTCGAGTTTCGAAATCGTTTGCCGCTTTACGAATTGACCGTATCCTGGCTTACCCACAATACCGTTCTTATCGTCATAAACGAGTTTTCCGCGAACTATGGTCTTAACCGGTTTCCCTTTAAGCTTCATACCATGAAGCGGAGTATACTTAGCCATGGTGTACATTTTATCTTTATCAATGGTCCATTCATAATCCAGGTCAATTACGGTAAAGTCAGCATCGGAGCCAATTTCCAGAGCACCTTTCTTCGGATACAAACCGTAATGAATCGCTGCGTTCCGGGAGAGGACATCTACCAACCGGGATAAGGAAAGACGTCCTTTATTGTAACCTTCGCTGACAATAATCGGTACCATGGTTTCTACCCCCGGAATCCCAGGGAACGCCGTCCAAATGTCCATCCCCTCAGCTTCTTTTTCGGTAGCAATTTCATAAGGTGCGTGGTCGGTAGCGATAAAGTCTACCCTTCCATCGGCTAACTGTTCCCAGAGCATTTCATTGTCTTTAGTAGTTCTTAAGGGCGGTGCAATTTTGGCAAATTGACGCCATTTAGTCATTGACTCATAGGCATTTAAGACCAGGTAGTGGGGACAAGTTTCGGCGGTTACATCAATACCCCGTTTCTTAGCTTCCCCTACAAGCACCCCACCAATACCGGTGCTCATATGGACGATATGTAACCGGGCACCGGTTTCCTCCGCAAAACTAATGGCCATTTGAATTGCAACTTTTTCCGCCAGTTCCAGCCGTGCCTCGGCCCAGGCCGGCCCATCAAAACGGCCTTCCTTTCTCAACTTGTTGACGTGATAGGTGCAAAGATCCAGGTTTTCCGCGTGAATGCCAACGGGTAGTCCGGTCTTAGCTACTTCCCGGAAAATTTCCAGCATCTCCGCATCGCTGGCCGGCGGATAAGTCGGAACCGAAGGAGTCATGTAAACTTTGAAAGCTACTACCCCGTAATCGGCCTGTTCTTTAATGTTGTAGAGGGCATTGTTCCGCACATCTTCGCCGGTAGCCCCACCCCACATGGCATAGTCAACGTACGCTTTGTCCTTGATTACTTCTAACTTTGCTTCAAGATTGTCCACACTTCTTACTGACGGAACGCTGCAGCAGGGCATATCAATGATGGTGGTTACTCCCCCGGCTGCTGCAGCTTGAGTACCGGTGGCAAAATTTTCCCGGTGGGTAAAGCCTGGGTCGTTAAAGTGAGTGTGGGAGTCAATACACCCGGGCAATACCAGGTTATTTTCAGCATCAATTACTTCGGCAACCTCAATCCCGGTAAGGTCATTGGTAAAACCGGCAATTTTACCGTCCTTCACCAGGATGTGGGTATCCACTGTCCGGTTGCCTTGAGGGATTTTGGCATTTTTTAAAACCAAATCAAAACCCATTTTAAAACCTCCTTTAAAATTTTTTAAGTATTAAGAGCCCTTTCGGGCTTACAACCTTTTTAGAAGGTAGGCGGAGTATTAATCCAGAGGGCTACCAGTTCTTCATCACTTATATTGCGCCAGCGGTGCTGCTGAGTACTTTTAAAATAGAGGCTATCCCCCGGTCCAACCACGTAACGTTCGGTTTCATCAACCCAAACTTCCAAAACCCCTTTTAAAACGTAGACAAATTCCTCCCCTTCATGGGAAATATTTTCATTCCTTCCTGCCCCCGGAGCTACGGTGTAAAGAAGCGGCTCCATGGCCGGTTCGTTTAAAGCAGTCAAAAGCTCAACCTTAATCCCCTCTTCATCTGTTTCCAGTACCTGGCCCAGGCCCGCCCGAATTAATTTTTGCTCTTTGGTATCCATTCCTTCAAAAAAGTACAGGAGGTTTTTTTCGTAAAAGGTAGCAAGTTTCTGCAGGGTAGCAATGGACACGTTTACCTGCCCCGACTCAATTCGGCTTAAATACGAAACCGAAACTCCCGTCCCCTGGGAAACCTCTTCCAGGGTAAGACCCTTTTTTTCTCTAAGCGCCTTTAATTTTTGCCCAACCGCTATTCTTGGCCCCTTTTTTTCAATCTTAACCGGTTCTGCCGGTAACTCCTCTCCCTGGGCAGCCAGGTATTCCTTCACGCCAACGATATTAAAACCTTTAACCTGCATTAAGTACTTGATTTTTTTGAGCCTTTCAATATCTTTAAGGGAATAAATGCGGTAGTTCCCATTTTGTCGGCCCGGTTTTACTAACCCTGCCTTTTCCCAGTTTCGAAGAGTTGCCGGCACTACACCAATTAGCTTTGCCGCATCACCAATTGTAAAAAAGGTTTTACCCGGAGACATCAGGAATTCTCCTTCCTTTCCGTAACATATAAAAGGTTTTTTAAATGTTTTTGTATAAATGTTCACAAATTGCCTATTCAGGATTCTCGTCTTTTTTCGACATTATTTTATATTCGCTCTTTTTTTTGATTTTCCTGCTAACTTTTCGGCGATTGAAAAAATTTTTTGATTTTTTTTATTAAGTTTGTTACTAAACCATCTCTTTGTCTATCATTATAATCTTTTTTATTAATGTTTTACGTTAGGTTTTTGCCACGACCAAAGAAAAAACTAACTTTTTCAGCTTCACCTATTAATTTGGACATATCAACCTCAAAAAATGCAAAAAAGGAAAAAAGCCCTGCAGCAAAAGCTGCAAGGCCTTTTAACCGCATTTGGAATAACCGCAATTGCGACAAACTACGCAGCCGCCTTCATGTTCTAACTTGCTGTGACATTCAGGACAGTAGCCATTTTTCCTTTCGCCTTCCTCTTCGGGAATGTAAACCTCCCCCTCATTACTGATTACCACCGGCGGCGCTTCCACTTCTATCTTACCTTTAAAACCGTAAGCATCCTTTAAAACTTTTTCCATCGCCTTTCCTATAGCGTCGGGACAGGACAAAACTTTGATGTCCTTACCGTTCCCCATCTGCCTTAAGGTTGAATGACACCTTATACCTTTTAACTGCCCAATTATCTCGGTAACATCAATTCCCGAGCGTAACGCCAAGGAAACCAACCGGCTGGTTGCTTCCGACTGGGAAGGACATCCTCCGGCCCGCCCTAAGTTGGTGAACACCTCACAAATTCCCTCTTCATCCCGGTTAACGGTAATGTATAAGTTGCCACAGCCAATTTTAACTTTTTCCGTTACGCCGTAAGTAACCGTGGGGCGCGGTCGGGGTACAACTTTATAGGTTTTGGTTTTTAACTCTTCGGGCTTCTCGTCTTTTTTAGTTTCGGTAAGGCCGACATTTAACACCTGTTCCTCGCGACTGCCATCCCGGTAAACGGTAAGCCCCTTACACCCCAGCTTATATGCCAAAAGGTAACTTTCCTTTACATCCTCCACCGTAGCGGAATTGGGCATATTTATCGTTTTGGATACGGCATTGTCGGTATGTTTCTGGAATACCGCCTGCATTTTTACATGCCATTCCGGGGCAATATCCAGGGCAGTAACAAAAAGTCTCTTTGCCTCCTCCGGAACCCCGGCAATCCCTGAAATCCGCCCGGTTTTGGCCACCTCCATCATGAGCTTTTCACTGTAATAGCCGTTTTCCCGGGCGTGCTGCTCAAACAGGCGATGCACTTCCACAATGTCCTTCCGGTCCAAAATGTGTCGTTTAAACGCCAGAGCAAAAACCGGTTCTATTCCCGACGATACCCCGGCTATGATACTGATCGACCCGGTAGGAGCAATAGTAGTGGTAGTTGCATTTCTAAGTTTTAATCCTTTTTTAGCCCAGACACTCTTTTTCCAGGCGGGGAAAGTACCCCGAACCCGGGCCAGCTCTGCTGAGGCTTCCTTGGATTTTTTATTAATAAATTCCATAACTTTATCGGCTAAATTCAGTGCTTCTTCCGAATCGTAGGGAACGCTTAATTTAATTAACATATCGGCAAAGCCCATCACCCCAAGGCCAATTTTCCGGGTCTTTTTGGTCATCTTTTCAATTTCCGGTAAGGGGTAATGGTTAACATCAATAACATTATCCAGAAAACGTACCGCTAATTTCACGGTTTTTTCCAAGTGCTCCCAGTCTATTTCTCCGTCTTTTACCATATTGGCAAGGTTAATAGAACCCAGGTTGCAGGATTCGTAGGGCAGTAAAGGTTGCTCGCCACAGGGATTAGTTGATTCAATTTCCCCGAGCTCCGGAACGACATTGGCTTCATTTATCCGGTCAATAAAAATAACTCCCGGCTCGCCATTTTTCCAGGCATTTTTCGCTATTCTTTCAAAAACTTCCCGGGCCCGAAGTTTACCTACTACTTCTCCGGTCGATGGTTCAATTAATTCGTATTCCCCATCTTCTTCTAATGCTTTCATGAACTTATCGGTCAGCGCCACGCTTATATTGAAATTCGTAATATCCTTGTTGTCTTCTTTGGCGGTAATAAATTCCAGAATATCCGGGTGGTCGCACCGGAGCACTCCCATGTTAGCCCCGCGCCGAACACCACCCTGTTTGACCGCTTCGGTCGCAGCATTAAATACCTTCATAAAACTTACCGGACCGCTGGCAATACCTCCGGTAGAGCGAACCCGGGCCCCTTTGGCTCTAAGGCGGGAAAAGCTAAAACCGGTACCTCCGCCACTTTTATGAATTAAAGCGGAATACTTTACTGCATCAAAGATATCTTCCATCGAATCGCCCACCGGTAAAACAAAGCAGGCCGAAAGCTGTCCCAGTGGCCGTCCGGCATTAACCAGGGTCGGCGTATTGGGTAGAAAGTCTAGTTCTGTCATAAAATTATAAAATTCTTGGGCAATTTTTTCGACATCAGCCTCTTTATCGTAAATTTTTTCCGCTTCAGCAATTGCCCGAGCTACTCGCCAAAACATTTGTTCCGGGGTTTCAATTACTTCCCCCTTCTCATTGCGCGCCAAATACCGTGCTTCCAAAACTTTTAGAGCATTTTCTGTTAACTTCACCACAAAACCCCCCGTAGTTTTTTACTATCTTACTTATTATACAACCAAACCCCCAAAAATTCCTTTTTAAATTTTTGGTCATTTTATGCAGGATTTTGGACTTTTTTGTAGAATACTCTCTTCTAAAAGTGTTTTTAACAACTTTTAAGGAGTGTGGCCATGAACCTGAAAAAAACCCTGGCAACTTTAACTTTATCGGTTTTCTTACTGCAAACATCAGCCTTGGCCGCAACCATTACCGTAAAAAGCGGCGACAATCTCTGGTTACTTGCCCGGCGGTACAACACTACCGTTGAGGCGATAAAAAAAGCCAATAACTTAAAATCGGAAGCTTTAAAGCCCGGCCAAAAATTAGTGATTCCCGGAAAGTCAACGGCTACGGCGGTTTCCCGCTCCACCAGCGGTAATTCGGTTTACATAGTTAAAGCCGGCGATACCCTTTGGGATTTAGCGAAAAAATTCAATATGTCGGTCGATGAGTTAAAGCGTATAAACAATCTAAAATCGGACAATTTAAGTTTGGGGCAAAAGTTGGTAGTCAAAAAGACCACTTCAAGAAATACCCCAAGGCCAAAAACCAAATCCACCAAAAAAGTTTCCCGGGGTGGAGGACGGGAAGAGGTGGTAAAAATCGCCCTTGGTTATCTCGGCACCCCATATCAGTGGGGAGCAAGCTCCGGTTCGGCCTTTGATTGCTCCGGTTTTACTGCTTTTGTTTACCGTCAGGTAGGTATCAACCTGCCGCACAACTCCCGCGCCCAGTATGCAACGGGTGAAAAAATTGATAGAAGCGAACTTTCTCCGGGAGATTTGGTTTTCTTTAAAACTCAGGGCTCATCGGTTATCAATCACGTGGGAATTTACATAGGAAACGGACAGTTTATTCATGCCAGTTCCGGCAAAGATCGGGTAATTATCTCCTCCATAAGCGAAGGCTATTACGCCAGCCGTTATGCCGGTGCGGTAAGGATAAGATAAAAAACGCGGCTAAAAGCCGCGTTTTTTATAGTACCATTTCTTTTAGTTCGCTAAAAACTACTTTTCCGGTCTTAGTCTTGGGAATAAAATCTACCGGAATAATTTTTTTGGGGATATACCGCGGGGGGAGTTTTGTTTTACACAGCTCAAACAAAGTTTCAATTTTATCTTTATCTTTTAACACCACAAAAGCAACTGCATTTTCAGTAGCCAAAGGTTCATCAATACCAACTACAGCCACATCTAAAACTTCAGGACTTTCATAAAAAACATCTTCGATTTCCCGAGGAGTCATCCCGCTCCCTCCTTTTCTTACATTATTTTACACATCTAATTGGAGTTTACGGAATGACAAAACTTTAAGTGGTATGATTTTAATGCTAAAACGCCAAAAACAACAGCTAAATGGTTAGTACTTCTTGCGGGTCTGGGCAATGGTTAAATACGGTACAGTATACTTTCGCTCGCCAAACAGCTCATCTAAGAATGCCTGATTTGCCGAACGGTAGTTTAATTTAACAATAACACTGCCGGATGAGTTCGGGATGGTAAACTCCTCCTCCCGGTATCCTTTAGGCGGAATCCGGTAATCTTTAAGGATTTTGGTTGCCCTCCAGAACTTTTCCGTTACCTGCCCGCTTTCATCCACCACCTCGGTATGATAAATTACCGTGCCCTCCGGAAGCATTCCATCCTGATCCAATTTACCGGAAGAGTACACTTCCCGGCCATTGCCATCATAAGCAGTCACTTCCAGCCAGAGCTGTCTTGATTCGGTTAGACCGGTAGGTAAGTAATGGCCAGCCCCTACATTGCTCACCCGTACCTTAATTTTCGTCATACCGCCCTGTTTGGTCACGTTAACAATTTCTACCTTAGCCGCGGCTTGTAATCTTTCCCGGGCCAATTTAGCAACTTCCTTTGCTCCCATAATTTCGGTAATCCAGAAATTTCCTCCGACAAAGGTGTGGGTATAAATATGATTTCGCTCCCGTCCTTGCCGTGCTACCTTCCCAGGATTGGGCTTTTTCACCCCGGGCGTAGGAGTCATATGACAATCCTGGCAAACAATACCTTCTTTAGCATACGGCCCGTTTTTCCATTCTTCATAGGTAGTTTCCAGGGGTAGACCATTGGTAGGATGGCTTACACTGTGGCACATGCCGCAAAATTCAGCTTTTTTAAATAGCTCCACGTAGACGGTTTTATGCATCGGCGAATCCGCATCCGCAAGGTTACCGTATTTAGCTCCTCCGGGATTTACAATAAAACTTCCGTTGCCAATACCTTTTGCCCCCTCCACTGCATGACAAAAATCGCAGCTTACTCCTTCCAAAGAAATAGTATCGGCACCGCTACCATCTACCGGTGGCACTTGTCCGGTGTGCACCCCAATTGGAATATGACAGTTAGCACAGTATTTATCGGTTAATCCTTCGGTTTCTCTGGAAGCTACTTCGGCCATCTTGGCATAAAAAGGATCAGTAAAAGCAAGATTATGCATTGTGCCCCGCCACTCATTGTAAAACTGGTTATGACAAAAACTGCAATCGGTAGCCGGTGAAAAGGGATTAACGGCAAGTTTTTCTTCTTTCACCGGCACTTTATCCTCCACTTCTTTACTGCCACACCCTGCAATAAAAAGGAAAATCATCAAGAAAACCAGCCCCAAAATTTTTTTGTTCATACCCATGCCTCCCTGCACCTTTTCTGAAAAACCTACATACCATAATTACTACTTTAAGAATTCGGTAATTTTTCCATTTTTCCTGTTTATTTAAAAAAAATATCACCCTCTACCCCCTGATCCGGCATAGCCGGATTAATTTTTTTCTGTTAAGATAGTAAAGAAGAGGGGGGAGAAAGGTGCAAGATTTCGGACCACTTAAAATTATTCCCGGGGAAAATAATAGCCGTTTTCCCTACTGCACCAGTCTGCTTCTCGAAGGTAACGGAAAACAGGCCTTAATCGATCCCGGGGCAGGAAATATTCTTAGAAATCTTTCAGTTCAGCAAATTTATTTAACCCATTATCACTACGACCACGTCTGGGGGGTTAATTTTTTTCCAAAAACCACGGCCGTTTTTCTAAATGCGGATGACTTACCGGCCCTTACGGATTTAAGGGAATTTGCCCGGCGTCTTGGAACCGGACAGTACTTCGGTAAAGATTACCCGAACTGGTGGGCTCAAGAAATAAAAAAGGGTTTTAAAAGCCCTTCCCTTTCGCCGTACAATCGTCCCGATATTGTAACGGTTATCGAAAAAACCAAAGAAGCATATCCAACTTCGGCAGAAATTAGAATTGTCGGAATTAAAACCATTTTTCTTAAAGCCCCCGGCCACACCCCGGGCTATGTTTTTCCTTATTTTCCGGACCTCGGAGTAATTTACACCGGAGATTACGATTTAACTTCCTTTGGCCCCTTTTACATGGCTCCCGACGGTGATATCGACCTGTTTATCAAATCTTCCCAAATTTTACGGGAAGTTGATGCCGAATACTACATAACGGGGCACGAAGAAGGAATGGTGGAAAAGAAAAACTTTTTACCCCGGTTAGACCGTTTTTTAGAGATAATCGCCCTGCGGGAAGAAAAAATTAAAACATTGTGGCAAAAAGGGTACACCATCGAAGAAATAGCCGATAATTCCATCTTTTATCCCTTAAAGTTTCAAAAAATTGACCCCTGGGTACGAATGTGGGAAATCACCGGTATTAAGATGCATTTAAAGCGGCTTGGTTTACTGCCAAAAGCTTCTTAAAAAGCTTTTTCACTTCTTTTATTCCCGAAAGCCCGTGACTTCCCGGGGGCGGGGTATCCCCTACGTAAAAAGCTAACCCCTGCCCCCTTAAAACTTCAATTCCCTCAAGGTCTACCCAGTCATTCCCTAAAAACACCGGATAAAAGTCTGGGTATTTTTTTAACATTTTCTGAATAAACCATCCTTTACCCAATCCCTGCGGGATAATTTCGGTTCCTTTATCCCCCACGTGAAAGTTAAAAATAGGGTTTTTCCCCCGGGCTTCTTCAATTACCTTTAATACCTCCCGCCGTTTCTTTACTCCCAAATCTTTGTAATGTAAAGTCAGGGCAATTTCTTTTTTTTCAATATAAACTTCTTTAAAAACGGGAAAACGGGAAAAAAATTCCGTTAACTCCTCCACCGGTCCAAAATAATAAGGCGCCTTTTCCCAGGTATGAACTTTTCCCCGTTCATCCCGAAATACTCCTCCAAAACAGCCGGCTAAAGTAATTCCCCGGATATTTACCTTGTTTTCTAAATCCTGAAGTCCCCGACCGGAAACTACCGCTAATTTAAGATTTGGCTGCCGGGTAAATTTCTGCAGGATTGCCACCATATCTCTGGCTAAACTTACCTTGCGCGGGTCTTTTCTGTAAGCCGCTATCGTTCCGTCAAAATCGGTCATGAGCAGTATTTTTCGGCCGGAAAGTTCAGTCAATAGCTCCAACTTTCTTTTCACCCCGTTTGCGGTAGTATTTGCCAAAACCTGTATCCATAAACCTGAGTTCTTTTCCCAGGAAATTTTCCAGCCACCATTCATTGTTTTTTAAGATAACCTGTTCTTTTAAGAAAGAAAAACTCTTTTTCTTAAGATTATCCGGCATTTCTAAAGCTTCTTTCAATTTCAAGGCAATTTCTTCCGGCGAATAGGGGTTAACCAAAAGGGCAGCCCCCAGCTGCCGGGCAACTCCCGTCCGTTTGCTTAAAATAAGCACTCCCGGCTCTTTTTTAGAAGCAATATATTCCTTAGCCACCAAGTTAAGCCCATCTTCCAGGGAGGTAATAACCAGCGCATCGGCAATGCGGTATAAATAGATAAGTTCTTCCTGGCTATAATTTCGCTTTAAAATTTTTATAGGCTGCCATTGGTTGTTTCCAAAACGTTCATTTACCTTTGCTGCTTCGGCTAAAACCTCCCGGGCATAAGCTTGATACTGGTCAATATTTTCCCGGGTCGGTACCGCCACCTGTAAAAGCTTAACTTTACCCCAGTACTCGGGATTACTTTCCAAAAAGCGGGCAAACCCCTGGATTTTTTCTTTTAACCCTTTGGTATAATCTAATCTTTCAACACCCAAAAAAACCTTTTGTCCCGCAATTTCTTCCTTAATTTCCGGAATTTCTGGCACTTCCTTTTGAAAGTTTTTCGTTTCAATACCAATCGGTACTGCCTTAACCAGGATTTCTCGTCCATTATAATAAACGGTACCCCACTCGTAATTTACCGGAAGCCTTAAAACCCGCTCCACCGCCCGTAAAAAGTTTTCCCGGTAATCATCAATATGAAAACCTATAATATCCGCTCCTAAAAGGCCACGTAACAGTTCTTCCGCCCAGGGCTGAATGGTAAACAGTTCTACCGGCGGAAAGGGTATATGCCAGAAAAAGGCAATTCGCTGCCAGGAATTTTTTTGGCGAATAAAGTGGGGCATTAAAGCTAAGTGATAGTCATGAATCCACAACAAAGTTCCTGAACGCAATAATGCAGCTGCCCTTTGGGCAAACTTATAGTTAACTTCCCGGTAGATTTGGTAATTTTCTTCGGAAAGTTTTACTTTTTCCGGCATCAGGTGGCAAAGGGGCCAGAGAACTCCGTTGGCATAACCTTCGTAATACCCCTCTACTTCTTTTCTGGATAAAAGGATTTCCACAAATTGAAACTCGTCTTTAATTACCGCCTGGACTTCCCCAGGCTTTTCCGCAAATCTCCCTGCCCAGGCTAACCATGTTCCCCCGATTTTTTTTACCGCGGGAAGGACCGCCGACACAAGTCCACTTACCGCCGGACGGCACTTTAAACTGCCGTTATTTTCTTCAATGGTAAAAGGTCCCCGGTTAGATACCACCAAAAGATTACTTCGCATCCCTTCACCTCCTACGGTTCTATCAAAACTTTCACCTCTCCCTCCCTTTTCACAACGTTACAGTAAGTTTTTCCCCGGCTCCGGCTAAACTCTAAGTCAACCTTACCGTTTCCAACTCTGAGGTTTTCTAAATATACTTCACTAAGCCAGCCGGGTAAATTTGGTCTTACTATCCTGATGTCACCGCCATCGCAAAAGATACCGAGAATGCTTTGCAGCAAAATAAATACGCTTCCCACCGCCCAGGCCTGCGGGTCGCAGGCTATTGGATACCGAACCGGACCGCCGTTGGCCCGGCGGGTAAAACCGCAAAATAATTCCGGCCAGCGGTAGTAATTAAAGTACCTGGCTGCTTCCACCAAATCGGTCACAAGTTTTTCTAACAAAAATTCCTGACCAATTTCCTTTAAACCCCGTGCGATGATGGAGTTATCATGGGGCCAGACCGAACCGTTATGATAACTCATGGGGTTATACGGTTTCTCCTTGGCACTCATGGTTCGGATACCCCAGCCGGAATACATGTCCTGGCGAAACAATCTTTCCGCAACTTTGTGGGCTAACTTTATCGGCAGAATCCCGGTAAATAAAGCATGGCCCGGATTTGATACGGTGGTTTTAATAAGCCTTTTTTTCCCATCTAAAGCAAAACCGAGAAAATCTTCGTCCTCAATCCAGAACGCTTTGATAAATTTGGCCTGAAGCTTTAAAGCTTTGCGGCGTAGCCGCAACGCTTCTTCAATTTCCCCTAAAAATTGCAATAGTTCACTCCCCCGGAGTAACGCCAGATAATAATAAGCCTGCACTTCTACCAATGCTATAGGCCCTTCCGGTAAGGAACCATCCCGGTCAATAACTCCATCCCAGGAATCCTTCCACCCCTGGTTTAAAAGTCCGCTTTCCGACTGCCGCAAATATTCTATAAACCCATCTCCGTCCATATCCCCGTAGTTTTCACACCAGTAAAGAGCTTTTTTTAACGGTTCCGCTAAATCCTGCAAAAGCTTTTCATCATGGGTCCAGCGGAACACTTCACCTAAAAGAATGATAAACCAGGGAGTTGCATCAACGGTCCCGTAGTAAGGAGTATGGGGCACCTCATGATTTAACGCCATTTCCCCCCGCCGGATTTCATGTAAAATTTTCCCCGGCTGTTCTTCCCGCCAGGGGTCATGGACCTTGCCCTGATAATGGGCTAAAAACCTGAGGGTGTTTTTGGCTATTTCCGGATTTAAGATAAGCGTTTGCCAGGAAGTAATTAAAGAATCCCGGCCAAAGGGAGCGGCAAACCAGGGAATCCCAGCTTCGATAATTTTTCCGCTTTCCGGGTATTCGGAAATTAACGCCCGCAAATCCGTTACCGCCTGGTTAATCATCTGGTTTATTATTTCATTGTTGGTCTCAATTTTGGTACACTGGCGCTGCCAGTTAAGGTAATCTTTGTTGAGATTGATTGCCGCTTTGGAAAACCCAATACTCATTTCTTTTTTGACGTATGGATCGTCTTCACACTCAATCTTCCGGGCAATACTGGGAATTATTTGCAGGTAGAGAAAGTATTTTTTGTGAGGTTCAAGAGTCAAGGTAAAGCGGGCAAATCCTTTATCGCCATCCACCCAGACCCGATTTGGCTCCGGATAAAAGGTAAGGTCGGTAGAGCGATAATAATGATCAAGGCCTTCGTAAGCAAAGGTAAAACCGTTATGTTTCTGGCAAACCGGTAAAAGTCGCCCCCGGTTTTGGCGTGTCGTTCCCCGGACTTCGAAAATATCAACGTAATCCGCTCCGGCGGAAAAGGTGAGATTAACCGTTACCGGGAAAGAGTTAAAATTAATAATTCTAAGCCGCTGATACAACCCTTCTTTTAAAACCCGGGTGATGCGGAAGTGGATGGACTGAAGCGGCAGTAAGACCCCATCCGGCAGATGGAACTCCCGGTTGGTAAGCTCAATCTGGGCAAAATGGCTTTCCCGAATTAGGGAGGAGAGAAGTAACGGTTCAAACTCCTCTAAATACATCAATAGTCGATTTAAAAACCGGGTATCCCGGTAAAATAACCCAAGACCGCTCAAATCCCCCTCCCAGATTGAACCATCGGGCAGAGCGGTTAAAAACATTTCTCCTTCTTTTAAAACTTCCACCCGGGGCTGAAATTCCTTGGGGGCAATCCGAAACCGGTCTTCGTCTAACTGCCGATCAAGCGCCATCCACACCACTCCCGTTTCCCTTAATGTTTTAATAGCTTCTGGTAAACTTTTTCGGTATTATCGGTCATAACTTTAACCGTAAACCGCTCCTCGGCAATTTTCCGGCCACTTTCACCCATCCTCCGGCGTAACTCGGCATCGTGCAAAAGTAAGCTTAGTTTCCGGGCAAGAGAGCCGGCGTCTCTTTTGGGGATAACAAAACCGTTTACTCCATCCTGAACCACTTCCGGCATTCCCCCGGAATTGGTCACCACAATTGGTTTCCCGGAAGCCATCGCTTCCAGCATTACCAAACCAAAGGGTTCCTCAAAGGAACTGGGATAAATGCAGATGTCGGCAATTTCGTACATCCAGTGAATTTCCTGCCAGTTGAAAAACTGGACGTAAACTTTATCCGAAAGACCGTATTCTTCCACAAGCTTCATAATTTCCTGTACTTCTTTTTGCTGGACCCCACCCCAGTCCACCGTTTTCTTGGTCCCCGCCATCACCAGGACGGTATCGGGAAATAGTTTTTGAACTTCGGCAAAGGCTTTTACCGCATAATCGGAGCCCTTGGCAAAACTCATGCGAGCCGGATGAAAGATAACTTTTTTCCCGGCGAAAAACTCCATCTTAGCATAAGGATTATCCGGCGATATGCCGGGTTTAAATTTTTCGGTATCAATCCCGTGGTGAACGGTGGTAATTTTCTCTTCGTCAAAGCCAAAACGGATAAGCTCTTTTTTAATAAAATCGCTTACCGCTATGATGTAATCCCACTCGTCTTTAAAAGCAAGCATTTCCTGCCATAAATCATCTTCCCAGACATTATGGGCGGTTAATACCAATGGCTTTTTCCGGTGGTTTTTATACTCCACCAAAAACTCCAAATGGTCCGGGCTAAAATAATGCATATTATGGAGATGGATTATTTCGGGATTGACTTCATCGAGAAAGGAGTGGAGGAGATCTTTTATTTGCCTGCGGTTTTCTTTAATAATTTGTGGTGAAAGAGAATTTAAATCTAAGAATCTATGCCTTCGAACCCGCATTCCGTGGAAATCAAACTCTTCGGGTTCACCATTAACCGCACCGGTTAAAAGATGTAAATTATAGCCGCGTCGGGTTAATTCCGGACACAAAAGCGCCAGGTGCGTTTCAACCCCACCGATAATTGGCGGAAAAGCCCAGTGGAGCTTGGCAATTGTATAAATACTATCACCTCCCATTTTTTATTGTTTGATTTACTGGATAGTTAAAGAAAACCGCTTCCCTAAAAGTTTATGTTGAAGTGGTAGAATTTATGAGGGGATAATTTGCAGGAAAAAAGAAGTGTGTCAATAAAATTATACCATATTCGACTTTTCTTTTCAAATACATAAAAAAAGAGGCTTTCCGCCTCAAAATCCATAAATATTTTTTATGGCTGAATTTTACACATAAATTCGTGGAACCCGGTAACTTATATTGGTTAAAACTTCATAATTTATAGTTCCCACCAGGTCAGCCACTTCCGTAGCGGTAATCATTTCTTCTCCCTGCTTTCCCAAGAGAACAGCTTCATCTCCCGGATTTACCCTTTCGGTTTCATCCACCGCTACCATCAATTGATCCATGCAAACCCGCCCGGCTACGGGCCAGCGTTTGCCGTTTAATAAAACCACCCCTTGATTGGAAAGACGGCGAAAATAACCATCGGCATAACCTAACGGTAGCGAAACAATTAGGGTAGATTTGAAAGTTACGTAAGTGCTACCGTAACTCACCGGAAAGCCCGCCGGTACTTTTTTCACCTGAGAAACCCTGGCTTTTAAAGTTAAAGCGGGCTTTAAATGGGCAAGTTCCCGGGGTACCTCCCGGGACGGGTACTCGCCGTACAGCATAATCCCCGGTCGTACCAAATCGTAGTGTGCTTCGGGAAGCCTCATTATTGCGGCGCTGTTGGCAGCATGGCGGTACTTTACCTCAACCCCCTTGGTTTTCAGGTGATCTAACACAATATTAAACCTCTCTATTTGCAGCTTGGAAAAACTTAAATCTTGCTCATCCGCCCTGGCAAAATGGGTATAAACTCCCTCCATCTCTAAATTTTTTAGTTTTAATACTTCCTCAATCTTTTCTATTTCTTCATACCAGAATCCGATTCTCCCCATTCCCGTATCAATTTTAAGATGATACGAAAGAGTTTTCTTAAACTTTTCCAGCTTTTCCTGATACGCTAAAGCCAATTCCCGGTGGTGAAGGGTTGGAGTCAGGTTATAAAATAAAAGCTTTTCCACCTCTTCGGGGGGAGTGTAACCCAAAATAAGAACCGGTACTTCTATCCCCGCTTCTCGTAACTTTATTCCTTCATCGAGAATGGCCACCGCAAACCGTTTAGCCCCCTCGCCAATTAAAGCTTTTGCCACTTCCACCGCTCCGTGCCCGTAAGCATTGGCTTTTATTACCGGCATCGCCTCCGCCATCCGGGCAAGTCTCTTTACTTCCCGGAAATTATGGCGAATATTTTCCAAATTAACTTCTGCCCATACCGGACGCATCTTTTTTCCACCTACCAGAAAACTTTTCTTTTTTAATGATATAGCAAAGGGGTGGAATTATCCACCCCTTTGCTCTCTAACCGAGGATTTCTTCCAGCGGAGTATAAGGTAAGCCCAGGGAATCGGCTACCGCTTTATAGGTAACTTTACCGTCTAAAACGTTAACGCCTAAAGCTAAGGCCCGGTCTTCCCTTACCGCCCGCTCCCAGCCTTTATTGGCTATATCCAAGGCATACGGTAAGGTTACGTTGGTTAAAGCAAAAGTTGAAGTCCTCGGAACCGCCCCGGGCATGTTGGCAACGGCATAATGGACAACTCCATGCTTAACGTAAATCGGATCCTGGTGGGTAGTTACCCGGTCAATAGTTTCAACGCAACCACCCTGGTCGATAGCCACATCAACGATAACCGAACCGGGTTTCATAGTCTTAACCATCTCTTCCGTTACCAATTTGGGTGCCCGGGCTCCCGGAATTAAGACGGCACCGATCAATAAGTCAGCTTTTTTCACCGCTTCGGCAATATTGTAGCTGTTGGACATCATGGTGGTTATTTTGCCGAAAAAGACATCATCCAGGTATCTAAGCCGGTCGGCACTCTTATCAAGAATAGTCACGTGAGCTCCCATGCCCATAGCCATCTTGGCGGCATTGGTACCGACGACACCGCCTCCAATAATCACCACTTCGGCCGGCGGAACTCCGGGAACCCCCCCCAACAGCATACCCCGACCGCCCTGAGGCTTTTCCAGGAAGCGAGCACCGATCTGGACCGCCATCCGCCCGGCAACCTCGCTCATAGGAGTTAGTAATGGCAGGCTACCGTTGGGAAGCTGAATGGTTTCGTAAGCAATAGCTACAACCTTCTTCTCCATTAAAGCCCGGGTAAGTTCCGGTTCCGGTGCAAGGTGAAGATAAGTAAAAAGAATTTGTCCTTCCTTAAATAACGGGTATTCCGGTGGTAGTGGCTCTTTTACCTTCATTATCATATCGGCAGCAGCAAAAACCTCGGCAGCGGTTGGCAGAATTTCCGCCCCCGCTTTTATGTATTCTTCATTGGTTATCCCGCTGCCAAGACCGGCGTTGTTTTCAATCACCACTTTATGCCCCGCCGCAACTAAAGCCTCAACTCCGGCAGGAGTAATCGCCACCCGGTTTTCATTGTTTTTAATTTCTTTAGGTACACCGATAATCATCCAAAATTCACCCCCAAATTTTTTAAGTAAAACCAATGCTATATTTAGTTTAAGCAATTTTAGTGCCAATATCAGTTGGCGTCAAAAAACCCCGAAAATTCCCTAAAAAAATAACAAACTGGAAATAAAACTTTCCAGTCTGTTATAAGATTAAACAAAACTTTATAAACTATGGAAACTTATCTTTCCAAATGGATATTTTTCTTTCCACTGTTAACCCCTAGAGTCCGGAAAGCTTTATTTAAATACGAAAAAATATCGGAAATAAAAAAGCCGTTTTCCGCCTGTTCCTCTAAAGCTAATTCTCCAGCTCTACCGTGAAAATAAACCCCTAAAATCGCTGCTTCCCCGGGCTTATAACCCTGGGTTAAAAAGCCGGCTATTAAGCCAGACAGAACATCGCCGCTGCCGGCTTTGGCTAAAAGGGGATTGCCCCCCGCCAGGTACCAAACTTCCCCCGCTGGTACGGCAATTAGAGTAGTTTCACTTTTTAAAACCAGGTAGACATTATACTCTCTTGCAAATTCTTTTCCTAGCTCTTCGCGCCTTCCTTTCACTTCTTCAATACTTATCCCAAGCAGCCTTGCCATTTCACCCAAATGGGGAGTTAAAACCGTAGGCGCCGTTCGCTTTTTTAAAACCGCCAGGTGACCAGCAAGATTATTTAAACCATCGGCATCAATCACCAGCGGCAAAGGACAATTTTCCAAAAAAGAAAGATAAGCTTCTTTGCTTTCGCTTAGCTCTCCCATTCCCGGTCCAATAACCGCTGCCTTTACTTTCGAAAGAAGTTCATTGAGCATAAAAAAACCTTCCGGCGCCAATTGCCCGGATGCTGCCGGCACTCCCCTTAAAATAATTTCCGGTACCTTACCCGCTAAAGGTTTAAATAACTCTTCCGGTACCGCCAGGTAAACCCCGCCTACTCCTGACGCCAAACATCCCTTTGCAGATAGAAGAGGCGCCCCCGAGTAAGCCCTTGACCCTCCGACCACTAACCCAAAACCCTGGCGTCCTTTATGGGTATCCGCTGCCACCGGCTTTAAAATTTTTTTAACTAGCTTTTCTTCAATAAGCCAGCGCCGAACGTAAAACTCTTTTTTTAGTTTTTCCGGAAAAGAAATATCCTCCACGTAAATTTCCCCGCAGTATTTTCGCCCGGGAAAAAGGATTTGTCCCACTTTGGGAAACCCGAAGGTCACCGTATAGTCGGCCTGAAAAGCAACGCCTTCCACCTGACCGGTGCCGGCGTCTACCCCCGAAGGGATATCCACCGCGAGCCTAACTACATCCGCCTGGTTGACAATCTCCACCACTTCCCGGATTTCCGGCGGTAGCGCCCCCCGAAAACCGGTGCCGTAAATCGCATCCACCACCATGTCGGCATCAATCAGGGAGATTTTTAAAAGGTTTAAATTTTCGGTAATCCCCTCATAAATTTTTTCGCTCATTTTCTTTAAAATGTTAAAATTAATTAAAGCATCCCCTTTAAAATTATCTTTAAATAGCAAAAACACCCGGATTTTGGCCCCGGCATTGGCCAAATGCCGGGCAAGGGCCAATCCATCTCCACCGTTATTTCCCTTTCCCACCAGAAGGATAATTTTTTTGCCGCTAACATCCCCCAAAATCTCTTTAATTCTATAAAAGGTTTTTAAAGCCGCATTTTCCATTAAAACAATTCCCGGAATCCCGTATTCATTAATCGCTTTCTGGTCAAACTCCGCCATCTCCCGCCCGGTCAATAAAAGCATCTTAACCCCTCCACATAATGCAAATCGCCACCGCCACCTGCTTTTCATGGCTTAAACTTATGCTTATTCCGGTAAAGCCCTTTTCCTGAAAAATTTTTGCCGCATAACCGTGTAAAATCACTTCCGGTAAAGTCCCCTGCTTGGATAAAACTTCAATATCTTTAAAGCTTACTTTGCCAAGGCCACACCCTAAAGCTTTGGCCACCGCTTCCTTGGCCGCAAAGCGGGCAGCAAGCCGTCCGAACGGCTCTCTTCCCGAAAAAGCGTAACTAATTTCCCGCTCGGTATAAATCTTTTGTAAAAAACGCTCCCCGTGACGCTCGTAAATCTTTTTAATCCTTTTCACTTCCACCAGGTCAATACCGGTAGTGTACACAACACCACACCTTACTGCCAAGTTTTTCTTACCAGTATTTTACCTTAAATTAGGGAGAAATGTCTAATTACCGAGAAAAAAGCCAGGGATTTTTCCCTGGCTTTTTAACCCTCGTCCTTATACTGTTCTTTAATCTGTTGAATAACCGCCGGATCGGTCAAAGTAGTGGTATCGCCCAAGGCCCTGCCTTCGGCAATGTCTCTTAACAGGCGGCGCATAATTTTCCCGGAACGGGTCTTGGGAAGCTCGGCGGTAAAGAAGATGTCATCCGGACGGGCCAACGCTCCGATTTTCTGAGCCACAAACTGTTTTAACTCTTGAATAAGTTCCGGCGTACCCTCTACCCCTTCTTTCAGGGTGACAAAAGCAGCTATCGCCTGACCTTTTATTTCATGGCTCTTGCCGATTACCGCCGCTTCTGCAACCAACGGATGTTCCACTAAAGCACTTTCCACTTCCATGGTACCTATCCGGTGACCGGAAACGTTAATGACATCATCAACCCGTCCCAAGATCCAGAAGTAGCCATCTTCATCTTTTCTCGCCCCGTCACCGGTAAAATACCAGCCCGGGAACTTGCTCCAGTAGGTGTTTTTATACCGTTCCGGATCTCCGTACAAAGTGCGGAGCATTGCCGGCCATGGTCTTTTCAGCACTAAATAGCCACCCTGTCCGGGAGGAACCGATTCGCCTTTTTCATTGACCACGTCCGCTTCCACCCCGGGGAAAGGCTTGGTAGCCGAACCGGGCTTGGTGGGAATTACGCCGGGTAAAGGAGTAATCATAATCATTCCCGTTTCCGTCTGCCACCAGGTATCGACTATCGGACAGCGGCCGCCGCCGATATTTTCGTAATACCAGATCCAGGCCTCAGGGTTAATCGGTTCACCCACCGTTCCCAGGAGCCGCAAGCTGGACAGATCCCGTCCTTTAGGCCACTTCTCCCCCCAGCGCATGAAGGTACGAATGGCTGTTGGAGCGGTATAAAGAATATTTACCCGGTATTTTTCAATAATCTCCCAGAACCGGTCTTTTTGCGGCCAGTCGGGAGCACCTTCATATAACACAACGGTTGCACCGTTCGACAGTGGGCCGTAAACAATGTAGCTGTGCCCGGTAATCCACCCAATGTCGGCGGTGCACCAGTAAATATCTTCTTCCCGGTAATCAAAGATGTACTTAAAGGTAGTATGGACCCCTACCAGATAACCGCCGGTGGTGTGCTGAATACCCTTGGGCTTGCCGGTGGTGCCGGAGGAGTAAAGGATAAAAAGCATATCTTCGGCGTCACACTGCTCCGGCTCGCAGTATAAAGCCGCATTGGCCATTAACTCGTGATACCAGTAATCCCTGCCCTCGGTCATCGGCACTTCCTGCCCGGTTCTTTTTACCACCACCACCTTTTCGATGGTGGTTTCCCCTTCTAAAGCCGCATCGGCATTTTTCTTGAGTTCAACAATACTTCCCCGGCGGTAACCACCGTCGGCGGTTATTAAAAGCTTGGCCTTGGCATCATCAATCCGGTCTTTCAAAGCCTGCGAACTAAAGCCACCAAACACGACGCTGTGGGGTGCTCCAATGCGGGTGCAGGCTAACATCGCCACTACCGCTTCGGGAATCATCGGCATATAAATGGTAACCCGGTCACCTTTTTGGACGCCCAGGCTTTTCAAAACGTTAGCAAACTTGTTTACTTCCCGGTATAATTCCTGGTAAGTTAAAATTCTTGAATCTCCCGGTTCTCCTTCAAAGATTAACGCTGCTTTGTTCCGGCGAAACGTCCTGGTATGCCGGTCAACACAGTTGTAAGAAACATTTAATTTCCCACCGGTATACCATTTGTAAAAAGGCGCCTCGGAATCATCCAACACTTTTTCAAAGGGCGAAAACCATTCGATATCTTTGGCCGCATCCGCCCAGAAACCTAAAAAATCCCGCTCGGCCCATTCATAAAGGGATAAGTCCGAAACCTTGGCTTTTTCTTTAAACTCTGCCGGCGGTTCAAAAATACGATTTTCCTGCAAGAGCGCATCAAAACTTTCGCTCATAAGCCCCCTCCTTTTTCCTTTTTTTATATAATAATTTTGGCAAAGGTTATTAATCCAGTTTTTGATTGTGAAAGGTAAAAAAAAGCCGTTAAAACGCTTTTTTTTTGCTTTTAACGGTTTAAAGTCCGAGGATTTTTCTTAATTTTTTCGCCTGGGCTCTGCTTACCGGAACTTCGCTTTTTTCTTTATCCTCCACCACTAAAGTATAAGTACCGTTAAAAAAGGGTATTATCTCTTTCACCTTTTGCAGATTGACAATAAAACAGCGGTGGCAGCGGAAAAATACCGTAGGATTAAGCCGGGCCTCTAATTCCTTTAAGGTAAAGCGGGTAAAATACCTATCTTCGTAAGTTTTAAGGTAAACGTAATCTTGCTCGGTATACGCAAAAATAATATCCTGTTCCCCCACCAAAACCGTTTTCCCGCCTTTTTCGGCCGGTATCCGGTCAAGTCTGCCCGTTAACCGGTATGAGTTAAAAGCATCTTCCCCTTTGGGTAAACCGTTTTCCTGGATAAGTTTCTTTACCTTTTCTACGGTTTTCTTTAGCCTTTTGGGCTCAATGGGTTTTAGTAAATAATCCACCGCATTTACTTCAAACGCTTTTAAGGCATACTCGTCATAAGCGGTAACAAAAACCACATACGGTGGGTGGGGCAGGGCATTGATTTCCTTAGCTAACTCAAGCCCGGAAAGTCCCGGCATTTCAATATCCAAAAACAACAAAGAATAATCCACCGCCCTGATTAAAGCAAGGGCTTCGCTGGCCGTTGCCGCCTCCCCCACCACTTCAATTTCCGGAATCTCCCCTAATAAAAAACGCAGTTCCTGCCGGGCAGGATACTCATCATCCACAATGAGCGTCCTAATTTTCATTTTCCCTCTCCCCTTCTTCTTCAATTTTAAACGCCGGGATGGAAAAGCTTACGGTAGTCCCCACCCCTAACTTCGATTCTATTTTAAGGCCCGCCTCCCGGCCGTACAAACTAAGCAAACGTTCGTGGACGTTGGACATCCCAACCCCTGTCCCCGAGCCAAATCCAGGTTCTAAAACCCGGCCAATCATGCTGGGAGAAATCCCCACTCCATCATCTTTTATTTCCACGTGAATTTTTTCCCCATCCCGCTTAATCCGGATTAAAACCGTACCCTGGGATTCTTTAGGGGTAATACCGTGTTTCACCGCATTTTCCACCAGTGGTTGTAATGTTAACACCGGAAACTGATAATTCAGTAATTCCCGGTCAATATCCCTGATAATTCTTAGCTTTTGCCGGAACCGGGCTTTTTCCAGAACCAAATAAGTATTGACGTAATCCAGCTCTTCCTTTAACGTGCCAAACATCCCCTGTTTTTTTAAAGTTTGCCGGAAAAACTTTGCCAGATGAATTAGAAGTTTTCGGGCTAATTCCGGGTTGGTCCGGTTAAACATGATGATGGTATTTAGGGTATTAAAGAGAAAGTGCGGATTTATCTTGGCCTGCAACGCTTCCAACTGGGCCTGGGTCACCATTTGCGCCTGGCGGTCAAGCTCGGCTATTTCCATTTGCAGGTTTAAGATCTGGGCAATCCCCATCGCAAGTTTAACTGTTTGGGCCGGCATCTCCCCTTTTTTCGTCTGGTAAAG
The DNA here is from genome assembly GCF_001950325.1 of Carboxydothermus islandicus. Taxonomy (GTDB): domain Bacteria; phylum Bacillota; class Z-2901; order Carboxydothermales; family Carboxydothermaceae; genus Carboxydothermus; species Carboxydothermus islandicus. The sequence goes on from NZ_BDJL01000142.1 coordinate 118,549, forward strand.
CTTAATGGTGCCCACCACCTGGCCGCGAATTTTCAAAGGAACAACCACCGCCGCCTGGAGGGGGCAGTCGCAGTCTTTAACCGAGCAAATGTATTTTAAACTGTGGTCAATTATTTTAAGCTCCCCGGTGCGGATGGCTTCTTTAGTGGCAAAGGTCCGGATAGGATCCCCTATTTTATGCCGTTCGCAACCAACCCCCACATACGCCAGCACTTTTTCCCGGTCCGTAATTGCTACCGCTTCCATGTCGCTAATCCGCTGAATTATTTCGGCAATTTTTCCGGCGGTCTCGACATTTAATCCCTGCTTGATAATCGGCAAAGCTTCATTGGCCAGCATGAGCGGATTTAACTGGTCCTGCACTTCTTTTTTTAAAGTAATCACTCTAAAAGAGCGAAAAAAGTGGCTGGCGACATATACTCCAAGAAAATTAATTAAAAACAGGAGAATAACGGACAGTAAAAGCTTTAAGCCTTCCGGAAAAAAAACATAAAATCCAAAAAACCCTTCAAAAGCTGTCATTATCACCGCTAAAAGAAATAGCTTTAAAAAAGGCTCCAAACTCTCACCTCGTTGAAATTTTCTTAATATTATTATAATTTAAAACTCCAAAAAATAAATATTCATTTTTTTGGGAAAAACAATTTTTATCCCGGCTAAAAAATTTAAGAAAAAAAAAAGAGGGTGTTAACCCCCTAACTTCCGCTCACCGCCACTTCTTCAATTAACAGGGTAGGGCTTCCTTTGGCTCCGTAAAAC
>NZ_BDJL01000142.1:119348-127382 GCF_001950325.1 Carboxydothermus islandicus
ATCCCCCTGACCGGCCGGGTAATTTCGCCATTTTCTACTAAAAAACCGGTCGCTCCGACCGAAAAATCACCGGAAACGGGATTAGCCGTGTGTATTCCAAGAACCTCGGTAATATAAACTCCCCTGTTAGTTTGTTTAAATAAACTTTCCCGGCTTACTCCTCCACGAGGAATGTAGAAATTAGTGGTCCCCAGCTCCGGTAAAGCTTTAAAGGAAAAGCGAACGGCATTGCCGGTGGAAACTACCCCTTCTTTGGCCGCGGTGTATAAATTATAAAGAAAGCTTTTGACAGTACCGTTTTCCACCAAAACGGTTTTCCTGGTGGGCACCCCTTCCCCGTCAAAAGGTGCAGTAGCCAGGCCATCTTTAAGGGTGCCATCATCAATTAAGCTGAAAACGGGGCTAAACACTTTTTCGCCAAGTTTCCCTTTTAAAAGGCTTTTACCCTTTTGCACATTTTCCGCCAAGAACGAGGCTTTTAGCACCCCTAAAAGATTTACCGCCACATACGGGTCTAAAAGCGCCATATACCGCCCGGAGGGAACCTTACCGGCCCCAAGTTTGGCTACCGCTTTTTCCGCTGCTTCCCGGCCTACCGCCTTCGGGTCTATTTCCTTGAACTTGCGGGTTACTTTATAGGAAAAAGCGGTCTCCGAACCCGATTCATCTTCCGAAGCCAAATAAATATAAATAGACGCATAATTTCCCGAAAAACTTCCGAAAAAGCCTTCGGTATTGGCCAAATGCCTTTGGTAATGGTAGTCGTCATAGGCCGCCGTTTCAATTCCCTTAATTTTGGGGCTAAAGTTTAACGCTTCTTTTTCCATGGTAAGGGCTAAATTAACCTTTTCCTCCAGGGGAACGGTGGTTATTTCCGGGTCGGTCAACTCCGGCGTTTGGTAGTTAGAAGGTTTTGCCAAACGTAAGTAAGGATCGCTATCGGTAATCTTTGCCGCCTGGACTGCTTTTGCCACCGTTTCCTTAATCTTTTCCGGAGTCATTACCGTGGTATAGGCAAAACCAGGCCTACCTTCATAAAAGACCCGTATCCCCACCCCTTCTTCTACCGCCTGCTTAACCGTCTCCACTCTCCCTTCCCGCACTTCCACCGAAAGCTCTTCGCCCCGGGTATAACAAACTTCTCCGGCTGCCTTTTTTGCTTTAATTTCCGCTAACGCCAGTTCCAAAATCTCCACCAAAATACCTCCTCCAGGGACGGTTCTTACAGCCACCATTTTCTATTCATCGTCGAAAGTGGTGGCTCACAGAACCGTCCCTCCAGCGTTATTCTCTTGGTCTTTCGCCCAAGGTTACTTCTAAGGTATATTTTTTACCTTCCTTTAGCCGGTATACTTCAACTTTTATTTTTTCTCCCGGTTTGTGTTTAAACAGTTCATCGGTTAGTTCCGCCATGCTGGTAATTTTCGTACCGTTAATGGCGGTAATAATATCTTTGGGCCGAATACCGGCTTTATCCGCCGGACCTCCGTCGACAACCCCTTCAATGTAAATTCCCTGGGGTATATCGTAATACTGGGCTTCCTGCTCGGAAATTTCCACACCGGCAATGCCCAGCCACGGTCGGGTAACATAACCCTTGTTAATTAGCTGCTCAATAATGGGTTTTGCCTCATCGATCGGGATGGCAAAACCCATTCCCTCAAAGCCCGGAATGGAAATTTTGGCCGAATTTATCCCAACAACCTCTCCTTTGGCATTGCAAAGAGGTCCACCGGAATTGCCAGGGTTAATAGCGGCGTCGGTCTGGATTAGCCTGAGGCTTTTTTCTCCCGATTCATAGGTTAACGTTCTATTCAGGGCACTTATCACCCCAACGGTAACACTTCTGGCAAATTCTTTACCCAGAGGGTTTCCGATGGCAATAGCCAGCTCTCCTACCTGCAAAGTGCTGGAATGACCCAGGGTAACTACCGGCAGGTTTTTGGCATTTATCTTGATCACCGCCAGGTCAGCCCGCGGGTCGGTCCCGACGATTTTGGCTTTCATCTGCCGGCCATCGGCCAAACTCACATACAGCTCATAAGCTCCTTCTACCACGTGGTTGTTGGTAACGATGTAGCCATCGGGAGAAATGATAAAACCAGAACCAGAGTTTTTTTCCTCAAGCCCTCCCAGGCCAAAAAAGCCTCCCGGCGCAATATTGGATATCCCCACCACCGCCGGTGATACCTTCTTGGCCACCGCCACCACCGGCGTGTAGGTATATTCGCCGGGTTTTACTTCGGGGGTCTGGGGCAGGGTGTATTCAATCTTGGTATTCTCCGCGGGAAAAAGTTTGGGATAGGCATAAATCCCCGCCATACTTCCAATTAAACCGGCAATTACCGCCACCACTATTACCGTAAACCACGAAGGACGGTGCTTTTTAGGCTCATCCATGCGGTAATGATACATATCAGTTCCCCCTTTTACCAAGTTTTTTCCCTGATACTACCAAAATATATATTAATACACCGGTGGCCACAATGGTAGCACCCGGCGGTAAGTTTAAGAAAAATGTAAAAATTATCCCCGCCACGGCCATAAATAAACCAACCGTCACCGCCCAGAAAATTAATCCGGTAAAGGAGCGAGCAAGTTCAATGCCTATTAAAGCCGGAAGCACCAAAAAAGCACCGGTGAGTAATGCCCCCACCGCCTGAATACCAAAAGAAACCACTATGGTGGCTAAAATGATCAGGAAAAACTCGTTAAACCTTACCTTTATCCCCTGGCTTTTGGCTCCAGCCGGATCTACGGAAAGAAGCAGTAAATGCCGGCTATAAAACATAAGAAATAATAAGACCCCGAGAAAAGTAATAACGGCCCAGATTAACTCCTTTTCTCCGGCAAAGAGGATACTGCCAAACAAATACTGACCCAAACTTTGCCAGACCTCTCCTCTTAAAGAAGCAATAATGAGGGCTAAAGACAAACCTCCCGCCGAAATCAAGGCAAGGTTGGCATCGGTAAAAGCGTTTTCTTTGTAGCGTAGCGCCTCCAAGATAACGCCTCCGGTTAACGCAGCAAAAACTCCGCCTAAAAGGGAAGAAAAGCCAAAAAACACCCCTAAAGCTGCCCCCACCAGCGAAAAGTGGGCTAACGCATCGGCTAAAAGGCTGTACCTTCTTACCAGTAAAAAAACCCCCACCAGGCTCCCCTCAATGGCCAAAAGAAGGGCAATTAAAAGGCTATTCTGGACAACATTCAAATCCAAGTTCCCTTTCCTCCCCTGCAAGATAGCCGTCTTTATCCCCAAAATACAGCGCTTTTTTATCTATGTGCAGCACTTTATTTCCTAAAATTTTTATCTCCTTTGGATCATGGGTCACCATTAAGATAATGGTGTCTTCTCTGAAAAAAGTATTTAGCACCTGGTACAATTCTTCCCGGCTCATCTGGTCAAGGCCACTAGTGGGTTCATCCAGCAACAACAAATCGGCTTTTCCCGCCAGCGCCCGGGCAATAAACGCTCTTCTTAGCTCTCCGCCAGAAAGATTGCCAAGGAGTTTTTTCCTTTTATTAAGAAGGTTGGTAGCCTTAAGGGCTTCTACGGCAACCTCCCGGTCTTCCTTACTGTAAGATAATTTTGGTTTTCCCTTCAGTGTTCCGGCCAGCACCAATTCTTCCACGGTAACCGGAAAACGGATGGTCCCGGGAATTTTCTGCGCCACATAACCAATTTTATGGTTAAAGGTCTTTATCATCCCGGAATAGGGAATTTCCCCGACAATTGCTTTTAACAGGGTAGACTTCCCCGCCCCGTTTTTTCCCAGAACCAAAAGAAAATCCCCTTCCTTTAAGGAAAAATTTATATCCTCTAAAACCGGCTCACCGCCGTAAGTTACCGAGAGGTTTTTAACTATTAGCCCCAAGTTTAATCATCTCCTCCCAAAACAAGGCGCAGCGTTTCAATATTCTCCTGCATTAATTCCAAATAGCTTTTACCTTTTAAGGTTTCATCCACTCCTTCTAAAGTATAAAGGGGCATAAACTTCACCCTGTAGTTTTCGCCCACCTTTTCCGCCACCTTTTTGCCAAAAACCGGGTCAAAAAATACGTATTCAGCATCTTCCGCCGAAAATTCCTTCATGAACTTTTCAATATCGCCAATGGTTGCTTCCGCTTCCTTCCCGGACATCAGGGAAATTTCCTGTAAACCGTAATCGGCTGCAAAATAACCAAAGGCCCGGTGCAGGGTAAAGATTTTCCGGGACTTGATATCCGAGGTCAGATCAACCATCGCCAAATGCAGCTCATAAAGTTTATCGGCAAGTTTGCGATAATTTTCCTCATAGTAGCTTTTATTTTCTGGATCCAGCGTTACTAAATTATCCTTAATAGCTTTGGCTATTTGGCGGGCAAATATCAAAGATAGCCAGTAATGGGGATCGTCTTTTTTTACTTTACCTTCCAGTATTTTTTCCGCTTCAATAACCTTATCTTTTCCTAAAAGCTTGATTATTTTTCTGGCCCATGGTTCCAGTCCTCCACCATTTAAGATAATTAAATCGGCCTTTCTCAGGGTAAAAAGGTCGGAAGGTTTTGGTTCAAAATCATGGGCATCGGCTCCAGGAGGGGCCAAAACCGTAACCTCAGCTTTCTCCCCGGCAATCTCCCGGGCAAGCTCCCCGTAGGGATAAATTGAAGTAACAATCAAAGGCTTACCGCTTTCGGTAGTAGAAGCGGTCCGGGCATTGGAACAGCCCGAAAGCGCAAATAAAGTAAAGATTAAGACCAGCATAACTATTCGCTTCACTTTTTCCCCTCCTCGCAAGCTGCACACTTTCCAAAAAGTTCAATCCGGTGATACGTTATCGTCCCCACCTTACCCGGAAGGTTAAATTTATTTTCTTCAATCGGACACGATTCCAGGGCCACTTTCTCCCCGCAGGCAAGGCAGGTGAAATAATGCCGGTGCTGTCCGGTATTTAAAGAAAAGCGGGCTACCCCATCCGGCGCCATGGTCTCGGTCAAAATCCCGCACCGGCAGTAAAGCTTTAAGTTACGGTAAACGGTATCATAACTAAAACCCGGGTAATACCGGCGCAGCTTTTCGGCAATCTCCCGGGCGGTATAGCTTTTTTCATCGGCAAAAAGCTCTAAAAGCGCCTGCCGCTGCGGTGTAATCTTTATGCCCTTATCCCGTAAAATTTTATATGCTTCTCTTACATTCATCGTATTCCCACCTACATCGTAATTATTCCTATCTAAAAATTAATCTATACCTGTAAATTTACCGAGTCAAGGGGATTTTAAAAATCATCGTCATCATCGGGATGGTTTCTCTCCATCTGCCGGCGAAGTCCCAGCATAATAAGGATTATTCCCAGGACTCCGGAAGCATAAACAAGAAAGTATTTCAGACTTGAAATTTTGGGCAGGTGAAAACCCTGCTGGTAGAAGGCTAAAATTAAAAGTATCCCAAAAATAACAAAATAAATTAATCTACTTAATCTACTTCTTCTTTTCTTAACCACAAACCTCATACCCCTCTTTAATTTTTTTATAATCATAATTTATTTCTATATGCATTTAAAGGATTTTTTGAGAAATTTGCCGAATTAAATAAAAAAAGATGAATAACAGGGAGGAACAATGATGCAAAATAAACACAAAAAAAAGTTTATAATTGCTCTTTTTATTTCAACGGCTCTTATTTTTACTTCCGGGTGTGAAGTAAATTTAGAGCAAATTAAAACAAAGTCAACTGCCTGGATTGATAAAGCAGCAAATTTTGTGGCAAGTATTGTAAATAAAAATAAAGATAGGGAAATAAAAAATCCAAAGCAGCTTTCTTCTGAAGAACTAAAAATTTTAAATGAAGAATTAGAAAGCTACCGGGAAACACTTGTATCCTTAATTTTAAATAATGACAGGGAAGGATTTAAAAATGAACTTTCCCAACCAAACATTAATTACGATTTTAATAAACTTACCACTTTTTTTAAAACAAATCCTACCCCGCTTCTGGCAAACGTATTAGCAGATGGCACCGGAAGTATAAGTTATAAAGGTAAAAAAGAAAAATGCGTTTTTATTGTTAAAAAAATAAACGGTGAACTCAAAATAACCAAAATCTATTTTCAAAAAGTACGAAATTAAAAAGACCCCGCTCCAGTTAAATTTGGAGCGGGGTTTAACTTTTACTTCTGGCTGAAGATTAAAAGTTTGGAACGAGCAGCACTATAACCAGTACTACGCCACTTCTTCGTAGCCGATGCAACCATACCAGATGCAGTATGGCAGTCGACACATTTAAGTGCTTGCGATGCAGGTTTGATGGTGTGGTCCATTTGGAAGTATGATACAGAAGTGGAAATCTTCCAGCTAAAGCTGCTTGAAGTTTCAGTTCCGGTAAATAAGAAGGTATCGTACAGTCTCAATGTTACCTTCTTGCTACCCCAGTCTGCTGCACCTTTATAAATTGCGTTATAAATGCTTCCATCACTGCTGGTAAACCACGGTTTCAATTGTATCGGAATTAGTTTACCGTTTCTTGTATCAAAGTAGCCTTTTACCGTCATTTCGTTAAAGGCCATTAATTTGGCATTAAGATTACCCGGTTTATTGGCTTCAGGCTTGGTAGGTTTAATACCATGGCGGTGTTCTTCCTGATAGTCAACAGGCTTGAAGATATAATACGGGAGCCCAGCAGATTCTTTATTTGCTACTACAAAAGGTGGTAATCCTGTATTTCTTACGTAATCTTTTGCCTGCCAGTTACCAGTATAGGTTGAATCAAGCACTGGTGTAGTATAATCTCTTAATCTTAAGCCAATATTTTGCGGAATATGGCATACCCGGCAATCAATACGACGGTAGTGGTCATTTAAAATTGCATTGGTGTGGATATTACCGGTATGACATTCGGTACACTGTTTTGCCGGATTTTCGTTGGTAAAGAGGTCCGGCATCTTGCCGATGGAAAATTCATGGGCACCGGCATAATGTTTGCCGGCTTGTCCACTAAGAGATTGTGTTAAGTCAGCATATTGCAACGGTGTATGACAATCGATACAATATACTTTTGTTCCAACTGAATCCATGTGGACATCGGCATCAGCATTAAAGCCCCGTTTAAAGAACGGTCCACCGGCAGAGAAGTTGTGGCATACCTTACATGCATCGGGAGTTGGTTTCTTAACTAAAGCCTTGATAGAATTTAAAACATAAGTTTCCCGCACCGATTGATTAAACTTATTAAAGTGAACGGTATACTGAGTAAAGGTTTCGCCATATTCTGGTATTTGATAGACAAACTCGTACACGTTTACCGACCGGTAGCTTGCTGCATTTACCGTTACAACAACCCTTGCCCCACCCTTTGCCTTACCATCTTTAGGGTCTTTCATAAAGTAATCGGTAGAATGGCAAATAAGGCAGTCCACATCTTTTACGGCTTCTAAATTATTGGTAGTAAATAATGTGCTTAAATTACCCATATTACCGGGTTGCGAAAACTTGCTTGTCGAAATATGGCACCGTGCACAGCCACCAGGGTTATAAACCGATTGATTTAAAGTATTAACCAAAGGTGAAATCCAGTTGCTCACGGCAACTGCGTGCGGAGGTCCTCAGACCCGGTTAAACATGCCCGGTTCAACGGTATGATTATCATAAGCATAACTGCTTACAGTATTTAAATCGGTTACAGTTCTCATCAAATAGTGAGTGGAATAGACGATTCTCAAAATACTGTCATAGTCATTTATACCATCACTATTGCTATCTCTATTACTATCATGGCAGCCGCTCTTCATACAGAAATTAGCAATTCGGTGGTCAGTTACACTCGGATCTGTAAGCCAAGTAACAAATTGAGAAGTTACATCAGTATGTGCAACATCAGATTGCGGGGTAAAAGTTTTATCATTTTTAGCTACCTGAATCAGCCCGGCCATGGTGATGGCGTAGGCAGCATCGGCCCGGGTAGCATAACCTTTTACCGCATATAAACCAGTCTTGGTTTTGGCTACTACCGGGATTATTCCCCGCGCTACCGCTAACGCCAATGCCCGGTCTTCGTTTTCA